>WGDC01000022.1 GCA_015493475.1 Deltaproteobacteria bacterium
GATGAAAGGGATGTGGCGAGAGGCTTGACTGGGGCCAGGGAACGTCAGGAGTAAGTTTTAACCTCCTCAAGAGTTTTTAGTTCTTTTCTTTTGCTCGCCCAAAAGAAAGAACCAAAGAAAAGGGCGCCCCGTTGCCGCTTTTTCCCTGCGCCGGAAGGCTTCCGGTCTTGGTCGCCCAAAGGGGCCATCCATGGCCCAATGGGCGATGGCGGTATTCATCCCGCCACCCCCTTCGGGGGCCTGTTAAGACTTTGAGCCTTCCGTACTCGGCGCGGCAAAAGGGGTGAAAAAAGCATCTGCGGGTTTCATGGTCATCGCAAAGCCAGACTATTGTTCAGAGCCAAGCAGGGGATTATTTTTAATGAAGAAATAATACATTCTGGCTAGCTCACGGGAGAAATTGACTGTTTCCTGAGCCTTATGGAGGCAGGGGTTACCTCAACGAGTTCGTCGTCGTTTACGTAGGAGATGCAGTCCTCAAGGCTCATCTCCACCGGAGGGGTGAGGATTACGGCATCGTCAGACCCTGCGGCCCGCATGTTGGTAAGTTTTTTCCCCTTTGCAGGGTTCACAACCAGGTCCTGGGGGCGGCAGTGCTCTCCTATAATCTGCCCCTTGTAGAGTTCCTGGCCAGGTCGGATAAAGAGCTTCCCGCGTTCCTGCAAGTTAAAGAGCGCGTAGGCCACACTTGTGCAGTTTTCCTTGACAACTAGCACGCCGTTTACCCGGTTTTGTATTTCTCCAGCGTAGTCTCCCCAGTGGGAGAAGACGTAGTTCATGACCCCCATGCCTCTGGTGTCTGAAAGAAACTGGGAACGGTAGCCAAGGAGGCCTCTCGTGGGGACAATGAATTTCATTCTCACCATGCCGTTTTTCACCTCCATGTCCTTCATGACGCCCTTTAGTCTCCCAAGCTTTTCTATGACCACGCCCTGGTACTGCTCATCCACATCAACTGTGAGCTCTTCAAAGGGCTCAAGAAGCCCGCCCTCCTCCTCCCTCATGATGACCCTTGGGCGCGTAACCTGGAACTCGTAACCCTCGCGCCTCATCTTCTCTATCAGGATGGAAAGATGAAGTTCACCCCTGCCTGAGACCTTGAACCCGGCAGAGTCGGCAAGAGGCTCCACCCTCAAGGCTACATCTGCCAGTGTTTCTCTTTTAAGCCTCTCTTCAAGGTGCCGGGAGGTAACAAACTTGCCCTCCTTTCCTGCAAAGGGGGCATCGTTTGGGATAAAGTTCATTGAAATGGTTGGCGGGTCAATCTCAATAAGGGGAAGCGGTGAGGGATTTTCAGGGTCCGTAAAGGTTACACCCACGGTTACATCCTCCATGCCTGCAACGGCCACGATGTTGCCAGTAGAGGCCTTTTCCAGGGGAACCTGGCTGTTCCCCTCAAAACCAAATATCTTGGTTATCCTGACAGGGCTTATGGAGCCGTCCCTTCTTGCAACAACCACAGAGTCGTTTATTGAAAGGGTCCCGTTTGAGAGCTTCCCAATCCCGAGCCTGCCAAGATATGGTGAGTAGTCCACCGTGTTTATCTGAAGTTGAAGGGGGCGGTCTGGGCTGCCCGAAGGGGGAGGAACGTGGCGGATTATCATCTCGGAAACAAGCTCCATGCCCTTTCCAGGTGCGGGCCTCTCCTCTGGTTCCCTTAGCATGTAACCCTCCTTAGCAGAGCCGTAAAGCACCGGGAAATCAAGGATGTGGTCTGGGGCGTCAAGCCTTGCCAGCAGGTCAAAGACCTGGTCCACGCACCAGTGGCACCGGGCTGCCTCCTTGTCTATCTTGTTTACCACAAGGAGAATGGGAAGGTTTGCCTTTAGGGCCTTTTTCACCACGAAGAAGGTCTGGGGCATGGGGCCTTCCTGGGCATCCACGAGAAGTAGAGCACCGTCTGCCATGCGTAGTACTCGCTCCACCTGCCCGCCAAAATCTGCATGTCCTGGCGTGTCGATAATGTTGATCTTGTACTTTCCGTGGGTATAGGAGCCGTTCTTGGAGGCAATGGTGATGCCCCTTTCACGTTCAAGGTCCATGGAGTCCATGAGCCGCTCCTCTACCTGCTGATTCTTGCGAAACATGCCGCTTGAACGGAAAAGCTGGTCCACAAGGGTGGTCTTTCCGTGGTCAACGTGGGCAATGATTGCCACGTTTCTTAAATATTTCTGATCTGTCATTTATGCTCCTTTTCTGAAATAGGCCTGTTAAGGGGCCGGTTTCTTTCTCTAAAGAGGCGGCTTTTTCCTTGCACAGGCCATTAGCCGGCTTTTAACTTCGGACAAATGATTCTCAACTGCTTTTTTTAAAGGGATTTGAAGCTGAGAATGGTGCCTGGGGAGATGTTGACGCCTTGCGACATGGAATAATAAACCAGGCTCCAGGAAAGGCAAGGCGTTAAACCGTTTTTTTGTTTTGTGTGTATTACTTAGGTCTAATTGGCTAAGGAAGGTGGCCTCAGCTGTCATTGAGCGCTATGAAAGCAGGATCGGGAGAAGGGTGAGAAGGCTTCGAATACGTGCCATGAAAAGCAGGTGGGGAAGTTGCAGCACCTCCCGGGCTGCAATCACCTTGAACCTTGACCTTGCAAGGCTGCGTAAGGAACTTATCGAGTATGTCACCGTGCATGAGATGGCCCACTTGGTTAGAGCAAATCATGGTGCGGGATTCAAGGCCTTAATGGACGGCCTGCTTCCTGGCTGGAGGCTCCTTGACAGGGAACTTGGAGGCCTTCCCCCGGTCCTTTGCTACTTGCAGAAACAGGCAGAAAAGGCCCGGAGGTGAATCCGCTTTTAACCCTTTTTCATGATGCTGGCCCTATCCTTGCCCTTATTGCCTTGTAGGCAATCTGTCCGGAGACTGGACAGCGGCTGTCAATGTCTGTCAGGAAGTTCACTGTCTTGAAATCACAATCCTTTCCGACAAAGGGTATGCCCTTTCCAAAGGTGTTGGGAACAAAGATGGTGTCCGGCCTTATGGATTCCGTGACATTTGCTATTGCAAGGCATGAGCCCTTAGGGCTTTCAACCTTTATCCTTTGTCCGTGGCGGATGCCAGTTTTTCTGGCTGTTTCTGGATGAATCCAGCATTCCTGGCATGGGGCATGTTTGTGAAGCATCTGTACCCAGTGACAGGTGTGACCCATTATGGCCTCAGACGGCCTTCCGGTGGTAAGGATCAAGGGGTAGGAGGCCTCCTTTCCGCTTTCTTTTTTGAGTTCCGCCTTGAACATGAAGGTTTTACCCTTTTGAAAGGGGCAGGGTACAGGCCTTTTGGAAAACCCAACGGTTTTTATGCCAAGTGTTGTTAGGGCCTTGTCCGAGTAAAACTCGGGGAAGATGGATAGGCCAATGGAAGAAAACATTTCCTCTAAGGACGTTGTCCAGAACTCCACCTTCCCTGAAGGGGTGGGAAATTTCTTGTCAAGAAAAAGGCTGCCCCGCTCAATGATTTTTCCGTCTTGGACGCTAATTGGGGCGCAAAGTGCATTATCTTTTTTTGAGGTGAAGCTATCCACGGTGTACCCTCTTTTTTTGCCGCAAAGGTCCTGCAAAAAGACTGGGTCCTTGAGGCTGTCCGTAAAGACATCTCCAAAGCCAAGCCTTTTTCCCAGCTCGATCCACCACCACCTGTCGGGCCTGGCCTCACCAGGCGCATCCACGAGCTTCGGGCACCATACGAACCTGCTTTCGTCAGAAACCGGGGAAAGCCCTCCTGCCTCTATCCAGAAGGCAGCAGGCAGCATGAAATCGAAATAGCGGGCGCCTATGTTCGGAACGATCTCGTTGGTCACACTGAGATCAAGCTTTCCAATGAGCCTTCTAAGCCTGCGCTGCTCTGGCCACTGGACTGCCGGTGTGCCCGTTGAGATAAGGGCCCTTAACTTATATGGGTAGGAAGGGTTCTCAAGGGACTCTAGCCACATTACGGGATTTTTCCCAAGCTCTCTTTTTGCCTTTGGGATTTTTCCCTTGGGAAGTGGAAATGAGCCGATCTTAAAGGCCCCGTTGTTAAGGCAGGCATAGCCATTTCCCTTCTTTCCGTATCTTCCCGTCATTGCCGCAAGAAGGGAAAATGTCCTGTGAGTATGGACTGCATTTACATGGTGACTTATCCCAGCATTTGCCACCATTATGAGCCTTTCTGAGCGGGCAAGGAGAAGGCCAAGACGCTCTATCTCACCTTCTGGTATCCCTGTGATCCTTTCTGCCCATTTAAGGGTGAAGGGGCCATGCATGAGAAATTTCTTATACTTTTCAAAACCAACAGAGTGATTTTTCAGAAAGTCCCTGTCCGTAAGATTTCCTTCCACCAGGAATCTTCCAAGGGCAAGCCCTAGGGCTAGGTCGGTTCCAGGCCTTATGGCAAGGTGCCAATCGGCAGCCTCTGCCGTTTCAGACCTTCTTGGGTCAATGACTGTTATGTTGCACCTGCCTGACTTTTGAAGCATCCTGAGGCGTCTGAACACCACCGGCTTTGTTGCTGCCATGTTCGAGCCCAAAAGGACGAAGTCTTTGGCAGAAAAAAAGTCATCATCCGTGTACACCCAGGGCGTGTTTCTTGTTCCTACCACGGTCTCGGTGCCTATCTTTCCGGAATAGTTGCAAAAGGGCCCGGTCTTTTCCCAGTTTCTGGTGCCAAATAGCCTGCAAAGGGCCTTGCTTATGTACCTTGCATCAAGGGCGCTCCTGCCAGATGCCCAGACTCCCAGGGCTTCTCCTCCGTACTTCTTTTTAATTTCAAGGAGCCTGTGACCAATCTCGTCAAGGGCCTCATCCCAGCCTATCTCCACAAGTTTCGCCTCATCTCCCCTTCCAGCGACCCTCTTTAGGGGTCTTTTGAGCCTGTAGCTGCTCCTTAAAAGCTCAAGGCTTCCAAGGGGTTTCATGCATATCATTCCGCGGGTCAGTGGGTCTTCAGGGTTTCCTGTCACATGGACCGCCCTGTTGTCCTTGACGTAAACGATCATGCTGCAGCCACACTGACACCACATGCAGCCTGTTACGTGTTTTTCACAGCCCTTGAGTTCGGCTGAAGATACAAGGGCCTTTGCCTCCTTGTAGGTGATACAGGGCAGGATCGCACCAGATGCCCCAGCCATAAGGGCAAGTTTTAAGAGTCGCCTTCTCGATATTGCCAATGTCGCCTCCCGGATGCCTCTGATTTAAAAAAACAAAATGAACGAAGTGGGAATAGTAGATTTATTTTTTGATTATGTCTAATAGATATTTTCTATTATTGATTCGCTTTCATAACTTTTAAAAATGTAGGTTAAAACGCAGCCATTAAATGGTTAACGTAAGACTTTTATAGATTTTAGCGATGGATATAAGTGTTATTGTCGATATTTTTATTTGAATGAGTGGGGGCTTTTTGTTAACATCATGGAAAAAATTCCCAGGAGGCCCAGGTGTTAATGAAATATCTTTTAAATCTTATTGTACTGACGCTTTTGGCAGTTTTTTGCGCCTTGCCGTGCAAGGCAGCGGGGGAGGTGTCGGGAACGGTTACATTTTCCTTTGATCTTTCAGGGCACGCCTCTGACAAGGAGGCAAGGCTCTGGATACCATACCCGCCATCGGACAGGTATCAGAAAATAGAAAATCTCAGGTTTTCAGGCACCCAGAGCTATTTGGGCATCCACACGGACAGTAAATATCAAAGGCTCATTATCTTTGCCAAATGGGCAAGGGATGTCAAGCCACGGAGGCTTACCGTTTCATTCCACGTAAAAAGGCTTGAAAGGCTCGATAAGGACCTTCCGGAAAAGGAGCCCTGCTGGGACAGGAGCCTGTTTCAAGATTACTTAAGGCCAAACTCTGCTTCTTTAAAGGCTGAAAAACGCCTTAAGAAGCTAGCGGAAAGAATTGTTTCAGGAAGGAGGGGCATTCAGGAGAAGGCCATGGCCATCTACGATTGGGTGATAAGGAACATGCAAAGAAAGCCAGAGACCTGTTACTGCGGTGATGGGAATGTCTCTGCCCTTCTTTCTGAGCCCAGGGGAAACTGTGTGGATATCCACTCCGTATTCGTTTCCCTTTTGAGGGCGGCAGGAGTGCCTGCAAGGGAGGTCTTTGGAATCAGGCTTTCAAAGGGAAAAGCTGTGGGAGATATAACCAAGTCCCAGCACTGTTGGGCGGAATACTACCTGCCTGGATACGGCTGGGTGGTCATGGACCCTGCGGATGTCCTGAAGATGATGCTTGTTGAGGGCCTTGAACCGGATTCTGACAAGGCCCGATCCTATTACCGTTATTACATGGGTGGAGTAGATGCCTACAGGCTCCGTTTCGGTGTCGGAAGGGACATCACTTTGAACCCTCCATCTTCTTCAGGGCCGGTTAACTATCTTATGTATCCCTACGCTGAGGTGGGAGGACGCGTCCTTGATTTTAAGAATCCCAAGGAATTTTCCTATAGGATAACATTTCGGCCTGACAAGCCCCTGAACCATAAAGGGCAGAAGAGGTAATGGAATTCAGGCACCTCGAGGTATTCATGGCCGTCTGGCAGACAGGAAGCATCACCCAGGCGGCCAAGGCAATCAATCTTACCCAGCCCACGGTTAGCGCTCATCTTAAGGCCCTTGAGGAAAGGGTGGGGGTAAGGCTTTTTGACAGGGAAGGCAGGGCCGTAACCCCAACCGCTGCTGGCAGACGCTTTTACGGTTACTGCAAGCAGATTTTGAGATTGAGGAGCGAGCTAGAAAAAGACATCAGCCAGCTTCTTGATCCCAATTCTGGAACCATTGAAATAGGCGGGTCAAACATACCCGGCCAATACATACTTCCAAGGCTCATAGGCAAGTTCAAGGGTCTTTACCCAGATGTGCAGGTGTCGTTAAAAATAGGGGATACTGCCAGCATAGTTTCACTTGTTTATGCCGGAACCATCGAGCTGGGTATCGTTGGGGCCCTCATAGAGAAAAAGGGGTTAATCTTTGAGCCATGTTTTGATGACAGGCTGGCCTTTGTGTTTCCTGGCAACGACCCAGGGCTCAGGGACCTTGAGTCCATTGATGTAGGCAGCCTTTCCGAGCAGAAACTCATTCTCAGGGAAAAGGGTTCAGGCACAAGGCTTGCCACTGAAATAGCCCTTCAGAATGCGGGCCTTGACATAAGAGGCCTCAAGGTGGTAGCTGAAATGGGAAGTACAGAGGCCATCCGGCAGGCCGTAAAGGCGGGCGTTGGATGCGCCATCTTGTCCCTAAGGGCCGTTGAGGATGACCTGAAATCCGGAGCCATAAAAAGTATTCCTGTCAGGGGCCTATTAACAAAACGCCTATTCTACCTTGTATGGCACGGGAAAAGGAGCCTTTCACCCACATCTTTGCGCTTTAAGGATTTTCTCCTTGAAAACAGGGAGTCCTGAGTTTTACTTATCAAAGCTATTCCTCTTGTCGGGATCCTTACCGTTATTATTCTAAAATTTCCCGTACTTTTATGATAAGTAGAAATAAAAAGCATCAAGAGGAAGAGGGTGAAAAAGATTCCCAGGCCAGACAGAGACAGGGCTGCAACGGTCATGAGGGAGGTTGGGCTTCCAATCCTCACTTCCATTGTTATTGGGGTTGTGGCAGGTCTGGGTGCCGTGCTTTTCCACTTTCTCTTACGGCTTGGAAGTATAGTGTTATGGACCACTCCCGAGGAGCTATCCTTGCTCCCAGCATGGGCAAGGCTCCTCATACCCGCCGGTGCAGGTCTTTTCGCAGGAATAGTCATCTCAAAATGGGCACCGGAACTAAAGGGTCCAGGGGTGCCTCACGTCATGAAGGCCCTTGCCATTGGTGGCGGAAGGATCAGGCACAGGGTTACCACCCTCAAGGCAATCGTTACCTCCACTCTCATTTCCGCAGGGGCATCGGTTGGCCGTGAGGGCCCAATTGTTCAAATAGGCGCATCCATCGGTTCAACCATATCGCACCTTTTGTCCCTTAATCTTGAAAAAAGGCGTCTTGCCGTGGCATGCGGGGCCGCAGCAGGCATGGCAGCAACCTTCCAGGCCCCCATTGCAGGGACAATGTTTGCCGTTGAAATACTTCTTTTTGACCTGGAAGTGGCCTCCATGAGCAACATTGTCATTTCCGCAGTCATTGGAACGGTGGTGGCAAGACAGATTTTGGGGGTAAGGGCAACCATACATCCTGCAAGTTTTGCCCTGGTAAGCCATTGGGAGCTTTTGATCTACCTGGTTCTTGGCCTGGCGGCCGGTGTTGCAAGCCTCATGCTCATATGGAGTCTCTTCAAGCTGCCGCGATTGTGGCGGAAGGTCCCTGGCCCAGAGTGGTTAAAACCAGGTCTGGGTGGGCTCTTGGTGGGCCTCATGGGGCTTTTGACGCCCCAGGTCCTTGGAGTTGGCTACGGTGAAATCCTCAAGGCCCTAAACGGCCGGGTACTGGTTTCAGTGGCCCTGGGCCTTTTTCTGGCCAAGATAGCAGCCACAAGTATCTGTATAAGCTCAGGCATGAGCGGCGGGATCTTTGCCCCGTCTCTTTTTACAGGCGCAATGCTTGGCACCGTGGTTGGGAGCCTCGCAGTCAAGTTTTTGCCAATACCTGGGGTAAACCCTGCCTACTATGCCTTGGTGGGAATGGGCGCCGTGGTTAGTGGCACCACCCTTGCCCCCATGACCGCCGTGCTCACCATCTTTGAACTGACCTACACCTATCAGGTCATTCTTCCCCTGATGGTTGCCTGCATTCCAAGTCTTCTGGTTGTAAGGCTTTTTCACGGCTACTCGGTTTATGAAACCAAGCTTCTCATGGAGGGGGTAAAACTGGTGAGGGGCCACGAGGTGAACAGGCTAAGGGACATGAGGGTCTCTGAATTTATGAGCCCGCTAACGGAGTTTGTCAACATTGACACGCCCTTTTGCCAGCTCGTGGACCTTCTTGAGGAGAGCAGCTTTCCACATTTTGTGGTTCTTGATAAAGAGGGAAGGCTTGCAGGCGTGGTAACGGTAAGAGACATAAGAAGGTATCTGGTTCATCGCGAGGCCTGCCCCCCTGATCTCGAGACCGCGGATGTCATGACCCCTAATCCTGTAACCATAAGGGAAGACGATAACCTTGAAACAGCCTTCAACATATTTGCTGAAAAGGGCTTTTCTTTTCTTCCAGTGGTGTCTGCGTCTGATCCCCGTGAGGTCGTTGGGATACTCAAGGAGAGTGATTTCCTAAATGCCTATCATGAAAGGCTTGTAAAGGAACGGGCCTTTTCCAATATCCCAACCTTTCATATCTTGAAATGAGCAGAATAAACCAACACTGTCCTTTTCTAAGGCTTACTGATAGGAATAGAAGCAGATTGAATTGCTTTAGTTTGTTGAGGCGGTATTAAAAAGAAGGAGGAAAAAACATGGGTATGTTGAAGGAATTCAAAGAGTTTGCAATGCGTGGAAATGTGGTGGACATGGCCGTTGGTATTGTCATTGGAGCCGCCTTTGGGAAGATAGTTTCTTCCTTTGTAAAGGACGTTTTAATGCCGCCCATTGGACTCCTTCTTGGAGGTGTTGATTTTACGGGTCTTGCCATAACACTAAAAGAGGCAGCTGGAAAGACCCCGGCGGTCACCCTCAACTATGGAAGGTTTATCCAGAGTATTGTGGATTTTACCATTATTGCATTTGCCATTTTTATGGTGGTCAAGGCCATGAATACCTTTCAAAAGAAGAAGGAAGAAAAACCGGCAGAGCCCCCAAAGCCCTCCAATGAAGAGGTATTGCTAACAGAGATCAGGGACATACTGAAACAAAAATAGTTTTTCTCCTGCCTGGAAATCCCAAGAAGGGCTGGTCTTTGCCAGCCCTTCTTGACTGGAAAAATTTCATCTGATAGAAACGCCACAGGTAAGTACGATGCAAGCAACTTCTTGCTCGCTGGTGCTTTTGATTTTGGGTTTAATTTTGGCTATATTTGGGAACAGGGAGTTTCTTTGAAAGGCGTTTCATCATCAGTAAAAGTGTCAGATTAGTTTTTTTCTGTTTCGTAATTCTGGGCTTAACCCTCTTTTTAAAGGCCCATGCCCTTTTTGCAGCGCCCGTTTTAAGGGTTGATCCGGGTTTCTCCCGGGTCGATCTGTCTCCTTATCTTGAATTTTTGGAAGAAAGAGGCAAGAGGCTTTCTATCCGCCAGGTTTCATCCCCTCCTTTAGATAAAGAGTTCAGGCCCACCAAGGTCATAAATTTTGGCTTTGACAACAAGCATCCTTGCTGGCTCAGGTTTCAGGTAAAAAACCCTCTCGACAAACGAGTTTCCTATCTTCTTGAGATAGCCTTTCCCTTCTTGGACTACGTAGAGCTCTATGAGCCAACCGGAAATGGCTCCTTCAAGATTCATAGGGCTGGCCGTGCCCTTCCTTTCCATTTGAGGGAAATAAAACACAGGAATTTTTTGTTCCATGTCAATATCCCTAAGGGCCTAAGCACCTATTATGTACGAATCCAGACAGAAAGCGCCATGTATTTCCCCATGACCTTGTGGAATGAGCATGTTTTTTGGAAGGCTGACCACGAGGCCCAGTTTGTGCTGGGGCTTTACTACGGAATCATGCTGGTCATGGCCCTTTACAATCTTTTCATCTTCTTCTCCCTAAGAGACAGGGCCTATCTGTTCTACGTCCTTTACATAGTATCCTTTGCCCTCTACCAGATGACGGCAAATGGCCTTGCCTACGAGTACCTATGGCCAGGTGCCACCTGGTGGAACAGGAATTCCACCCTCTTCCTGGCAGGGGTAACCATGATCTGGGCCATTTTCTTTACAAAGGATTTTCTGTCAACACGTAGCGCTGCGCCTTTCCTCGACAGGGTGTTAAACTGGATAACCCTTGCAGCAGTGGCCCTTGCAGCCCTTTCCCTTGTTATAAGCTATGGCATCATGCTAAAGGTCACCCTCGTTATCGTGGCCTTTTTCGTTACGTTCCTGCTTCTTTCCGGCTTTGTCTGTATGAGGCGTGGCCAGCGCTCTGCCCGCTATTACATACTTGCCTGGACTGCCCTTTTGACCGGGGTGATGATACTCATTCTCTGGAACGTAGGTTGGCTGCCTTCCCGGTTCTGGAGCATCTACAGCATACAGTTTGGCTCAGTGCTGGATGTGGTGCTTCTTTCCCTTGCCCTGGCAGACCGTATAAACGAGCTTCGAACCGCCAGGGAGCAGGCCCTTAGGGCAGTAATGGCAGAAAGAGCAAGGGCCCAGGAGCAGCGCGAAGAGATGGTGCGGGAGCTTCACGATGGCATAGGCGCCATTGCAACAAATATCGGCCTTCTTGCAGAAAAGGCAAGGCTTGCAAGGCCTGCTGGAGAGGTGGAAAAGGACCTTGAGACCATATCCCAGCTTGCAAACAGGGGGCGTACGGAGATCAGGTCCTTCATGCAGTGTTTGGATGAAAGAGACCAGAGGGCAGGTGAATTCATATCTGATCTGCGCTACCTTGGAAGCCAGCTCCTGTCAGGAAATGGTGTCTCCTTTGCCCTTGACGACAGTGGAAGTTCAAGGGATGTGAAACTGAGCCTCTTTGTAAGGCTAAACGTGATGAAGGTGTTCCAGGAGGCCCTTACCAACGTGCAGAAACACTCCGGCGCCTCAAGGGTTGAGGCAAGAATCAAGGTAACCGACCAAGTTGTTGAGCTTGTTATAAAAGACAACGGTTGCGGCATCCGTAATTCTGAACAAAGAAGGGGTAGGGGACTTAACAACATGAAAAAACGAGCGGAAAGCATGGGAGGCCACCTTGTAATAAAGGAGGAAGGCAAGGGAGGCGAGGTAAGGCTTCGTGTTACGCTCTTTAAAGGGGACACGAAAGGAAATTAAATGAGATGCGCCTTTTGATAGTGGAAGATGACGAGCTGCTTTTGCAAAACCTCAAGTTCCTTCTCGGGGCAGAAAGGGACATAGAGCTTCTTGGTGGCTATACCACTGCCGAGGACGCCCTGTCCTGCCTTGAAAAGGCAAAACCAGACATAATACTTCTCGATCTTGAGCTTCCAGGCATGCACGGTATAGAATTTATACGAAGGGCAAAAACCAAGATGCCTGATGTGGAAATTTTAGTTCACACCATATATGGGGATAAGAAAAACGTCTTTTCCGCCATTAAGGCTGGCGCAAGTGGCTACATATTAAAGGGAGCCACGCCACGGGAATTGATTGAGGCCCTTTACGAGCAATACCAAGGGGGCGCCCCCATGTCGCCGCGTATAGCAAGGGCGGTCATAAGGGAGTTCCACGACTACCAGGCAGAAGAGGAATTCATATTGACAAAACGGGAAACCACTATCCTTAGGCAAATCGAGGAGGGTTACACCTACAAGGAAATTGCCCAAAGGTGCAACATAAGCCCCAACACCGTCCACACCTATGTCAAGAAGATTTACCAAAAACTCCATGCAAAAAGCAGGAAAGAGGCCATCTTAAAAGCCAGGAGAAAAGGAATTATCTGAATTTGTATCTATTAAGCTGCTAAGTATCGGATTTTCCCATTTTCAAAAACGAAGTTCATACCCCGTTTTTACCCGTACCGGGTGATTTCTAATTTTTGGCTTTTCCTGTAATCTTTTCATCATTGGGGAAGAGGGGCCAGCAGGTAAATTCTTTTAATTCACAAGTATTTTTTGTTTGTTACGTAATTACACATGGTAATAGGTATAGAAACTGTCTCTTATACACATCTCCGAGC
>WGDC01000023.1 GCA_015493475.1 Deltaproteobacteria bacterium
ATCAAGATTCATAACAATTCCTTTCAGGTTGATTCATGCTACTGGATTAACAAGTCGGCCAATACCCTCCACCTCTACCGCTACCTCATCCCCGGGGACAATCCTTCCGACCCCGTAAGGGGTTCCGGTTGCTATGACGTCCCCCGGCTCTAAGGTCATTATGGAAGAGAGAAACTCAATAAGCCTGTCAACTGGATGGACAAGCTGGCTGGTGTTGGAATCCTGCCTCTTTTCCCCGTTTACAAAGGACTTGACACTGACGCCAAAAGGGTCAAGGTCTGTTTCTATCCAAGGGCCAAGGGGGCAGAAGGTGTCAAAGGACTTTGACCTGGTAAACTGCACGTCCTTTTTCTGAAGGTCCCTTGCAGTTACGTCATTAAGACAGGTGTAGCCAAGAACAAAATCAAGGGCCTTCTCCCTGATGACATCCTTTGCGCGCCTTCCAATGACAACCCCAAGCTCTGCCTCGTACTCCACCTGGCTGCTTGAGGCCGGGCAAACGATTTCCTGCATTGGGCCTATGACTGAAGAACTGGGCTTTAGGAATATGAGAGGCTCTTTCGGAAGCTTCATTCCAAGCTCCCTTGCATGGTCCTTGTAGTTTAGGCCCACTGCCACCACCTTTGTAGGGGTGCAGGGGGCAAGGAAGGTGCACGTCTCCGAGTCATACTCCTCGCTGGTCTCAACTATCATGCCTTCAAAGGGGGTTGAGACAATTGTAGTAATCCTGTCTTTCTTTAGAACCCCGTAAAGGGTCCCTTCCTTTCCATGTGGAATGAAGCGTACTATCTTCATGAAAGGCCAAGGACGTCTTGCATGGAGTATCTGCCAGCAGGCTTTCCAACCACCCAAAGGGCAGCCCTTACGGCACCCTTTGCAAAGGTGTCCCTGCTTGAGGCCTTGTGGGTTATCTCTATCCTTTCGCCTATGCCGCCAAAAAGGACGGTGTGCTCACCAACTATGTCGCCGGCCCTTATGGTCTGAATGCCTATCTCTTTTCTTGAGCGCTCGCCAATTAGTCCGTGCCTTTCAAATACCGCAACCTCGTCAAAATCGCGTCCAAGGGCCTTTGCCACCACCCTTCCAAGCTGAAGGGCCGTGCCGCTTGGGGCGTCCTTTTTCATCCTGTGGTGGGCCTCGACTATCTCCACGTCATAGTCGTCCCCAAGGACCGTGGCAGCGGTTTCAAGGAGCTTGTAAAGAAGGTTGACCCCCACGCTCATGTTCGGGGCAAGGACCAGTGGAAAGGCCTTTGAGTATTCATTCAGGGCCTCGTACTCCTCGTTGGAAAAGCCAGTGGTTCCAATCACCATGGCCCTGCCCTTTTCTGCTGCCTTTTTAGCATGCTGAACGCTTGCCTCGTGAAAGGTGAAGTCTATTATCACGTCTCCCTTGTCAATGACCTTGTCAAGGCTGTCCTCTATCTTTACGCCAAGCTCTCCAACTCCGGCCACAACTCCCGCATCCTTTCCAACTGCCGGGCTGTCTGGCCTTTCAAATGCGGCGCTTAACTCAATGCCCTCAGCCTGGCTGATCATCGTGATGATGCGGCCTCCCATCCTGCCGCCTGCTCCTGCCATTATTGCACGAACCATGTTTTTACCCCTGTTTTCGTATTTGAATTTTTCCTTTTGCTCTTGTTTCCTTAAATGGATTTACTTTACAAGCTTCATGGACTTTAGCACATCCATGAGACGGGCCCTGTTGGCGTCGCTCATGGGTGCAAGGGGAAGCCTTACCTCGTCCGAGTCCATCCTTCCCATCTCAAAAAGTGCGGTCTTTGCGGGCACCGGATTTGTCTCAAAGAAAAGGGCCTCAAAAAGAGGAAACAGCTTGTAGTGAAGCCTTCTTGCCTTGTCTATGTCGCCCTTAAAGAAGTAGTTCATCATGTTGGCCATTTCCTTTGGCATGACATTTGACGCCACGGAAATTACGCCTTTTCCCCCGATTGCAAGGGTTGGAAATGCGGTGAAATCGTCACCCGAAAGCACTATGAAATTCCTGGGGCAGAACCTGATTACATCCGTAACCTGCCTTAGGTTCCCTGTTGCCTCCTTGATACCGATGACGTACCTGTTCTTGGCACACCTTGCAACGGTCTGGGGCAGCATGTTGACGCTTGTCCTACCGGGCACGTTGTAGAGTATCATGGGGAACTTGCACTCCTTGGCAACCGTCATGAAGTGCTGGTAAAGCCCCTCCTGACTTGGCTTGTTGTAGTAGGGCGTGATCACCAGGGCTGCGTCTGCTCCGGCCTTTTTGGCATGCTTTGTTAGCATTATTGTCTCTTCCGTGGAATTTGATCCGGTTCCGGCAATGACAGGCACCCTTCCCCTCACCTGGTCGATGGTGATCTCAACCACCCTCATGTGTTCCTCATGGGAAAGGGTTGCAGACTCACCCGTGGTGCCGCAGGGCACTATGCAGTGGGTACCTGATTTTACCTGCCATTCAACTAAGTTCCTGAGGCCCTGCTCATCCACCTCGCCATCCTTAA
>WGDC01000024.1 GCA_015493475.1 Deltaproteobacteria bacterium
AAACACGTGGGCTGGTGGGGCAAAGAGCTATTCAGCTTGGCAAGCGACATTGTAGTGAAATCCATTATCCACTTACTGCATCCAGCTACCCCACTATGGAAAACAATTCAGCAGGTTAGCTGACTGTGGATACAAGTCCGAAAGTTGAGAAATAAAGAAAAAATGAGTTGTTTTTTTATCGGAAAGGAAGAGATAAACTTAAGAATTTTGAAGATTTTTTTAATCCATTTTGCCTGGATGCATTGTGCATTGCATTTAACAATATTTTATCTAGCGCCTGTTGTACCTTAAAGGGCAGCCTTTCTCACCCAGTGCCGCCTACGTCAGAATGGGTGGCTGGATTTATTCGGAATCAGTGGCCGGTTTGGTCGGAATGGGCAGAATGGGAATGTTTGTGGTTTTTTGGCCTGGAAATGGGAATTAAGGGGCATAGATTAGTGGCTCTTTCAGACATTGGCTCCTATGATGCCTGTAAAAATGTGAAGAAGGCGAAGGTGGGGCTGTATAGGATTAGTCTTGTATTGAGCCTTCATCTGAAGTAAAAGTAAAGAAACGCATGGAATATTGCTTATTTCTTTACTTTGAGTTTCTAACCAGATTTCTTTGCCGATTTTTAAATAAAAAATCCTGTGTGTTCTCCATTCAAAAAGTAAGATAAACAGTCGTTTGTATTGCCGATTTCGTATAAAATTTATGTCGCAGAGCAAATACAAACAAATTATCAAGCATAAAAAATTGAACTCGATACCATGAATTTAAATAGTCTATTAAAAATTCTCCATGAACATAGACAGGAAATACGAAGGAATTTTGGAGTTAAATCTCTCAGGATTTTTGGATCAACAGTCAGAGGAGAAAACAAACCCGAAAGCGATATAGATATTTTAGTAGAATTTAATGGCCCAGCCACTTTTGATGAATATATGGATTTAAAAATATTTTTGGAAGATCTTTTAGGAAAAAAGATTGACTTAGTGACAGAAAAGGCCCTTAAGCCCCGTTTGCGTCCTAACATAGAAAAGGAAGCCATATATGTCGCGTAATCCATGTCTTTTTTTAGAGGATATTAGAGAGAGTTGCGAAAGAATATTACGTTATAGCAAGGGGCTTACTTTTAAAATGTTTCATTCAGATGAAAAAACAGTAGATGCTGTTGTTCGTAATATAATTATTATAGAGGAAGCAGTTAAAAAACTTCCTGATGACATAAAATTTCGCTATAAGAACATAGAATGGCGTAAAATAGCAGGATTGAGGGATATTGTTGTTCATGCATATTTTGGTATAGATGAAAATATCTTGTGGGACGTGGTCCAAAATAAAATACCAGAGCTTTTTAATGATATAAAAATGATTTTAGAATCAGAGTGTTAATCTGAATTCCATTTCTGTTTGGCTCTCTTGAAACCCTGTTCAATGAGTGCCTTTCTTACAGGGCCAACCAGGTAGAGGGAGCCAGCCACAACAAGAAGGGTCTCTTCCCCTCCCTCTGAAAGGATCATCCCCAGGGCTTCCTTGTATTCCTTGACAAGGCGAACACGGCGGCAGGAAGGCGTAAGCGCCATCTCTTTCCACTCATCTATTGTAACGGGCTTTCTCGGCCCGCAAGGCTCTGTGATTATCACCTGGTCAAAAGGGGCGGCCACCTTTTGAAGCATGGCTGAAGGGTCCTTGTCGCCTCCCTCGTTTGAGCATGCCCACAAAAGGACCTTCTTTTTTACCCTGGAAATCCCCTTTGAAATGGCCATTACAGATGGCAAAAGCCACTCAAGGCCCGCCTCATTATGGGCCCCGTCCAGAAACGCCCATATCTTGCCTCGTAAAAGCTCGCTTCTTCCCGGCCAGCTGGTTCCTGAAAGCCCTTTTCTTATGTGTGCGTGGTCTATCCTGGTTCCTTGATCCATGAGCCTAAGGCACGTTTCAATGGCAAGGGCAGCGTTTTCCAATTGAAAGCCGCCTCCCAGACCAAAACCAATGTTTTTGAGGGAAATATCACCTGAAGAAAAATCAAAGAGGCGTGAGTTTTCATGCCCCCTTATGAAAAAATCCCTTCCAAGCAGATACAGGGGGGCATTCCTCTTCTTGCAGATGCCTTCTATTACCTTAAGAGGGGTGTCCTCGAGCCTTCCTGCCACCACGGGCACCCTCTTTTTTATGATCCCTGCCTTTTCAAAGGCGATTTCGTTAGTGGTGCTTCCCAGGTAGCTTTGGTGTTCCAGGCTTACGTTTGTTATGACAGAGACTACGGGCGTTATGACATTTGTGGCATCAAGGCGGCCTCCAAGGCCCGTTTCAATTACTGCAAAATCCACCCCGTGTTTTCTAAAGCAGGAGAAGGCCATGGCCGTTGTGAACTCGAAGTAACTTAGCTCAAGTCCCTTTTCAACCAGGGTTGCCGTCTCCTCAATGAGTTCCTTGAGCTCCTTGTCGCCTATGGGATCAAAATTTATCCTGAACCGCTCGTTGAGCTCTACAAGGTGCGGGGAGCTGTAAAAGCCCACCTTGAAGCCTGCCTCCTGAAGGATGGAGGAGAGGGCAGCGCAGACAGAGCCCTTTCCGTTTGTGCCTGCCACGTGAATGCACGGATAGCTTTCATGTGGGTGCCCGAGGGCTTGGAGAGCCGTCTTGATCCTTTCAAGGCCCAGGCGGAAGCCGTGGAACTGAAATCCATTAAGATATGTTATGGCATCCTTTACGTTTGAAAATTCCATGAGATCTTTCTTCATGCCCGTTTTTACATGTCCCTTTTGGGTAAACTTGACTTTTGCCCTGTGGGCTGATAACGAGCAGGGTTAGGTTATCATGAATTGATGCCATATCAAGAAAGGGAGTTTTACTATTTCATGGGTGAGATAAAAGACGCAAAGGAACTGGAGAAGATTCAGCTTGAGGGGCTTAAGTGGACAGTGGACCACGCCTATAAAAACAGCCCCTTTTACAAAAGGCAGTTTGACAAGGCAGGGGTAAGGCCCGAGGACATAAAGGGTCTTGAGGACCTTTCAAGGCTTCCCTTTACAGAGGCGTATCACCTTAGGGATGACTATCCCTTCCCCCTTTTGAGCGTGCCCGAGGAACAGGTTGTGCGGATACACTCCTCTTCGGGCACCACCGGGAAGCGCAAGATTCTTTCCTATACGAAAAAGGACATAGAGGGCTGGACCAGCTTTTTCGCAAGGGCATTTAAGATGGCAGGTATCGGGCCAAAAGACAGGGTGCAGATTGCTGTGGGATACGGTCTCTGGACTGCAGGGGCAGGCTTTCAGGCAGGATGCGAAAGGGTTGGCGCCATGGCAATTCCCGTTGGTCCAGGGAACCTGGAGCTTCAGTGTCAGTTTCTGATAGATTTAAAGCCCACATGCATCTGCTGCACCTCCAGCATGGCCCTTCTTCTTGGTGAGGAGATTAAGAGGCGGAATCTTAAGGACAAGATAGCCATTCGAACGGTTATCCAGGGCTCGGAAAGGTGCAGCGAGTCCATGAGGCGCGCCATCCTGGATCACCTTGGCGCTGAACACCTTTTTGATATCACCGGGCTTACCGAGCTTTACGGCCCAGGGCCTGGCATTGACTGCCATCTCCACCAGGGCATCCACTACTGGGCCGACTACTACATCCTGGAGATCCTGAACCCTGAGACCCTTGAACCTGTTACGGACGGGGAGATAGGGGAGATGGTCGTGACCACGCTTCAAAAAGAGGCAAGCCCTCTCATAAGATATCGTACCCGCGATCTCACCAGGAAGATATCCGGGCCATGCCCGTGCGGAAGTATCTTTCCAAGGCATGACAGGATACTTGGAAGAAGTGACGACATGATAATCATCCGCGGGGTAAATGTTTACCCTGGCCAGATAGACGAGATACTCTCGGACGTAGAGGGCATATCCAGCGAGTACAATGTTATTCTGGAAAGACGGGATGCCAGGGACTACATGATAATAAAGGTGGAGAGGGACAGTGCCGGGGATCCTTCTTACGATGAGGAGATACAGGCCGGTATTGAAAAGCAGATAAAGAATCAGATCATGGTCTCGGCAGAGGTGCAAATAGTCGATTACGGCGCACTGCCAAGGTCTGAAAGAAAATCCAAGAGAATATTTGACAAAAGGTAAAGGAGGGAAAATCATGAAAATCAGAGGTATTATTTTATCCACCACCACTGTTATGGCCTTGGTGCTATTTGTACTTTACGGGGCGACCACGGCCTTTGGCGAGTCCATCACCCTGACCTATGCGAACTTTCCCCCTGCCTCCACTTTTCCATGCGTCCAGATGAATAAGTGGAAGACAGAGGTGGAACTCAGAACTGCGGGAACAGTCACAGTCAAGACCTTCCCTGGGAGCACCCTGCTTGGTGCAAAAAACATGATGGACGGGGTAATCGACGGGGTTGCCGACATTGGCGTGGTGGTATTCGCATACCAGCCAGGCCGCTTTCCCCTTATGGAGGGTGTGGACCTGCCGATAGGCTTTTCAGGGGCAAAAGTCGCAAACGCGGTACTTTATGATCTTTATATGAAATATAAGCCAAAGAGCCTTTCAAAGGTGAAGGTGATAGCCCTTTTCACTGCACCGCCTGCCAACATAATGTCAAAAAAGCCCATACGCACCCTTTCCGATCTCAAGGGATATGAGGTCAGGTGCACGGGTGCTGGCGTAAAACCGCTTAAACTCCTTGGGGCCGTCCCTGTTGCAATGCCCATGTCCGAGACCCCTGAGGCCCTCCAAAAGGGCATAGTAAAGGGCATCTTTTCATCCCTCGACATACTGAAAGACTTTAATTTTGCCGAATCGTGCCGCTATGCCACCATCTGCAACATGCAGACCACTTCCTTTGCCGTGGTTATGAACAAGAAGAAGTGGGACAGCCTTCCAGCCAATGTAAAAAAGGTGATAGATAAGCTTTCACGGGAACACTCCCTCTGGACCGGTGACTATATAGACCAGCACGTGAAGGATTCGGTCGCCTGGGCCAGGAAAAAGTACAACGAACAGGTTATTACCCTGGGCGACTCAGAGTACAAGCTGTGGCACCAAAAGGTTGCTCCCATAAAGGATGAGTGGCTCAAGAAGACCGAGGCAAAGGGACTACCGGCAAAGGCCTTTCTAAAAGACCTGATGGCCCTTAAGGCAAAGTACGAAAAGGAATTTTCCCAAGCGAAATAACAAGGTTCAGGCCCTTTTCCCTTGGCCCAAGGGAGGGGCCTTTTGCCCTGTTTCTGAATTCTCATGTCAAGGATCAACAAGTTTCTTCTTTCCCTTGGAGGGGTCGTTCTCATGGCCTCCATGATCATGGCGGTCACGAACATGATATTAAGGCCTTTTGGCCATCCCATTACTGGCTCCTTTGAACTTATGGGATTTGGAAGCGCTATCGTTACAGGCCTTGGCCTTGGCTACAGCTACGAGAAAAAGGCCCACATTGCGGTAGACATTCTTTTCCGCCGCTTTCCACGGACCTGGAAAAATTTTTTGTCTTTTACAGGAAAGCTTGCCTCCGGGCTTTTTTTTGCGTCCGTATCCTGGAAAATGGTGGCCATGGCCCTGAATTTCAGGGAAAGCGGTGAGCTGTCAGAGACATTGTGCATTCCATTCTATCCGGTAACCGTCCTTGTTTCCATGGGATTATTCATCCTGAGCCTTAACCTTCTTATTTCAGCATTCAGGGACTCCTTCCAAAGAGACAAGGGAGAGGCATAGACTATGGATCCAGTTTCCGTGGGCCTATCAGGCATTTTTTGTCTTCTTGCAGTGCTATTCCTGTTCAATATCCCCGTTGGCTTTGCCATGGCCCTTGTAGGATTTGCAGGATTTTCCATGGTCGTAAGCCCCCAAGCCGCACTTTCATCCGTTACCTCTGAGATATGGAGGATATTTTCATCCTACGGCCTGGCGGTAATCCCATTTTTCATTTTAATGGGCAATATCTGTTTCTATGCAGGGGTAAGTGAAAAAATATACAGAACAGCTCATGCCTGGTTTGGCCACGTGCGTGGTGGCATCGCCATGGCGACCATAATGGCTTGCGCTGGTTTTGCCTCTATCTGCGGCTCCAACGCAGCCACGGCTGCAACCATGAGCGCCGTAGCACTGCCCGAGATGGAAAAACTCGGCTATGACAAGCGCCTGAGCGCCGGTTGCGTTGCGAGCGGCGCAACCCTCGGGGTAGTAATCCCTCCAAGTGTGGTTCTTATTGTGATAGGGCTTTACACGGGAAAATCCATTGCACGGCTCTTCTTCGCCTCCATGGTCCCTGGACTCATTCTTTGCCTCTTGCTCATGGCTTCTATCTCGCTCCTGTGCCGACTAAGACCCGAGCTTGGGCCGTCTGGAAAGCGCTTATGCCTGTTGGAAAGGCTCAAGTCACTTCCCGGTTCAATAGAAATGGTCATCCTCTTCATGCTCGTGATGTCTGGGCTCTATCTTGGATGGTTTACACCAACAGAAGCCGGCGCTGCCGGAAGCTTTTTCGCACTCCTCATAGTATTTCTGGGACGCACCATGACCATTTCACGGCTGCGTGCGGCCATTGAAGACAGCGTAAAGACATCTTGTATGATCATTATGATAGTTGCAGGCGCCGTGATATTCGGCAAGTTCATGTCCATAACCAGGCTCCCCTTCGTGGTGGCCGGGTCGGTTGCAGCACTGAATGTGCCTAGGTTTTTCATCCTCGTTCTCATGCTGTTCATATACGTGGTGGGAGGCGCCATCATGGACGCCCTCGGGCTTTTGATGATAACCATACCCATCTTCTTCCCGGTTGCAGAGAAACTCGGTTACGATCCGCTTTGGTTTTCTGTCATCATCACCATAATCACCACCCTTGGGGCCATAACGCCTCCAGTGGGGATAAACACCTTTATCGTTGCGGGAACCGGAAAAGATATCCCACTGGAGACGGTTTTTAGGGGGGTAGCCTATTTCATCCCCGCCTTTGTAATCTGCATACTGCTTCTGCTTTTTTTCCCGGTGCTCGCAACATGGCTCCCGGGGCTCATTGCAGGTTAACCTTTAATCGGCGGCTATGCGGTATCGGCATCCCTTGCAGCGCCGAGTCTGAACCTTGACAACGCCTCCTTAAGTCTTGCCCCAACACTCTGAAGGTTCTCGGAAACGCTCTTAACCTCTTTTGCCAGGGTCGAGGTGGTCTGCGAAGCATCAACTATTTCCTTAATCCTGTCCACTATGACCTCGGTTTCGCGCTTGGTTTCTTCAGCCTGGGTAGTAATTTCGTGAATCGCATTCCTTTCTCCCTCAATGCTGCTTTCAACCTCGACGGATTCCTGGGAAATAGTGGCAATGGTCGTAGAAGCATGATCTATGGTGGTACTTACCCGTCTCACGCCATCCTGGATCTCCGAGACTATCTTTTCAATTTCCTCCACGGACCCACCTGTTTCCTTGGCAAGCTCCTTGACCTCGTTGGCGACGACGGCAAAACCCTTGCCAGCCTCTCCCGCCCTGGCGGCCTCTATGGTGGCGTTAAGAGCAAGAAGATTGGTCTGCTCGGCAATGGAGCCGATAAGACTCGTGATTTCTCCAATCTTCTGGGAAGAGGTTACAAGCTCATTCACCGCGCTCTTGACATCTGTCAGCTTTGCTTCTGCATCCGCCGCATCTGCACTCGAGGAACTCACGTGGTTAACTACCTGATCAATAGCGGCGTTCACCTCCTCTATGGAGGAAGTTACCCTTGTAACGTAATCATTCGCCACCTCCGCAAGGGACTGAATATCCACTGCCACCTCTTCTGCCTTGTCTGCGGAGACGGTCATACTGTTTGCCGCCTTTTCGAGCTTGGTGGTCTTGTCAAAGACCTCCTGTGAACTCTTGGATACCTCCTTCAAGATGTTTCCAACCTTGACCACTGTTTCAAAAAGAAGATTTTGAATATTTGCAAGCTCATCGTTGCCCTTAAGCCTTTCAAGATCACCGAAGTTAAAATTCCCGCTCGATATCCTGTCAAAAAGGCTGTTTAGAAGGAGCACAACTGAATCGAATCTTTTAGATAGGAAGCGTGTCAGGGATATGCCGATGAACAGGCACAGGAACACGCTTATGGCTAAAATTATTCCCATTACCCTCAACCTGCTGTCCAGCCTTTCCTTCTGCTGCCTTGCGATGGTGGAAACCTCCGACGTTATCGCACCGGAGAGGTCAACAGATATCTTGTCGAGCTTGTGAGACAACGCCGCCATTTGATGTACGAGCTTGTCCTTCTCGGCCCTTTCAGATAGTATCTTTTTCCTGAGAGAGAACATCACTGAAACGCCCTTTTTCATTGAAGAGAAGGCATTGGCTATAGAGGTCTTCACCTTGCTTCCAACAGGCAGGCGGTTAAGGCTTGCGGCAAGCTGACCTATCTTGTAAGAAGATCCCTTGAACCGCTCCTTCAGGGGTTCCATATATTCCGGTGCATCGATAGAGCCAAGCTCAGCCCTGATTAAAAGAAAATCCTGGAAGTGACCAAGAATGTCCTTTAGAGTGGACACAACCCTGTAGTCCACATTGATAAGCTTGTCCACCTTCTTCTTTATGTCTGCGGGATTATTTGCGCTTGAAATGGCATCCCCGTCCATTACGAGGTTAAGTTCGGCATCGTCCACTGCCTCAAGTATGTCCTTGCGCACCCGTGCGTACTGCCCGACAATGTCTTTCGTTCTTGCCTTCCACTTTTCCATGGCGCCGAGGATCCCCAGGTTAACCTCCGACGCCTTGTTTATAAATGTACGTACCCCTGGTATTACGGACTTGGCACCTGGGATGGATGCCACGGCTTCTAAGTCACTACGGGCCTCGTTACTGTATTTCGTTACAAGCCTGGGTTCGGTGGCGCCGTAGAGGGAAAACATGTCGGCCTTGATCCGTTCCAGCGATAATATGGCCGAGGTATCTGTATATTTGCCCGAACCTTGATTCTGTGCAACCACGAGAGATGCCACCCGGTCGAAACCTTTTCGGCCATCCTCCATGTTAAGGTATGAGAGGAGGCAAATTATACTGAGGGCCATTATCCCGAATACAAAGGTGGCAGCAACGAGCCTCGATATCTTAATCCGGCTGAATATCTGTCCCATTTTTCTGCTCCCGTTCAGTACGTGACCGGCTGAAATTTGCCATCCTTGATTACAGTAAGATATACCTTGTCCATACCCTGGTGATCTGTTGGCGAAAAAGAGAGGGGCTCCTTTATGCCAAGATCGAAGTTCTTCATTTTGTTAGCAGCAGCCACAACTGACCTCCGCGTCGGGTCTTTTCCCGCCTGTTTAAGGACTTGAACCAGGGTCTTGGCGGCAAGGTAGCCTTCAAGGCTGACAAAACCTGGCTCAAAGCCCGGAAATGCGGCCTTCATGGTCCTTGCATAGTCCTTTACACCCTGCAGGGAATTGTCCCACGGGAAGGGAACCACCTGGGAAACGAGAACTCCCTCACCTTCCGGGCCAAGTTCCTTGAGAAGGGCCTTGCTTCCTACAAAAGAGATATTTATGAAACGGGTATTAGACAGGCCCACCTTCTTGGCCTTCTTGATAAAAGCAGCACAAGGTTTGTATGCCCCGATCATTACCACTGCCTCAGGCTTTATCCTCCGCATGGTGATAACAGCCTTGCTGACAGCAACCGTATTTCTCGGGTAGGTCGCCTCGCCAGCGATTTTTAGGCCCCTTTTGTTCATGGCCCTTTTAAAACCCGTAAGCCCAGCCCGTCCGTATGAATCATCCTGGTAGAAGATGGCAATTTTCTTCAGCCCCTTTACGTCTGCAAGGTAATGAACCATCTCTTCTGTTTCCATGAAGTATGAGGCCCGGAGGTTAAAGACCAGAGGCCTGACAGGATTTCTTAAAAATTCTGCACCCGTGAATGGGAAGAAATATGGCAGACCGGCCTTCTCTCCTACTGGAAGAGCCGCCTTAGAAGTGGGGGTACCAACATAACCTGTCAGCAGAAAGCAGCCGGACTTGACAAACTTCTCCGTGTTTTCGATGGCCCTGTCAGGCTCGTATCCGTCATCGAGCACCTCGAGCTCGATTTTTCTGCCATTGATGCCCCCGTTTTTATTAACCTGCAAAAATACTGCCTTGAAACCCTTTGTGTATTCCTTTCCAAGAAACATGGCAGGGCCGCTCTCGGCATTTGAGGCGCACAGCAACATGGAAGTAGATGTTATTCCTTTTGATGCATGAACTGCGGAAAATGGCATTAGGACAAAACAGATTGAAACGGCAACCAAAATGGATTTCCAAATAAGTGAAGGTGTCATGATTGTTATGGCGCGCATTTTTAAAACCTCCTTTGATATAACGTTGTCGCCTGCTATAGGGTATCGGAGTTATGCTGCTCGTGCTTTAAGCTGGAAAGATGACACCGCTCCATTGCATAGACAAACTATTAAATAGGACAAACGGGTAAGAAGATGCGCTGTACGGTGATAGGGGGCAGCTTTAGATGGTAGCCATGTGTAAAAAACTTTTTAAAAATGACCGCTTAAATGGAGGTTTTCAAGCAAACAGTCTGCCCCTGCATGTATGAAATTTGCTGAAGATAGGGCACAATGAACAACAAGGCAAACTGCCGCATAGTTGCGATATAAGGGCCCTGTCACGACAGAAAACGGGAACCTTTTTCGTGCCAGTGCCCCCGTTTCAGGATATGATCACCTGTCCGAAGGCATGAACCCACGGGCCTCGTACCTTGGACTCATATGATAAATTCCTGAAAGCTGGCGGTACTGCTCATCGTAGTCAAGGCCATAGCCCACGAGAAATCCCTTTTCTATTTCAAAACCAACGTAATCGGCCTCCACCTCCACGCGCCTCCTCTCCTGCTTGTCTATCAGGCAACAAAGACGCACGGAGGCGGTTTCATGTAGTCTCAGCATCTCCTTTAAATACTTCAAGGTGTAGCCAGTATCTATGATGTCTTCCACCACCAGCACATGCTTGTCCTTCAAGGACAGCTCCACATCCTTGGTTATGGATATCTGACCAGAAGACTCTGAGGAAGAGCCGTAGCTTCGAAGCCTGACGAAATCCACCTCCAGGGGCAAATCGATATGCCTTAAAAGGTCCGCCATAAAGATGAAGGCTCCCTTCAGTATCCCGATGACCACGAGGTCCTTCCCCTTGTAATCCTCTGTGATCCTTACGCCGAGTTCCTCTACCCTTTCTTTGATTTTTTCAGGAGAAAGGATTAATTTTAGCTCGTCTATAGTTTCCAAACTTTCCTCCCCGTGTGTTCTTGACTATAAATGTTTTGTGATTAGAATGAATAATATTAAAAGGATGGTTTTTATCATATTAGTATAAATTAATTATTGGTAAGTAAATTATTTTAAAAAGGCCGTTTTAAAAATAAAAGAGCGAGGTGTTGTGATTATGCCCATATATGAATTTATCTGCAACAAGTGTAACAAGAATTTTGAAAAATTTGTTCTGTCCGCCGGCGCCACATCGGAGGTCAAGTGCCCTGCGTGCGGGTCCGGAGACGTAACCAAACAGTTTTCCACCTTTGCCTGCCGTTCAGGGTCGTCTGCTCCTTCCCTTGGAGGAGGCGTATCGGGCTCATTCGGTTCGGGCGGCTGCGGCGGCTCCTCTGGCTTCAGTTGAGCGTAAAACCTCAGGCTCCAGGTCTGGAGCCGAAATAAAATAGGGCTATACCGGGTTTAATGGCTGTATGTTAAAGCGGTTCAAATAAGGAGAAAAAGATGCTTCACATTGAAGACCTGTGGGTTGACGTCCACGGGAAAGAGGTCCTGAAGGGGATAGACATGCACCTCGGCAAGGGAGAAACCCACTGCCTTTTTGGAAGAAACGGCTCTGGCAAGACTACCCTGTTGATGACGATTATGGGGTTTGACGGTTACGAGGTCCAGCATGGCAAGATCACCTTTAAGGGCTCAGACATAACCTATATGCCCCTAAACGAGAGGGCCAAGCTCGGGCTTGGACTTTCCTTTCAGAGGCCGCCAACCCTGCGCGGGGTCAAGCTCAGGGACATGCTCAGGCTGTGCGGAAACGGCACCGATAAGGGACTTCAGCTCGCCATCGAGTACGGGTTTGAGACCTTTCTGGAAAGGGAGGTAAACCTCGGTTTTTCAGGCGGTGAGATCAAAAAATCGGAGCTGCTTCAGCTCCTGTCTCAGAACCCTGACCTGACCCTGCTTGACGAGCCGGAGTCGGGTGTGGACGTAGAAAACCTGAACGTCATAGGCGACATGATAAGGAGGCTCCTTGAGAAGGATAAACACCGCAACAGGACCAAGTCCGGACTTATAATCACCCACACCGGATTCATCTTAAACTATGTTACGGCTGATAAAGGCCATGTAATGCTGGATGGGAAAATCGTTTGTCACGGGAATCCCATAGACATATTTGAAAGGATCCAGCAAAACGGTTACGAGGAGTGTGCAAAATGCCAGTTCTAAATAACACTCGAGAGAATGAGGAAGATATCCTGAAACAGTTTAAGCCCGCCAATAGGGCCCAGGTAGTCACGAACCTATCGGAGCTCGACAAGGAGGAAATCCTCAGACTTAAGAAGACTGGCGTTGACCTTGACGCCAAGAACAGGATCGGGACCTTTCTTCAAACCAACTGTGGCGTGGTATCATGCAACTGTGAAGTCAAGGGCGTCGAGATGCTCCCAATTACCGAGGCGCTCAAAAGCTATGACGGATTGAAGGACTACTACTGGAAGCTCATAGACCCGGACAAGGATGCCTTTACGCGGGAAACCAGAGATCACCTTGACAACGGCTACTTTATCAGGGCCAAGGCGGGCCAGAAGGTGGTCTATCCCCTGCAGACATGTCTATACATCAGAAACGACAAGGTGGCCCAGAGGGTGCACAACATCGTGGTGGCGGAAGAGGGCTCTGAGCTTCATATAATCACGGGCTGCACTACGCATCCGCACCTGACATCTGGCCTTCATATAGGAATCTCCGAGTTTTACGTAAAAAAGGATGCCAAGCTCATTTTCACCATGGTGCACAACTGGGCCGAAGAGGTTTACGTCAGGCCCAGGACCGCCATAGTGGTGGAAGAAGGAGGAACCTTCCTTTCAAACTACGTGTCTCTAAAGGGGGTGAAGTCCGTACAGGCCTTTCCCACCTGTACCCTAAAGGGCAAGGGGGCCATTGCCAGGTTCAACTCGGTTATAGTTGCCCCTGAAGGCTCCCACATTGACACAGGTTCCAGGATAGTCCTTGAGGCCCCGGAAACTAGGGGCGAGATCATATCAAGGACCATATCCTACGGTGGCCACATAGTGGCCCGGGGCCACCTCGTTGGAAAGGCCCCGGAGATTAAGGCACACCTTGAGTGTCAGGGGCTCATGCTGGCAGAAAAGGGCGTTATCCACGCCATTCCGGAGCTCGAGGCCCACGTGGCAGACGTGGACATGTCCCACGAGGCTGCTGTTGGAAAAATTGCCAAGGAAGAGATAGAATATCTCATGGCCCGCGGCTTAAGCGAGGAGGAGGCCACAAGCACCATAGTAAGGGGCTTTTTGAACGTGAAGATAGAAGGGCTTCCAAAGGAGCTTGATGAAGAGCTCCAGCAGGCCGTGGAAGAGTGTCATAAGGGCATGTAGCCCAAAGGAGCAAAAGACAAAGGCATTACCTTGAAAATAGCCCTTGCCCAGATAAACCCTACCATAGGGGCCTTTGAGGAGACCAGGCAGATGATCCGTGAGCACTGCCAAAGGGCAAGGGGCAAGGGCTGTGAGCTGGTCATCTTTCCAGAACTTGCAATCACCGGCTATCCACCCAGGGACCTTCTTGAAAGGCGTGATTTCATACAGCAGGCAGCAAGGTCCCTTTCCATCCTTGTGGATGAGATAAGGGGAATAGGGGTCCTGGTTGGGACGGTGACTGAAAACCATTCAGGCGTGGGAAAGCCCCTTTATAACTCTGCCGTCCTTTTTGAGGACGGAGACATCCTTGCCACCTTCCACAAGCAGCTCCTACCAACCTACGATGTCTTTGATGAGGCAAGATATTTCCGGCCTGGTCCTGTTTCAGAGCCGGTTTACTTTCACGGAAAACGTCTCGGGGTGACCATCTGCGAGGACATCTGGAACGAGCCTGCCCTTTGCCCTCACTGTGAAAGCTACGACCGGGACCCTGTGGAGGACCTCTTTAAAAAGGGGGCTGATATCCTTGTAAACATATCATCTTCCCCCTTTTCCCTGGGAAAGCTTGAGCTCAGGCAGAACATACTCTCCGGCATTGCAGACAGGTACAATGCCCCTGTTATCTACTGTAACAGCGTCGGCGGACAGGACTGCCTCGTCTTTGACGGGGCAAGCCTTTGCATGGCGCCGGGGGAGAAGATCATCGCCAGGGCAGGCCAGTTTTGCCAGGACCAGGTGCTGGTGGATATTGATGCCCGGACGGGTCAGGTGCGCCAGGGGCCGGTGTGCCACGAGGAACAGGTTGTTTCCGCCCTGGTCCTTGCCCTTAAGGACTACACCAGGCGCTGCTCCATAAAAAAGGTGACCCTGGGCCTTAGCGGCGGTATAGACTCGTCCCTTACTGCCGTTCTTGCCGTAAAGGCCATGGGAAAAGAAAACGTCCTTGGCGTGCTCATGCCTTCGGCCTATACGTCCAGGGAAAGTCTTGAGGATGCGCAAGCCCTTGCCAAGAACCTTGGCATAAGAACCGTCACCCTTTCCATTGTGCCTGTTTTTGATGCCTATCTGGATGTTCTTTCAGGCGTGTTTGAAGGCCTTCCCATGGACGTTACCGAAGAAAATATTCAGGCAAGGATCAGGGGGAACCTGCTTATGGCCATATCCAACAAGCTAGGGCACATGGTCCTTTCCACGGGGAACAAGAGCGAGCTTGCCGTGGGTTATTGCACCCTCTACGGGGACATGTCTGGTGGTTATGCGTTCATTTCCGACCTTCCAAAGACCCTGGTGTACAAGGTTGCAAGGTTCGTAAACCAAAAGGAAGGCTTTATTCCTGAAAGGGTCTTTGAAAAGCCGCCGTCTGCAGAGCTTCGCCCAGGCCAGACAGACCAGGACGATCTCCCCCCTTACGAGGTCCTTGACCCCATACTAGAATATTACATGGAACAACGGCTAAGCCCACTGGAGATAGTGGAGATGGGTTTTGATGAGGAGACGGTCAGGCGTGTGGTTTCCATGGTGGACAGAAACGAATACAAGAGGCTTCAGGCACCCCTTGGCCCAAAGATCACCGTGAAGGCCTTTTGCTGCGGAAGGCGATACCCTGTGGCCCACGCCTACAGGCCCATATGACCATGGAAAAGGGCGCAATGGTTACCGACATAAAACCAGGCCAGAAGGTGAAGGGGCTCTTCTGTGTCGCCTCAAAGGCCCTTCGAACCGCAAAGAATGGCTCTCCCTTTCTTACTCTTACCCTTCTTGATAAGACCGGAAACATAGAGGCAAGGATTTGGGACAATGCGGAGGCGGTCAACGGCGAGTTTGAAAAGGGCAACATAATCTTCGTCGAGGCAGACGCAACAGAGTTTGCAGGCAGATGCCAGCTCAAGATCAATAGGGCAGAGCGTGCTGAGGCAAAAGATATTGACCCGGCCGATTTCCTCCCGGAGTCCCCGGCCGATCTTGAAAAGGCATGGCGGACGTGCCGTAAGGCCATGAACGAGGTGGCCGATGATATCCTATGTGCAATTTTGAAAGAGATATTCCGGCACAGGGAGACAAGCCAGGCGTTCCGGAACGCTCCAGCAGCCAAAAAGATGCACCATGCTTATATCGGCGGGCTTCTTGAACATTCTGCAAGCCTTATTGAGCTTGCAAGGCTCATTACGGGAAAATACTCGCAGCTCGACAGAGACATCCTGATAAGCGCCTGCCTCCTCCATGATATTGGAAAAATCAGGGAGCTTACCTGGGAGCATCCCCCCATTGACTACAGTGACGAGGGCCGCCTTCTCGGCCACATAAGCCTCGGGGTACAGATGGTGGATCTGGCCTGCGTAGACATCGGTATAAAAACAGATAATGAAAAGGTGAGGGCTCTCAAACATGTAATCCTCAGCCACCATGGGCAGAGGGAGTTTGGCTCCCCTGTACTTCCCATGACCGAAGAGGCCATGGTTTTTCACATGATAGATGACCTTGACGCCAAGCTAAACTATCTCGCAGGACTCAAGGCGTCTATGGAGCAGGAGGAGGGCTGTAGTTGGTCCACCTACCAACATCTGTTCGAAAGGTATTTCTACCTGTCAAACAACCGGAAAAATCAGATAGGAGAAACTATGGACCGTAGAGGCAGGAAGGAGCCAAAATCCGCAGCAGCCCAGCCCTTGCTCTGGGATATGGACAAGCCCACTGGCAACAAGTAATAGCCGGGTAAAAAACTCCCCGTTTTCCATTGCCTTCTTGCCGAGAATCCATTATAGGTTTGTAATTTTCTTGTCATAGTAAACACTTACTATCACCTGCTTCCCCCGACAAAGGCAAGAGACAGATCACGCACACGGGGATAGACATCCTTCACGATATCTTAACCTTCTCCCTTATTACTGGCGGGTTGGAGGCATTTCCTCCACGTCCTTTTTCAGTTCTCCGATCTGTATGCCAAGAGCGACGCACTGGCGTCCTTCCATACAGGCATTCAGGTCTTCCTCATCAAGATAGTGGTCCAGCTTCTTCCCCTTTCGCTCTATGTGAACCACCCATGCCTTCTTGCCTTCATCGTAATCAACATCAAGATTTATACCGCACTGGCCGATATCAGGATATATTTGTTCTATTTTCTTGTAAAATTCCTTCTTGTCCATGGTCTCCTCCTTGTTGTCATTTTATTTTTGTTTCCTATTTATTTCCCATTTATTAATAAGCTATGTATCATTCGTCGTAAAAAATCAACCACTCCAAAATGATCTCACTCTCAGGAAAGGAATCGCCATGAACGAGGCCCGAGCAGTGCTGTCTCCCTCCAAGTAGCAGAAGGCGCTATCAATTGGCAACGGCCCGATCCATGATTAACATGTCTAAAAAAAGGAAATGTAAGGGACTAATGAAAAAAGACGCCCCGGCAGATACAGTATCAACATTTTACATTGAAGAAGAACCCTATTACCTTCCCCAGGGCCACGAGGTGGAGCTTGTGGAAACGGCCTACCACTTCAAGCTGCCCATTCTACTTAAGGGCCCCACAGGCTGCGGCAAGACCAGATTCATGGAATACATGGCATGGAGGCTCAAAAAACCGCTTTTTACCATATCGTGTCACGATGACCTTTCCACCAGCGATCTCGTTGGCCGCTATCTAATCAAGGGCGGCGAAACCGTATGGATGGACGGTCCTCTTGCCCTTGCAGTGAAAAATGGCGGAATATGCTACATAGACGAAATAGTAGAGGCGCGAAAGGACACAACCGTTGTTATACACCCCCTTGCGGACGACAGAAGGCAACTTCCAGTGGAAAAAAGAGGCATTGTCCTCAAGGCACCCGACCAGTTCATGCTGGGGATCTCTTATAACCCAGGGTACCAGAGCGTCCTCAAGGACCTCAAACCCAGCACGCGGCAGCGCTTCATTGCCCTTGACTTCAGATTCCCCGAACAGGAACAAGAAATAGAAATTGTGGCCCATGAGGCAGGAATTGACAGGGAGCTTGCCCAAGCCCTGGTAAGACTTGGACGCATGACAAGAAACCTGAAAGATCAGGGACTCCAGGAAGGAGGAAGCACCAGACTGCTCGTTCACGCCGGGAAATTAATTAAATCTCGGATAGAGCCTCTTCTTGCTTGTGAAGCTGCTATATGCCAGCCCCTTACGGACGACGAAGAAATCCTCGAGGGACTCAAGGAGATGATCAGAGCGGTATTCTAAAACAATGCAAGAATCCACCGAAATGGCAGGGGCTCTTTCTACTCACAGAAGATACGAATCGCTCGAGAAAGCGCTTCTTAACATATTTTTTACCGATACCATTGGTTCGTGCCACGTGAAAAACGCGGTGGAGTTTCTCCGACCCCTGCCGGACGAGAAAATAGGCCCGGTACTCAGGCTCGTCAGGCTTATAGCCTGCTCGGTATCCGACCTTTTGGCCTTCAGTTTCATGGAAAACGTAGAGAAGGCGCTTTCGTTCTTGAACGTGGAACAGCTTGAGCCATGGGTTTCAGGGGCGCTTTCCATCTACGAATCCCAGGGGCTTCATCCTGCCAGGGAATACCTTGCAAACCCGCAGGAGACAGCCTTGAGATATGGGGGGAAAATGCACGTGGCTACCCTCGAAGAGGCATCCCTTGGGCTTCAGATGCTGGCCTGTGGCCTTTCCGGGGAAAATGTCCATTTCAAGCACGGCGCACCTCCTTCCACGGACACGGAAACCATCTGGCTTCCAGGGTCCTTCTCCCTTTTCGAGACCATGGAGCAAAACCGTTTGTTTTATAGGGTAGCGGCATTACACAAGTGTGCAGAGATACGTTACAATAGCTTCCTTTGTCCTATCGTCAGGGTAGCAGATGTCTTCCCGGAACCCTGCGGACCTCTATGCCAAAACGACTCTCCGGCAGTGGTGCTTCTCCTCAATGTCCTGAAGGAACGTTTTCCGCATACCGATATTGAGGCTCTCTTCTGTCTCCTTGATTCCATCCGGATAGACTCCCGCTTGACCGAACAATTTAATGGCATCGGCAGAGACTTGGACACGATCAAAAAGTTGCTTCTTTGTAAGCGCCAAAAAGATGCGCAAGAGATAAACAGCCATACAGGAGAAATCATACGTTTCATTCTATACGGTTGCACACACGAACACCTGATTTCAGACCCGGTTATCCGAAGGCTCGTACATGGCCTTAAAGATTCCGGGAGCGGTGTGGCGGACACATTTCGTCTCATGCAGGAACTGCTTTCCAGGGGCCCCGTGGAAACAGCCCTTTCAGAAAGACTTCTCCCCTACATTGGAACCGTTGATCTCGGCGCTCTTGATGTAAAGATAAGGCAGAGAAGAAAGGCCCTTGAGCAGAACTTTGTCGAGGTGCTCGGAACCATTGTCGCAAAGGCGGTGAAAAACAACAAAAGAGGACGGCGGGTGGACGAGGAAACAGGAGAGCGGACCATAGAGCCCGTCTTTAACCTTGAGGAAATCAACCAGGCCATGGCCATGATCATAAGGGGAATGGAAAAGGATGAAAAAGAGGGACCGGTCCAGGAAACAGTTTCCCATTTACGCCTCCGCGGTGGAGAGGAACTGCTGGGAAAACTTGCCGGAATTGCACGAGAGATCGTTCAGGACCTTGGCCAGATACCGAGCTTATACGTCTCATCGGCCCTGGATCTTGCAACCGGTCTCTATGACCCTTCCCTGACCATCCAGACCATGTCAGGAAGCACACCTGCCTTTTCCTTTCACCACTACCCAGAATGGGATTTCAGGCGTTCAAACTACAGGCAGGACTGGTGTACTATCAAGGAGATGGCTGCAAAGGCATCGTCCGGGAGCTTTGTAAAAGACGTACTTAAAAAGTATAAGGGACAAGTTGAAGCCATCAAGCGCCAGTTCGAGATGATCCGTCAAGATTACAATGTCGTAAAAAGGCAGAAGGATGGCCAAGAGGTAGACATAGACGCCTTCGTCGAGGCATACACCGACCTTAAGGCCGGCCTCAGCCCCTGTGAAAATCTCTACCGAAGACTCGTGCAGAACAGTCGGGACATAGCGGTTCTTTTCCTGGTTGATATGAGCGCATCCACAGAGGGTTGGATAAACCGAGCCATCAAGGAATCTCTCGTGCTTCTATCAACCGCCATGGAATGCGTTGGAGACCAATACTCCATATTTGGTTTTTCAGGTATGAGGCGTACAGGATGTCAGTATTTCATAATAAAAGATTTCCAGGAGGAATTCTCAGCCGGAGTAAAATCAAGGATAACGGGTATACGCCCCAAGGACTACACGAGAATGGGACCAGCCATAAGGCACTCCACGAAAAAGCTGAAGGAAGTGGAGGCACGGGTAAAAATCCTTCTTACCCTCAGTGACGGAAAACCGGAAGACTACGACGAATACAAGGGCCCTTACGCCATAGAGGATACGAGAATGGCCCTCATTGAAGCAAGGCAGCGAGGCATCAAGCCATTTTGCATTACCATAGACAAGGCAGCGAGGCAGTACCTTCCAAGAATGTATGGTACTGCCAACTTTGTACTGGTTCCGGAGGTCAAAATCCTGCACAAGAGGATTCCAGAAATATACAGGGTGCTTACCACGTGAAAAGTATTAGGGAAAAAGACAGTAAACAGCGGCTCGTTGTTTTCGAGGAGATGGGTTCGGGAGACTACAAAATCGCGGGCATAGAAGTCTACGGCAAGGACATACAGATCGTAAAGGTGGTCAACATCGACTCTGCCCTGCCGCCTATAGTAGACGAACCTGAAGAATACATTAGCGAGGACTTTGAGGGAGACCTCGTCCTCAACTTTCTCAGGCACCCCGATCTTTCCGAATATCTCGTAGGACTCTGCAACAAAAAGGGTGTTCCCGTTATAGCATCAGGGCGGCATTTACCGGGCGCCATCTGCCCCTTTACCTGCTGCGGCCTCGGCAGAAAGGACGGCCTCGGGGCCTATGGTCGGCAATTCGGCCTGCCCGAGTACAAAGTGGAGATCGAGGATGGCAGGATAGCAAGCCTGGCAGTAAAAAGGGCCGCCTCCTGCGGTGCGACGTTCCAGGTCGTGCGCGAGATCACGGGGCTGAAAATCGAAGAAGCCCCAACGGTCATATCAAGGCAAGTACAGTATCTGTGCCTTTCTGATCCTTCGGATTTTGACCCGGTAAGCGGCAAGAGTGCACTTCACTATGCAGGGGAGGTCCACAAATCTGCCTTGAGAAGGGCTATAGAACGGGCCGTAAAAAAAAATCATGGCCCTCGTTAACAGAGAAAGTGCGCTAAGAAAGGTGCTTAACTGCCTTAAAAAGGCGGAACTTGGAAATGGAGTGGAAATTCTCTCCTACAAAAGAAACAGAGGCATAGTGGTGCTTAAAAAATCTCTCGACATGTTTCTCTTGAAGGAAAAGGGATACCTTGACCAGCAGCTTGAATGCACATCAAGGGAGCTTCAGCGTCATCTTAAATCCATGATGAAAAGGGAGTTCCCCCGCAGCAGAAAGGTACGCACATATGTGATTAAGAATCCTTCCGAGGCGGGCATTGAACGGAAAAAACTGTAGCATAGAAACGTTAACATACGAACTTTTGACCCCAAAGTCTCTTGACAAAGGGTATGGCGGCATGTAAACAGAGAGACAGTTTTTTGAATTCTGGTTCACCCCAAAAGAGGCGTTTTCCAAGCCTTTTTGCAAGGGAAAGCGATGAATTCCACATCACGCACCCAATGAACCAATCGTTGGAAATCCATAACAAAACATAGGAGATCACCAATGAAAGAAGTTAGAATTCATGGCCGAGGCGGACAGGGAGGTGTCACCTCTGCAGAACTCGTTGCTACCGCCGCAATTGCTGAAGGAAAGTATGCCCAGGCCTTCCCGAGCTTTGGCCCTGAGAGGAGAGGCGCACCGGTTGCAGCATTCATCCGGGTAAGCGACAACCAGATCAGGACAAGGGAAAAGGTATACCATCCAGACATAGTGGTTGTGCTCGATCCCTCCCTGCCGGCGCTCGTTAACGTGGCTGAAGGCCTAAAGGACGACGGCATTGTCATCCTGAACACAGAGCTTTCTGAACAGGAAATCAGGGACAAGTTCGGCTTAAAATCAAAACTTGCCATGGTGGATGCTACAAAGATTGCAACAGAGGAACTCGGGCTGCCCATTACCAACACCACCATGCTCGGGGCGCTCCTCAAGGCCACTGGCATCGTAGGCAAAGACGCACTGTTCGAGGCCCTTGAAAAGCGTTTCGGCAGACTGGCGGAAAAAAATGAGGCCGCATTAGAAAGGGCCTATAAAGAGACGGTAATTACAGGATAACAAAACCAAGATTAAGGAGTTTGTGATATGGCCAATTCAGACGCCATAGTAGGCTGGAAAACGATAACCTTTGGATGCCATATCCTGGAGCCTGGCAATGCAGCAAACTTCAGGACCGGGGATTGGCGCTCTCAAAGGCCTGTGGTTGACAAGGAAAAGTGCATCAAGTGCGGCATGTGCTGGGTATTCTGCCCGGATATGGCTTACAGTCAGGACGAGGATGGATACTTTGTGGTTAACTTGGAATATTGCAAGGGTTGTGGCATATGCGCCCACGAGTGCCCCAAAGATGCCATAACAATGGTTCCGGAGGAGGGGTAATTATGTCAAAACGCGTGGGAATAGAAGTTTCGATTGCAATCTCTGAGGCTGTTGGTCTGGCAAAGGCAGAGGTTATACCTGCCTACCCTATTACGCCCCAGACCCATATTGTGGAACATTTGTCAGAAATGGTGGCAAACGGGGAACTGGATGCGGAGTTCGTCCCGGTGGAGAGCGAACACGCGGCAATGAGTTGTTGTTGCGGGGCGGTAGCAGCCGGGGCCAGGGTCTTTTCATCAACAAGCTCCCAGGGCCTTAGCCTCATGAGTGAAATTCTCTACATTCCGAGTACAATGAGGCTGCCTATGGTGGTAGTTGTTGCCAACCGAGCGCTTTCCGCTCCAATTAGCATTTGGAATGACCATCAGGACATAATGATACAAAGAGACATCGGCTGGATTCAAACCTTTGCAGAAAACGGCCAGGAGGCCGTGGACCTTACACTTCACGCCTTCAGGGTTTCCGAGGACCGGAATGTTTCCCTGCCCATGATGGTCAACATCGACGGCTTTACCCTGAGTCACGTGATTGAGCCCATCGAGCTGCCTGACCAGGAGGAAGTGGACAAGTACCTACCGCCCTTCAAGCCCCGCTACAAGATGGATCCACGGCGTCCAATCTCCATGGGGCCGGTAGGGATTCCGGAAGTCTACACCGAGGCAAAAGTTGCCCATGACATGGCTATGAAGAAGGCCAAGAGATACATACTCAAGGCATGGAATGAATTCGCTGAAATATTCGGCAGGAAATACGATCCTGTTGCGTCCTATAGAACGGAGGATGCAGAGGTGCTGCTCGTGACCATGGGCAGTATTTCTGAAACGGCCATGACCGCAGTCGATACCATGAGAGACGCGGGTCAGAAGGTTGGCCTCCTGAAGATTCGTCTGTGGAGGCCCTTCCCCGGCCAGGAATTCAGGAAAGCGGTAGGCAAGACAAAGGTTTTGGCTGTCATAGACCGCTGCCTGCCTCCAGGCGCCCTTTGCGGGCCGGTAGGAGCTGAACTCAGGTCCCTGTTCTACAAAATTCCAGGGTCACCGAAAATATTCAGCTTTGTTGCCGGTCTCGGTGGAAGAGACGTAACGGTTGAACGTTTTGAAGAAATCGTGGACAAGGCGAGGGCTTATGCCAAAAAACGTCCAAGAGAACTCTACGAAGTGATTGGGGTGCGGGAAAAATGATACCAGAATTCGAAAAATTCAAAGGCTTTAAGGCAAAGAATTTACCAAAGGAAGAACCGTTGTCCTCGGGGCACAGGGCCTGCCAGGGCTGTGGTGAGGTTCTGGCCCTTAGAATGGTCATGAAGGCCCTTGGCAAGGACGTTATTGTCTGCAACGCAACCGGTTGTATGGAGATCATCACCTCTCCATATCCACACACTGCCTGGAAGGTGCCATGGATACATATTGCTTTTGAAAACTCTGCCTCCGTTGCATCAGGGGTTGAAGCGGCACGAAAGGTGCTCGCAAGAAAGGGTAAGATACCCAAAAAACATGTCGACATCTTGGCGGTCGGCGGTGACGGGGCTACCGGAGACATCGGTCTTCAATTCATATCAGGTGCAATGGAAAGGGGACATGACTTCCTCTACGTATGCCTTGACAACGAGGCATACATGAATACAGGCGTCCAGCGTTCGGGCTGCACCCCTTACGGTGCCATGACCACCACAAGCCCTCCAGGTAAAAAGAGCTTTGGCCAAGTGACGTGGAAGAAGAATGTCCCGGCCATAATGGTGGCCCATAACATCCCTTATGTAGCAACGGCCTCCCCGGCCTATTTTCTTGATCTCATGAACAAGGTCAAGAAAGCGGCACTGGTAAAGGGGCCCGCCTATGTGCACATCTATTCGCCCTGTCCCACAGGCTGGGGTTCCGCAGGGGAGCGTTCCATTGAGATCTCCAGGCTGGCCGTGGAGACCAAGGTCTTTCCCCTTTACGAGGTGATTGAAGGCCGCTACATAATCAGCAGGAAGATAACAAAGCCAAAACCTGTTACCGAATATTTGAAGGGCCAGAGGCGCTTCCGCCACTTGGACGAGGACCACATAGAGTACATCCAAAGAAGGGTGGACGCAGAATACGAAAAACTGCTAAGGCTTTCTGAGATGGCCTAAGAGGCAGACAAAACAAGCCTCCTTTCAAAAGAAAGGGGGCTTTTTTTTGGTATGACAAAACTGAAGAGCAGACACATACTTGGCATATCCCACCTGGATCGTGAAGAGATATCCTTCATTCTTAATACCGCTGAGTCCCTGAAGGAGATCCTTGAAAGACCTATTAAAAAAGTACCGCCCCTGAGGGGCAAGACCATTGTAAACCTCTTTTTTGAGCCGAGCACCAGGACAAAGCTCTCCTTCGAGCTTGCCGCCAAGAGACTGAGCGCAGACACAGTGGGTATCTCTGCCAGCACCAGCAGTGTGGTAAAGGGAGAAACCCTCATAGACACCGCCAGGAACATAGAGGCCATGAGGCCTGACATAATAGTGATGCGACACTCCTTGTCGGGCGCCCCGCACCTTCTAACCAGATACATCGATTCCGCCGTAATCAATGCAGGGGACGGGACAAACGAACACCCATCCCAAGCACTTCTTGACCTTATGTCTGTAAAGGAACACTTTGGGCGGATAGAGGGGCTTAACATCACCATAATCGGTGACATTGCCCACAGCAGGGTTGCCCATTCAGATATCCTGGCCTTTTCAAAGATGGGGGCAAAAGTCACGGTCTGCGGCCCGGCAACCATGATGCCCCCTGGCATAGAGACGCTTGGCTGCCGCGCATTGTACGATTTGAGGCAGGCCGTAAGGGATGCCGACGTGGTAATGGCCTTGAGAATTCAAAAAGAGCGGCAGGGCATGGCCCTTTTCCCGTCTGAAAGGGAGTATGCCAGGGTCTTTGGTCTGGACGTAGGCATCTTTTCCGTCATAAAGGAAAGCTGTGTTATCATGCATCCAGGGCCAATAAACAGGGGCGTTGAGATGTCACCTGAGGTGGCAGATTCAAGCCGAGCCATAATCCTTGACCAGGTGACAAACGGCGTTGCCGTGAGAATGGCGCTTTTCACCCTGCTCCTTACAGATTCCAGGGAAGAATGACGGGCACGGTCATGGAGGCGATACTTTTAAAAAATGGGCGAATAATAGACCCTTCAAGTGACATAGACCTTGCGGGGGATCTGCTGATTGAGGACAGAAGGATAGCAGATATTGGGCCTGGCCTTAAGGGCCCTGAACATGCCCAGTTGGTTGATCTTAATAATAAATGGGTTGTTCCCGGCCTAATTGACATGCACGTTCATCTCAGGGAACCAGGCCAGGAATACAAGGAGACCATTGAGACTGGGACCAGGGCCGCTGCCGCAGGGGGATTTACCAAGGTTGCCTGCATGCCCAACACCTCTCCTCCAAATGACAACGAAGGCATAACACGGTTCATCCTGGATAAGGCCAGGGAGGCTGGAAACTGCCAGGTCCTTCCCGTGGCGGCAGTTTCCACGGGTCAAAAGGGCCGGGGGCTTACGGAATTTTTCGATCTGCTTAACGCAGGGGCCGTTGCCTTCTCAGACGACGGGGTCCCCGTGAGGAAGGCCTCTGTCATGCGGCTTGCCCTGGAATATGCCCTTAACTTTGACGCATTGATTATCTCCCATGCCGAGGAACCAGATCTTTCTGCCCAGGGCTGCATGAACGAGGGAATAACTTCCACAAGGCTTGGCCTTAGGGGCATTCCAAATGCCGCCGAGGACGTGGCCGTCTTTCGCGACTGCTGCCTTGCCGAACTTACAGGCGCTCGTCTTCACATCGCCCACGTAAGCACCAAAGGGGCGGTGGAAATAATAAGAAGGGCCAAGGAGAAGGGGGTGAAGGTTACGGCAGAAACGGCCCCCCATTACTTTAGCCTTACGGAAGAGGCCGTGGAGGATTATAACACCCTTGCAAAGATGAATCCCCCTCTGAGGACCGAGGAGGACAGAAGGGCCATAATAGAGGGGCTTAGGGACGGCACCATCGATGCCATAGCAACAGACCACGCACCCCACGAAAGCCTTTCAAAGGAGTGCGAGTTCGCCCTTGCGGCAAACGGCATAATCGGCCTGGAGACTGCCCTTCCCCTTGCGCTCAAGGTGCTTTTAAGGGAGGAAGGGTTCTCGCCCCTTGAAATAGCAAGGCTCATGTCCCAAAACCCTGCCTCCATTCTGAAGGTGGAGGGAGGTAGCCTTGAAAAAGGCAAAAGGGCGGATGTAACCGTGATAGACTCAGAGCTTCCCTTTACCCTTGACCGGGACTCTTTGTTTTCAAAGTCCTTCAACTCGCCCTTTCTTGGCCAATCCTTCAGGGGAAGGGCGATCCTTACCATCATGGAAGGAAAGGTCACCTTTGACCTTCTGGGCCTTTTAAGGGAAGGTTAGTCAGCCCTCAGCAGTAAACGCATTTCAGGCCTCATTCATGACCTATCTAATGGCCTTTCTTTTTAAAAGACGCCAAGAGGCAAAAAACATGGCAAGAAGGGGATGACGCCTTAGAAATGGGCCAAGCCTTATGTGCACCCCGGTGTGCCTTTCTATCTTCCACAGGGCATAATCAACTCCTCCTCCAAATGTAAAGCAGGCCTTAATCAACCTTAGAATGGTAAGAAGCTTTCCCAGGACTATCCTCAAGACCCATGAAAGTTTGCAGAGCAGAAACCTTTCCCTGCCCACTATAAAAAGATGATAGAGGCTACCTTCTTCATCCCTTTCAATACGAAATCTCTTGTCCCTTATGGCCCTTAAAACGTGAGGGGTTACGGCCTCAAAGTAGTTCCTGTTGGACTTCCAGATGGTTATGGCCCTGTCCCTTCCCTCAGGCCTAAGCTCTGCCATGTAGGTGAGCTCAAGCCCCCTTTGCCAAAGCCTTTTTACACCGAAAACCCCTTCAAGACATGGGATGACCCTTACGGAAAAGGTAAAAAGGGCATTGCTGGCGCATTTTACCATGCACTCCAAAACGTCTTCGTCCCTGTAATAGGTAAGGACCATTGGCTGGCAAAACCTTGCCCAAAAGTAGGAGTGAAACCACTGACAGGATGTGGCCCGCTCAAGCTGTTTCATGGAGACTATGGCGTATTTTACCCGCACGGTCTTGCCCATGTACTCCTCTTCCAGATAAAAGACATTTGGGGGTAGAAGAAAGTTTGAAATAGCGGGCAAGGGCTTTTCGTAACAGCTTCTATAGCCTTTCACGACAACGTAGAGGTCAAGGATTCCTTCAAAGGGATTTGAAGAGCGAAGACAGCTTCCGTAAAAGGCTATGGCAAGAACGGTTTTTCCGTGGCGTTTCCTGATAGCTGATGAAACGGCGTCAAGGGCCCCTGGAACCTTTCCGGTAAGCTGGTTCCTCACCATGTTTTTTAAAATAATAGGGGGTCTTCCCTGCTCTACCATTGCAAAAAGACCACCTTTCCCCCGTATTCCAAAAGGACCCTGGGCCTTTCCCCCTGTGGGGTGATAAGCTCGCCGTCAAGGGCAAGGGGTGAATCAGTTTTTACTTCTGCCCTAAAAAACCTGCATGAAAAATAACCGTTTTCTGGGGTAAGTGCGGGATGGGGCCTGCCGGAAAGGATGTATGGCATGAATCTCAAAAGGCCCTTTGCCCCAGAAAGAAGAAGGCTCATCCTTATTCCCCGCCTGGCCCTCGCCCAAAAGGGACGTGTGCCAAGAAAAAGACGCTCAAGGCTGGCGCAAAGAAGTACGCAGACCCCTCCCCTTATGCGGCTTTGGTTATTGACATTTATCTCCATATAACTGCACGATCTTTTCTGCCTAAAAAGCCCAAAAAGGCACCTTATTACAGTAAGGACAATCCCCATGGAGGCACCCTTAGTTCCATGCCGGAACTTATTTTCATAAAGGGCAACCCCCTCAGACACAAGGCCACCGCCAAGAAACATGCCGTATCTTACAAGCCCGTCTTCCCTGGAAAGCCTGATAACATCCCTATGAGTGGCAAAGATCCATGTTTCATCCTTTTTTTCAAGCATGTAGCCAAGCCTTTTAATGGCCTTTTTCTGGCTTCCAATAAGGCCAAGGTCCCCTGCTATGAGATTGGTGGTTCCACCTGGAAGAACAGAAAGCCTTGGAAGAAAAAAGAAGGGCCTTTTATGAAAAAGGGCGGTTAGCACCATTTGCACGGTACCGTCGCCGCCACTTATCAATATCCAGCTCTTTTTGGCCTTTTCAAAACAAATAAGGGCATCCCTGATCTCTTTTGGGGTGGATGCGATTTTAAGCTCACCGAGCTTAGAAAGAAGGCCCCTTATCTCTTCAGGGCCTTCCCTCTTGTTTCTGCCACCAAGGGGGTTAAAGATGATGCCAATCCTGTCCTTTGAGGGAAGAGGGGTCCGGGGCATAATCACCTTTTAACAAACCACCGGTATAGAATGCCGTTCCCTCTGCCGGATCTATCCACATCATATAGCCACGACCTGATCTTTTTCCCCCTTGCCTTCTGGAAAAAGGCCATGAGGAGCCGTAAGACCAGAAAGGCGGAGGTGACAACCGTCCAGAAGGCAACTGCCACAAGCCCCCAGTCAGGCCTTCCCAAAATGTATGAAAGGGTAAGTATGATAAGGCAGGGGTTTCTCCTTGCGGTAACAAGCCTGAAAAGGGAGTCCACTGGCCGCCACAGAAATATTCCAAAGCCCTCAATGAACCACTCAAAAAACCCCTCGGCCAGGCGACCAACAATGTATCCAATAAATATGGCCCAGTACAAGGGAATGGTTGGATAGTCAAGGAGGTACCTTCCAGTGCTTTCAGTGCCAAGCCCCCAAAGGAGATACCAGAATGGCGGATGTATAAGGTCTATTATGTGGTCAAAGTAGTGGCCAAACTTGCTGGATGTGACAGTGACCCGTGCAAGTTTTCCGTCCACGGTATCCAGAAAGGTCATGAGCCAGGCTGCAATGAGGCCAAGGCCCAGATAGCCCAGGTAAAAGAGAAAGCCTGCAATAAAGACCAGCACCAATCCAAGGGCGGTTACGTGGTTTGGTCGAATGCCAAGCCTTACACATGCCCTCACCACCTCCTTTGCAGGCCGCGGCCACCACCACTTTGTTACAAGGTCTGTGACCCCCTTGTATGACCAGTCAAAAAGCCTGTCTTCAAGCTCCCTTGCCTTGCGCTTTGAAACCGGAAGCACAAATGGTGGCTCAAACTTCCTAAGCCTCTTGTGAAAGCCTGTAAAAAAGGTCTCGGGACTTAGCGTTTTGAACTTCTTAAGGAATTGTACATCTTCCTTGCCTTCAAGCACCTTCACTGCCTTTTTGGCATCCCTTGCGCTGACATTTGCAGACACGAATATCTTTTTTCCAAACCGCTTTACAAAAAGAAAGGTGTCCTCACTTTCGATTAGTCCCTTTACGAGCCTGTCCTCAAAGAGGAAGTCACCGCGCACGACAAGGACCCTGGCCTCTTGCGGCAGGGAATCGAGATGGTCGGTGAATATGACACTATCTCCCAAGACCCTCTTTACACGTTCAGGCGGGGTAAGCCCCCATATTTTGACCCTGCTTTTCTTGACAAAATAGATATACGTCGCCATTTCATGCTCCCGGGAAAGGACCTTCTTTTAAGCGCCTCTTGTGGCCTGCGGACCTTTTAGTTGATATTATCCCAGGCAAGGCAAAAGTAAAACCGCAAGCTTAGGATATGAACCCTTGAGAGAACCATGCGAATAGCCCACATCTCTGACATCCACCTTTTCTGCAGCCACTGCATAGGGCATGAAAGCATACTTAACAAACGCCTCATAGGCCTTGCAAACTGGTATCTGAGAAGGAGAAAAAAGGTGGATTTCCGCATCATAGACATCTTTACTGAAAAGATGCAGGAGCTTGAGCCGGACGTATTGTGCATAACAGGAGACATTGTGCA
>WGDC01000025.1 GCA_015493475.1 Deltaproteobacteria bacterium
CCTATTGAAAGTTTTAGTCATTCTGTACCTCCCTGAGTCTAGCACCTTTCAGGGAGGTACAATTATAATTCCTAAACTAGTTTAACTCCTTATGGTACCACTACCAAAGGTAGTGGTTTAAGCTCATTAATTAACTCCGAAAGTTGAGTCTATTAGAGATACGCCCTTTCCTGAAAATTCCTTAATGAAAATAAAAGTCAAGCCAAGCCATCAACCCCATTAACCAGATTATACATGAATAATCACCCAATTTACCATATTCCCCAAACCACTTATGCCAATATCGGCAGTTGTTTGAAAATATTTGCTGCAAAAGAACCATATATGCGGACTGAACTGACCAGGCTTAACCTTCTTTTTTGATCCGTAAAGGTAACTCTTCTGCAACATGTTTTTCACCCCCTTATGCCGCGCCGAGCATGGAAGTGACAGGCCCGGTCAGGCCCCGAAGGGGTGGCGGCATGGACGCCGCCACGGGCTAACGGCCAGGATGGCCCTTTCAGCCCGCCAGGGCCTGGTGCTTCCACGCGCAGGGAACAAGCGGCATCGGGGCGTCGTTTTCTTTGGTTCTTTCTTTTGGACGAGCAAAAGAAAGAACACCCTACTCATGGTTAAGGAGCACCCAAAACCCCACCAGAAAAAACACCCCTATGGACAGCATGGCCGCCCTTGTATCCCCGGTGAGTTCCACAACGAGGCCGAAAACAAGGGGGCCAAGCCAGGATGAGCCCTTCTCGCTTACCTCATAGAAGCCAAAATACTCTGCCTCCCTGGTACAGGGAACCAGCATGGAGAACATGGAGCGGCTAAGGGCCTGGGTTCCGCCAAGGACCGTTGCAATCAAAAAAGCCAGGGCGAAAAGCCCCCTCACGTCTGAAAGGGAGAAAAAGGCAAGCACTATGATTGCCATCCAGACAAGAAGTGAAAGTAGGATGGCCTTTTTGGTTCCCATTCTTTCTCCGAGCCAGCCGAAAAAGGCAGCTCCAAAGGCGGCAACGAACTGGATGAAAAGGATAAGCCCAAGAAGTGTCATGCTGTCCACCTTCAGCACGGAGACGGCAAAGATGGAGGCAATGGCTATGACTGTCTGCACCCCGTCGTTATAGAAGAAATAGGCAACAAGAAACCTCCACGCATCCGGCCTCTTTCTTCTCATGGCAAAGAGGGTCAAAAAGGGCTCTTTAAACCCTTTCTGGAAAAGGTTCCTTCCTAAAAGGGGCCTTTTCCCCCCTTCCTGCTCTTTAAGCAAGCGCCATGTGAAAAGGATGCTAAAAAAAAGCCACCAAAGCCCTGCCAGCACAAAGCTTGCCTGGATGGCCGCCTCCTTTTTGCCAAGAAAGAAAAAGAACGCCATGCAAAGAGCCAGTGCCAGTCCTCCTCCTACGTAGCCAAGGGCCCAACCAAAGGAGCTTACCCTGTCCCTTAAGGCGGGTGAGGAAATATCAGGCAGGAATGAATTATAGAGGGTGATGGAGGCCCCAAAAAAGAGGTTTGCCAACACGAAAATGATGCCCAGGCACATGATCTTTGAGGATGATGGTGCACCTTGAAGGAAAATCCCGCCCGCCCCAAGGAGACAGGTAAGTATGCCTCCTGAGACGGCAAAGCCCATCATGAGCGCCTTTTTTCTCCCTAATATGTCGCCCATTGTGCCAATGACAGGAAGAACAAAAAGCTGGATCAGTACGGAGATGGATACGAAAAAGGGGTAGATGGAATCGGGCTTTAGCCTCAATGAAAAGAGAAAAGGCCCTTGGCCAGCTCCTGCAAGGGAGGAAAGGTAAGGGCCAAGAAGGGCTGAGACCACGATTGTGCTAAAGGCCGAGTTTGCCCAGTCATACATTGCCCAGCCAAAGACCTGCCTGTCTTTAAAAAGGGCAAAGTATGAATCTTGGACCCGGTTCTGACTACGTCTTTTGGCGTCCTTTTTGGATGACCCGGGGGAAGGGTTCATGAGGGCAACGCGGATACTCAACCCTTTGCTGTCAGGCCCTTTTCACCGTAGAGGCGACCAAGGCGCCTTAAGTGGTAGGCCTCCTTCATGAATTCCTTGTTCTTAAGCCAATCAGTCCTTCCTTTCCACAGGGAGTCTGCTCTTGCAAAGACAGTTACGCAATCAATCAAGTGCGAAGGCATAGTTCCCCAGTTGATATATTCCTGGCTTATGCAAAAAAGCCCTGCCTTTTTCACCATCTTTTCCATGGCCTTTCCTGTCATGCTAAAGGCACGCCAGTGATCTGTGGGCTCAACAATGTTTTTCCTTTTTAGATAATCCACCAGCCTCCTTGGCAGAAAATCCCTTTCCCAGAACCTGAAGTAGAACCTGTAGTGGCCAATGTTTGAATGGTGAATAAATGCCACCCCATCCCTTGTAAGCTTTGAGGCGATCTGGGAGACGTATGCCTCCATGACATCCCTTTCTGCATGGACCAGGGAATCGAAGCTGAAGACCAGGTCAATGGACTGGTCAGGGATCATTTCAAGGCTGTAGCCGTCATTTACGTGATATTCCAAGTGGCTAAACGATGAAAACCTCTTGCGACAGCCTTCAATGCAGCGCCTTGAAAGATCTACCAGGAGGAGCCTTGTGCAAAGGTCCTTGAGGTAGGTGGTCCAGCGGCCAAAACCCGGGGCAATCTCAAGGATGGTGCCTGTGGGCACGTACCTGTGGAGCCTTGGAAGGATTGTCCCAAACCACTGCATGTCTGCCCCGCCCCAGGCCACGGACCACTCGTGCCCTTCCTGGGCCCAGTCGTAATCCCTGTCCCAAAACTCCCTGTTTTCCTTGATGCTTGCCACCTTAGGGCCCTCTAGCAAGACTTCTCAGAAGCCATCTGCCAAAGCCTTGGTAGCTGGTCCGCCGCCTCCCTTGCTGTGTAGCCAAAGGGCCCCTTCACCCTGGCCACAAGATCTGCACCCTTTCCGTGAACGAAGACCCCAAGGCGTGCAGCATCCCAGGGGTCATAACCTTGGGCAAGAAGCGCACCTGTTATGCCGGTAAGAGTATCCCCCATGCCGCCTGTGCCCATGCCGGAATTGCCAGATGAGTTGATGCACACCTGGCCTGAAGGAGATGCAATGACCGTTGACATCCCCTTTAGCACAACCACGCAGCCAGTTTCTGTTGCAAGGGATTTGGCCGCCCCGATCCTGTCCCTCTGGACCTCGGCTACGCCAGTTCCTGTAAGCCTTGCCATCTCGCCTGGATGAGGGGTAAGGACGCGTGGAGCAGCGGCCTCTTTCAAGACCTCCGTACACTTTGAAAGGGCGCTCAGTGCATCTGCATCCATTACAAGGGGAAGCTGGCAGTGGACAGCCATCTTCTGGCTGAAGATGATGGCATCCTTTGTAAGGCCAAGGCCTGGGCCTATGCATGCAGCCTTTTTCCCCTCAAGAAGCACCATTGCGGTTTCAAAGGCATCCTTTGAAACCTGCCCGTCAGGGTTTTCAGGAAGCCCCTCGGTCATGGCCTCTGTAAGCTTCTGGGAAATAACAAACTGGGAGCTTCTAACCGATGCAACGGTTACAAGCCCCGCCCCTGCCCTAAGTGCACCGTGGGCAGAAAGGCATGCGGCCCCTATCTTTCCCCTTGAACCCCCAAAGATGACAACGTGTCCAAAGGTCCCCTTGTGGCCATCTGCTGGCCTTGGCCTGAAGGTTGCCAAAAACTCCGCCTCTTGAAAGTACTCAAAGGCCCTCCCGGCCTCATCCAGTAAAAAGCGGGGAATCCCTATGTCTATAACAAAAAGGCGCCCTGTATAGAGGATACCTAGCCAGTTCACATGGCCTACCTTTGCCATGGCCATGGTGACAGTGACATCTGCCCGTACGGCCGCACCAAGGACCTGGCCGCTGTCGCTACCAAGGCCTGAGGCGATATCCACGGAAAATACCCTGGTCGTTGAAGAGTTTATGAGCTCCACTGCCCTTGCGAACCTGCCTTCAAGCGGGCGGCTAAGGCCGGTTCCAAAGATTGCGTCAACTACGAGCCCTGCCTCGTTAAAAAGGTGGGCATGAAGGTCCAGGGTCTTTTCATCAACTGCCTCCATAATCTCGATTCCAAGCCCCTGGCAGGCCTTTAGATTCGTAAGGGCATCTGCCTTGAACCTTTCAAGGGGGCTTAGACACAGGACCTTTACCCTTTTCCCCTTCTGAAAAAGATGACGCGCAATGACAAAGCCGTCTCCGCCGTTATTGCCAGGGCCTGCCACAACGAGGCAACCCTTTTCAACCTCATCTCCCATCTCCTCAAGTATTATGCGAGTACATCCCAGGCCTGCGTTTTCCATGAGGATGAGCCCCGGGATCCCTATCTCCTCTATGGTCTTTCTGTCAAGGCCCTGCATGGTCTTTGCATCAACCAGTAACATCTTCTACCTCCTGACGTGGATTTTTCCTTAGCACAAACAGCACCAGCCCAAAGAGCGCCAGGAGCACGCTCAAAAGCTGCCCCATGGTAAGCCAGCCAAAGGCGATGAAGCCAAGCTGTGGGTCAGGCTCCCTGAAAAACTCCAAGAAGAATCTTATCACCCCGTAACAGATGAAAAAAAGTGCAAGTTTTCTCCCGGTTGGCCACCTTTTTCCCCTAAGGGGCCAGAGTATTGCAAAAAGCACGGGCCCTTCGCACACGGCCTCGTAAAGCTGGGACGGGTGCCGGGGAACCAGGCCGCCCTGGGGAAAGATCATGGCCCAGGGCACGTCCGTGGGCCTTCCAAAAAGCTCTCCGTTTATGAAGTTACCGATACGGCCGAAAAAGAGGCCAACAGGCACGGTAACGGCAAAACGATCCGCCCACAAAAAAAAATCCGTGTCATGCCTACTGCAATATATCCAGCCGGCAATGGCAACGCCTATTGCCCCACCGTGAAAGGACATGCCCCCGTGCCAGGTGGCCAGAATTTCAAGG
>WGDC01000026.1 GCA_015493475.1 Deltaproteobacteria bacterium
AAGAAGGGCCTTTTCCTCTTCCCTTGCAAGCTGCCAGGGTGCCATCTGGTCAATGACCTTGTTTGCAAGGTTTAGGACCCGCCAGAGCTCTGCCATGGCATTGTTGGCCTGAAATTTCCCCATGAGCTCCTTCCATCTGGTTACCAGGGCGGTAAACTCCTTCCTTAGTTCATCCTGTGGGCCCTCACCCTCAAGGCGTCTTTCAACTGGCACCACGCCCTTTCTGAACTTATGGAGCATGGTTACGGATCTGCTAAAGAGGTTTCCAAGGTCGTTTGCCAGGTCTGCGTTTATCCTGGTTACAAAGCCCTCGTAGCTGAAACTGGCATCAAGGCCAAAGCTCATCTCCCTCATGAGGCAGTATCTTGTGGCATCGGTGCCAAAGTTCTCCACAAGCCACCCTGGCCTTACGATATTCCCCAGGCTCTTTGACATCTTTTCTTCCTTGATCTTCCAGTAGCCGTGCACGTGAAGGGACTGGTAGGGCTCAAGCCCAATGGCGTGAAGCATAATGGGCCAGTAGATGCCGTGGGGCTTAAGTATGTCCTTTGCAATGACGTGGTTGGCAACGGGCCAGAATTTCTTGAAGTTTTCTCCGTCTGGGAAGTCAAGGCCGCTGAGGTAGTTAATGAGGGCATCGAACCACACATAGGTCACAAAGTTTTCGTCAAAGGGCAGTGGAACTCCCCAGGTGAGCCTGGAGACAGGCCTTGAGATGCAAAGATCGTCAAGGGGATCCTTCAAAAAGGAAAGAACCTCGTTCCTGTAACGCTCAGGCCCGATGAATTCCGGGTTTGCTTGGACGTAGTCAATGAGCCACTGCTGGTACTTGCTCATGAGGAAAAAGTAGTTCTTCTCCTTGAGCCTTGTTGGTTCCACCTTGTGGTCCGGGCACTTGCCGTCCTCAAGCTCTCGTTCTATAAGGAAACGCTCGCATCCAAAGCAGTAGAGGCCCTCGTACTCCCTGAACTCGATGTCACCCTGGTCATAGACCTTCTGAAGGACCATCTGGACCGTCTTTATGTGTTGAGGGTCGGTTGTCCGTATGAATCTTTCAGGGTGAATGTTAAGAAGGGGCCATGTCTTTCTGAACTTGTCACTGATGATATCCGTGTATTCCTTCGGGGAAAGGCCCATTTTCTGGGCGGCCTGGACGATCTTGTCCCCGTGTTCGTCCGTACCTGTGAGAAAGAAGGTCTCGTGGCCAATAAGCCTGTGAAAACGGTTCTGAACGTCTGCAACAACCGTGGAATAGGCATGCCCGAGATGAGGTTCCGCATTGACATAGTATATAGGAGTTGTAACGTAAAATCTCTTATTCATTGGATTGGTCCTTGTTCATGGAGTCTGTTTTCCTTGCCATTTGCCTGCTTTTTCCAGGACCCTTTCTCTTGTTTCTGTTTTTCGAGACCCGTGCGGGCTGCTTTTGTTTGCGCTTCCTGCCGGATTTTTTCTTGGCCTGTTTCCGGTGCTGCTGTCCACGCGATTTGGACCGGCCCTTTTCAGGCCGCTTTTTGGCCTCTTTGCCTGCCTGCTCTTCTATGCCTGTATCGGCGGACTGAACCGGTTCCCCGGCTTTGCCATCCCGGGGCTTTCCGCCAGAAAGCTCTTCCACGGTATAATCGATGATGGTTCCGTCAGGCATGGCCACTGTTACGGCCTGTTTGAAGATGTTTTGCCTTATGACCTTACCAGGGCCTGTCGGCGTGTGGCACGCCTTCCCAAGAGTCGGCAGCCCCTGGGCCATCTCCTTATAAGTCTTGTATTCATAGGTAAGGCAGCACAAAAGACGGCCGCATAATCCTGAGATCTTGCTCGGGTTAAGGGGAAGGTTCTGGGCCTTGGCCATCTTGATGGATATAGAGTCAAAGGAGGTTAGAAAGCTTGCGCAGCAAAGTTCTCTGCCGCAGCATCCCACGCCTCCCACGAGCTTGGCCTCGTGCCTAATACCTATCTGTCTCATTTCCACCCTCATCCTCAGGTCTTTGACAAGGGCCTTGACAAGCTCCCTGAAATCGACTCTGCCGTCAGCCGAGTAATAAAAGATTATCTTGCTGTGGTCAAAGAAGCTCTCCACCTTGATGAGCTTCATTTTTAGGCGTAGATGGTCTATATGGCCTTGGCATACGGCCCAGGCCTTCCGTTCAAACTCGAGGTTCTTGTAATATTCTTCTATCTCGCTCGTGGTGGCGAGGCGCTCCACTTCCGGTGGCAGGCACCTTTCAGGCAGGACTATCCGGACAGGCTTACTGATAATCTGTCCAACCTCCTTTCCGCCCGGGGCCGGGACAACCACCCATTCACCCTCTTTCAGCTCAAGACCGCCGGAACGGTAGGTCATGGCGGTACTGCCTGGCCTCACCCGGACACGGCAAAGCTCGCACCTGACCACACGTTCTTGCTCAATCCCTTCTTTATTAGGCAGCGAACTCAAATCACCCTCTTCTTTCAATCACGTCTTGTTCTGTCGTGGTCCTTTAGCCAGAAGACAAGTAGCATATCCGCTATCATTTCAGGTTTAACGTTTCTTTCCAGCATGGTTTGTGCCATAGTTAGCCGTTTTTCATAGTCTTCCAGCGTATCATAATTAATTCGTTCAGCCAACCTGCACAGGACATGGGTAATATCGTTGTGGAGGATAGGGCCCTTGGAAGAAGTAGCAGGGGCTTTGGCTCTTTCACTCCCCTTGCACAGAAGCATCAGATCCCGCAATAGCGTTCCAAGTACGAGAGTGGTATGGCGAACCCTCCCGGGGGACGACCAAAGAAAGCCCCCTATCTTTAAGAAAAGTAGATGTCTGTGGCTGCCGCACAGGAATTCCACAATGTGATCCCTCGCCGCAAATATATCTGACAGTTCTTCTGCATCCCTTATTGAAAGTTCTTTAACGAGGTATTGAAGGAAGCGTGATGCCGGTCGTTCAATCTGCTTAGCCATTTGATCAACTGTCTCCTGGCCGCTACCATAAGAGGCTTGCCTGAGGACCTGACACCTTGACACTATGGTGGGAAGCAGCCTTGAGATGTTCCCGGAAGACAGGAGGAGGTGGGTATGGTCCGGCGGCTCCTCGAGAAGCTTTAGCAGGGCATTTGCTCCGCTGAGATTCATCTTGTCTATAGAGTGAATAAGAACGACCCGCCTCTTTGATTCAAGAGGTGCGAAAATTACCTGTTCTTGCAGTTTCCGGATTTGTTCAATCTTGATAGAGGCGCCCTGAGGCATGATTTCCACAAGGTCTGGGTGGGTACCATGCCTGACCTTCCTGCAACTTGTGCAATGGTTGCAGGACCCTAACTTGCCATCGGCAGACCTGACAGGCATGTAGCAAAGAAGAAGGGCTCCGAGCTTTTTGAGTGTCCGCCTTCTCGGCTGCTCACCTGCCCCTGCCAGCAGATAGGCGTGCGCAAGCCTTCCAGCGCTGAATGCCCTGGAAACGATTTCTAATGGGTTCATGACAGGAGGCTTGTCCATGGGGTGAAAAGTCAGTTGCCGAGGCGGAAGAAAGAGCCGACGCCCCTAAGCCAGCCTGGAATATTCTGCAGGAACCCAGTCTCAGGCTTCAGGGGTGGCAGGTTGTCTTTTCTAAGTGCCTCATAGACTATATCGTTCTTGTTTTCGTCGGAAGGGGTGACAATCTGGCCGGTTCTTTTGTCCACTGGAACAAATGCCACGCCATCAGGTATATCGTACCCCTTCTTCGTGAGGTCCTTGACCGTGGTCTTCATGAAGTTGGTCCACACTGGGCAGGCGGCCCTGCCTCCGGTCTCAAGGCGGCCAAGGGATTTCTTGTCCTTTCTGCCTATCCATACGCCTGTTACTACCTCAGGGCTGAATCCTACGAACCAGGCGTCATGATAATTGTCGGTGGTGCCTGTTTTCCCTCCAACGGGAATACCTACAGCCCGTGCCCGTCTTCCAGTTCCGTTTTGAACCACGCCCATAAGGAGGTAGGCCATTTGAAAGGCGGTAACCGGGTCGAGAGCTTCGTGAAATTCAGGCGTGAGCATCTCGATTATCCTGCCATTCCTGTCGGTTATCTGCTCTATGTATTTTGGAGTGACGACCTTGCCCATGTTTACGAAGGTGCTGTAGGCAGTAACCATCTGCACAAGAGGGACTGCCGAGGAGCCAAGGGCAATGGAAAGGTCATGGGCCAGGGGCGTGGTTATGCCCATCAGCCTTGCTTGCTTTATAACAGCGTTGACACCCACCATTCTTGCTATCTTTACCGATATTATATTCCTGGAATAGGTAAGGGCGGTTCTGATGGTTATTGGCCCCATGTACGCCTTGTCAAAGTTCTGTGGCTGCCACGGCTTGCTGTTTTTCGTGCCTGGAAATGATATGGGCTCGTCGATGATGATCGAGTTGGGCTGGATCATGCCCTTTTTCATTGCAGCGGAATAAACAATGGGCTTGAATGAAGAGCCAGGTTGCATCTTCCCCTGTATGGCCAGGTTGAACTGGTTTTTCGTAAAATTCTGGCCTCCCACCATGGCCCGGATTGCCCCTGTCTGGGCATCAATTGCAATGAGGGCCCCCTCGATGTTATCCCTTAGAAGCCTGTCCCTCCTGTGTCTTTTCTTGATTGCTTCAAGCCCCTTGAGCATGTTTTCAAAGGCGCTTTGCTGCCAGCTCGAATCGAGGGTGGTGTATATCTTCAATCCATCCGTCAATACCCTCTTTGCGCCGTAACGCCTTACGAGTTCCTTTTTCACTTCCTGCAGGAAATACTGCGAGCCTTTGGGAGGATGGAGTTCCTGGCCCTGAAAAACCAGTTTCTCCTTTGCCGCTACCTGTCTTTCTTGCTCGTTTATGAAGCCTTCCTCGAACATGCGTCTCAGGACGTAAAGTTGTCTCCGTTTGGCCCTAACGAAATGTTTAAGGGGATTGTACTTGCTCGGGGCCTGGGTAAGCCCGGCAATAAGGGCGCATTCGGCTATGTCAAGTTGGCTCGCGTGCTTGTTGAAGTAGGTCCGTGCCGCGGCCTCCACCCCGTAGGCCCCGCTGCCGAGGTATATTTGGTTGAGATAGATGTTGAGTATCTCGTCCTTGCTGAGGCTCCCGTCTATCTGCCAGGCGAGGATCGCCTCTTTAAGCTTGCGCAGCCAGCTTCTCTTGGGGGACAGCAGCAGTGACCTTGTTACTTGTTGGGTAATGGTGCTGGCTCCCTGCACTATGCCACCTGCCTCTACATTTTTTATGGCCGCCCGTACAACACCGAGGAAGTCTATGCCCCTGTGCTCATAGAACCTGGCGTCTTCAGCGGCAAGGAATGCGTACACTAGCCTTTTTGGAATCCTTTTGATTGATACAGGCCATCTTTTTTCCTTGTACCAGTACGCCAAGGGCTGTCCGTCACTGCTGTAAACCTCTGTTACCATGGCGGGCCGGTAGTTCTTTAGGCTCGAGATGGGTGGGAGTTCAAGCATCATGTAGGAGGCCATTCCGGTAAGGGCAATGGCTGTCACCACAAGGCAGGACATCCAAATTACCGCCAAAAGAGGCCAGGCGTTCCAGATGCGCTGCCTTTTCTTTTTTCTATTTGTTTTTCTCGGCATGGCACACGATTTCCAGCCAGTGAATTTAACTGACTACCACACGGTGTACAACTTGTTTTAATGAGTGAGGGATTAAAGAAAAATAACCATTGATAATGGCGGTGGGCCGGTAAAATTGAGGCATAAAGGAATCTCCGTTTGAATCACGGCACGGACCCTCTTTCAGCGGCACGGGTCCGAGTGGATGTAGTTGCAGATGATTTTATCTGATGATTTATCTGATGATTTATCTGATGGACTTGCAATCAACTCTCTGATATTATAAATGATCCTTTACGATTTTTCAGTCTGCGTCTTCGTTGTATGGGAATTATAGTCATTCTTGGAGAAAAGAACAAATGAATCGTATACTTGTCTTTTGTGGTTCTCCCAGAAGGGGAGGCAACACCGATCTCCTGGCCGATGCCTTTGTCTCCGGCGCAAGGGCCAAAGGCGCCCATGTGGAAAAGATACGCCTTATAGAACTCAAGTACTCCCCATGCATCGAATGCGGAGGATGCGACGAAACGGGCATATGTATACTTGATGATGATTTGACCAAAATTTATCATGAAATAGAAATGGCGGACGTGGTGACCTTGGCCTCACCAATGTTTTTCTACAATATTACCTCGGGCTCGCAGGCCCTTGTAGAAAGGGCTCAGGCCTTCTGGATCAGGCAGTATGTATTGCAACTCGGAAAGATAGGCGGAAAAACAAGGCATGGCGTTTTCCTGTCGGCCGGAGCCACTAAGGGGAAGCTATTATTTGACGGCAGTCTAAGGGTGATGAGGTATTTTTTCGACGCCATAGGCGGCCGGCTCAAGGCTGCCCTTTTGATCAGGGGGGCAGAAAAAAAGGGGGACGTGAAGAACATTTCCGGTGCTCTTGACAGGGCTGAAAGGCTCGGAAGTTGCGCGGCCTCTTCAGGTGACTACTCAAGGGTAAAGGGTATTTGGCTTCCGGGAGGATAGAGAATCATGAAAAGGGACTTTAAGGCAGGGGCAATAGACGGTGTTGTGGTTAGGGAGCTCAGGAGATACCTCGATAACCGGGGCTGGCTCTGCGAACTTTTCAGGAGCGACGAGATTCAGGATGATGTATTCCCCGAGATGTCATATTGTTCCATGACGTATCCGGGTATATCGAGAGGCCCCCATGCCCACCGGCATCAAACCGATATTTTCTGTTTCGTGGGTCCAGGGAATTTTGAGATAAGGCTTTGGGATAACCGTAGGGACTCCTCTACCTATGGCGTGATGCAAAAGCTATATGGAGGGGCGGACAGGCCGCTTTCCGTGACGGTGCCTCCTGGTGTGGTACATGGTTACAAGGTTGTGGGCAACGAATCAGGCCTTGTTTTCAATTGTCCTAACAGGCTTTACGGGGGGCGGGGCAGGAAAGAAGATATTGATGAGGTGCGATATGAAGATACCGAAGGTTCCCCTTTCAGGTTCTGAAGAACAGTAACCTAATGGAACCAGACATACAGCAAATAAAGGACATTCTAAGCAAGCTTTGTATGCCCTGTCTCCTTGTGGATGACAGTAGAAACGTCATATATGCATCCACTGCCTTTGGCCATAAGGATGACCCGGCAGTTTTACGAAATTACCAGCGCATCTTCAGACCAGTCCTTTCAAGGTTGCCGAGCTTTTCCGTCAGCCAAGAAAAGGATGGCGACGGAGCCATTTGTTTCGAGGTGGATCCCCAGGTATTAGGGGTAGGCCCTTTTCTGCGGTGTACTTTCGTCCCCATAGCCGATAGTGACGAAAAGGTCTATTCCCTGCTTTATTTTTCAGATGTAACCTGTTCCACCATTCTTGAACAGCTTCCCATAGTCTCTTTCTACTCTCTGCACAGTGATATATTGAACATCCAGTACGCCACCCCCGTCCTTGAAAGATGGACTGGGATAGCGCTGGAAAAATTCATAAATAATGACGATACATACAGGCTCCTGATCCATCCGGAGGACAGAAGGAGGGTCATCAGTTTTGTGGAGAATTTTTACGGTACCTCACCGGACAATCCGAGCACTATTTCATACCGTCTTACCCATGCCAATGGCAGCTACCGGTGGATAGAGCACAAGATTATCGTCAGCATCTGCGCGGAAGGCGGCAAGGCCTGTTTTTCCATGTTGAGGGATATTACGGCCCAAAAGGAGCTAGAATTTACCCTGAGCGGATCCGAAGAGAGATGCCAGCTTTTTTTTGAAAAGGGTCCCCTTGGTTTCCTATGCATTGACAGAACGGGGGTGATTGTGGACTGCAACAATCAGATCGCAGACTTGATAGGGGTAAAGAGAGACGACCTTCTTGGCCTTAATGCCCTTTCTTCAGCAAGCCCTACGTTCCGGGACTGGGCGAGGGAGGTGCTGAGAGGCAACGAGATCAAGTTTACGGGGAAGTATGTCACGGCGCTGACGGAAAGGGAGCTTTTTGTCTCTCTCCTAGCTTTTCCCCTCAAAAATGACGAGGGAGTTGTAATAGGGGCCTACGCCCTGGTAGAGGATCTCAGGAGCAGGAAGGAGCTTGAGGAAAAACTCGTGGCCCAGAGGGATTTCAATAAGCTGATAATAGAGACTGCAGAGGTTCTTGTTGCTGAGATTCTCCCGGACAGTACAATATTCCAGGTGAATACCGTGTTTGCGGATCTACTAGGAAGGTCTCATGTGGAACTGCTTGGAACACAGTTTACGAGTCTAATGGTTTCGTGTTCTCCGGAGATTTCAAGAATTATGGCCGCAGCCTCATCGGGCCAGAGGGAAGAGGCATCCTTTGAATCTTATGTCATGGATTGGAAGGGGAGCAAGAGACTTATTTCATGGAAGGTCAGTCCTTATTCGTCTTCAAACGATTCATGCGAGGAACATTATCTCGTGGTTGGTACCGATATTACCTCCCAGAGGCAGCTACAGGAAAAGCTCAGGGAGGTGCAGAAGATGGAGGCCATAGGCCGTCTTGCAGGCGGGGTAGCCCATGATTTTAATAATCAGCTCACTGCAATAATGGGATATTGCCAGATGCTGCTCATGGAGGTGGAACAGAAATCGGAGCAGTATCGGAAACTCAAGATTATAAACAAGGCCGCCCAGAGGGCCTCCGAGACCACGAACCAGCTCCTGGCCTTCAGCCGTAAACAGACACTGAAGCCTGAGAGGGTATCCCTCAACAAGGCGGTAAAGGAGGCGTGCAATTTTTTTGAAAGGCTCCTCGGTGAGGAAATAGACGTAAAATTCATACCCGGCAAGAGCGATTGTATCATTGAGGTGGACCCGGGTAGATTTCTGCAGATATTTCTCAATCTTGCACTCAATTCCAGGGATGCCATGGAAGGGAGGGGCACTATAACCGTTTCCACCAGGGTTTCCAGGAGCAAGAAGGTCCTTGAACACTTGAAGGGAGAAAGCGGAAGGGCCGCTGTCATTACCTTTGAAGACGACGGTTGCGGCATGGAAAAAGAGGTAATGGAAAAGGCCTTCGAGCCCTTTTTTACCACAAAGCCCCTTGGCCAAGGCACCGGCCTTGGCCTGGCGATGATTTACGGTACTCTTAAGCAGAGTGGTGGTGATATTTCGATACACAGTATTTCCGGTAAGGGGACAAAGGTCACGATTTTCCTCCCAGCCTTTAAATCGACAGGCAGGTACAAGACGTCCATCAAGAACATAGAAGTTGAAAGGCAGGTCAAGGGCCGCAGAAGGCTGGTATTTCTCCTCGAGGATGAACAGATTGTAAGGTCCACTGTGGTAGAGTATCTTAAGAAACTGGATTTCAGGGTTAAGTATTTCTCGAGTCCCAGTGAGCTTGACGAGTTTTTATCCACCTACAACGGTCCCCAGCCCTATTTATTCATTTCCGATGTAGTAATGCCCCAAAAGGACGGTTTTGATATGGTCAGAAAGGTGAAGGAAGCCTTTCCGGACGTGAGATCGGTCCTTATGTCCGGATACAGTGCACAGGTGCTTGCTAAGAAGGGGCAGATATCAAAAGTGGGGGCCTTTATACAAAAACCCTTTACAGTGAGGGAATTCAAGGAGATTCTTCACCGTGTAATGAAGTAGTTCCTGCCGGGCCTGTCTTTCGTTTGCGGAGAAAAAACCGCCTTTTCGCCACGGTCATATGGCATGGAGTCCACCCCGAAAAAGTCGTTGTTCATACTTATATCATTGTTTATTGACCTCTTGCATTAACACCGATTGACATGGCATCCTGATTTAGATTAATTTCATTGCACCGATATGTTGTCGGTCTTTCCTTCTGTGTATGTGACAAGGGGAACGAAGTGAAGAAAAAGGAAGTTCATCTTGACAGGTTTCATTGTAAGGGATGCGGGGCCTGTGAGGAGGTGGCTCCAAAGGCATTCAGACTAGACGACACGGAAAAGGCGGATTTCCTTGGTGATGACAAGGCGTCCCCTGAAGAGATTGAGATGGCTGCTAACATCTGTCCAACAAAATGTATTGAGATAGTCGAGCAATAGGGGCATGTTAGCGTATCAAGCTTCCCCGTGATAGATATGGCCATGCGGGAATACAGTATCGAGGACCTACTTCCATGAATCAAGAGACCGCTGCCGGCAGCGGAAGTTTCGTAAATTTTCTGAATCTGCTTGGACAATTCACCCTGAAGCTGATAGGAGAACTCGGGGCAGTGGCCATCTTCTTTGTCCACGGTTTTTCCTTGATTTTTTCCTATCCCTTCCAGTTCGGAAAGGTAGTTCAGCAGGTATATTTTATTGGCGTCAAATCCTTCTTGATCATCAGCCTGATTGGCCTGTTTACCGGCATGGTGCTTGGGCTCCAGGGCTATTACACCCTCGTGAAGTTCGGTTCCGAGGGGATGCTAGGCGCAGCAGTTGCTCTATCCCTTATAAGGGAGCTCGGACCGGTCCTTACGGCCCTCATGATAATAGGACGGGCGGGCTCTTCAATAGCCGCAGAGATAGGCATCATGCGCATATCAGAGCAGATTGACGCCTTGGATACCATGGATATTAATCCCATGAGGTTTCTCGTAAGCCCGAGAATAGCCGCCTCAGTAATCACCTTTCCGCTTTTAACAGCCCTTTTTGACGTAATCGGCATAATCGGCGGCTATCTCACGGGCGTGCTTTTGCTTGGAGTTAATTCCGGAATTTTTTTCAATAGGATCTATGACAGCGTGGTGGCGAAAGACATAAATGGGGGCTTCATTAAGAGCCTTGTCTTCGCGCTGATCGTCTCAACGATATGCTGCTATCAGGGCTACTTTACCCACATGCGTCCCGGCGGATTTGGAGCCAAGGGAGTCAGCCTTTCCACTACCTCCGCAGTGGTGATTTCCTGTGTGCTCGTCCTGGTGCTCGATTACGTATTGACTTCCTTCCTGCTGTGAGATTAGAAAATGGCGCAACCATTTATTGAATTTAAAGACGTGTCAAAGAGTTTTGGTAGCCTCCATGTGCTGGATAGGGTTAACCTTAAGATTTACTCTGGCGAGATTACTTCAATAATAGGCAAGAGCGGTGTAGGCAAAAGCGTGCTCCTCAAGCATATCATTGGTCTTTTGAAGCCGGATGCGGGGCAGATATTGATAAATGGAAAGCCGTTAAGCGAATTCACCAGGTCCGAATGGCGGGATTTTAAGAGGTCCCTGAGCTACATGTTCCAGTCCAATGCGCTTTTTGACTCGCTGACGGTGTTTGAAAACATAGCGCTTCCTCTGGTGGAAAGAACTAACCTGCCGTCCGGACAAATAAGTGAAAAGGTGGATTTCAGGATTCAACAGTTCGAGCTTTTGGAGGTACAGGATCGCTATCCGTCGCAGATATCCGGAGGCATGCAGAAGAGGGTCGCCCTCGCTAGGGCACTTGTAACCGAGCCAGCCATGATTCTTTTTGATGAGCCTACGACAGGGCTCGATCCCCTGCGGAAAAACGCGGTTCTCAATATGATTGCCCATTACCAGCATGAGATAGGCTTTACCGGTGTTATGGTCAGTCATGATATCCCGGACGTATTTTTTATAAGCAACCGCGTGGCAATAATAGAGAACAGGAAAATTCCCTTTCAGGGCACTCCCCTTGAACTGGAGCAGTCTGACGATGAAATCGTATGGCAGTTCATACATGGACACGAGGTGCTGCAGGATCAATTGACAGGGCTCAATTCGAAGCCGGAAGTGGAAAAACTTTTAAGCAGCCTGATATCGAGCGCCTCTTCAGGAGATTCGGTGTCTGCCGCCGCCCTTTTTACCATCGATGACATTGATAAGATAAAGGAAGGGGTGGGATACATAGCGTCCCAGAGGATATTCCAGTGTCTCGCAATGATCCTCAAGGGCCTGTTGGACGCCAAGGAGTATGCTGCCAGGTTAGGCTCAGGTGAGATATTGGCTGTTTTCCCGGACTCGCAACTCGACCGAGCCGAGGAGGTCATTCGGTGCCTTTCCGAAAGGTGTTCTATGGAAGAATTAATGGATCCTGCTAAGTACAAGAAGGTTTGTATAGATTTTGCAATCAAGGCGGGTACAGTGGAAGTGGATGGATCCATGGATCTTACAGCTCTGATAGCAAGGGCAAGGGAAAAGCAAAAGGTGATAGCAAAAATGGAATGCAAGGGAGTTGCTGATAGAAAATGAAGAAATATTCACAGGAGACCATCGTTGGAATCTTCGTGCTCATAGGCATACTGTGCGTGGGGTACCTCACCATAAAGCTTGGAAAGATGGAATTGCTTGGCAGTGATTACTACCATATATCGGCCACCTTTGACAATGTGGCAGGGTTGAAGCCTGACAGCAGTGTCCAGATGGCTGGTGTTGAAATAGGACGTGTCCAGTCCATCAGCCTCAATACTAAGGACTATGTAGCAGTGGTGAAGATGAAGATAAAGAAAAAAGTCCCCATTCAGGAGGATGCCATAGCCTCCGTAAAGACAAGCGGGCTAATCGGAGATAAATATATCAGCATTCAGCCGGGCGGCTCCGAGGAACTGCTTGGTGATGGCGGTGTCATAACCGATACCGAATCGGCTATCGACATTGAAAGTCTTATAAGCAAGTATGTCTTTGGAAGCGTTAAAAAGTGATTTTTGCCCCCTATATCAGGGCATACACTATGTTGTGCTATAAAAGGAGGAATCCTTATCATGGTTAATGTGAGAAAATTTGGCATCAGGCACCTCTTTACGGCGGTCTTGCTCTCGGTTTCTCTTTTGCTTATCGATTCGGGCGTGTCTTCGGCCAAAACGGACCTGACTCCTAAGAAAGAGATAGTAAACCTGGTGAACCAGGTTCTCGAGGTATTGAAGGATCCGAGTCTCAAGGCCCCCGGCAAGGAGGCGGTGAGGAGACAGAAGCTCCGCAGCATTGTCGAACAGATATTTGATCTCAACGACGTGGCCCACAGGGTGCTGGGAAGGTACAACAGGCGCTTCAATAAAAAACAGTTCGAGGAATTCAAGAAACTGTTTTCCAAAATGCTTGAGAGCATATACCTTACCCGGATCGAGCATTATTCGGGAGAGAAGGTAATCTTTGGGGACGAGAGGGTCTTGTCCTCTACCAAGGTAAGTGTGCCGACCAAGATTATAAAGGACGGCCAAGAGATCCCTGTCGAATACCGTTTGTTAAAAAGGAGACGGGACGGCAAGTGGATCGGGTATGATGTGGTGATTGAAGGTGTCAGTTTGGTAAAAAATTACCGGAGCCAGTTCTATCAGGTGCTTAAAAGAAAGAGCGTAAACCAGCTTCTTGCCTTGATGAGGGAGAAGGTGAAGCATCTCGAGGAACAGAATAAAACCGCCAAGGCCAAATCATAAGATTTCGGGGAGAGAAAGGGGAGGGCACGTGATAGTAAGACCAGACAAACTTTCTGATGAGGAAAGACAAAGGACCATCGAGAGGCTCTGGGAAAAGGATCCGAGTCTCTGGAGTTCCAAGGAGGAAGAGTTCGAGCTTATATCAAACAGGCTCGGATGGCTCGACGTAATTGACCGGATTCGGGGCAGGCTTGACGATATTAAGGCGTTTGGCCGGTCTGTGAGGGATGAAGGTTATACAAGGGCATGTCTGCTCGGCATGGGGGGCTCGAGCCTGTTTGCCCTTGTTATTTCAAGGATATTTGGCCCTGCTGAGGGTTTTCCCGAGCTCATAGTTGTGGACACCACTGATCCGGAAGAGGTGGAAAAGGTGGAGGCCCAGGGGGTTGAAAAGACCCTTTTCATTGTTGCGAGCAAGTCCGGCACTACTACCGAGGTACATGCGCTATTTAACTTTTTCTGGGAAAAGGTGTCTGAATTGACAGAAGAGCCTGGCAGGCAGTTCGTTGCCATTACGGATCCAGGCACACCCCTTGAAGAGCTTGCCGCTGAAAAGGGATTTAACAGATGTTTTCTTAACTATCCTGATATAGGAGGGAGGTATTCAGCCCTTTCCTACTTTGGCCTCATACCCGCGTCGGTTCTTGGAATGGATATTGATCTTTTGCTTGAAAGGGCGGACCGGATGAGAAAGAGTTGTGGTCCGGATGTCCCGTTCAGTGAGAACCCTGGTTACGTGCTTGGGGCCTTCATGGGGCTTTTCGGCTGCCAGAGCCGGGACAAGCTTACCCTTCTTGCAGACGGGCCTGTAAAACCCTTTGGATTGTGGCTTGAGCAGCTTATAGCCGAAAGCAGCGGCAAGGAGACCCTGGGTCTTGTGCCTGTAGTGGGGGAGTCCACAGGGATCCCCGGATTCTATGGCGGGGAGCGCATTTTTGTCTACATGCGGATGAAAGAGACTTCCAAGGAACGTTCCCTCGACGCCTTTGTTGAGGAGCTTATCGACGCGGATTTCCCAGTGGAGGTCCTTATGCTTGATGACCTGTACGACATCGGCGCCCAGGTCTTTTTATGGGAGTTCTCCGTGGCCCTGGCATGTCATTTCATAGGGGTAAACGCCTTTAACGAGCCGGACGTAAAGGTTGCCAAGGAGATGACGCGGCACACCCTCGAACATTATATCAAAGAGGGCAAGATGCCCGTAAAGTTCTGGGTTGATCCCCAGAGCCAAATAAATTTTCGCCCTTCCCATACATTGGCCGCATCCATGAAGGGCCTTGCAAGAACTCTCAGGGATATATTTAACGTCCTCCCCACTTGGGGCTACCTCGGGTTCCTGCCATATCTTCCCTACGATCCCGTGGTGGATGAGGTGGTTGCTGAAATGAGGCATATAGTGCGCCAGGAGAGGGGCTGTGCCACCATAATGGGGTACGGACCGAGATACCTCCATTCCACTGGGCAGCTTCACAAAGGCGGTCCCATTTCCGGCGCCTTCCTGATATTCACGAGGAAACGTGCCAAGGATTACGAGCCCGTGCCCGGTTTCGGCGTGTCTTTCTGGCATATCGAGTTTGCCCAGGCCGTTGGCGATTTCGAGGCCCTCAGTGGGATAAACCGAAGGGTCGTCCATGTGCATCTTCCCTCGGATTACAGGCTTGGGCTGAGAAGCTTTGGCAAGGTCCTTTCAAGGGCGGCAAGGCTTTAAATAAACTCGTGGAATAGACATCCTATAGATGGGCTATAGCCCGTGCTTACCAAAAAGTTACTCATAGTCTTCCTGCTCGTGGTTGTCCTTTCGGCAACCGGCATTGTCGGCTATATGGAGATAGAGAAGTGGCCTGTTCTTGATTCCCTTTACATGACGGCCATTTCTCTTACCACCGTTGGATTTAAGGAGGTTCACCCCCTTAGCAGCCATGGCAAGGTATTCACGATTGTCCTTATTACTCTAGGGGTGGGGCTTTTCTTCTACGCTGTCGGGACCTTGGCAGAGGCCTTGATAGAGGGGCACATCAGGGGGCTGATAGGAAGAAAACGCATGGAAAAGAAGATAAGCAGGCTGAGCGGTCACTATATTGTTTGTGGTTACGGTCGTCTTGGAAGGGTTATTTGTAATGAGCTCAAGATGAGAAGTTTTCCCGTGGTCATAATAGACAACAAGGAATCTGCCATAAAGGCCGCCGCAAAGAGCGGCCTATGCTACTTGAGAGGGGACGCAACTCTTGATGAAGTCCTTCTGAAGGCCGGTATAAAGAGGGCGGGGGGACTTATTACAGTGCTTGGAACCGATGCGGCGAACGTGTATATTACCATATCTGCCCGGTCATTGAACCCAAGGTTCGTAATTGTTGCAAGGGCAGAGGATGACAACGCCGAAAAAAAGTTGTTCCGTGTCGGGGCCACCAAGGTTATAAGCCCTTACAAGATTGGAGCCACAAGGATGGCACTTGCAGTGTTGAAGCCAACGCTTACGGATTTTCTGGACTTGGCGAGTCACAGCGTGGGTTTTGACCTTGACATAGAACAGATAGAGATAATGCCGGGCTCAGAATTTGCCGGAAAGGCCCTGAAAGAGATATCCCTGAGGGAGAAGACAGGGGTCACGGTGGTCGCCATTAAGAAGAGAGGAGGGCGACTCAGCCTTCAGTTGTCTCCTGATAAGCCTCTTGAACCTGGCGACACCATCATAGTTCTCGGCACAAAGGGTGGTGTACAGCAGGTGGTGGAGATGGCAGGACACAGGGTTGAGCTTGCCTGAAACTGGTATATTGTAACGAAAAGGAAAAGTGACATGTACAGAGCACCTACGGATTATTGGTACCTTGAGCGTATAATCTGGTTGATAGCAGGGGTGGTTGTGCTTGGAGGAATAAGCCTGGGCCTACTAGTAAACAGGTACTGGTTTATACTGCCAATGCTTGCCGGGTTTAACATGATTGTATTTTCCTTTACCGGGTTCTGCCCCATGGCTGTTTTCCTTACCGGTGTTTTCAAGGTTGAACCCATGATCAAGCCTGCTCGCATGGAAGAATCTGGGAAGGCGTGACTATGTTTTTGTTTTTGGCATTATTTCGCCGTCCATGCGGCGCGCCAGATTGAGCCAGTCTATTTCCTGAAGGTTCTTGACCATGGAGTTAAGCGCCCCCGCCTTGGCGAGCCTCCTTTTCTCGGAAGGCTTCTTTATGCCGTGAAAGGGAAGCATGGCTGCAAGAGCCCGTTCCTTGTATCGTTCATTGGGAGTGAGTACATCCTGTCTTCTTGTAAAAAATGGGTCTTCTCCGGGGCTGCACGGCTTGTTGAAGACGTTGAAGTGGCGGCAGGCCAATGGCCTTACGGGATGGATGCCGCAGGCCCCGTCTGTCAAAAACGGGCAGCCTTTACCTGCCTTGTATGCAGACAGTTGCCTTTTTATCTTTTCCCTTTCCGGACCAGACAGTTTTTCAATGACAAACCAGTAAATTCCCACAACCTCTAAGGGATAAACTGGGATGGTGGTATGGGTGATGCAGCAGCTTGAGCACCCCTTTTTGCAGGCAAGGTGCTGCCCGGACCTGAGTCTTTTGGATATTTCAAGGGCTATTCCCCTGTCAGCAAGGTAATATGCGTCAAGGAGCATGGTCAGCCATGGCAGGCCATGCTCCTCTGGGAAAGACACTCTGACGGCTTCTATTTTGGGGGTTCTTTTCCTATCCCTTCTGCTCTTTACCATAAGCAGACAGGTTAAAGGCTTTTATTGCAATTTTCATCAAGTTTTTTGGCAGCCGTTAAATGTCCTTCCACTGGAATTTGAGGGCCGAGGCCTTACATATCTCTATGCAGCTTCCGCAGTTCCAGCAGTATGCAGAAAGGCTCTGTCCTGCCTCTGGGTCAAGGCCTAGAGGACATGATTTTTGGCACAGGCCGCAGTTTAAACATGCATCCGTGTCAGGAACAACCACGAGCCTTCTCTTGATTCCGAGGAGTCCGAGGAGCCCGCCGAGAGGGCAGAGGTAACGGCAGAACATCCTTTTGGATACAAGGTGCATAAGCAGCACTACCGCAACGATGAGACCCTCCATGGCGAGAGTTTTGAACAGAGTCATCATCATGATCTCCCTACCGACCAGCCCGGGCGGGGAAAGGAATACGAATATTGGGGCCCCTATAGTCATGGCAAGGATTATCTCTCCAATGAGCGCAAACCAGATGCTCCTTTTAGGAAGCCTTATGCCGAAAGGGCGGAATTTTTTCCTCGTAAATAAAAAGATTATCCTGTCTAAGGTCTCCGAAAAAAAGCTTATGGGGCACACCCAACTGCAAAACACCCTTCCAAACAACAGTGCGAGAAGGACCGGGATAAACATGCCAACCATGAGGGGGGCGTAAACGCTCCTGGAAGTAAGGATGCTTTCAATACCCTCGAGAGGCGATACAAACCACAGATGGCCAATGCTCAGACTTTGAAACCAGCCCTGTACGAAGTTTAAATGATAATGCGAATTTAAATACGGTGTTACAAGTATAAGCAGGAATGAAAGGGTAAGAGTCAGGAGCCTAAAGGGGGTGTATCTTGCCGATGGTTTATTCATTGGCGATTGCTCTTCGGCGGTAGGCATAAATAGGCTCGACGTTGATGGCCTTTTTCCCGTTTTCCTGTGTTACCTGGCAGCCGTGAACGCAAAGCCCGCACCCCGTGCAATATTTATCTATTACGACGGGTCTAAGCTCGTCGAGTTTTATCGCAGTCTCCTTGAAAGGGCAGATATTGTAGCAAGTCCTGCAAAGAGCGAGTTCCCCGTTCCATGTTATGCAGGCGTGTTTATTAATAACCGCAAGCCCCATTTTCGTCTCTTGCTGTGTGATTGGCCTAAGCGTTCCCGTAGGGCATACCTCAACGCATTTCATGCACAGGTAACAGGGAATATCAGTTACATGGATAAGGGGCGTGCCTGTAAAGATGCCTGCATGGATGTCCAATGGTCTTATCGAGCCGTAGGGACATACCTCAACGCATCTGCCGCACCTGATACACTTTGACGGGAATAGCAGCTCGTTAACCGCTCCTGGAGGCCTGAGTACATTGGTGGTAACCGGGGATTTTAAAGTCTTCTCAAACGCCATCCCTGCCTCTTTCCACCTCGTCTTCACCGTTAAAGTAGGTAAGAGCAACGCTGTAAACTGTTTCTATTGCCATAATGGCCTTGACCATGGCCTCCATTTCACTGGATGTTGAAGATTCCATGACCGCTACCACGTTTCCCTTATTATCTGAGCCGTGGATTTCAACCCCCTCAACGGATTCTAGCCTGTGTACAGACTCTTCAATCCTCTCAGGATCGACGTTTATTACAAATCCTCCAACCGGCATGGAAGTCACCCGCCACTAATATGGTTTGTTTTCATGTTGCGACATTATCCGTTTCTCAAGGTAACGGGCTGACATACCGTTACTGTGCGGTTGGGCAAAGATTGCCAATAGCACGTCCTGCCCGGCTATTCCATCGAGAGTTTGATCATCTTCAAAGCATCTTGCAGACCCCGACGCCTTTGCATTCACGGTGTATTTTTTCACCTTTCTTTTGAGCACCTTCATGAAATCGTGGTTAGATTTTTCATCCCCCATTATTATGGCGGAACAGCGGGCTACGTAAGCACGTATTCTTCCCTGATAACAACGGATATGGGCGTCTGAACAAAATTTTTCGAGGTCTCTCCTTGGTAATGCCGAAAGCTCAGCGTATCTCGCCTCGAGGTCTATTCGCCTGAGAAGCTCAAGCCACTTATGTGCCGCATATTTTGTTGAAATTTTAGGGGCGAGGGACAGAACCGCCCTGTTTCCCCTCAAGTAGGGAAAACCGGCTATGGGGATAACCTCCTCACATCGAAGCCCGTTCTTGCTCAGGAGTTTTTCCATCAAGAGCCATTCCCTTCCGCATTTTTCCCCCTTGGTGTGAGGGTAGTAAAAAAAGGCCTTATCTGAGGCAGCTGCAAGGCTTGCAGCCATGATAATTGCAAGTAGTACGGGGACAATTTTCTTCATATCTTTCTGTCTGAAGAGGCCGGCGCAAGGGCCGGCCACGTTTTAGTTCTTTTTGTTTTCTGTACCTTTTTCTGTGTTCGCACCCAGTGACATGATCAGGCCTTCATGTGAACGAGGAAGGGCTTCAGGGGCCTTGGCCCGGAAACCCTCTTTATTCGGCAGGCGCATATCTTAAATTCTGGCTCCTTTGAGCCAGGATCAAATGCATCCTTGGTGACCCTGTTTATCATCCTGTTTTCATCCTCATCATGCCAGTAAACAAAAACCATGCCCTCGCATGGCCCGACATAAACCTTTGCAGGCAGTATATTCCTGCCTCGCCTTGAAACGACTTCTATCATGTCTCCCGGTTTTATCCCCAGCCTTTCCGCATCCTTTGGGTTGACCTCCACATAAGCGTATGGATTCGCCCGCATAAGCTCTATGATCCTTCCGGTCATGCTACTCGTATGCCAGTGGTCGATAATCCTGCCTGTTGACAGGTAAAACGGATACTTGCTGTCTGGCATCTCTGCGGGACCCTTTTGTGGCCTGAGCCATATCCAAAGTTTCCTGTCAGGATGAGCGGGGCCGTAGAACTGGTATGGGAGGTCGTTCTTTGCATACTTGTCGGCAAGTGGATCGAGGCCTCTTACAAACTTTATGTCTGTTCCACCCTTTAGTGCCCATTGCTTGGTTGGGGCAGGCCACTGAACGCCGTCAGGAAGTTTCTCCAGGACTTCATAGGTTGCCCCGCTCAGGTCGTTGTCTCTGCCCTTGGTAAGTTTTTGCGTGTACTCCTCCCATATGGCCTTGGGTAACTCATAATCCGGTTCCTTGCCCATGAAGGGTTCCACGCACTTTTTGATTACCGGATCATTAAGTTCCTTAGAAAGCCGAAGTGCCCATTCTCTGACCATCCATACCTCGGGTTTTGCCTCGCCCGGGGCATTAACGGCCTTTACCGTGAGCTGGGAACGCCTCTCGGTACACCCGTAGACGCCGGTTTTCTCAAAAATGAATGCCGTAGGAAGAATCAGGTTCGCAAGCTCCGTGGTCTTTGTCGGAAAGATATCCGAAACGACAATAAAAACATCCTCCCTTCTCATACCTTTCCGGTACTTGTCACAGTTTGGAAGAGACTGTGCAGGGCTTGTACAGTTTATCCAGATGGCCTTGATTTTTCCCTCGTTGACTGCCTCGAACATGGCCATTGTATGGTAGCCGGGCTTTGGAGGGATACGGCCTTCCGGTATTCCCCAGAGGCGTTCCACCTGATGCCTCAGTTTGTTTTTTTTGACTAGCCTGTGAGCCGGCAGTATATGGCAAAGACCGCCTCCCTCCCTGACGCCCCCGCAGGCATTGGGTTGGCCTGTAAGAGAGAAGCTGTCCGCCCCGGGTCTACAGAGTTGTCCGGTGAGTATATGCAGGTTGTGGATAAGGTTGTTCGCCCAGACACCCCTTGATCTTTGGTTTATGCCCATGGTCCAGAGACTCATGGTCCCCTCAGACTTGGCAAACCACAGGGCCGCCTTTCTGATTTTGTCAGCTGTTATGTTTCCACCGCAGATTCGCGCCACCTTTTCCGGCGTGTAATCCTTGATAAAGGCCATGTATTTTTGAAGACTGACCTTTTTCTTTTTCTTGCCCATGCGAAAGTCCGCATAGTTTTTCAGAAAATCCTCATTATAAAGCTTGTCTTCAAGAATTACGTAGGCCATAGCGTTGAGAAGGGCGAGGTCTGTCCCCGGGGCGAACTGCAGGTGCAGGTCTGCAATCCTTGATGTGGGGGAAACCCTTGGGTCTGCATTTATGACCTTGACCGTATCCTTGTTGTCCATCTTTCTGCGCATTATGCGCCTGAAGAGTACGGGATGCGCTTCCGCCGTGTTACTGCCTATGATGAAAAAGCACGATGCCCGTTCAAAGTTGCTATAGCTACCAATAGGCTCATCCGCGCCGAAAGAGGTAACGTAGCCGCCGACTGCGCTTGCCATGCAAAGGCGGGGGTTTCCTTCAACATTGTTGGTCTTCAGGCCTCCCCGCATTACCTTCTGGAAGATATATGTCTCCTCGGTAAATGCCTGGCCGGAGCCGTAATAGGCTACAGAGTTGTTCCCATATTTCTTGACGGTCTTGGCAAATTCCTTGGATGCGATATCAAGGGCCCTGTCCCAGGAAATTTCCCTGAACGGCTGGTCTTTCCTGGCCCTGTAAAGGGGTTTCTTCAATCTTTCCGGGTGATTGTTTCCCATGAGCTTGTAGAAAAGCATGCCCTTCATGCACAAGTAACCCATGTTTGTGCGCGACTGCGGGATTCCCCTGAGTGCCACGGCCTTGCCGTTTTTTACCTCGAGTTCAAGTCTGCAACCAGACCCGCAAAGGCGGCAGGTGCCCTTGTGCCAGCTATCAGCATCTGATGCGTGGGCGGAATAATCCTCGTTGGAGATGGGAAGGCTTAATCCAGCGTATGATGCGGCTGTGAGGGCTGCCGTTCTTTTGATGAATTCTCTTCTTGAAAGCCCCATATTGTTTTCCTCCTTTTATTTATGGATGAAAAAGTAATGGGCTGGATGACAATCCCAGCATTTTTTGTTCTTGGGACGCTTCATGTATTGAGCGTTGTGGCAGGAGGCACAGGTGGCTTCATCCGGACTGGCCTTGATGTCTTCGTAGGTGCCGTGGCACTGGAAACATTTCACGTTGTCTATGCCGTGTACGGAGTTGTACCACTCCTTGTACACAGTGGGCGTTGCGTCTTTATGGCATTGAGAGCATGGAGTAAGTTTTTCCTGGGCGGACAGTTCCGGATGCGCGCTGGCGGGCTTGGAAGAAGGGGTATTCTTTGAAGCCCATGCTGGGCAGGCGACTACAAGGGCCACGGCTAATACGAGGATACACGATCTTAAGAATTGTCCTTTCACGTTTCACCTCCTTGGAAAAAAGAAAGGGCCAGACAGGCCGGCCCTTTTTCAGTTAAAATGTAAACCTGAACTCCGCATAGAAAAAGTCAAGGTCATCATCCTTGGTAAAGACCTGTTCTACCACGTCATCTCCCCAGACATGGCTGTAATAGAGATCAAGCCCCATACTTACGCCATAGGCCTTGTAAATGTCCTTGATAAAGAGGGACAGGTCCCACATGGTTCCAAGATCATCGTTGTCAAAACCACCGGCAGGCCTCAGGGCCTTGTATCCGAAGATATCCGCCCTCGTGGCACCGGAGCCCTGGTACCAGGCATCCTCCTTTTCCGTAAGCCAGAGCCTCGTAACGTCGCTGCGGACCAGTACGTTTGGAAGTGGCTTTGCCATGACCTGTCCAAAACAGTATGTGGTATTCATGAGGTTAAACCACGGGGTCATGGCATAGATACGCAGGGTGGGCATCATCATGAAGAAGGTATCCCGGTCATGATCATTCGGATCGTCATCACCGGAACCCTGGAAGTAACCGCCTCGCACCCATGGCTGCCAGGTGATGTCCTCGAACTTGTAACCGCCTTCAAGGGCTACCGCGTAGCCGCTTTGGTCATCGGAACCCCATACACCTGTCTGGTAGTCTCCCCAGACCAAGAAATCAAAGCTGCCAGGACCGAGCTTGGGAGTGACGTAAATGATGTGGCCCCCAAAGTTGTGTATCTCCGGATCTTGGTGAAGGATATGCCTATCATCGTTGTAATAGTAGTAGAATAACTGGGCGTCTAGCCTCGGTATGACGGAGTCCTTGAGGGTAAAGACAGCGGTGAGTATGTCTATGTCATGGATTTTCTTCCCGTGTACCTCGTTTTCCATGTAATCAAGGTAGAATCCTCCCTGGGTTGGCTCGAAGCCCGCCACGGTAAAGTTGTAGTCCTTATCATTCCACGCCACTTGGAAACCGTCGAATGAACGGCCCACCCGTGACCATTCAAATCCGCCTATGAGTCTTTGGGACACACGTAGCTTCCTGAGCCAGGCGATACGCTTGTTCTTGGGTTTTGTGCCGTATTCAAGGCCACTGTTGTATTTGAAACGGCCGATGGTAGCGCTGAGGTTTTTACAGCCCGGCATGCGGCCGCGTAGCCACAACTGGTCGATGCCAACCTTTCCAACGTCTCTGGCCCCGTTGTTCTGACCATAATAGAGGGCGCCAGTCCCGTAAGAGGCATGTCTCGGAAGGCCGAAAAACTGGGTCCAGTTTATCTCGCTGTAGGCGTCTATGTTCTGGGAATCGAAACCAAAACCAAGGCGCATCTTGCTCGAAACAAAGTCGTATTGGTCATCTCTGGTGCTCTGTTTTTCAAAGGTGGACCAGTTTTCATATCTTACCTCTTCCTTGAACTTAATATACGCGTTCTTGTTGATTTTGTAGGCATAGGCGTTTGCTGCTGAAAGAAACAACAAGGCCAAAAACACTGCAAAAATTGGTCTTTTCATTTCCTAACCCTCCTTTTTGTCTGAAAGAAACGAGGCCGTGGCTCCCTATAGACCACAGCCTCCTTCCCATGTTTATGCTCCTTCGAGAGCTTGCCCATTAAAGAGGACCCGTACTCATGACGGTGCTTGGCTCTTCAATCTTGTTATATTTCATCCTGTAGTTGTAAATCTGCTGCAGGTCCTTATACATCTGGAATATCTGGAAAAAGCCGTGCCAGTGTGCATAGTCTGGTCCGTTCATCGCCGCGCCCTGGCGCGCACGTCTTCCGGCATGATGCCAAAGGTAGTACATGATTTCCTGGAAGCCGTCTGCCCACGGATCCTTCCCGAGGAGTCCCTTGGCCGCTAGCTCCTTTTTCATCTTAACAGCGCCATCCCAGTAAAAGTTGTAAAGGGCGACCGCGTCGTCAAGTGTGTGTATTTCCTTCTGCATTTGAGTGGGGCCATGGCAGTTTACACAAACCTTTCTCATGAGCTTTGCACCTTTTTCTCCGTCACCTCTTTCACCAGAACGGATTACGCTCTTTGGATGCACGAGGTCCCACTTCAGTCTCTCGTTTATGTTGTGAGTGGTTGTCAAGTCTCCTATCCCGCTCATGTGGCAGGTAGCACATGTGGGAGCAGTGTAGTCACCGGGCTGCCATGCGTCAGGAGCGCTGTCCCATTCCCAGGTATCTCCTTGGGTTTGGAATATCTGTCCGTGTTTGCTCTCCATGTAAATCTCTATGTCCGGATGATCTGGGCCAAGGTGGCAGCTTGCGCAGGCCTCCGGTTTTCTGGCCTCCTCAACAGAGAATTGATGCCTCGTGTGGCAGACAGTGCAGGTACCTATGGAGCCGTCTGGGTACCTGGTTCCAATGCCACCCGGCCATGTGTTCTTTATGGGCTTATGATCCGGGCCGAGCTCCACCTTGCCTCCGTGACACATCTGGCATCCTGATTCACGTGAGGCCATGTTGCTCGAGTTGGACCTGCTGTTTCCTATGAACCCACCACCTTCGAGGTGGTAAATCAGGTTCAGGGTCTTTTTCTTATCTACGACGGGAAAACTTGAAAGCTTTGCGTGACCGCTTTTCAGGAACTGCTCAACCTCCTGGGGGTGACAACGTGAACAGGTGCGGGACGACACCATGGGTGATATGAAGATATTGGAACCCTTTATCCCTGAACACTGGCTCGCCATTGGTGAACTTTTTTCCACCACGTGACAGTCAAAACAGGACACAGATGCGTGGGCCATCTTGCCACGTTTCCATGACTCAACGATGCCCGGGGTTTTCTTGGAATGGCAATCAACGCATTTTGCCGCCGCCGGTGACATGCCCCTTTTAATAACAAGCTCCTTGTGAAGCTTGGGGGTAGCGTTGCCACTGCCTTGGTCAGCAAATGCCACACTGCATACCAGGCAAAGGAACACGCTGGCCAATATCAGTGTGCCCGTTTTACAAGCTAATCGTTTCATGTTAACCCTCCTTTGTTATTTTTATTTTCAAAAATCCAAATTACTTGGCCTTCTTCGTAAGTTCCCTGAACTCCGCTACGAGATCCCCATGTCCGACATCATGGTGGCAGTCCAGGCATGTCCTCTTGGTCTGCCCCACGAGGTAGGCCTTGTGGGCCGTAAATGCCTTTACGGGAATCCCGGGGGCAACGAGTTTTTTATGACACTCCTTGCATCCGGAATTGTATGCTGCATGAACGTACGGCCCCCTATTTTTCCATAAGGTTAGCCAATCGGTTTTTTTCCCCATCCAGTGAGCCTTCATGTCGTGAAGGCCGGCTATGGTTTTTGTTTTCAGGTAATCGGCAAGGCTATCGTGGGGCAGGTGGCAGTCAACACACCTGGCACGAATCACGCCCTTTGCGTCTGTTCCGTGCTTGCCCGCTGCCCAGGTTCTGTAAAAGGGATGCATCTCGTGGCAAGAATTGCAGAATTGAACCGTGCTCGTAGACTGGACCTGCCTGGCCATGAAAAAGGCTATTACAAGGGCTACAAGGAAGGCAATTACGCATGCGGCCAGTACAGCCCCCCCCTGATCTGTGATAATCCTCATGGAACCCCTCCTGCTTTGAGTTTGTTGAAGGATAATATAATTTTCATGCTTAATTTTAGCGAAATTTTCTGTTACTTTGTTGTTAAATATGTTACTAAATTGTAACAAATTTCATTAGTGCTGATTTCGTTGGAAATATTCTGTAACAGACAGGAGGCCACTTGACCGGTCTGGACAAGGGCTTGGAGGACGCGATGGCCATATTGAAAAGGGCGGACAGTATCAAGCTTAGGCCGCACCCGAGGTTTGATGGTGTTCAGATGGCAAAACTTGCTGGCAAGGCGGACGGTATAAGGCTTGGCGTATCCCTGCTTGTCATCTCGCCGGGGGTGCAGATTCCAATCCACACACATGCTGAGAGCGTTGATTCAATTTATTGCCTGAGCGGAAGCTGTGAGATATACCTGTCTGGAAGGTGGCGGTCATTTGGGAAGGGCGATTACTGCCTTGTCTCCCCCATGGAGGAACACGGGGTTAGGTGCGGGCAAGAGGGTGAAACAAGGCTTTTCGTGGTGCACAGTCCTCCACTTTTTTGACTTTCATGTTTTTAAGCCTCGGACACAAGATCCTTTTCTGGATAATCCTAATATTCGGCCTTTTTGGTTCGGTTTTTCTTGTTTGGCAGGGGGCGCAGTACAGAAAGGCGGGTATATCCCAACTCCTGCAACAATCAAGGGGAATCTATCACTATGTGGTGCTTTCCCGGCAGTTGATTTCGAGCTGGCACGGAATCTACATTAAGAAGGGCGGCAAGTATATAGGGATGACCCCTTCGGCCTTCACTAAGGAGCTTGCATCCTTTTCCGGACAGAAGGCACCCTTCAGCCTGAAGGTGGCAGTGCTCAACACCAAGAATCCTGATCATATCCCGGATGAATTTGAAAAGGAGGCAATCCTTTCAATGGCAAGGGGCAAGAAAAAGGAAGCCTGGATACTGGAGTATGACAAGGATGCCTACCTGTTCCGCTATGCAGGCGCCTTGATTTTCGAGAACGAATGCAAGAGCTGCCATAGTCGCAGTCCCAAGGTAAGGACACTCGGTTGTATATCAATAGGGGTAAACGCTAACAACTTTTTTGACGTGCTCGAAAGCGATCTAGTCCACTACGTTATATACATGTTAGTAGGCATCCTCGTAATCCTGACACTGCTATGGTTCATGCTTAGAAGCTATGTGCTTAATCCCCTCAGTCAGTTGAGCGGTGCGGCGGAGGAGGTCAGGGGAGGAAAATTCAATGTCAGGGTTCATCTCGATCAGAGTATTGAATGGCTCAGTGTGGGGGAAAATTTCAACAACATGGTTGAAACCCTATCCAAGAGGCAGACAGCCCTCAGGGAAGAGGCGGATAGTGCAATCGAAAAGTTGAGGATGGCCTACGAAGAGCTGAAAAAGATCGAGAGATACAAATCAGGTTTTTTTACCAATATCACCCACGACTTGAAGACTCCAATTACTGCTATAAAGGGTGCAATAGCCATTTTGTCAAGAAAATGTTCTGATGAACACCATCCCTACCTTGAAATTCTCCAGAGAAACGTGGAAAAGCTTTCTTCCATGGTGCAGGATATCCTTGACTGTTCACGCATAGAAAGTGGAGAGCTTACCCTCCAAAAGGAGGAGCTCGATCTTGCTGAGGTATTGGAAGATGCGATACTAATGGCCATGCCTTTGGCCTGGAAAAAGAAGATCAAGCTCGATTATCAGGTGCCTGAAGAGCCTTGTTTAGCCATGCTGGACAAGAAAAGAATGGAACAGGTAATTATAAATTTGCTTTCGAACGCCACCAAGTTTTCACCTGATGGTGAAGTCGTGGAAATTAGTCTTTTACGGGAAGGGAATTACTGGAAGGTTATGATAAAGGACAAGGGCCCAGGCATACCCAAGGAAGATCGTGACAGGATATTCAACAAGTTTTTCCAGCGCTCAGATACCATGAATGACACTGGCATGGGGCTCGGCCTTGCTATTGCAAAGGGAATTATAGAGGCCCACTGCGGCAGGATAGGCGTTTGTGACAGGGGACTGGGCAGGCGTGGAAGCTGCTTCTATTTTTTGATTCCATGCCTTGGGATACGCAAGAGGGACTGAGACTATGGTTGCGGCCAAGATACTGGTCATCGAGGATGACCAAGATATAAGAACGGTGCTGATGGACCAGTTGCGACTTGATGGCTTTGAAACCGTGGGCGCGTCAACTGGCAGGGAGGTACTTGAAAATTTCAGTTCCATTTCCCCGGATCTCGTAGTGCTTGATCTTAAACTGCCTGACATAGACGGTCTGGTGATATGCCAGAAGCTGAGAAGGCTGTCGAACATTCCCATAATAATTGTAAGCGCCCGTGATTCATTGCCGGACAAGATAAGGGGCCTTGAAGTTGGCGCAGACGACTATGTTACGAAACCCTTTGAGTACTTGGAGCTTGAAGCCAGGATACGTGCGTGCTTGAGGCGCCGTCAAGCCACTGCTGCCATGATAGAGCCGTTGGACCTCGGTAAGCTGAAGATTTACCGCCAAAAGAGGATAATAGAGGTAAATGGAAAACGCGTGAAGCTTACCAAAAAGGAGTTTGAGCTCCTGACCCTCTTTCTAGAAAACAAGGGGAAGGTCCTGAGCAGGGAATTTCTGAGCAGCCATCTATGGAATAAAAAGGAAGTGTACCCCTGGTCTCGCGCACTTGATGTGCACATAAGGAGGCTCAGGAAGAAGATAGAACCGGACCCGGCAAATCCCAAGTATATCCTGACTCATGCAGGCGTAGGCTACAGGTTTTCAACGCACGATGGGTGAGGCTGGCTGACATGTGTTTCGAATCGCGGTTGCGTAGGGCTCGCCTCAAGAGAGGCCGTTATGCAGCGGCTCCCTCTTTGCCCTGGATGAAGCGAGGGGTAAATTTGTATGTTTCTGTATGTTTCCGCTTTGCGGGAGGCACATTAAACCAGGGTTTCCTGCTGCTCGTACTTTGGCCTGAGTGCTGGATAGCCGAGGACGCGCGTTATGTTTTCAGCAAGCTCCTCGTCAAGGCGCGCATTGAACTCGTCGGGCAGGGAAAGGTGAACAATGCCCTTATTGTTTATCCGTATACTTAGAGTTACAGGCAGTTTTCCCCTGGCGCGTTTCAATACGTCTTTGAGCTGTTTCACCATTTCCGTTCCAACCTGGTCTTCCTTGATATCTATTATGACGCCGCAGGTCTTTCTCGCGCATACCTCTTCGAGGAGCTCCACCTTTTCGCTTATAATCTTATAGGTTGCCGATTCACTGTTTTCTCCCTCCTTTTTAAGGAGACCTTCAACAAAGATTGGTTTCTCCGAGGCTATAACCTCACTGAATCTCGAATACGCCTCTGGAAAACATATCACCTCCACCGAGCCTGTCAGGTCTTCAAGGATGAAAAAGGCCATCTTGGTCCCCTTTTTCGTAAGTTTATCCTTTTTAGACCTGACAACGCCGGCGAGGCAAAGCCTGGTTCCTTCTGGAATTCCAGACAGGTTACCTGCGGTAACGCTGGTCAGAATGGAAATATCCTGTCTGAAGGCGTCAAGGGGATGGCCGCTTACATAGAATCCAAGAGCCTCCTTTTCCATGGACAGCCTGTCCATCTCCTCCCACTCGTCCACGTCCGGGATATTGAAGGAGGAAGCGCCCTCGACAAGTGTGGAGACGTTGTCGAAGAGAGATTTTTGACCAAGGCTTTTTTCTTTCTGCTTTTTGTGGCCGAACTCTATTGCGGCATCTATGCTTTTAAAAAGCTGGGACCTCTTGAGGCCGAAACAATCAAGGGCTCCTGATTTTACCAGGCCCTCGATTACCCGTTTGTTGACCTTTTTAAGATCAACCCTTGAGACGAAATCAGTGAAGTCTTCAAATAGGCCATGTTCCTCCCTTTCCTTTATTATTACTCGGATGGCACTTGCTCCAACATTTTTGACAGCCGCAAGGCCAAAGCGTATCTTGTCGTCCTCTATGGTGAAGTCCTCGTCGCTTCTGTTAATGTCGGGAGGGAGGACCTCGATTCCGCTAGAACGACACTCCCCGAGGAACTTTACTACCCCGTCAGTGTTCCCAAGCTCGTTTGAGAGGAGGGAAGTCATGAATGGTATGCGGTAATGTGCCTTGAGCCAGGCCGTCTGGTAAGAGATGAGGGCATAGGCGGCGGAATGGCTCTTGTTGAAGCCGTAGCCGGCAAACTTGGCCATGAGGTCGAAGATGATTTCGGCCTTTTCCCTGTCAATGCCTCTTTCCAAGGCGCCTTTCATGAACCTCTCTTTCTGAGCCTCCATGACATCGGCTATCTTCTTGCCCATTGCGCGCCTGAGGAGGTCACCCTCGCCAAGGCTGTAACCGGCGAGCTCCTGGGCGATCTTCATGACCTGTTCTTGGTACACAATGACCCCGTAGGTCTCTTTGAGAATGGGTTCAAGTTCGGGAAGAAGGTACTTTACCTCCACCTGTCCATGTTTCCTCTTTACAAAGTCAGAAACCATTCCGCTCTCGAGGGGGCCTGGCCTGTAAAGGGCAACAAGGGCAATGAGATCCGTAAAGGTTGTGGGCTTAAGCTGCCTGATAAGGTTTTTCATCCCTGAGCTTTCAAGCTGGAAAACGCCCGTTGTGTCACCGTCCTGAAGGAGTTTGAAGGTCTTATCGTCGTCTATGGAAATGGAGGAAAGATCTATCTCCATACCGTGGTGCTTCTTTATAAGCTTTATTGCAGTATCGATAACCGTAAGAGTCTTCAGTCCAAGAAAGTCGAACTTGATTAGTCCAACCTTCTCCACGTCCTTCATGTCAAACTGTGTTACTGTCTCTCCCTCTTGACCCTTGGTAAGGGGCAGGTATTCTACCATGGGTTTGTCCGAGATAACCACCCCAGCAGCATGGGTGGAGGAATGGCGCGGGAGCCCCTCAAGAGCCCTGGCTATGGTGAGGAGCCGTTCAACCTGGCCATCATTCGCAGAAAGCTCCTTGAGCTTGGGCTCAAGCTTCAGGGCCTCCTCAAGGCTTATGTTGAGTTTTTCGGGAACGAGCTTTGCTATCCTGTCCACCTCATGATAGGACATGCCAAGCCCCCTTCCAACGTCCCTTATTACAGCCCTTGCCTTCATCTGGCCAAAGGTGATTATCTGCGCAACAAAGTCCTCGCCTCCGTATTTTTCAGTGACGTACCTTATTACCTCGTCCCTTTTAGCCATGCAAAAGTCAACGTCTATATCTGGAAGGGAGACCCTTTCCACGTTGAGAAAACGCTCAAAGAAAAGGCCGTAGCGTACCGGATCTATCTCCGTTATGCCCATGGAGTAAGCAACCAGGGAGCCTGCCGCAGACCCCCTGCCTGGCCCAACCGGGATTTCGTGGTTCTTTGCCCAGTTTATGAAGTCCGCAACTATGAGAAAATAGGAAGCAAACCCCTTTTCCTTTATGATTGCGAGTTCCTCCTCGAGCCTGTCCTGGTATAACCTGTATTCATCTTCAGAAAGGCCTAGTTGCGTTTTTCGCTCCTCAAATCCCTTTCTCGCCTGCCTGTCAAATACCTCCTCGTAGGTTTTCCCCTTATCAATCCTGAAAAAGGGAAAGTGATGCCTACCTGTCTCTATTTCCACGTCACACATGGAGACTATTTCTCGGGTGTTGGCGAGGGCCTCCGGGCACCAGGCGAAACGGCGGGCCATCTCCTCCATGGAGGCAAAGTAGAGGCTGTCTGTTGAGAACCTCATTCTGTTCTTTTCGTTTACCGTTTTGCCGGTCTGAATACAGAGAAGGACGTCATGGGCGTCCGCATTTTCCCTGTCGAGGTAGTGGCAGTCATTTGTGGCTACCACCGGAATCCCGAGCTTTCTTGACAGGTGAACCATGGCCTCGTTGACCTGTTTTTGCTCAGGAATCCCATTTTCCTGGAGTTCGAGGTAAAATCTGTCTTTGAAGATGCTAGCGTATGTCTCTGCTAAGCTGCAAGCCGCCTTTTCATCACCTCTCAAAAAGGCATGGCTCACTTCGCCATGCAGACAGGCTGAAAGCGCAATGAGCCCTCCGTTAAGCTCCTGGAGAATTTCCTTGTCAACCCGGGGCTTGTAATAGAATCCCTCGAAATTAGCCACAGTGACGAGCTTCAAGAGATTTTTATAACCATGCCCATTCATGGCGAGTAGCACAAGGTGAAAGGCTGCCTGTGACTGGCTCCTGGCGTTTCTGTCCTTCCTGCTGCCAGGGGCAACGTATAACTCACAACCGATTATGGGTTTTATTCCAGCCCTTATCGCCCCCTCGTAGAACTTGAGGACACCGTACATGTTGCCATGGTCGGTAATGGCTATGGAGTCGTAACCAAACTCCTTAGCCCTCGGAAACAGGTCCTTGAGCCGGATAGCCCCGTCAAGGAGGCTATATTCGGTGTGAAGATGAAGATGGGTGAATCCTGGTGCGTCCATAACTTGCCTGCATACAGGGTTGCGGTTTAATGTCCTTGCCGCCTATTCCCATTCAATCGTTGCGGGGGGTTTGGAGCTGATGTCGTAACACACCCTGTTAACTCCCCTTACTTCGTTAATTATCCTGCTGGACATCCTGCCAAGGAGGTCATATGGGAGCTTAGACCAGTCTGCCGTCATGGCGTCGAGGCTGTCTACCACACGAATGGCTATAACGTGATCGTAGGTCCTTTCATCCCCCATAACGCCCACAGTCTTAATTGGAAGAAGTACAGCAAAGGATTGCCAGACCATCCAGTACCAATCGGATGCCTTCATCTCTTCGAGTACTATATGATCCGCTTCCCTGAGGATATTCAGCCTGTCCCGCGTGACCTCGCCGAGTATCCTTATGGCGAGACCCGGCCCTGGAAAGGGGTGACGGTTTATAAGCTCGTAGGGCATTCCAAGCTCTTTTGCGACCTTTCTCACCTCGTCCTTGAAAAGTTCCCGGAGGGGTTCGATGAGGTCAAGCTTCATGACTTCCGGCAGCCCTCCTACGTTATGGTGGCTCTTTATGGTCGCGGAGGGCCCCTTGAAGGACACGCTTTCTATGACGTCGGGATACAGCGTGCCCTGTGCAAGAAAGTCAACGTGTCCGATTTTTGCCGCTTCCTCCTCGAAGATTTTTATAAATTCATTACCTATGATTTTCCTCTTTTTCTCAGGGTCCTCAATACCCTTGAGCTTCGTGAGAAACCTTTCTTCAGCGTCAACGTAGACCACGTTTAGGCGAAACTGTTCTAAAAAGGCCAGGACTGTCTCTGGCTCGTTTTTCCTGAGAAGCCCGTTATTTACAAATACGCATGACAGATTGCCGCCAATGGCCCTGTGAATAAGAAGAGCGGTGACGGTGGAATCCACGCCGCCGGAAAGCGCGCATATTACCCTGCCGTCTTGAGCCTTGCGCCTTATTTCCTCAATGGTTGTGGAAACAAAGGATTCCATTGTCCAGTCAGGAACGCACTTGCACACCCTGAAAAGAAAATTTCGCAGCACATCGGATCCTATCTCGGTGTGGGCTACCTCCGGATGGAACTGGACGCCAAAGATGGATCTTTCGGCATGTGCCATGGCGGCGACAGGACATGAAGCGCTATGGGCAAGAACCTTGAAACCCTTAGGGATATTTTCCACCTTGTCCCCGTGGCTCATCCAAACCTGGTGTCCAGGCTTTCCACCGGCAAGGCCATAAAATATCTCGTCAGGTTCGTCTATGATGAGTTTTGCGTGTCCGTACTCCCTGTGCTCGCTTCTTTCCACGCGACCGCCAAGGAGCATGCCTGTAAGCTGCATACCGTAACATATACCGAGAAGGGGTATGCCGAGGTCTAATATTTCTCTGTCAATCCTCGGTGCGTCATTGTCATAGACGCTGGACGGACCTCCGGAAAGGATAATGCCCCTTGGAGCCATTGCCACTATTTTGTCGATACTTATATTAAACGGGTGAATTTTGCAGTAGACCTGGGCCTCCCTGACCCGCCTGGCAATGAGCTGCGTGGTCTGGGAACCGAAATCCAGTATTAGTACGTTCTGTTTTGAGTTAGATTTCATAACTACCTCAAATAATTATTTTTTCTTTTAAAAAGCAGAAAAAGAACTCTCTTCGACAGGGTCAATAGTAACTGAAGTCATGGAAAATAAAAAGTGTATAAAGTTGAGAAGGAAAATCGATTGTGTTAATGTGAATTTCATGGATGATGATTGCAAACGATGCGGTTCGGCAGCTTCCCCTAATGAAAAGGGTGTAAGCCGCCGAAAACCGTCAGATTGTAATAAACTCGATATCGACCGTGTTTCTATGGATAGTGGCTGGACGGATATCGAGAAAAATAAGACGGCCCCAAGGGATGAGGACGAGTCCGAAAGGCCTTTTCCCTCACGGAAAACCCTCGAGAAGGAAATTAGCGAATACCTTGCCAAGAAGTATGGTGGCAGGGTCAAGGTTATATCTCAGATGGTTTTCCCCGGCGAGGCAAAAGTAGAAGAAACAGATCATACAGAGGAACAAGCCAAGAAAAAGGGCGGAGTAGTAAATTTCAGTATCAAACCGAGGGAGCTTGAGGAATATCTGAACGAATACGTGGTAAAGCAAGACGAGGCCAAGGCGGTTCTCGCCACCAAGATATGTACGCATTTTAACAAGATCGCCTATCTCGAAAGACGCGGGAAAAGCCGTCACCCGGTTGGCAACATCAAAAATAACATAATACTTATCGGACCTACCGGGGTGGGGAAGACATACCTCATAAAACTCATAGCAGCTAAGCTAGGAGTTCCTTTTGTGAAGGGAGACGCCACAAAGTTCAGTGAGACGGGTTACGTGGGCGGGGACGTGGAGGACCTCGTGAGAGACCTCGTCAAGGAGGCGGACGGGGACATTGGAAAGGCCCGTTACGGAATAATATATATTGACGAGATAGACAAGATAGCCGCCACCGACGGGCTACGTGGGCCGGATGTGTCGAGATCCGGTGTCCAAAGGGCACTTTTGAAACCCCTTGAAGAAACAGAGGTGGATCTTAAGACGCCACATGACCCCATTTCCCAACTCGAGGCCATAGAGCACTTTAGAAAGACCGGTAAGAGGATGAAAAAAACCATAAATACCAAAAACGTCCTATTCATAGTGAGCGGGGCCTTTTCCGGTCTTTCAGATATTATAAAAAAGAGGCTTTCTGCGCAGGGCATAGGTTTTGGAGCCGAGCTCGACTTGCGCGAGGAACAGGAGTGGCTTAAAAAGGTCAAGCCACAGGACCTAGTGGAATTTGGTTTTGAAAACGAATTTATAGGCAGGCTTCCCGTCATCGCCGTTCTTGAGGAGTTAACAGAGGACGACCTTTTTGAGATACTCAAGAATCCAAAAAGTCCCGTGATCGTGAGCAAGAAACAGGATTTCAGGGCCTATGGCATCGATCTCAAGTTTGAAAAAGAGTCCTTCAGGCTCCTTGCTTCCCATGCCTACCATGAAAAGACAGGGGCCAGGGCCCTCGTAAGTGTCATAGAGCGGGCGCTTCTTCCTTTTGAAAAGGCCCTTCCTTCAACGGACATCGATTTTTTGGTTGTTACCCGTGATCTTGTAGAAGATCCTGAAAGTGCCCTGGAAGAGCTTTTGAGGGAACCGCACAGTCCTGAACGCATCAGCCGGTACGAGGCCATGGTTCATCATGAAAAGGAGCAGATAATCAACGGCCTCGCTTCCAGGCGTCTTTCTTCATGGCGGGAGCAGGGAGTCACCCTGAATGAGAACCGCAAGGAGCTTATCGCCCACCTCTGCCTGAAGGATGATTTGAGCGTGGATGAAGCGGCGGCTAACGTACTGTTCTGGATACAGCAAATCAAGAGCTACGAGGCATCATTTTTCAACAGGTGTGAAATTGACATCACATTTGACGATGAGGCCGTGGACAAGATTCTCGATGCATGCCGTTTTGATCCCGCGAGCCTATATAGTCAGTGTGAACGCCTTACAAGCATATTGGAATACGGCCTTACACTCATCAGGGAGAGGACAGGACAGGCCGAATTCAACGTTCCATCCGACGCGGTGGAAAATCCCGAGCTTTTCATAAACCGTCTAATCCGTATCTGTTACGAATCTAACAGCTAGGAGAACCTTTTATGGGTAATGAGAACAAGCCGGTCGTACTTTTGGTGGACGACAAGCCTGAAGGAAAACAAATTTTTTCTCGGATTGCCCAAGACTTTCCCTTTGAGCTAATAGTGGCAGAAGATGGGCAGACGGGCTTTGATATCGCACGGGACCAGGAACCAGACCTGATTATTATCAGGAAGAATGTTCCAATCCTTAATGCCCAGTCGGTCAGTGTACTTCTTAAACAGTCTGCTTCCACAGATAAGATTCCCATCCTTGTAATATGTCCCGATTTTTCCGAGGAGGACCGGGAAAAGTTTCAGGACGCAGGCTGCAATGACTGCATAAGAGACCCGCATGAATTAGAAATAGTAATCTCGAAGTTAAAGGAGTGGCTCGCCCTATGATGTTTCCGGAGTACAGGCCAAGAAGGCTCAGACAGAACGACCGATTCCGTGCGCTTGTTAGGGAACATTGCGTATCATCACAGCACCTCATGTATCCCCTGTTCGCGGTTCCGGGTAGGAATGTTAAAGAGCCAATTGCATCAATGCCCGGTGTTCACCAGATGTCCATTGATTATATAGTTGAAGAGGCCAAGGAGGTTTACGATCTCGGCCTGCCAGCCATCTTGCTGTTCGGCATTCCCGAAAAAAAGGACTCCAAGGGCTCACATGCCTGGATAAAGTCGGGAATCGTCCAGAAGGCCGTTGAGGCAGTAAAAAAGGCGGTACCAGACCTTCTCGTGGTTACAGACGTCTGTCTCTGCGAATACACCTCCCATGGTCACTGCGGCGTTGTGGTCAAGGAGAAGAAGGGGGTCTTTCGCATCGATAACGACGCCACTCTGGGGCTTTTACAGAAGGCGGCCCTTTCCCATGCCAGGGCAGGTGCGGATATGCTTGCACCCTCGGACATGATGGACGGAAGGGTAGGTGCCATCAGGGAGGTCCTGGACGATAACGGCTTTGACCACGTTCCAATCATGTCCTATGCGGTAAAATACGCATCGAGTTTTTATGGTCCCTTCAGAGATGCAGCAGAGTGTGCTCCGCAGTTTGGGGACAGGCGTTCCTACCAAATGGACATTTCAAACAGCCGAGAGGCATTCAGGGAGGCCACCCTCGACATGGAAGAAGGGGCAGACATCCTAATGGTGAAGCCGGGCATGCCCTATCTTGACATAATCAGGATGCTTCGCCAGGAGTTTGCCCTGCCGATTGCAGCATACCAGGTCAGTGGTGAATACTCCATGATAAAGGCAGCGGTCCAGAACGGTTGGCTCAACGAGAACCTCGTGGTTCAGGAATCGCTCACGGCCTTCCGTAGGGCTGGAGCCGATATCATAATCACCTATTTTGCAAAGGATTTTGCACGGGCCTCCTTCTAAGGTGTCCGTCTGGCCAAGGGGAGTTTCAAGCTTCAGGCATAAAGGCTACCGGGTCTTCCTTATGGGGCAGGCCCTTGCACTTCTTGGTACGTGGGTTCAAGGCACAGCCCAGAGGTGGCTCGTTCTCGAATTGACCGGAGATCCCTTCCATGTTGGGCTTCTCGGTGCTGTTGCCGGGCTTCCCCTGCTTTTTTTCTCCCTTGCAGGTGGCGTCCTTGCAGACAGGCTGCCAAAGGTTTCCTTCCTGGTATTCATTCAGACCCTGATAATGGTTCAGGCACTGGCATTCGGGATACTTATCCACCTTGGCATGATATCCTTTTCCGTCATACTTTTTCTTGCCCTGGTTCTCGGAACCGGCATGGCCTTCGAGGTGCCTGCAAGGCAGTCCTTGATCTACGACTTGGTGGGTAGAGAAGACATCACTAACGGAATAGCCGTGCATTCAGTAGCCTTCAACCTTGCGAGGTTCGGCGGGCCTGCACTGGCTGGTTTCCTTATGCAGGCCGGATTTATGTCAGAATGTTTCTATTTCAAGGCGGCGTCTGCAGTAGCCGTTATATCGGTCCTCTTCTTTGTTAGAAGAAGGTATCCAGGAACCAACCGTCCCCTGAAGAAGCGGCGGAGATCCCCCTGCTCAGATATCAGCGAGGTATTGTCTTTCATCAGGACTAAACCGCTTCTCTTGATGATCCTTATTAACATAACGGGCTTCGGAATACTTCTTCTGCCCTATTCAATCCTTCTTCCTTCCCTAGGAAGGGACGTTCTTGGTCTCAACGCCAAGTACTACGGGCTCATGTGCGCTGCTAACGGACTCGGTGCACTGCTGGGAGCTGGTTTTGTGGCCCAGTTCGGGCATATGAAAAACAGGATGAAATGGTGGCGGTTCGGCGCGGTCCTCTTTCCCGCATCAATAACGGCAGTGGCCTTGAGCAGGACCTTCGCCGAAGCCTGTTCCATATTGTTCGTGAGCGGTTTCGTAATGGTCATCTGTTCCACGAGTGCCATCAGTCTCCTCCAAATTTACTCGGTCAACGAGCTGAGGGGCAGGATAATGGGACTTTTCACCACCTCTTTTATGGGCCTTTTCCCATTCGGGAGCCTTCTTCAGGGAAAGCTCGCATCTGTTTTCGGCGTACGCCTAACCATTTTTTTCTGCGGACTTTCCGCCTTGATCCTAAGCCTTGCCCTGCTGCTTGCAACAAGAAAGAGGTTTGCCGGTCCCGCCGTATAAGTGCCTTTTTGAAGGCGTTGCTAAGGCGTTGGCCTTGTCCCGCCGCCTGGCCCCCGTCCCCCTGTGCCTTCCTATGAGCATCCTTGCCTGTCTTGAGAACTTTTGCGAAAAAAGGAGATACCTTGCCCGCTCCCTTGGCGTAAAGACCTGTTTCAGGCCTTCAAGTTCTCTTTTGGGAATACGCGCAAGCTGCACGTTCAGTTGGGTGATTTTTCTTGTAAGCGTATCAAGTTCATCCATAGGCATTGATCCTGTCTCAAGGGCATCTTTCAGCTTTGAAAGGAGTCTCCTGCGTTTCAGGATTAGCTGTTGTCTTTCATCGTCATATACTCCTTGCCATGATGATGTTTTTACCAAAAATTTCCCGAATTTTTTTTAACCATTTTAATCCGCCTTCCCTCCTTTCATATCAAGGAGCCTTGCTATCTCTTTGAAAGAATGGCCACGCAGCAGTCTGAGGCTGACCACTTCATGCTGACGCTGGGGAAGGGCTGTAAGCGCCTCCCTGATTAGTTGCTTTATTTCCACAGAGATGACCTTTTTAAGGCCCACCTTCCCAATTCTTGTTTCATCCACTAAAAGAGACACAAAAAACGCGCCAGGCGCAGATGGCAACCCGCGACCGTTTTCTAATAAAGCCTTCTTTTGAAGAGAAACCCAGCAATAGCGAGGGTGACTATTCCTATGATCGCCATTGGAACATACTGGGTCCAGAGCAATTCAAAGCCTGCCCCCTGGAGAAATACGGATCTTACGATAACGAGGATGTACCTCATGGGATTTAGCAGGGTAAAGTCCTGAACGAGCTTGGGCATGTTGGCAATGGGAGTTGCAAAACCGGAAAGGACCACGGCAGGCACTAGAAACATGAAGGCACCCATGAGCCCCTGCTGCTGGGTAAGGGAGATGGAGGATATCATGAGGCCTATGCCAATGGCGGACAACAGAAAGGTAAAGAGCCCTGAGTAGAGTACCAGGAGACTGCCCCTTAAGGGGATGTCAAACCAGAAACAGGTTACGAATATGATGAAACTTCCCTCTATTAGACCTATTATGAGCCCTGGAAGGGATTTCCCCACAAGTATCTCAAAGGGGGTCATGGGGGTGACAAGGAGCTGGTCAAAGGTACCGGCCTCCCTTTCCTTGGCAACAGAAAGGGCCGTGACCTCCAGGGTGACCACTATGGTCAAAAGGGCCACTATACCGGGGATTATGAACCAGTGAGAATCAAGCATCCGGTTGAACCATGAACGGACCACCAGCCTTGCAGGAGGCCGGCCCCTGCCGTTTTCAGCCGCCCAGGCCTTGTTGAAGTCTGCGATTATGGTATGAACGTAGTTCAGGGCAAGAAGGGCGGTGTTGGAGTTTCTTCCGTCAAGAATTACCTGCAGGTTACCTGAGCCGCCCCTCAAGATGTCCCTTGAAAAATCCCTGTGAAAGTGAAGGACTATCAAGGCCTTTTTTAGGTTTATCACCGGGGCTATCTGGCCGTCAGACTCCATGGTCCCTATGATCTTGAAAACCCTTGAGCCTCGAAACCTTGCGATCACGTCCCTTGAGATCTGCCCCTGGTCCTCGTTGTATATGGCAACGGGAACGTCTTTCAGGTCAAAGGTAGCAGCATAGCCAAAGACTATGATCTGGGCAATGGGCGGGAGAATAAGCACCATGCGGCTTTTTTTGTTCTTAAGTATCCCAATGAATTCTTTGATGGTAAGTGCAAGGATTCTTCTTAGCAAGGTGCCTCCTGCATGGTTTTAAACAAGCCTCTTGTGTGATTTTTTCCTTATTATCCTGAAAAACACCAGTGCCATGCCTGCAAGCCACAAACAGTTCACTATGTAAATGGGCCAGATGTTGCCTGCAAGGAACAGGCTCTGGAGAATGCTTACGAAATATCTTGCCGCAACAATATGGGTTATTATCTGAATGGGGTAGGGCATGGAATTTATGTCAAATACAAAGCCTGAAAGCATGAATGCAGGAAGAAAGGTGATTACTATTGCTATCTGGCCTGCAACGAACTGGCTTCCAGCAGCCGTTGATATAATGAGCCCAAGGGCAATGGCAGTAAGCATAAAGAGGGACGAGGCAAAGCCAAGGGCAAGGTAGGAGCCTCTAAAGGGGACGTGAAACACCACGATGGCGATGAAGACGGAAAGAACCATGCCGCCCATTCCAAGAAAGAAGTATGGTATCACCTTTCCCAGGATTATTTCCTTGACCCTTACAGGGGTAACGAGAAGGGCCTCCATGGTGCCGCGCTCCCACTCCCTGGCAACCACCATGGAGGTAAGCATCCCGCCTATAAGTGTCATGATTACGGCTATAAGGCCAGGAACGAGGAAGTTTCTGCTTCTTACTGCGGAGTTGAACCAAATCCGGTGTTTCACCCTGATGGGCACCTTTAGGGCAAGGCCATGGCTTCGAGCATAGGATACGAGCCATTTCATCCACACCCCTGTGATGTAGCCCTCAACTATCCTTGCCTGGTTTGCATCCACCCCGTTTACAATGACGCCTATGGGGGCCTCAGAACTTGAAAGCAAGGTCCTTGCAAAGTCGCTTCTCGTCCAGACAATTCCCATTATCTTTCTTTCAATAAGGGCCTTTTCCGCCTCCTGGACCGAATGGTATAAGATCGGCTCAAAGTACTCAGAGTCCTGGAATCCTGCCATGAACCCGTTTGCCTCAGGCCCTGGATGCTCAACCACAAGCCCCAAGGGGACGTGTTCTGCATCAAGGGATACGCCGTAGCCGAAAATAATAAGCAGTATGACGGGCAGAAAAAAGGCAATACCGATGCTGGACGGGTCTCTTATTATCTGCTTGACTTCCTTTCTTATGAGGCCTTTAAGACGCATCATAGAAAGGCTGCTTTCGTTTCGTAAAGAAGTCATTTTAGGCGGCCTCCTTCATCTCTATAAGGGTAATGAAGGTGTCCTCCATTGTGGGGTTGGTAACACCAGGAGGATGGTACCTTGACTTTAACTCCTCTGGGGTACCCTTTGCCAGGATGCGTCCGCGCTTCATTATGACCACCCTGTCGCAGTATTCTGCCTCTTCCATGAAGTGCGTTGTCACCATTATAGTGACACCTGCATCTGCCAGGGAGTTTATGTGGGCCCAGAACTGCCTGCGCGCCAAGGGGTCAACCCCGGAAGTGGGCTCATCAAGAAAGATTATGTCAGGTTCGTGCATGAGGGCTGCCGCAAGGGCAAGCCTTTGCTTGAAGCCCAAGGGAAGATCGCGGCTTATGCTGTTTTCCTCTTCCTTTAAGTCAAAGGCATCAAGTGCCCACTGGACACGTTCTCTCTGCCTTTTGCCATAAAGGCCGTAGGCGCTCGAGAAGAAGTTGAGGTTCTGGATTACGGTCAGATCCTCGTAGAGAGAGAACTTCTGGGCCATGTATCCGATGCGCTCCCTGGCCTCGGCCCTTGCCTCCCTGAGATTTTTTCCAGCCACGTAAAGCTCACCTTCAGAGGCTGGGAGAAGCCCGCACAGCATCCTGAAGGTGGTTGTCTTTCCTGCTCCGTTTGCACCCAAAAGGCCAAATACTTCCCCCCTTTTTACAGTAAAGGTTATTCCGTTTACTGCGTAGAAGTCTCCGAAACGCCTCTTGAGGTTTTTTACCACAATGACCTCGTCTTCTGGGCTGCCGGCCACCCTCTTGTGGGTGATGATTTTGAATTTTACGCTTCTTCCCAGGCTTACCAGCCTCTTCTTCAAACGGTAAATGAAGGCGTCTTCAAAACGGGGCTCAGACCCTTCAATTTCAATGTCCTCTGAAAGGTCAAAGGTCTTTCTTACGTCCTGTGGCCCCATTTCATCCATTGTCACAAGGCGGATTTTCTCTCCAAGGATAAGCGCGTCTATGACCTCGTCCCTGTTGGCAAGCTCCCTTTGGATATGCCTTTTCTTTTCCCTGGGCCCCTTGAGCATGAAGCAGTGACCGGAAAGGGGCCTGCTGAAACTTGATGGCACTCCCTGGCCAAGCACATGGCCCTCGTGCATCAAGATGACCTCCTGGCACCTTTCCGCCTCGTCAAGGTATGCAGTGCTCAAAAGAACGCTCATTCCCTGCTCCTTGACCTGGGAGTAGACGATTTGCCAAAGCTCCCTTCTCGACACAGGGTCCACACCCACTGTGGGCTCATCAAGGATGAGAAGCCTTGGGGGCTTAATGAGTGTGCAGGCAAGCCCAAGCTTCTGTTTCATGCCTCCAGAGAGCCTACCGGCAAGCCTTCCCGTAAATGGGGCAAGGCCAGTCATTTTCATGAGGATGTCGTATCTCGCCTGTCTCTTGTCAGGGGGGACGCCTAGAAGGTCCGAATAGAGATCCAGGTTCTCCTGGACGGTAAGGTCCTCATACAGGCCAAACCTCTGGGGCATGTAGCGGATGTTGGCCTGTACGTCCAGAAAGTCAGAGGTTACATCAAAACCAAGGACCTCGAGGCTTCCTGCATCCGGTACGTGAAGTCCTGAGCAAAGCCTCATGAACGTGGTCTTTCCAGCCCCGTCTGGGCCAATGAGCCCTGTAACAATGCCGGATTTCACATTGAATGAACAGTCGTCAAGGGCAACAATGGTCTTTTTGCCAGAGATGAAGTGTTTTCTGACGCCAGAGGCAACTATGCAGAAATCGTCTTGCCTTGGCTGGGAGTGGGCCATGACCTTGCCTACTGGTTTTCTTTGGCTTCTTTGCAGATTTCAGATGGTCTTATTGGCCCTTTAAGTTTCTCACCGGTTAGATCCACCTTGACCGTTGCGGGCATTCCAAGCCTTAGCTTGTTCTGTGCATTGCACACATAGACCCGCACCTGGTAAACGAGCCTTGTTCTAAGATCCGGGGTTTCCACGTTTCTGGGCGTGAATTCCGCGGTAGGGGAAATGTATCCTATCCATCCCTTGAATGTTTCATCCGGGTAGCTGTCAACGGTAACGGTGGCCCTCATCCCAAGGGCTATCTTTCCAAGCTCAGGCTCTGGCACGTAGGCCCGTACCCAAAGGGGGTCGGTAAGGGCAAGGGTAAAGACAGGCCTTTCAGGAAAGGCCATGTCACCTGGCTCAAGTATCCTGTCGCGGATTATGCCTATTGCTGGTGCATATAGCCTTGAATCCTTGAGCTTTTCACGGGCAAGCTTAAGGGCATTTTTTAGAGATCCAAGCCGTGCCTCTGCAGCCCTTATGTCTTCTACGCGAGGTCCTTCAAGGGCTAAGGAGTATATCTGTTTTGCCTCCTTAAGGGCCGCACGGGCCATGTCGAGCCGGGCCCGGGCATCGTCCAACTGCTGCCTTGAGACGTATTTGGTTTTTGAAAGCTCCTTTAGCCTCTTGAAGGTTATAAGGGCGTCTTTAACCGCGGCCTCTTCCTTCATGACCTTTGCATGGGCAGCCTTTATCTCCTGGGGCCGGGAGCCGTTGTGCATTCTGGTGACAACCTGTTCCTGGGCGGCAACGTCCTTTTCGAGCTTGCCTACGGTCGCCTTTAACCTGCTATCATCAAGGATCCCCAAAAGATCCCCTGCCTTAACAGTGGCTCCCTCATCCACGAGGAGTTTTTGGATTCGTCCCTCGTCGTAAAAAGCAAGCTGCACCTGCCTGATATCTATGTTGCCGTATATGGTAAGGACGCCGCTATTACCCCCGTTTTCTTCCCGCTGGTATAAGCGGTAAGCAAGCACTGCCAGCAAAACGACCACTATCAGAATTGCAATTCTCTTCTTCTTAGCCATTTTTTGAATCCTTCTCCTCTGGCTGCTTTTGTAACAAACCCTCCAGGGACCTCAGATCTGCCTCCCCAATGGTCCCGGAAGCGCTCTTTAGCAGAATCCTAGCCTTTAGATGGTTATAAAGGGCATGGAAGTACTGCTTCTTCCTGAATATGTATTTGTCCGTCTGGTCAAGGACATCTATTACATCCCTGGTTCCCACCTCGTAACCCTTATTGGTGGCATCCATGGAGACCTTGGCGGATTCAAGAGCAAGGGCTGCGGCATCCACAAGGGCCACGCTGTCCTTGAGCGTGGAGAAGGCGTTTTTCGTCTGAAGGGTCACAATGTCCCTGAAATGGTTAAGCCTGTGTCTTGCAGCCACCGCCTCTGCCTGTGCCTTTTCAACCTTTGCTCCTATTGAGCCGCCAAGGTAGAGCGGAAACGTGAACTTAAATACTCCGTGGGCCTCCCGGTAAATAACATCAGGGAGGAACTGTCCATTGGCGTAGTCGGCAGCCGCCTCGAGGTCTATCCTTGGCCACCTGGCCCTTTTTTCATGTTCCACCTTCTGGGTTGCAAGAAGTAGTCTCTTGCTCGCCTCTTTGAGGATGGGCTGGTTGTCAAGGGCCGCTTCTATCCATTTTTGGGGATCATCAGGGTCTGGTGGAACGGGGGTAATTTTTCGCACGTCAAGGATGTCTCCCACCTGGGAGTGGGTGACGATGGAAAGGTTCGTTTTTTTGACAGAAACGAGGTTCTTGGCACGGATTACCGCCGCCTTTGCCGAATCAAGGCGGGCCTCAGCCTCCTTGACAGAGACTATGTCTCCTGTTCCCACCTTGAGGAAGGTCCTGGCCCTATCAAGGACCTTCCTGTCAAGCCTCACCCTGTCCTTAGAAGCCTTTAGCCGCGCCTCTGCATCCAGGAGATCAAGGTAGGCAACGGCCACCCTCCTGATTAACTCCTGTTTTGCAAAAAGGAGTTGTGCCTCTTGGGCGCTAATAATGCTTTGCGCCATTTTGAGGCTGATATAGGCCTGTCCGTTAAATATTGGCTGGATAAGCCTCGCACCGTAGTTGTCACCCCAGTAGTCCTTCCTGACGTCCCTTGGCCCTACGCCCGATATGTTCTTGTCGTAGTATCCCTGGCCCATGGAGGCCTCGAGATGCGGCATGAGCTGGGAACGTGCAAGGGGTTTTTCAGTAAAAGATGCCTTGAGCTTTGCCTCAGCCTCAAGAACGAGTGGATCTTTCTTGACCGCCTTGTTATAGAGGCTCAATACAGAGTCATATCCGTAACAGGCCTTAACTGTAAGGAGCGAGGCAAGAAAAAAAATAAGGGTTGTTATGTAAGCGGATGATTGATACTTAGGTTTCATATGCCCTTTAATAAGCCTAATAAAATATTAACGAAACCAATTAAATTTAATAAACTACCTCAACAAAGAAAAAGAAAAATCAACAGCCGGGCAACTTCAAAACAAATCCTTTTTATGATAGGTATCTAAAGATAAAAAATCAAGACTTTTAAAACAAAAATAGGGTGTTAAAAAATCTACTTAATTGCGGGGTCATTTTCTTTTGTCTTGTTTTTACCGTTTCGACTATCTGGGCAGAGGGTGCATGCACTGTTCAGGTAAAGGTTAATGGAGTAGAAGGGAAAGTACGCGAAAATGTGGTGTCACTTCTTGAGATATGTGCTGAGAAGGACAAGGAGGGTCTCAGCCCTGCACGGATAGAACACCTTTTCAGAAAGGGCTATTCAGAAATAAGAAAGGCCCTTATGCCCTTTGGCTACTTTAATCCAAGTATAAAGGGGAATCTCAAGAAAGGGCCCGGAAGGTGCCACTTCAAGGTAAGATACGACATCCACAGGGGACCGGCGACAACCATTTCTCATGTTGAAGTAAGGCTAACCGGCCCTGGAAAAGGGGAATTAAGGCCTTTACTAAAGAAATGCCCTTTAAAGACTGGTGATATTTTCAAACAGGAACGCTACGAGACCTTTAGGGAAGACCTTATTTCAAAGGCCCAGGCCCTTGGCTACCTTGATGCCTTTTATAAGCGGCATGATGTAATCGTTGACCCGATAACCAATAGGGCCAGGATCATTCTTCATCTTTTTACTGGCCAAAGGTACCATTTCGGGACCTTAACATTTGAAAAGACCTTGCTCTCACCTTCCTTTTTAAAAAGGTTTGCAGATTTCAAGCGTGGAGAGCCCTTTGACGTATCAAGGCTGTCACGCTTAAAGACACGGCTTCTTGACTCAGACTACTTCAGGGACGTGCAGCTTGACTACTCCAAGGAAAATGTATCAGGGGAAAACGCTGTTCCTATAACAGTTACATGTCCCATGAAAAGGCCCAATGTCTTCAGGCTTGGTCTTGGTTACGTATCCGACGTTGGTCCAAGAGTGACCCTTGAATGGCAAAAGCGTTACCTTGGAAAGATGGGGCATCATTTAAGGAGCAGGTTCCAGATTTCCTCGGAGGAGACCCTTATTTCAGGCGAATACCTTGTTCCACTTAAGAGGCCCTATAGCGACTACCTATCCCTTCAACCCTTTATAGAGCACTACGATACCAGCTCGAGAAACGGTTGGCAGTACAACGTCTCCCTCATTTATTCCACGGCCTTGGAAGGGGGCTGGAGAAGGAACGCAGGTGTGAACTTTGGTTACGAGGATTACACCATCGGCGGAGAAACCAACAATAGCAAGGAGCTTCGGCCCTTTGTCTCCTGGAATAAGTCAGTGGCTGACAACGTCCTTTATGCAAACAGGGGCTATTCCATAAAGCTTGGCATAAGTGGAGAGTTGGGTAGATTCTTCGCAGAAAAATCCTACTTGAGCTCGCAATTAAACACCAAGTTCATAAGGCGTTTCCTTAGGGACTACAGGATTATAACCCGTATGAATCTGGGCGCGACAGTTACGCCAAGGGTTGATAAGATCCCATCATCAGCCAGATTTTACGCAGGGGGCCAAGGCAGCATAAGGGGATTTTCCCTTGAGGAACTTGGCCCAAAAAATCCGAAGACTGGGGACGTTATCGGGGGAAGATACCTTGCAGTTGGAAGCCTCGAACTTGAAAGGCACATATACAGGATTCTCAGCGCGGCCGTCTTCCTGGATATTGGCAACAGCTTTGACCCAGACTACGAAAACAGGGTTGAGGTTGGGACTGGATTCGGCTTGAGATTGAAGACCTTACTTGGGCCAGTAAGGCTGGATTTCGGCTTTGGTGTGAGCAGGCCTTCCGTGCCCTTTAAATTTTACCTGAGTGTGGGGCCTGACTTTTAGAATATGAGCGGAAAAATCCTCAAGGCAACCATTGCCCTAATTGGCCTCCTGGCGTTTTTATTTTTCTCCACTTTCTATACCGAGCTGGTGCCAAGGTTGCTTTTTATGGCAGCCGGGGAACTTTCAAAAGGCGCAATACAGGCAGGAGAAACAACCGGAAGCCTTTCAAGGGGGCTTGATATAAAGGGCCTGAAGGTAAGGGGCCAGGGGTATTCGATGATTGTCAGAGGCATTCTCATCAAAATGGATCCTTTGAAGCTCTTCGAAAGGAATGTCTGTATCGATTTTCTCGGAGTGGGGACAATCGATGTCAGAATTGAAGAAGAAAAAGGAAACCAAAATAAAAAACACAGCCCGTCAGTAACCGGTTTGCCCAAATTTTGCCTCAAGTTCATCTTTAAGGATGCCAGGGTGCGGGAGCTTTCCATAAGGACCGGCAAGAACGAATCCCCTTTTATTATAAAGGATGTTGAACTTTCAGCATTCTTAACGGGGAAAAACTTTCGTCTAAAGCGCCTAAGGGGCAGGCTTTCAGAATACGAATCCACCTTTGTTTTGGACGCCAACGCTTCCGTCCTAGGAAAAGGTCTTGGTCTTAGCGCCCACGCCGTTTTTGTAAGGATGCCCAGAAATGCCAGAAAGACGGTTATTGATGCCACATTAAGGGGGGATCTTAAACGCCTATTTATCACGGGCAGGATGAGAGGTGTTCCAACGGGCACTTTAAGGGGTGTCTTCTACGATATCCTCGGGCATCCGAGGTGGCGCTTCCTTGTTGATCTTAAGAGGCTTAACCCGAAAGATTTCGCCCATAGATTCCCATCTGCCCTCATCCATGCGCGGGCTAAGGTTCGTGGCGGAGATGGAAATGTTCTTGCCTTCCTAAAAGGAGATTTCACCCTCCCTCGGAAAGAAAAGGGCACATTTTCCATAAAAGGGGAGTGGACCAGAGAGGGACTCCTAGTAAAAAAGGGCATAGTTTCAACACTTGGAGGAAGGCTTAGCCTTACTGGCAGGCTCTTTAAGGACTCAAGTTTCAGGGCAAGGGCAGATTTACTTGACATCAACCTCGGTATCCTCTTTCCAGATATTAAGGCAAAGGTTTCAGGGGCCGTGGAGGCATCCGGGCTGTTGGGTGGAAAGAGGGGCCCCATGGCAAGTGTCCGCCTAAAAGGCGTTCAAGGAAGACTAAATGGCAGGCCATACCTTCTTAAGGGAGCAGTGGTTTTAAAGGCCGGGGACATAGCAATGAACGACATTTACTTCAAAGGTCCCAATACCTCCTTGTTTGTTAACGGCCTATGGAAGGAGTCAAGCCAGGATGTAAAGATCGCATTCAGGAGCACGGACCTTTCAGCCATCTATCCAAATGTTAAGGGACAGGCAAATGTAAAAGGCCATATATTTGGAGGCAGAAAGGATCCCGGGGTTCATCTTTACGCGCGCGGAAGAAATCTTTCGTGCCCGCAGGTAGCCTTTAAGACACTGAAGGTCGCCCTTGATTCGGCTGCCCTTGCAACATCGTCAATAAAGGCAATCCTACATGCAACAGGCGTTTCTTTCAGGGAAATTGCCTTAACAACCCTGCATGCCTCTTTTAAAGGCACAAGGATGAGACATACTTTCAGGGTAGAATCCCAGGGTCAAGGTATCATGGCGGACATGACAATATCGGGAAGTCTCAACGAGCGACTTCAGTACACGGGTCTCCTTAAAGAGATAAATCTTGGGTCAAGTCTTTCAGGAAAATGGAGGCTGGTTAAACCCGCACGTCTTTCAATAGGCAGAAATGGCCTTGGTATTACCGCTGTTTGTCTCTCAAATAGACAGCAAGGAGGCAGGTTTTGTATCAACGGAGAGATGGGAAAAAGTCGTATGGGGCTTGAGCTTACGTCATCTTCCATGCCACTTAAACCCTTTTCCACCCTTTGGGGCGGCATGGCCTCCATGTCAGGCACCTTTGATTGCAGGCTAGGTTTTCATAGAGACGGAACATCTTCAAGGGGAAGCCTATTTCTTGAAACAAGGGATGCATCAGTCTTTTTCGAGGAAATACACAGGTCCCAGCCGTTAAAGTTGATTGCAAGGGGGATGCTTTCAAAAAAAAGGCTTTGGGCCAATGTGCTTGCAAGACTTAACAGGGATACCGAACTTTCCGGAAACGTAACGCTTCCTGGATTTTTGCAGGGAAACACCAGATTCAAAAAACAGGAGATAGTCGGCAGGTTTACCCTTCTTTCTAACGAGTTATCAATGATTCACGAGTTTTTCCCTGAGGTCTTTGTATATGACGGAAAGCTAAGGTCAAAGCTAAGGTTTTCTGGAACTCAAGACAATCCTCACCTCCGGGCCAAATTGCAACTTTCGAACGTAAAGGCCGATTACCCTGAATATGGCATTATGCTCCATGTCAGGGATGCCTCCCTTGTTCTAAAGGACCAGGATCTTCAAATGGTTGCACTTCTTAAGAGTCCTGAAGGAAATCTGGCCATAAAAGGGAAGGGCAGGTTGAAACCAAGGGACCTTGATCTTCTGCTTAAGGTCAGCGGGAGGGACTACAGGGCAGTCACCACTCCTTATGAGAAGGTTTTTGTTTCACCTGACCTGTTCGTATTCATCAAAAACAACCACATCAAGATAACCGGAACCATCATAGTGCCTCGTGCAAGTATCCAAGGGCTTTCCGCTTCATCCTCTGCCATTGTGCCCTCCCCTGATATCAAGATCGAGGGAGAAAAGGATGAAAGGAGCAGAGAAACAACCAAAGTCTTCCTGGACGTCAATGTCGTTTTGGGAGACGGCGTAAAGGTAGGGGTCTATGGCCTGGAAGGGAGCATCAGGGGCAGAATAGGGCTGAAGAGTTCCCCTTCAGGCCAGTTACTGGGAACCGGCATCTTGTCAATAAAGGACGGAACCTATTCGGCCCTTGAAACCAGGTTAAAAATAAAAAAGGGCAGCCTCCTTTTCTTTTCAAGCCCGCTTGACAACCCGGAACTTGAGATCGAGGCGGTACGCAATGTAGGCGACAGCCTTGTGGGATTCAGGATAAATGGCACGCTGAAGAACCCGGTTGTAAAACTCTTTTCAGATCCACCCATGCCGGAATCAGAGATAGCGAGGTACCTTCTCGGAGGCAAAAATGGCACGGGAATAACAAAAACCAGTGTAATTGCAGGTGGTGCAAATCTTCTCTTGTCTCGTATAAGACAAAGACTTGGCATTCTCAACGAAATAAAGCTTGAGACTGGCCAGACCTCTGATGACCTGTCACTGATGGTGGGCACCTATCTCCGCCCTGACCTCTATCTGAAATTCATAAATGATTTTGAGGACAAGGTCACGAGGTTCATACTGAGATACGATTATTCAAAACATATAGAAATAGAGGCGGAAACGGGCGAATCCCCCTCTGCCGCTATTTTTTTCAAACTCGAACGGTAGCGTCAGTAGGGGAATCAGTGGTCTTAACTCCAAAGTCTCGTCTTGCAGCATTACACCATTTTTTGATCTTCAGTTGGCTCTATCTTTTCAAGGCCACTTCGCTCGCTACCTGCCATTTTCATCTCGGCAGGATGCCTCCGGCGGGGCGGTTCCCTAAAAAATTAACGTATGCTAAACAGTACAACTCTATTTGTTGACAACTGTTAGAATCCGGATGTCTTGACACGAATAGCCTGTTTTTTGTTTCCTTGAAGATGTCGTCGTCCCCAAAGACCTCTTCCGTTTTTAAGATTTATCGGTTGATTTATACGAATTTCTTCAGGGATTTTCGCTAATTGGCTGTCTTAATGCGTAAGATACCTCCTTGATGCTCCCGCTGAGTCCTGGGATTACCCTTATGGCCTTTATGGACAGGGATTTCCCGTTTTTGCCCTGCTTAAGGAGCCTTCCTTCAATGGTGAGTATCTCGCTGGTGTATATGACTTTCCCCCATCTTTCCTGCACATTGGGCATGATCACCGAGTCAAAGAGCCCCGTTTCATCTTCAAGGGTTGCAAATATTATCCTTTTGCCAGAGCGGGTGGGAGGGGTATGAAAAAAGATGACAAGGCCTGTCACCACTACCCTGCTGCCTGAAGGAAGACTTGAAAGCATGGAGGCAGGCATGGCTCCCTTCCTGAAAAGACCCCTTCTTAAGGCAGAAAGCGGATGAAAATGGCAGTATACCTCCATGAACATTCGCTCAAGGAGGATCTTTTCAAGCCGCGTATCTTTCATGGAAACTTGAATATGGCGAGGTATCCACGGGGAGCCCGGAAAGAGCCCCGGAAAAGATTATGCCGTAACGGGCAGCCCTTGAAAGCCTGATCCTTGAGAAAAAGTCCTCCCAGCTCCTGAACCTGCCCCCTTTTTGTCTTTCCGAAACGATCTTTCTTGCCCCCTCAATGCCTATGCCCCTTATTACGTGGAGGGGCACGCGGATGCCATGGCCTTTCCGCCTGTATTCCCAGCCGCTTACGTTTACGTGGGGAGGAAGGGTCTTGATGCCGGCCCTTCTTGCCTCGTTAAGTATCACAAATGGCGGATAGGAGCCCACGTGCCCTGCATTCAAAAGCCCTATGTAAAAGGCTATGGGCTGGTGGGCCTTAAGCCAGGCGCTTTGCCAGGTGATGTGCGAGAAGGATACCGCATGGGCCTTGCAGAATCCGTAGGCTGCAAAGGCCGCTATGCGCTCAAAGACAAGCTCGGAAAGGGCCCTGTCCCTTCCCATCCTTTTTGCCCTCTCCATGAATGCGGCCTTGAGCCGGCCCATCTCCCCCTTGGAGCGGTCCTTTGTCATGGCGCGCCTGAATGCGTCTGCATCAGAGTATGAAAAACCAGCAAAGCGGTGCACTATCCTGAGGACCTGTTCCTGAAAGACAATTACCCCGCAGGTTGGGGAGAGGATGTCTGATAGGCATTCGTGTAGTATGTCCGTCTCTTCAGCGCCGTCTCGCCTCTTTATGAACCTGTTTACCATGTCTGACTTGACAGGCCCCGGCCTGAAAAGGGATATCTCTATAACAATGTCATCAAAGCACCTTGGCTGGAGCCGTCCCACAAGGTTTCTCTGGCCAGATGACTCTATCTGGAAGACCCCAAGAGTGTTTCCTGAGCAGAGAAGATCAAAGGTCCTTTTGTCATCAAGGGGCAAATGGTCCATGTCTATGCTCACCCCTTCCTGAGTGAGCACCTCCATGGCCTTTTTTATGGCAGTGTGCATCCTTAGCCCCAGAAGGTCCAGCTTCAAAAGGCCCAGGATGTCAACGTCATCCTTGTCGAGCTGGGCAACGGGAAAGCCCTTTCTGGAAGGAAAGACCGGGCTCCAGTTGTTTATGTGATCAGGAACGAGGATTACGCCCCCAAGGTGCACAGAGGCCTGAAAGGGGAGCCCCTCCATGGATGCGGCCACGCAAAGAAGGGCCTCTTCGTGCCTAAGGGGCGAATCCTTGAGCTCTGGCAGCCTTTCTATGGCCTCAAGAAGGGGAATGCCCCTAAGTGACCAGGGAAGACACCTTGAAAGCCTGTCTATCTCCTTTAGGGGATAGCCCATGGCCCTTGCCGCAAGCCTGACGGCACCCCTCACCCTCATGGTGTGGACGGTTGATACCAGGGCTGCCTGCATCCTTTCACCAGAATAGCCTGTGCCATAGGTGGCGGCAGCCGGTGAAAATCGCTTAATGAGCCAGCCTGTTACCTCGTCCCTTCTTTCAGAGTCAAAGTCAATGTCTATGTCCGGAAGGTCGTTTCTTCCATCATTTATGAATCTTTCAAAGAGAAGGCCGTGTTTAATTGGGTCGGGGCCGCCGTGAAGGAGATGGACAAGGAGGGAGCCTGCCGCAGAGCCCCTTATGGAGTGCCTTATCCCCCTTTTTCTGGCAAAGAGGCACAGCTCGTTTACAAGGAGAAAGAAATCGCAAAGCCCCTTTTTTCTTACTGTTTCAAGCTCCCTGTCAAGGGCGGTAATGTAGGAAAACGGGGTGAGCGTTCCTTTTCGGGCAAGACACTTTAGGGCCCTTCTTGCAAGTATCCTTTCCGCCTCCTCCTTTTTCCTGAAACGAGGGGGATGAAGCCTTCCTTTTGGAAATGAAAAACCAGAGCACATCCTTGCTATCTCACCTGAAGCAGGTATGGCCTCTTGGATTTCCATCTTTCTTGACATCTGCTCCTTTGAAAGGAGAAAGAAGGAGTCGTTTGGAAGGGGGCGGATGTCCCTGTGGTGATGCCTTCTTTGGACCTCAACAAGTATCTTGTGGACCTGAAAATCTCCCCTTTCAAGGTATGCCGTGTGATTTAGGGCAACGGCCCCCAGGCCGAGTTTTCGGGAAATTTCCATGAAAAGCAGGTTTGCATCCCTGTCTGAGGGCACGTTTTGCTGAAGGGAGATGTAGAGGTTTCCTTCTCCAAATATCCTTTCAAGCAAAAGGATGCGCCTTTTGCATGCGTCCATACGCCCTTTGGAGGCCTGTTTCCTTAAAAGAGAGCCGTGGCATCCGCAAAGACAGACGATCCCTTTACCCAACCCTTCCACCTTTTTAAGGGGAAACGGGGAAGGGGGCCTCTTGGTGTTTTTCTGCCCCGCAAGCCCTGCTGAGATGATGCGGCAGATGTTTGAATAGTCTGAAAGGTCCTTTGCAAGAAGTACCACCCAGCCTGCGCCTTCAAGCTCAATACGTGCGCCCACTATGGGCTGCATCCCCTCTTTGAGACAGCACCTGTAGAACCTGGCAACACCCCAGGTGTTCCAGATGTCCGTAAGGGCCACTGCCTCCTGCCCCAGGCCCCGTGCCCTCTTTACCAGGGCCCCTGGAGAAAAGGTGCCATAGAGAAAGGAGTAGGCGCTAGTGACATCGAGATTTACAAAGTTCTGTTTTGACACGTGCTTATCCCCTTCTCCTTATTATGCCTGCAAGCCTTCCGAGGATGTGCACCCGTTTTGCCTCTTTCCCCTTAAAGACAAGGGGCTCGTATGCGGGGTTTGCCGCATGGAGCTCCACTTTATCCCCTGTCTTTTTGACTATCTTGAGGGTTGCCTCAAGAAGAAGGCCCTTCACCTGCACCGCTGCTATCTGGCCGCTTTCAACATCCGGGCAGGGACGGATAACGGCAATGTCCCCGTCCTCGATGTGGGCATCTATCATGGAGTCCCCTCTTACGTAGAGGCCAAAGCAGTCCTCGTGGCCAAAGACGGAGCAGTCCACCTGAAGCTCTTCAAGAAGGTCGTCTTGAGCCTCGATGGGAATGCCTGCGGCAATTCTCCCAAGAACCGGCATCTTTTTGGGGGAAAAGGGCCTCTTTACAGGCCTCCATGCCCGTTTCTTTCCGGGGATGGAGCTTAGATACCCCTTTTTTTCAAGGCTTCTTAGAATCCTGTGCACCCCGGAGGTGCTCTTAAGGCCGAAATGTTCGCATATTTCCCTTATGGATGGGCTTATGCCCTCCCTTTCAATGTGCCTCTCTATGAAATCAAGCACCTGCTTCTGCCTTCTGGTGGGTTTCATGTACTCTATTATAGTGAACAAATGTTCACCCTTCAAGATGGTGAATCAACGTGCCGGCCCTTGCCAATTGTTACGCCGGGCTCTTAATTTTATGCCGTCCGGGTCCGCCACGGTAAGAAGATGGGCAAGCCGACTATTGCTTGATTATTTTTTCGGATTTGCTGTACAATAAATGTCAAGAAAATTTGTATTGAAATCTTTTTAATTCAGGAACTGCTGCCGAAATGGGAAAAAGATACAAAATGATTCGACCTATCTATCCTCTCTTCTCCCGTCATTTCCTATTGAAACTCCTTCTTGTCTTAAGCCTCATGAGCCTGTCGGTTACAGGTCATTCCTCAACCCGGGGCAACGAGTTCGAGGGACTTCTGCACATGGGGCTTGAAGACCTGATGAATGTAAAGGTCACGACAGCATTTAAGAAACCGCAAAGCGTAAAAAATATTCCCGCTGCGGTCTATGTCATAACATCTGAGGATATACGCCGTTCAGGCGCTACTTCCATTCCTGAACTTCTCAGAATGGTACCTGGGGTAAATGTGGCAAAGATAGATAACGGAGACTGGGCCGTTTCGATAAGGGGGTTTAACGGCCTTTTCTCTGACAAACTTCTGGTTCTCATGGACGGCCGCATCCTGTATGACCCGCTTTTTTCCGGCGTATTCTGGGATGTGCAGGACACCGTGCTCGAGGACATTGAACGGATAGAGGTTATTAGGGGACCGGGCGCCAGCATATGGGGAACCAATGCCGTAAACGGGGTCATCAACATAATCACCAAAAACAGCCGCGATACGGTCGGTGGAATGGTTAGTACTTCCGCAGGTAACCTTGACAGGGGCACCCTTTCCACAAGGTATGGATTGAGAATAGGGGACATAGGGTTTGCGAGGTTCTATGCCAAGACCTTCAAGAGGCATCAGCAGCTTCAGAGGGACGGTTCCACCGCCTGGGATGACAGGTTCATGGACAGGGCAGGCTTCAGATCCGATCTCAGGCTCGGCTCTCGGGACAAGGCCTCAGTCAAGGGCGAGATATACACGGGAAGCGGCACCGACAAGATCTCGGTATTTGACAGCTCCTTTACCAAGAGGAGAGCTGTGAAAAACAACGTGCCGGTATCGGGAGGCTTTATCGTATCTGACTTGATACACAAGTTCAGTAAAGGGCTTGATCTTTCTTTGAAATTTTACTTTGACCATACCGAACGCAAATATTCCAATCTGACATCCCAGACCAGGGACACGCTCGACTTCGAGTTCCAGAACAGGTACTGCCGCGACAATCTTTTTGATTTTATATGGGGAGGTATCTACCGCCATACCAGCGATGACATACCTGTTTCCGATGGTGTAGTGTTCGGGGCCTTTATTCCCAAAAAGAGGAAGGATGACCTGTTCAGCCTATTTTTCCAGAATGAAGCCAAATTTTTCAGCGAAAGGCTTCATTTTCTTACCGGAGTAAGACTTGATCACTACAATTATTCCGGCCTCGAGGTACAGCCTACGTTCAGGGCACTATACTCCATCGGGAAGGATCAGGAACTGTGGGCAGCCATATCCAAAGCGGTCAGAAGCCCGAGCAGGTATAACAGGGACGCTGTATGGGTGGTTGGCGCGGCGTCTGTCCGGAATGAAGCCAGACCCATAGTGACCGCTTACGTGGGAAATGATGACTTTAAGAGTGAAAAGCTCTGGGCCTACGAGCTTGGTTATAGGTGGAGGGTGAACCAGAAAGTAACGGTAGATGCAACGGGCTTTGCCAATTTTTACAGAAACCTCTTCAGCGGCACTACGGGCAATCCCTTCCCACATTACGGTTTCATGATAGTTCCTATTTACCCAGGAAATCATGGCAGAGGAGAAAGCTTTGGTGTAGAATTCACGGGCAACGTGAAGCCGTTTGAATGGTGGAGGGTGGAGCTGTCATATTCCTATCTTGATACACATTTGTGGATAGATGCGGGTCATAGGAATAATACGGAGATGTCCGCAAAGTTCATGGATGCTCCCCGCCACTCCCTGGTTTTAAGGTCTAACATGGACATAACGCCGAAGCTTGAACTCGATATGCAGCTACGCTACGTTGCTAAGCTTTCCAAGCTTGACGTGCCTTCATATACGGGCCTTAACCTAAGGATAGGATATAGGCCCGTCCATAATGTCGAGCTTTCCTTGGATGCAAAAAATCTCCTGGATCCGTATCATCCGGAGTTCAAGGACAAATTTTTGCGCCTCATTAATACCGAGGTGCCCCGTTCCATAAGCGGAAAGGTGACATGGCATTTTTAGAAATTCCATACCTGCCTGAAGGGCCAATGCCGCTTCTGCCGGGAAACGGGGGCGTTTTGAACCTTGGCTTTTGGTTCGGCCTTTTTCTCGCTGTACTTTTCATGGTTTCGTCTATAGCAATTGCCAAGGAACCGGTGGTTACGAGTGAAAACGAACTCAAGACGGCTTTTGTTTATCAGTTCAGCAAGTATGTAAGTTGGCCCAAATCCGCGAAGAATAGGAAAAAAATCGTACTCGGGGTCGCTGCTGACGACGATATGCTTGAGGCCATTTCACGCCTCGACGGCAGGCTCAGCCATGGGATGACCATTGTCGTCGTGCCGGTGGATGGAAGCTCTGACTTAAAGAACGTGGACATGTTATATTTAGGAAAAAGACATAAGGCCGATAAAGATATTATAGACCACGCAATCAAGTATCATATACTTACCATTTCAGACGAAGATGACGCGATACAGAGAGGAATAATCATCGGACTCTACAAGGCTGATTCGAGACTCCGCTTCAAGATAAATCTGAAAGTCGCCACTAAGAGCAACCTCAAGCTGAGCAGCAGGCTTTTGAAACTGGCGGTCGATTTAATCAAATGAAGCCATTTAACTCCATCGAACGCAAGATTGCCTTTTTCATGGGGTTGGTAGCGATCTTTGTACTTCTTGCCTGCGCCACTCTTTTTATTGGATACTATTTCTGGGACAGCCAGATACGACACCGGGTCCAGACATCCGTCCTGACGCAGGTGGTAGGTTCAAACTGTGCCTCCGCCATAAGTTTCAAGGACGATTCAGCGGCCCTTGAGACCTTATCCCCTCTGAGGTCCATGCACGACGTAATCCAGGCCTGTCTTTTCTTCGAGGATGGGAGCCGGTTCGTATGCCTTAACAAGTCTCCCTCCGTCAACACTCTTTCCGATCTCAAGGCCCTTACTGGTTTCGTATCCGGCCGGGATAGCGCTACTGATATTGAATCCGTCTTCAGCAACTTCCACGATTCCCTTAAACCCATCTTTTGGCAGGGTGAAAAGGTGGGATATATCTGGGTCAGGAAGGACTTGTCTCGTTTTTACGACGCCTTCCTTTCCACGGTTGTTCTTGTGGCGTTCGTATCATTCGTAATCGCCACCATTTCCCTCCTTCTTGCAGGCTACTTGAGCAACCGCCTCGTGCAGCCAATCAACAGGCTAATTGAATCTGTCCGGGAAATTGCATCAGCAGGCGATTATTCCCACCGGGTAAAGAAGACGTCCGAGGACGAGCTCGGTCTTCTCATAGAACAGTTCAATCTGATGCTTGAAAAGATCCAAAAAAGGGATTCCCTCCTTAAAAGGAGCAGGCAGGAGCTTGAACACAAGGTGGAAGACCGGACAAGGGAACTCGAGCGCCTTGTCAAAAAATACAAGGAGGCCAAGGACAAGGCGGAAGAGGCAAGCAAGACAAAGAGCCGTTTTCTTGCCAATATGAGCCATGAGATACGCACCCCGATGAACGGGGTGCTTGGCATGGCGGAAATCCTGTTAAACAGTGATCTAAGCCCGAAACAGCACAGGCTTGTGGAAGCCATACTGAAGTCCGGGGAAATCCTCCTGAATATAATAAATGACATCCTTGACTTTTCCCGTCTCGAGGCTGGCCGCGTAGAGCTTAAAGAAGAGCAATTCGGCATCCTTCATGTCTGCCGGGAAATAATAGAGCTCTTCCAGATACAGGCCTCAAAGAGGGGAATAAACATCTACCTGTCATGGGATAACGACATGCCGCAACACGTAACGGGAGACCCTGACAAATTGAAGGAAATCCTCATAAACCTTGTTGGAAACGCGGTCAAATTCACCAAGGAGGATGATATCATTATCAGGGTTAAAAGGGGCGATGTGGAGCCATCAAAGAAACGGGCCGATTTCCTCTTGGAGGTTGAAGACAGGGGTATCGGAATATCGAAAGACAGGCTTTCGTCGATTTTTGATGCATTCTCACAGGCAGACGCTTCATCGTCAAAGACTTACGAGGGAACAGGCCTGGGCCTTGCCATAGTCAAGGGGCTTGTTAAAAAAATGGGAGGTAGGATAGATGTGGACAGCAGGCCTGGGAAGGGCACCTTGTTCAGAATGCGGCTTCCCTTTGCCATTCCCGGAGACTTTGAAGGCAAAACACCGGACCTTACACCCGGGGACAAGGAGGCCGCCTTATTGGTAAAAAATGATTTTCTCCGGGAGGAGCTCCTTTCCATGTTCCATGGACATGGCGCGCAGGTGATCTGTTTTGAGAGTTTGGACAGTTTTTTAAATGAAGATAATATCTTTGATTTCGTGGTTCTTGATGCACAGCTCGTGCCCGGATTCCATTTAGGTGGGCTGACAAGCCATCTGTATAGTGCAGGCAGGCTTGTCTGCCTGTATGATAATTTTATCTCCACGGGGGAGGAGCCTGTGGAGGAATTCCTCAAAGTCAAGAAAAGCGATGTGTTATTCCGCATGGAAGAATTGCTCGGTCTCGAGGTGAAATTCGGTTCCATGGTAAAAACCGAGAAGGAACAGGCAGGGAAGCCGGTGGACCTGAAGGGCGTAAGGGTACTCCTTGTGGAAGATAATGTCGTAAACAGGGAGCTTTGTTCCGAGATGTTTTCCTCTCTCGGCTGTTCCATAACAATTGCAAAAAACGGCGAAGAGTGTCTTGAAATCCTTGAGCAGAATTCATTTGACGTAATATTCATGGATTGCCAGATGCCAGGGCTCGACGGTTACAAAACTACCGAGATATTCCGGCAGAAAGAGAAAGAAAGGGGAGGACATACTCCGATAGTGGCGCTTACTGCCTACGCAATGGCCGAAGACAGAGAAAAGTGCCTATCTTTCGGAATGGACGATTATCTGCCCAAACCCTTCAAACTCGAACATTTGAAAGGGATGCTAACCAAGTGGACATCCAATGGCGCATGTGCCAGAGCAATGTCTGATAGAGAAATCCGCCCCGGCACTCACGAGGATAAAGGAGACGCAGCAGATATTGTCGTGGAGCCTGCTGTAATAGAAGAGCTAAGAATGCTCGAGAAGGCGTCCGGCAAGAATTTTTTCAGCTCCTCCCTTAAAAAATTTTTTGAGAAAAGCCCAAAATATATAAGGGCCATGGAGCTTGCCATTGAAAAAGGGGATTTTGACAGCCTCAGCTTCAATGCCCATACCTTCAAGGGGACCACCGGTTTTATGGGCGCCATGAAACTGAGCAGCCTTTGTCTCAAGATGGAACAGAAGGCCAAGAAGAAAGAACGACATAGTCTCGAGAAAATCCTCCGTGAAATCAAGCAGGAGTATGCGAAGGTGAAGAATTATCTTTCACAGTTTGTTGATAGTGGCCACATTTCAGTAAACTGACCCCCTTTTTTCCCTCTTCAGGGAACTTATCTTTATTTCCGGGAAACGGATAACGAGTTATTTCTATGGACCGGGAAGCCATCCTAATGGATGCTCGATATTACATCGGAACAAGCGGGTGGAACTACGAGACATTTATCGGAACGGTTTACGCTACGACTACACCCAAAAGACGCTACCTTGAGACCTATGCTGGTTTCTTTGATAGTGTTGAACTTAATGCGTCTTTCTACAGGACATTTAGCGAAAAGACGTGGCGGGGCTGGTACAATAGGACACCTGCCCATTTTGTCTATGCAGTGAAGGCGCCCCGTTACATAACCCATATCAGACGACTAAATGTTGGCAGGGAGTCCGTTGACAGGCTCTTCAGCCGTGCCATGATTCTTAGGGAAAAACTCGGGGCCGTACTTTTCCAGCTTCCTCCAAACCTGAAGTACGATCCTGCCCGTTTTCGCGCGTTTCTTGCCATGCTTCCTAAAGGTATCAGGATTTCTATAGAGGCGAGAAACAGATCGTGGTTTGTTGACGAGGTATTCCGGGAACTCGAGGAAAGAAATGTGGCATGGGTCATTAGTGATACCAACGGACGCTATCCAGTGGCAGAGATATTCACTGCCAATTTTGGGTACATTCGTCTTCACGGGACCCGGGGCCTGTACAGGGGAGCCTATGGCAAGGCCGGATTGATTAAGTGGGTGAAACTGCTTAGAAAGTGGAACCGGGACACCTATGTCTATTTCGATAATACGGATGATGGTAGCGCTGCCATGGACGCACTGTTGCTGAAGGAATTTTTGGAAAATGGAGTGGAATGACAGGGGCCTAAAGTACCGGTTAAACGAATGTTTCGATCTTTCGGAGGTACCCAAGAGGCCTGGTGTATATATCTTCATTGGTAGGGGCGGCGATCCCCTTTATGTGGGAAAGGCCAAGGTGCTTAGACACAGGATAGCATCGTACCTGCGGCAGGGAGCCGTCCATGCGCCAAAGACCTCAGTGATGCTCAAAAAAGCCAGGCTGCTTGATATTATTGTAACCGGATCCGAAAAAGAGGCCCTCATACTTGAGGCGGAACTTATTGGGGACCTCAAGCCGAGATACAACATCAGGCTTAGAGATAACAAGGCCTACCCCTTTCTTCGTATCGGGACAGGGTCGTTATTTCCAAGGCTTGGAATAGTGCGTAAAAGATGCAGAGACAGGGCGCTCTATTTTGGCCCCTATACCTCCGCTGTTGAGCTTAGGCGCACGCTTAACCTGATTTCTTCCCTTTTCCGACCAAGAACTTGTAGTGATGCCTCAATGAAAAACAGGAGTAGGGCCTGCCTCAGGTACCAGGTGGGAAAGTGTTCAGCACCTTGTGTCGGCATGGTCTCAAAGGAGGAATACCAGGCGTCCATCGACAGGATAAGGGCGTTTCTTAATGGAAGAACAAGGCGCGTTATAAGGGAACTTGAGGCGGAAATGAGGCAGGCTGCCTCAAACCTCGATTTTGAGAGAGCCGCCGTGTTGCGAGACTCCATAAAGGCCATAGAAGGGGTCATTGAGACCCAGAGCGTGATCGCCCCAAAAGGTATTGAACTCGATGTGGTGGCCATTGAACACAGAGACGCCGCTGCACTTGCAACCATTTTGAAAGTGAGGGAGGGTGTCCTTTGCGACAAACTGGCCTTTGGTCTCAAAACTGGACTTGAGGAGGATATAGGACAGGTATACTTTGATTTTGTCAGGCTCTTTTATGCCAAGGCGGAGGTTCCAGGGGAGGTCATTGTTCCAGATTTGCTGGAAGAGTCACAGCTCGCGGAGCTTTCATCCTTCCTGACACAGGTTCGGGGGAAGAGGGCGGCCGTCAGGGTTGGCGTCAGGGGTATAAGGAAGAGGCTTCTTGAGACAGCAATGATAAACGCTAAGCAAAGGCTTGGCAGGGAACTTTCCAGGGAGGAAGATTGGAAAAGGCTTTCAAGACGGTTGCAGGAAATCTTTTCATTGAAGGTCCCTCCCGACCACGTGGAGGGTGTTGATATCTCAAATACCTCCGGGCGCGAGTCCGTTGGCAGCATAGTCTGTTTCATGGAGGGCATGCCTGACAAGGCATTTTACCGGCAATTCAACATGGATGTTGGCGGCCCCAATGATTACGCCATGATAAAGGAAGTGGTATCGAAAAGAGTAAAAAGGGGTGTAAAGAATGGGGATCTTCCCCATCTCATGATAATTGATGGTGGAAGGGGTCAGCTTTCCATGGCAATAGACGCTGCCACGGAACTCGGAGTTATTGGCAAACTCGACATAATTTCAATCGCAAAGGAACATGGCCCTGGGGGCGAAAAAATATACTTGGCAGGGAGGGGGAAACCCCTTCGCCTTGAGAGGAATAGCGAGGTTTTGAGGTTTTGCCAAAGGGTGCGAGATGAGGCCCACCGGTTTGGTCTCCGCTGCCACAGAAGAAAACGCACCAGGAAGTCAATCTCATCGGTGCTTTCGAGTATTCCGGGTGTCGGATCCAAGAGAAGGGCCTTGCTTCTGAACCACTTTGGGAGTGTAAGGGCCATAGCCTCTGCTTCCATCGAAGAACTAAGGTCTGTGCCCGGGCTTCCTACGAGTGTTGCCATCAAAATCCATGACTTTTTCAGGAAAGAAGTGACCAAAAAATGCCAAGGGTAAGAAGGCTCCCGGCCCATATTGCCAATCAAATCGCCGCCGGAGAGGTGGTGGAACGGCCCAATTCCGTGGTTAAAGAGCTTATTGAAAACTCTCTTGATGCAGGTGCGTCTTCTGTGGAAGTTCGGCTTTCCATGGGAGGGAAAAGGCTTATAGAAGTAACGGACAACGGGTCCGGGATGTCTCGTGATGATCTTGCCCTCAGCATAGAGCCGCATGCCACGAGTAAGATAGAGGCCGTGGAGGATCTTTCGCGCATCACCACCCTTGGTTTCAGGGGCGAGGCACTGCCAAGCATAGGGGCCGTCAGTAGACTCACCATCTCGTCCTCCCAGGATAGGACTGAGGGGGGATGGAAAGTGGAGGTGATCTACGGAACCGTCGGTAGTCTGCTTCCACAGGCCTGTCCGAAGGGGACGATAGTGAGGGTAGAGGACCTTTTCTTGAAGGTTCCAGCAAGGGCGAAATTTCTGAAGTCGGACCAGACTGAATACGCCAGGTGCCTGAAGGTCATCCATCTGTTTTCGGCAGCCTGGCCCAGTGTTGATTTTAGACTGAAAAGGGAAAGAAGGGTCACCTTTTCATGCAAAGCGGACGTTGGCCTTGAAAAACGGATCGAACCTCTTCTCGGCAGGCAGGTCGCCAGCGCCCTAGAGGAGGTTAAGGGTAGGATGGAAGGGCTTAAACTGAATGGCCTCGTGGCAAGGCCCTCCGAGGTGCGTCTTTCAAGAAGGCATCTCTATTTCTTTTTGAACAAAAGGCCGGTTTCGAGTCCAGTTTTGTGGAGAGCGGCAAACGACGCAATGAAGGGGTTTGTTGTAAAGGGGAACTATCCGGCTGGGGTAATATTCATGAAAATAGACCCGGAGCTTATTGACGTTAACGTACACCCCACAAAAAACGAGGTGCGCTTTGAACGACCGGGCGACGTTTACCGCCTTGTATTTCACTCTATAAGGAGAACGCTTGAAACAGGTGGGCAATCTATTTCAGCGGCTGCGACTCTGCATAACGCTGAGAACCGAAATAATCATTTTGGTCAAGCTGGCCCTCAAACAGGCAAGAAAGGGGTAAAAGGCCAGTATCCGCTGCCTTGGGAAGACAAGGATCAAGTTTCTACTGCTAAATATGGTATAGGTGAAAGTAGTCCCGAGCGGATCATGTACGGCAAACCGGGTGATAAAAGGCTTCGCGGGGCAACAGCAGGCATAGATGAAGAACGGGAGCGTGCTGGAATAAGAATTATTGGCCAGTTTGCAAAAAGCTTCATACTCTTCGAAACCGGCGAGAAGCTTGTGATTCTTGATCAGCATGCCGCCCACGAGGCCCTTATTTTCAAGGAACTCAACGGGGAATTTCATGTCCTGGGCCGTCTTGAAAGGCAGAAGCTCCTTGTGCCAGAGGTTATAGATGTTGGGGCACCGCTAATTGAGAACCTGCATAATGCCGGAAAACTTCTCGAAAGGCTTGGGGTGGAAGCCGAGGCATTTGGCGACGGCGAGTTGGTTATCAGGTCGGTTCCCTCATCCCTGTTCAGGCAAGAAATGGACATGGCCCTTATAAGCGATATGGTCAAGGAAGCCCTTAAGGCCCCGGAAACCCAGGAAATTGAGCTTTTAAGGAGCGTGGCGGCAATGCTATCATGCACCCGCGCAATAAAGGCCGGCCAAACCATGGATCACAGGGAGATGGAGGTCCTTGTTCGCAAATGTATGGAAGAGGGCATAACCAATTGTCCCCATGGAAGGCCGGTTATGGCGCGAATTGAAAAGGATGAATTGCACACCGTCTTTTTTAGAAGGTAATGATCTCTATACAATTCCCCGCGAGATTTCCCATTATTGCAGTTGTCGGGCCTACTGCCACAGGTAAGACGGCTGTATCCATCAGGCTTGCCCGCAGGCTCGGAGGGGAGGTGGTAAATCTCGATTCCATTCAGATATACAGGGGGCTTGATATTGGCTCTGCAAAGCCGTCTCCTTCCGAGATGAAAGGAGTTGTCCACCACCTGATAGACATCAGGGACCCATGGGAAGCAATGGATGCAGCGTCGTTTGTGAGGGTGGCTGCCCGGGCCATAGCTATCGTCATTTCAAGGGGAAAGGTTCCTATACTGGCTGGGGGAACAGGCTTTTATTTGAAGGCCCTCGAGGAAGGGCTGTCGATTCTGCCAGCTGCTGCGCCTGCATTGAGGGAACAGGTCAGGAGTTTGATGAGCCGGTATGGCCACAACAGGGTTCACGACCTTCTTAGGTCAGTGGATCCGGAACGGGCAGCGGCAGTTCATCCAAGGGATACCTACAGGCTGTCAAGGGCGCTTGAGATCTTCCTATGTTCTGGAGTTCCCTTCAACAGGGTGTGTAAAAGAGAATTCCAGGGCAGGTTATCAGGGGTGAAGGAATACCAGATTCTGAAAATCGGCCTTATGATTGAAAGAGAATCCCTTTACAGGCGTATTGACGAGAGGGTGGAGTTTATGCTCGATCATGGCTTTATTGAAGAGGTGACTCGTCTTCTGGCGGCCGGGCTCAATCCCATGCTCAAGCCCTTGCAATCCATTGGTTACCGTCATATTATCTCGTACCTTCTTAAAGAAAAGGAACTTTCGCAAGCCATTCGTGAAATGAAACGGGATACAAGGCGTTATGCTAAGAGACAGATCACCTGGTTTAAAAAGGAACCCACGATAAGATGGCATCATCCTCAGAGGCTGCTGAAGTTACCTGATATCTGGATGGCAGTCAATTGAATCTCCCAAACCTTCTTACTATCCTGAGGATACTTTTGACGCCGCTCCTGGTAATTTTCCTCATAAACAAGCGCTTTGACCTGGCTTTCGTAGTATTTGCCCTGGCAGGCATATCAGATGGCCTGGACGGTTTTCTTGCAAGGATCATGAAACAGAAAACGCGTATCGGTGCCATTCTTGATCCCATAGCGGACAAGGCACTCCTTGCCTCCGCCTACATCACCCTGTCTGTAATAGGCCTCGTGCCCAACTGGCTCGCCGTGACAGTGATAAGCAGGGATATAATCATAGTTTTTGGCGTACTGGTGCTTTTACTCTTCCAGTCCGGAATTGAGATACACCCGACTATCATCAGTAAATTGACAACCCTTTTCCAGCTCTTAACCATTTTTACGGTGCTCTTTTGCACTGTGACACGTGTTGACCTGGAACGGCTCCTTTTCGGCTGTTACATAGCAACTGGAATCCTTACGGTAGCATCTGGCCTTCATTACCTTTACAAGGGTATCCTTATGCTTGGGAACGAATAGCTTGAACAGCACTGTGATCTGTGGTAAACAACAGCCGTTTTTTACGGCATGTTCGGGGCGTGGCGCAGTCTGGTAGCGCATCTGCTTTGGGAGCAGAGGGCCGGGGGTTCAAATCCCTCCGCCCCGACCATTCATCTGTAATAGTATTAACCTGTTTAATGTCTTTATTTCCTGCTGCTTATCGGCATTCTATACCTACGCCATTAAAAAAAGATTTGACATATTCAGGAAAGAAAAGTTAGTCTTATAGGTCTAATCTTTTTCCGGCTTGATAAAATCTTCCGATAATTTTTCAATAAATATGAATGACTTTTGCTTAAAAAATTACATCCGGGAACGCAAGCAGATGGTTGACAGGCAAATCGATGTGTTATTGCCACAGCCGGAAGGTCCTTCTGGGAAGGTGGTAGAAGCGATGCGCTACAGCCTTTCCGCCGGCGGCAAGAGAGTCAGGCCGATCCTGATGATGGCGGCTTGCGAAGCCGTGGGCGGAGACTTCAAAAGTATCCTGCCGGCAGCCTGCGCAATGGAATGCGTACACACATATTCCCTTATCCATGACGACCTGCCTGCCATGGACAATGACGATTTAAGACGCGGCAAGCCTACCTGCCACAAGGTATTCGGCGAGGCGGTAGCCATTCTCGCAGGAGACGGGCTTCTTACCTACGCCTTTGAGCTCATGACGCATCCAGACCTGCTATCACGTGTTGATTCCGCCACGGTTAACCAGGCCGTATCTATCTTTGCGCGTGCCGCAGGAGTTCATGGAATGGTCGGTGGTCAGACAGCAGATGTACTTTTCGAGGGAAGACCCATTGACGCTGATATACTTTCGTACATACACCGTCACAAGACGGGAGCCCTCATCAGGGCCTCGGTGGAGATGGGGGCCCTGCTTGGTAACGGGGACTCTGGGGAGGTGGAGCGCCTTTCAAGGTATGGAACCGCACTCGGACTGGCCTTCCAAGTGATTGATGATCTTCTTGATGTGGTAGGTGATGAGGATAAAATAGGGAAACCCGTAGGCTCAGACGAAAGGAATATGAAGGCCACGTATCCGGCACTCTTCGGTCTTGAGGAGACGAGGAAGAGGGCGCTGGAACTGAAAGATGAAGCCCTTGGGAATTTAGCGGAATTTGGTCCCGAAGCCGAGCCGTTGAGGGCAATAGCCATCTATGTGGTAGAAAGAGACAGATAAAAAAGGAGTTTTTTCAGATATGTCTTGCATATTGAACAGCATAAACAGTCCTGATGATCTCAGAAAACTGAGCGAGAAGGAGCTCAATGATCTGGCGGGAGAGATCAGGAAGACCATAGTAACCACGGTTTCGGAAAAGGGCGGACACCTTGCCCCAAGCCTTGGCGTGGTGGAGCTGACCCTGGCCCTTCACTATTGTTTTGAATCACCTAAGGACAAGATCATCTGGGATGTTGGCCACCAATCCTATGCGCACAAGCTGATCACCGGCCGAAGGGACCGCTTCTCCACTCTCAGACAACAGGATGGAATAAGCGGCTTCCCTAAAAGAGCGGAAAGCAAGCATGACATACTTGATACCGGTCACAGTAGTACTTCCATTTCGGCTGCGCTCGGCTTGACAACGGCCCTTTCTCTGCTCGATAAGGAGGGGAAGGTAGTGGCGGTGATAGGGGATGGCTCCATGACCGCAGGCATGGCCTTTGAGGCATTGAACAACGCGGGCCATTTAAGAAAGGATCTCATCGTTGTGCTGAACGACAACGAGATGTCCATTTCTCCAAATGTAGGCGCTCTTTCGTCCTTCCTGAGCCGTAAACTTACGAGCAGGCTAGCCACAAGGCTCAAGACAGATCTGGAATCCTTTCTGAAACGATCGGAGGTTGGAGAGAATATTTGGCAGGTGCTGAAAAAGAGCGAAGATTCTCTAAAAAGCCTCCTGACGCCGGGCATGCTCTTTGAGGCCCTCCAGTTTGAGTACGTTGGGCCTATCCCCGGCCACCATATTGACACTCTCATCGAGACATTTGAAAATGTAAAGAACGTCCCTGGCCCGGTGCTTGTCCACGTGCTTACTAAGAAGGGTAAGGGCTATGCTCCGGCCGAGAAACATCCGGATCTATTTCACGGCCTTGGCCCATTTGATATTGCAACCGGAAAGCCCAAGAAGTCTCCATCCCCAAGACCCCCATCTTACACAGAGATATTTGGGCAGACCATGGTGAGACTTGCAAGGGAAGATTCCAAGATCGTGGGGATCACGGCTGCAATGCCTGCCGGCACTGGGCTGAAGGCTCTTCAGGAATCCCTTCCAGAGCGTTTCTTCGATGTGGGAATAGCAGAACAGCATGCCGTCACCTTTGCTGCTGGCATGGCCATCGAGGGGCTGAAGCCGGTAGTTGCAATATATTCCACATTTCTTCAGAGGGCTTTCGACCAGATAATCCACGACGTTTGTCTTACCGGGTTACCCGTGGTGTTCGCTCTTGACAGGGGAGGGCTCGTAGGCGATGACGGTCCTACCCATCATGGGGTATTTGATCTTTCCTACCTTAGAATGATACCAAACATGGTAGTAATGGCGCCAAAAGATGAAAATGAACTCCAGCACATGCTTTACACGGCCATAAGGCATGATGGCCCTGCGGCGGTGCGTTATCCGAGGGGCAACGGCGTGGGGGTAAGCCTTGACTGGCAGCTAAGGGAACTGCCCATAGGCAGGGCCGAGGTATTGAAAGAGGGGCAAGACCTGTCCATCTGGGCCATCGGGCACCACGTTCACACCGCACTGCTTGCAGCTGAGGAGCTTGAAAGGCAAGGTATAAAGGCGGCCGTGATAAATGCACGGTTCGTTAAGCCTCTTGACGAGGACCTGATAGGGAAGACGGCAGAGAAGTGCGGCAAGATAGTAACCATTGAAGAAAATGTACTCCTTGGGGGTTTCGGCTCTGCAATCCTCGAGATACTATCGGAAAAGGGATTCTGCGACGTCATGGTCAGGAGAATAGGGCTACCAGACAGGTTTATCGAGCACGGTAGCCAGCAGCTTTTGAGAAAGCAGGTTGGCCTTGACGTTGATTCTGTTGTCAACACATGCAAGCAGATGGTGAAAAGTGTAACCACTGGCGATGTTGATACCCCAAGGGTTCATCCGCTGCCTATTCAGTAGCTTATTATCTTTAGAAAAAACCCCAACAAGTCCCCGCTCATGGAGGTGTGCGGCATCGTAAGTGTGTCAAAAAACCACGTCATGAATTTGACAACCGTGACTTTTCTACCACACTTAATTTTTCATATTTAAGGAATTACATTCAAACTGTTTCGTATAAATTGATTTTTCTTGCTGGAGCAGGAACTTTCCCGCCATTTTTGCATTCTTCCATAAGGTTATCTTTTTATAAAAGGGTCTCTTTGCCTGAAAAATTATATTGAAGCCATATTTTATTCCCCGGTTTGATAAATTTGGTACGCGTCATGCTATGCAAAAAATTAAATAAAAAACACAAGGCAAGCGTAAACAGTTAAGCAGACAGGAGTAAAAAATGTTTTGTCTGAAAAATCCCAACAGGCGTACGCAACCTGCCATATGCAACAACTGTAAAAGAAAGTGCGAGAGAGCAGGAAAACGCCAGAATAAGACAAAGGCCCGCAGGATGCGGTAATTGTTTAGTAAACAAGCCGGGGAATGGCCATCAGCCTCCTCCTTTTACGTCTTGGCATTTAGTTTTTCTTTGCTTTTATGGCCGAAACGGCCTCTTCTCCGCCAGAAAAACTTTCTTTCTTCGATGGAAATTCTCCGGCTTCCACCTCTTCCTTGAACAAGCCTATGGCATTTTTGATGTCTGGAGCAAGATTAACGTATTTTTTTACAAAGCTTGGAGTGAATTTTTCAAAAAGTCCTATAAGGTCGTGGGTCACCAGCACCTGACCGTCACATTTGTTTCCAGCCCCTATTCCAATTGTCGGGATATCAACGGTTTCGGTAATAAGCCCTGATAGTTCAGCGGGTACGCACTCGAGCACGATGGCAAAGGCACCCGAGTCTGCAACCGCCACTGCATCTTCGAATATCTTCTTCGCCTCCTCTATGTTCCGTCCCTGCACCTTGAATCCCCCGAGGCTTGATGCGGTCTGGGGAGTAAGTCCAACATGACCCATTACAGGTATACCGGCAGAAACAATCTTTTCAATTGTGCGCGCAACAACTCTGCCGCCTTCAAGTTTTACCGCATCACAACCGGCCTCCTTAACGAACCGGCCGGCATTTTTCAATGCATCTTCCCGACTTACCTGATATGACATAAATGGCATGTCGCCGATCACCATTGCTTTTGTCACCGCCCTGTTAACCGCTTTGCAGTGGTGAAGCATTTCTTCCATGGTCACGGGTACCGTGGAATCATAGCCGAGCATAACCATGCCGAGCGAGTCGCCCACGAGCACCATGTCAATGGAACAGCCATCTATGAGCCGGGCGAAGCTGTAATCGTAGGCAGTGAGCATGGTAAGCCTTGGTCCGCTCTTTTTCCTTTTGCGTATCTCAGTAGGGGTAATCCTATGCATGGCTGACGCCTCCATGAAAGAAAGGCCCGGCAGAGGGCTATAAGCCGGGTTCTGTATTCCGGCAGGCCGTAACATGGCCTCTCCGAAACGATGATCATTCATCTATGATGCCGGTCGCCCGGCACCTCAAGCAACCTACCCGGAGACTCGGACGGGCCGCCCTCAAACGTCTCCCTATTTGGTCTTGCTCCAGGTGGGGTTTACCAAGCCTGCAAAGTCGCCCTTGCAGCTGGTGAGCTCTTACCTCACCTTTTCACCCTTACCCCGCCGATGACAGGGCGGTCTGTTTTCTGTGGCACTTTCCCTGGGGTCACCCCCGGTTCGCGTTACGAACCACCTTGCCCTGTGGAGCCCGGACTTTCCTCCTGCCGCTAAAGCGGGGCAGGCGATCATCCGCCCTCTGCAGGACCTGTATAAAATCTAATTATTAACTCTCCGTCTTCAATGCGTAAATGATTCTCTGGCAGGACGGACAGTAAAGTATCCTCTCTTCTCTAAGCAGCTCGTTAAACATTTGTGGAGGGATATTCATGTTGCAGGCGCTGCACACTCCCTGATCTACTGCGGCAACGACTATTCCAGCCCTCTTGTCAGCGAGGAACCGATACCTGTCGAGAAGATCGGGTTTGACATCCTTTTCCACTTCATTCCTTTCCTTGGTTAGCGCCTCGATCTTGGTGTCGTAATCCTTTTCTCCCGTCTCTATATGTTTTTTTTCTGCAGCGGCCTCCTTTTCAAAGCCGTCTATTTCGTTTTTCAGTTTTTTGGCCTCTTTCTTAAGCTCGTCTATCTGTTCCTCGAGCTGGAGGATTTCATCCTCTCTGGCCTTGTTCGCCCTTTTTATCTCTTCTATCTCCTTGGAGAGCGCCTGGAATTCTCTGTTGGTCTTAACTGCGGTAAGTTTTTGCTGTGACTTTTTAAGACGTTCAAGTTCCAGCTCAAGTTCGTCCTCCACCTCGGTCTTTCTTGTCCGAAGGTCCGCAAGTCTGTCCTTAAGTTCCTCTATCTCCCTGCCTTTCTCCTGGATAGTCTCATTAAGAGCGTCAAATCTCTCCGGGAGTTTTTCCTTCTCCGCCTGGAGTTTCCTGATCTCAAGATCAATCCCCTGTAGTCTAATGAGTACAGATAGTTCCGGTTTCAATGTGGCTCACCTCGTTTATCTTTTATCTGAAATTGTTTCTTTTCTTGATACCGTTTGATAGAAATAGGTAGGCGGTCTTTCGTCGTCAAAGACCGCTACAGTGATATTCCACCCTTCAGCCTTGCCCGTCTCTGTCAGGAAACCCGATATGCTGGCCACAACGGGCTGTTCTGTCTCGAAGTGCCCTGCATCAAGAAGAAGAACGCCCTCGGCTTCTGCCTTTCTCGCAACACTGTGTTTTATCTCCGCAGTCACAAAGGCCTGAACCCCTTCAGCAAGGGCATAGTCAAACAGGGATGACCCAGACCCGGAACATACTGATACACTTCTGATGGACATGCTGACCCTGCCCGCGTAAGGCAGACACTTCAAAGAAAGCCTTTCACGCACGTATTCCAGGAACTCTTCTTGAGCCATGGATTTTTTCAGTCTGCCTGTTCTTCCGAGGCCTACACCGGGAATACCCTTAGAAGGCACAAGGGGGTGCCTGTCTGTTATTTCAAGCAAATCACATAGCCTGTCATTGACCCCGCCCGTGCACGAATCGAGATTGGTATGCATGGATATTACAGAGATTTCATGGCGTAAAAAACCCGCCAGGAGGCGGGCCGTATAATTTTTCAGATTAAGGCAGCTCAGAGGTTTGAAGATCAAGGGATGATGAGAAATTACAAGATCAGCCCCATTTTCCAAGGCGAAGGAGAGGGAGGCCGGTGTGATGTCAAGGCAGATGGCAATTGTTTCTACATCTGCTTCAGGATTTCCACATTGAAGACCCACATTGTCCCATTCCTCTGCGAGGGACCTGGGAGCCCATTTGAAAAGGGCCTCCTCTATTTCTTTAACCGTTGTTGCCATATTTGTACTAAATGTAACATTAAAAAAGGTGCAATCCTTGGATTGCACCTTCAAATAATTGCCAAGTAGCTATTTTTTCGTATAATTAAACATATCTTAGACTCTCAAATACACTGCCAAAGAACCTCTGTCAAAATACCACATTGGGCCCACCAGGATTCGAACCTGGGACCAACCGGTTATGAGCCGGTGGCTCTGACCAACTGAGCTATGGGCCCTGAACTGAAAACGACAATATATATGCAGTTGAAAAATTGTCAAGATCGGCTTAAAGGCAGGCACCTTTCCCAAAATTTGAGCCTGTCCTGTGCATATTACTCCCTTTAAGTTAATATCGTTCTGGACATATTGAAACCATGAAAATTTTTACTACAGGCAAAAAGGGCGTTTCCGCCAGGTTTTTTTTCTCTGTGTGTGTCATTTCAACACTGTTCCTTATTGGAGGTTGCCGTGGTTACCATGCTGCGCCAGAAAAATCCCCATTCCGTCTTCCGGGCAGCTTTTCCGATTCCGGTAAGTCTGCTGTGGAGGCGCGCTGGTGGTGTGAATTCAATGATCCCTTGATGTGGAAGGCCGTTGACAAGGCCCTTCATGGAAATTTTACTATCAAATCCGCCCTTCAGCGTATCAAGGCCGCTTCAGCTGAGGTAGAAAGGGCGCGATCATCCCTGTTTCCATGGGTCAACGCTGGTACGGGTCTAAACCATACCATTGAAAAAGAGGGGGGCAGTTATCTGAATAAAGACAGGATTTACATTGATTCAACGGTGAGTTACGAGGTTGATTTGTGGGGACGGATAAGCTCGGGGGTAAGGGCTGCCGAGTACGATCTTGCGGCACAGCAGGCAGACTATGAAGCGGCAAGGATATCCCTTTCGTCACAGGTGGTTATCAAGTATTTAGAGATAGCGGCCATAGAACAAGAACTGCGATTCATCGGGAAACAAATAATAAGGAACCGTCAGTCCCTGCAAATTATTGAGGACAAGTACCGTTTCGGCCAGACTGATTCTCTCGACCTTTGGCAGCAGAAACAGCTCGTTGAACAAACTATCTCCAGAAAGATTGAGGCCGAAAAGGCCTTGGACGCTGCAAAAAAGGAACTCGCCCTGCTAATGGGACTTTCAGCAACCGATTCCCGGGAAATAGAAACATCGAGTGACCTGCCACGCCTGCCGCCGCTTCCTCGGACAGGTATACCCGCAGCCGTTATCAGAAGGCGACCCGACTGCATTATGGCCTTGCTTAGGCTAAAGGCTGCGAACCAAAGGCTTGCAGCAGCTGTGTCCGCTCAATATCCGCAGCTTACCCTGAATGGAAACGTTGAAACCGATGCCTCAGCGGTAAAGGATCTGCTCGAAAATTGGATCGTCACTCTTTCTTCATCATTGTTGGCCCCGGTTTTCCAGGGAGGTCAGCTTGAGGCGGATGTTAGGGCGGCAGAGGCAAAGGCCCGCCAACTCCTTTACGACTATGGAAATACTCTTCTTTCTGCCATAGAAGAGGTAGAGAATAGTCTGTCAGCCGAAAGACATGAGAGGAAACTGGTCGCTAACATAGAGTCAAGGCTTGATCTTGCCAGGAAAACCAGCCTTTTCCTGAAGGAAAAATATCTTGCAGGAGACGTAGAGTACCTTAGGTTTCTGGCCTCTCAACTTAGCGTTGACGAGCTTGAAACGCAGCTTGTCCGTGAACGTTTCAAGTTACTGCAGAACAGGGTCCGCCTTTACAAGGCTCTTGGGGGGCCTATTCCTCCTGAACGGCGGCATTAATCATAATGGTAAATGGTAAGTAGATGAAACGATACCTGATCTATGCAGTTGTCCTCCTTTTTCTTGTTGTGATAGTCACGGCGGTTATTACAAGGGCCAGGAGAGGAAACAGGGCAGAAAATTTCAGGGAATTTCGTGTGAAGAGGGGCCAGGTAAGCGAAATCATAAACGCTACGGGAGAGATAAGGCCTGCTACGGGAGCAGAAATCAGCCTCGGAGCGCGGGTAACAGGAACGGTAGTGAAAGAGCCGATAAGCGTGGGAGACCACGTAAGAAAGGGGGACCTTATAGCAATCATAGACAACAGAGAGCTCAGGCAGGACGTTGAAAAGGCAGAGGCCGAGCTGGCAAGGATCAAGGTTCATTACGTTAACCGTATCAAGGAAAAGCAACAGGAGGTCAGGGAACTTGCAAATGGGCGTGAAAGTTCCATCCTCGAGATGAAAAAGGCAGAGGCCGAGCTGTCCTTCAGGAGGTGGAACTTTAACAGTTTGAAACGCCTGTTTGAAAGTGAGAATCATAGCGTTTCCGAAAGATCCTTCAGACAGGCCAAAAACGACCTAGTCAAGGCGGCTGAGGGACTCAAACAGGCGAGAAACAACCTTGATTCCTCAAAGGCTGCCCTTCTTGAGGCAAAAACTGCCCTTGAAAGGCTCAAGGGAGAGTTTAAACAGGAACTCGTTAAGGCCAAGGCCGATCTGAAAAAATCTAGGATCAGGCTATCCTATTCAGAACTCAGAGCACCCTTTTCAGGTGTAATCACCTACGTTTCCACCCAGGAGGGGGAGACGGTTGTTGCAGGCCTTAATGCCCCGCAATTCGTAAAGATACTTGACGAGTCAAGGGTGGAGAACTGGATATACGTGGACGAGACCGATATCGGGCGTATTAGGCCTGCCATGAAAGTCTCCTTCAACGTTGACGCCTACCCGGATGCGACCTTCAGAGGGAAGATCGATAAGATATACCCGGCCCCTGTCATCCAGAATAACGTGGTCTATTACATTGCCGTGGTGAAGATACTTCATGGCAGTGAAAGGCTTCATCTCAAGATGACCACCCACAATTCAATTCACGCCAGAACCATAAAAGATACCCTGATAGTACCCAATGCCGCAGTGAAATTTTTAGATGGCCATTACGTGGTCAGGATCAAAGGGGCCAGGGGTAGGGGCTTTGTAAGGGTTACTACTGGTATAAGTGACCCTAATTTCACGCAGATCAAAGGTGGCCTGAAGGAAGGCGATATCGTCCTATACAGACCGTGATGAGGTTTGCCTGATATCCGCCATGGCTATCATAGAACTCAAGGAAATCAGAAAGGTCTATCACCAGGGCGACCTGCGCGTGGAGGTGCTGAAGGGAGTGACCCTAGAGGTTGAGAAGGGGGACTTCATAGCCATCATGGGCGCAAGCGGCAGCGGCAAGTCTACGTTGCTCTACATAATCGGGTGCCTGGAAAGCCCTACTTCCGGTTCATACAGTCTCGGGGGGGTAGAGGTATCTTCCCTCGACGACGATGATCTTTCCAGGATCAGAAACGAGAGACTAGGATTCATCTTCCAGTCCTTTTACCTGATACCCTATCTTACAGTCATGGAAAACGTACTCGTTCCCACTATATATTCCGCACGCCGCGCAGACTTCAAGTCCAGGGCAAGGGAATTGCTTGGTAGGGTAGGACTTTCAGATAGATTTTCCTTTTTGCCCTCGGAGCTTTCAGGTGGCCAGAAACAGAGGACAGCCATTGTAAGGAGCCTGATAAACGATCCAGACATTGTGCTTGCAGATGAACCCACCGGCCAGCTCGACTCGAGCAGCTCGGCCCAGGTAATGGATATACTTAAGGGCCTGAACAATCAGGGCAAGACAGTGGTTCTAGTAACCCATGATGATGCAACGGCTTCCTATGCAAAAAAAAGGGTGGTCATGAAAGATGGACTTATCCATCCTGCTTAAAGGCCTATTTATTGGCTCGGTCTTGAAGGCCCTTCGACAGGGCCTAATAAGGACGGTTTTTGCAGTTTGTGCCGTGGCCTTTGGCATTTCCTCCATAGTATTCATAATTGCCGCCATAGAGGGAAGCAATCTTCAGGCGCGGAACATAATAAAGCTTCTCGGTCCGAACAGCATTTTCGTAAGGTCAGGCTTCGGGGGTAAAAACAGTGTACGCAGGCTCACGTACAGGCTTGATATTGATGATTTCAGGCTTCTAAATAAGGTGGTAGGAGTAAGGGCTGGGGCCTACATGCTGCTCAAAAGGGTGGATATTGCCACTATGGGCAACAACGTAAAGGCATACGTCGTGGCCGCCATGAAGGATTTTCTTCCGGTCTTTGACTACAAGATATCCTGTGGAAGGCCTTTTCTCCCGCGGGAATACAGGTACGCGCCCAAGGTTTGCATCATAGGAACCGAGCTTGCTGAAGAACTTTTTGGCAGGCAAAATCCCATCGGAAAGCATATCGAGATATCTAAGACCAGCTTCGTGGTTGTCGGGATGTTTGCGAAAAAGGGAAAGCTGCCAAGTGGCAGAAGCCTTGACAACAGGGCCATATTACCCATAGGTTCCTACAGAAAGTTCGTTGAGCCTGAATACAAACGCTTTTTTGCAATAAAGTTGAAACTTGAGCCGCAGGTTCCCTACAAGCTTATTGTAAAACAGGTGAAAAAGGCGCTTCTTCTTCGCCATTCACCAGAGGACTTCGTGGTAATAACCCCGGAAACCATAAGGAAGTTCCTGAATATCTTCAATCTCACCCTCTCCATCTACCTATGTCTGGTAAGTGTAACGGCCCTTTTTATAAGCGGTTTCGTCATGTCTAACATCTTTTCCATAAATGTTAAGGTACGCGCATGGGAAATAGGCATAAGGCGTGCCCTTGGCGCCTCAAGCATTCACATCCTTGTCCAGTTTCTTGCAGAGGCTGTCATCATCTCCATTATCGGTGGTGCAGCGGGAAGCATTCTCGGCCTGGCCGCCATAAGATTTCTTATGCCGCTTCTCGGTATTCCAAGAGTCTACCCCGTCGCATCATACGCAGCTGCCGTCTTTTTCTCAATTGCAACAGGGCTTTTGTCTGCCGTATTGCCTGCAAGGAAGGCTGCTCGCTGGCAGCCTGTACGGGCTCTGAGGTCGAGGCTGTGATCCTTTCCATAACGGAACTCTTTGCATACCTGAAGCAGGACAGGCGTCGGACCATTATTGCCCTTCTTGGCATAGCAATGGGGACGACTTCCCTGGTGCTGATGGACACCATAAGCGGAGGCATGAGAAAAAAAGTGGAGATGGAGCTTGGTAGGCTTGGTGCTCTTCTTGTAATGGTAGTGCCTGGGGAGGTGAGGGCGATTGGACAAAGAAGGGTGCAGTTTTCCAGATACACCACGCTGAAACCGGCGGACGTGAGAAAGATAAGAACCATGATTCCATTTGTAAGGGAGGCAAGCGGGCTGAAGAAAAAGGCGGTCTCTGTTAAGGACGTGGTCAACGAATCGAGCCTCGTAGTAACCGGAGTAGAACCTTGCTACTTCAGGCTCCTTGATTACAAAGTCGACAGCGGCACGGTCTTTACCAAGCGAGCAATGGACAGGAAGAGAAAGGTGGTAGTACTCGGGGCCAAAGCCGCTGCCGATTTTTTTGAGAGCCCTTTTGACGCCATAGGAAAGAGCCTTGAGCTCGGTGGAACCCCGTTCAGGGTTATCGGAGTGCTTGCAAAGAGGGGCAGCTTCAGCAACGAGGATTTTGATGAAACACTCTTTATACCTCTTGCCACCGAGATGACCATTTTGGAAAACGTAGACTTTCTGGACGGGGCGGTGGTCCAGGTCAGCTCACGGAATGAGCTTGCACCCGCCATTAGTGACGTGGAGGGACTCCTTGAAAAAAGACACGGGAGAAAGGACTTTACCCTCAATACCTACCAGGAGGTCCAGGGGACCGCCGCCAAAACCCTCCATCTTTTTTCCCTGTTGAGTAGGATAGTGGCCTTTGTGGCCTTTTGCGTTGGCACCCTCGGGATTCTTGCTATCATGGCCCTATCCATTTATGAAAGACTCCTCGAGATTGCAGTTAAGAGAGTTGCAGGGGCAAAGAAAAGGGACATATTTCTCCAGTTGTTAACGGAGTCGATGTTCCTGAGCCTTGCCGGTTCTTCAGCAGGCGTGGTTTTTTCCGTAACAGTAGGACTATTTGTGCAGTTTTTGGCCTCCTGGCCATTGTTTCTTCCCATTAGGACCATCCTCGTATCAATGGTGCTTTCTATAGTGACAGGAATAAGCGCGGGCATCTATCCGGCAATAAAGGCCCTCGAATTTGAGCCAAGATACATTCTGAGGCTCTTTGAGGAACTGTGAGACTCGAGGCAGATTGCTCCTTTTGTCAAACATCCGGATGCCCCCTTGTGAAGATTTCTTATTCCCCCTGTTAAGCGGCCTCTTTTCAAACATGGCCGTGTTTTCCTTGAAACAGTAATATATTTTGGCAATTCTTACGCGATTATCTATTCAAGTTTAGAGGGAAGGTTGAATTTTCTGCCGCGAAAGACGTGTCTAAGGCCCTTCCACGAAGCAGGAAGCCTGATTCGTCTTTTCTTTTTACCCGGGGAAAACCGCATGTCGAGTATCCAAGTGGCAATTCCCGCTTCCAACAACTTGCTGCCATTATCAAGAAACGAAAAAGGGATTTCTGGATAAAGACAGCCCAGATCCTTTTCTCGTTTCCAGTAAAAGGATTCTCCCTTGGGGCTTCTTACACGATCCCTTGATGTATAAGTCCTGTGAAGCAGCCTGGTTGTGAAAAGAGGTATGAACCCATAGACCGTGGCCGATGCCTCGTTGCCAAACCTTGACATGGCCATTTTCAGGTTTCCCAGGTCCGTTTCGATACTGAACTGCGGCCTTGTTACACCAAGATCCTTCAGCAGGAGCATGGCCTCGGAATTGAGCGGATTGAGTTCATAAGAGGATGTAATCATCGCACCCTTAAGTGGAAGCATGGTATGCCATAAATTGGTGATCTGAAATTTGGCAAAGCCCTGCTTCCTCGCCTCCCTGACTAGCCCTTTCATTCTATGAACCTCCTTCTCCCATGCCACAGGGGGAAGGTGCCAGGTTATCCTTTTCCTAAGGGGCTGGTTCAGACCAAGCCTCGATGCTGCGCCGAGGTTCTTGCGGGAAAGGGGAATGAGAAATTCATCAACACACCTGTACCTATCCATGCCCTTGACTTCCTTCATATCCCGCAGAAAAACGACTACCTCCGGGGTAGAGCGTTTCCCGATAGGATGCCGTCTCGTGTGCCCCGCCTTTTGAGAAAGCCTCCTTACGGATCGGGCCGCTTTTTGAAGCGCCGTTCTGTTTCTGAACCTTTCAAGCTTTTCACCCGCCCACCTGGTTTTTTCGTATCCGCCCGAATCGGACTTAAATACCATTGCCCCCTTTAGATCATGCATAGTGCCCCGGGAACCGAGATCCCCAGCAAATTTTATCCTTCCATCGTCTGAAACAGACTTCACTGATACGGAGAATTGCCTGTCATCCTTCTTTCTGACAATACGCAACCTATCCCCGGACGACAGAGTTTTTGACGACGATACTATAACCTCGTCTTCTATTACCGAGGCGATTTTCCCTATGAAGGTCCCAGTGTTTGCAGTTCTTGTGGGGCAGACTATGTCTTTTGGGTTAGAACTAAGGAAAAAACCCCTCGATAGTGGACGTCCCATTGCCTCCTGAAGCATCTTCCTGCTTCGGTCAATGGTTGCGGCAAGCTCCTTCTTGCCGGCGTCAAGAACAGCCCGGTAGGCCCTGACCACCCTGTAGACGTAGGACGGTGGCTTAAGACGGCCCTCTATCTTAAGGGAAGAGATACCAAGCCGCCTCAGTTCAGAAACCACTTCCAATGCGCAAAGATCATCCATGGAAAAAAAGGTTCCCTTGTAACCATGCCAAGTGTACGTACGCCTGCAAGGCTGTACGCACTTTCCCCTGGTGCTTGATTTCCCTCCGAAGTAGCTGCTGAATCTGCAAAGTCCAGATATTGAAAAACACATGGCCCCATGCACAAAAACCTCTATTTCCACGGAGGCCCTCCTGTTAATCAGTGCGATTTCGGACAGTGTGAGCTCCCTCGCTATCACCACCCGCGAAAAACCGAGTTTCCTGCACGCCTCGACACCAAGGCTATTGTGAATGGTTAACAGGGTGCTTGCATGAAGCCGAAGGGAGGGGAAATGCCTTTTAGCCATGCGGAGGATGCCGAGGTCCTGGATTATGAGAGCATCAACGCCAATGGTGTCGATCTCGGAAAGGAGCTCCATGCAGAGGGGAATCTCTTCCTCTTTCATGAGAGAGTTCAGGGCAACGAACAGTTTAATGCCTTTTTTATGCGCGGTAACTGTAAGGTCGGCGATCTCCTGCATTGAAAAATTTTTTCCATAGGCCCTGGCATTCAGTACCCTGGGACTGACATAAACGGCGTCTGCACCGCCTTCAATGGCTGCGAAAAAGGCGTCCTTGGTTCCGGCCGGTGCAAGAAGCTCTGGTATGCCGAAAGTAGCATCTGACCTTTTCCGGATACTTTTCATATAGATGCAGGGTATGGGTAAAAAAAGCCCCCTGCAACGCCATGGTGAAGGGTTCAGGAGGCTTACTGGAAAAATAGACCCGCGTCTTTAACCGTGGCTATTTCTTTGTTTTATCCGGATGAAAAGGGGTAATTTTTATTCCTTGGAGGCCAAGACCGGCCATTAATCCCTTTTGGCTGAAGACAAATGCATAGATATCGTCCTTGGCCGTGGTAGTAGTAAGATTCTTGGCAGTGCCTGCATCTACCACCACTATGCTGGGCCCCACGCCTATTTCCCATCCGTTGGTATTTATAATATACTTGAGCGCCTTGTCTGTCATGAGAAACAGAGCGTAGCCGTATGCCTGTGCACCGGCCTGGAGCCCGTATGATGCACCAACACTCTTGAAATAGGCCACAGTGTGCCCATTCACCCTTAGCGCGCCTTCACCATACTGTCCTCCTACTATGAGCCCAGCCTTGTAAATCCTTGGGAAAACGAGAATGCCCTTTGCCATCTTTGCAAGCTGCCGGGCCTGGGGAGATTCGTGGAGAAGTTCCTGAAGAGCCTTGTCAACATTGTGATCAATTTCCGCGGCAGTAGCCGCTAGTAGTTTGCCAGAGCCTGCCAAAATAAGAAATAGGCTACAAAGACCCACCATAAATGTTTTCAGGCCATGTTGTTTCTTTCTCATCATTTTTTACCTCCGTTTCTATTGTTTAAATTCTTGCAGGTGCCCGATTACCAGCTATAGGCAAGACCCAGCCCGCCTATCCACTGGTTTGACGAGCCCCTTTTGTCTACAACCGGGCTGTCATCAGCATCGCTGACGAGCCGCCTGTATTGAACCCCTGCCGCAACGTGCCAGTTCATGTTAAGATGCATTACGAAGACGGGATTTACCCTAATGTCTTTTACGCCGCTATCGGCATCAAAAACGGGCAGCCCCGTTTTTGCAGAGTTGTGCTTGCTGACACCGAAGTAAGTAGACATGTAGTTGTCGCTGGCGTAACAGAGGCCAACCCCAAGACCAAAATCAAACATCTTGGAAAGTGGATACCAGGCCCTGGTGCTTGCGGTAATCGTGTACCCGCCATATTCGTTACCAGCATCGGTCAGGAAGTCAACGTCTGCTATAAAACGTTTTCGCGGATTTTGATGATCTATGAATTCAACGCCTACAAAACCACCAGCCTCCACCGTATCATCTATTTTTTTCATCTTTTTGACCACGGAGTCGTCCACGTGATGATCCCTGCCAAAATGATATTTTACAGAGGGGCCAAGCCTGAACCAGGGATGATCTATGAGGTTAATCTGTAATTCATAACCCTTTATTAGGAGATACTGCTGATGTCCCTTGAGCTGGAATCTAGCAAATGGCGCCACCCCGAACATGTAGTCGTCTGATCCCTCGTAGTCTGGCACCATACCGAGGCCAAGCCCGAATATCCTGGGCATATTGTCTATGGCCAGGTTCATGCTTTCAGCCCTCACTGCGCCTGGCTGAAAAGTGGAAAGGACAGTGAGAAGGGCCAATGTCACCATAAAAAGAAATTTCAGATGGATTTTTTTCATTAATACCTCCATTTTGATTGAAGTGAATTTTTTCGACGAAGTGAAGCTATAAAAGGTTAATATGATGGGCCGACCCGCGCAAGTGCTTTATAAGTTACCAGTTGGTTTTTCATAGAGACAGGCATTTGCAGCTAATTGTAATGAATACGGCTTCATTAGTTTTATCAATGAACAGGTTAGTTTATTGGTTAATGAAAAATTCATTTTTCTGATTGTAGTGGAATACTATCTCATGTAGAAATAAATTTTATCCTAAGAACTTGTGTTTTAATAAAATATCGTATATCCTTGATTTAACTGCTACTTGGCAGGGAGGGGAGTTTATGGCACGACTTTTCGGCAAGGGGGAATTCCTGTTTTTGCTCACAGTCTTGGCGTTCACCATGTCGGGCTGCGGAGGCAAGGAGAGGAACCTACCGAGGTTTTCCCTTGATTCTATACCAGTTTTTGACCTGTCACAGACCTATGATAACCGAGATTGGCAAAACAACCTGAAATATCTTTTCCAGCCGTTGCCAAGGCCTTTAAAAAATCCAAGGATAGTAGTGAACAAGAAACGGCACATCCTTTACCTGTACTCGGGCGACGAGCTCGTGCGGATTTACCCAGTTAATCTTGGCCCCGACCCAATCAATGAAAAGATAAAGGCCGGGGACGGCAGGACTCCGGAAGGAAAATATTTTATATGTAACAAGAACCCCAGGAGTAAGTATTATAAGGCCCTCGGCATCAGCTACCCGTCAAAGGAAGATGCCAAGAGAGGGTTGAGAAAGGGGTTCATTACTAAAAAACAGTACGATGCCATAGTATATGCCATTGATCATGGCAAGCGGCCGCCGTGGTTTACCAAGCTTGGTGGCGCTGTTTGCATCCATGGTGGCGGACTTGGATGGGACTGGACAAGGGGCTGTATCGCGCTTAGAAATTCTGACGTGCAGGAACTTTTCGAGGTTACCAGGGTCGGCACTCCGGTAATAATCATCAGCGGCGTTGCAAGAGGTGAAGAAAAATTGATTGCATGGCCACCGGTTATAACAACTGCTAATAGTGGACATAAACAAAGGTCCCTGGATTAGAAGGTGAGGACTTCACGAACCTGTCCTTGGGTGCGTATGGCTTGGTCCAGTTGAACAGCCAGTAAGCGTCCCTTGGGGCAAGGTTTACGCATCCGTGTGACTGTTTCATGCCGAAGTTGTCATGCCAGTATGCGCCGTGCATTGCAACCCCGGCCGAAAAGTACATGTGGTAGGGTACGTCTTCGAGGTAGTAGTAGTCCATCCCCATTTTTCCACCGCTCATCTTTGCCATTCGAACCTTTCCCCAAATACGGAAGAGCCCGGTGGGTGTCTCAAATTCAGGCAGGCCTGAAGATATCAAGGTGGCGTAGACAAGGCGGTTTCCTTCAAAGGCCTCAAGAACCTGCTCGTACAGATTTATATCTATCCACTTGGCCTTCCTCGGCACCCTGGAAGGTCTGTCCGGCATGGTTATAAGGGCGACCCGCCTTCCGTCAACCCACTTGTGTGCAGCAAGCCTCAGCCATTTCTGCCCATTTTCAGTGACTCTTGTCCCGATAATTTTTACAATAGTGTGCTTCTCAATGAGCTGGCCGTCAATGTAGTCCTGTCTGCCGGGTTTAGGCGAAGTGTACGTATCAAGTACAAGCCAGCCGTAGGTCCCACTGAGAGGATGTTTTTTGATATAGATCCCCTTGAATGTGGAGATGTCGAAAAATGACAGGTAATCCTTTTGGACAAACTCGTTCTTATTTATGTTGTACCAAGTAAAATTTCCAGAATCTATGGGAAGAGGGGTCTCAAGAGAAACCCACAAAAAACCACCTTCAAGCATCCTCTTTGGCTTTTTACCGGTAATATCGCCCCAGGGGGCACGGTACACTGGCGCGGGCTGAGTTGTTACCTCGGCATACCTGTAAGGGAGGATATTCCTGTGTCCAGACCATTTGAATGAGGTGTCCGGCAGGATCATTACCACCTTGTCACTCGCGTTCACCCCTGGATTCTCCGGTTCTTCATGAGCGATGGTGGGCTCCGTGCCCCCTATGGTGGAATTTGTGGAATTCGTCCCATCCGCTTGAGCCCCCAGACAGCACGGGACAAGCAAGATGATAAACATGACAAGGAAAAACGAAGTCTTTTTAAACGGTATCGCCGTCAAAATCGTTACCCCTTTATCACGGCCAAAGGTCTAAGCCTGGCCACCTTTTTTGCGAGCCCTGATCCATGCGTTGCCTCAACGACCCTCTCCACGTCCTTGTATGCATCTGGGGCCTCTTCCGCTGCGCCACGCATGCTTGCAGCCTTCAGTATCACCCCCCGGCTTCTCAGGGCATTCACCACGGCCTTGCCCTTCCACCTCTTCAGGGCAGCTCTCCTGCTCATGGACCTCCCCGCCCCGTGGCATGCACTGCTCCAGGCGAGCTCTTCTCCCTTTGCGGTTCCTATAAGGATAAAGGAGTAAGTACCCATGGTACCCCCGACAAAAAGAGGTTGCCCCACCTTCCTGTATCGCTCTGGCAACTCTTTGCTCCCTGGTCCGAAGGCCCTGGTGGCTCCCTTGCGATGGACGTAAAGTCTGCGCATTTTACCATCAACAAGGTGCTTTTCAACTTTGCATGTATTGTGGCTTACGTCATAAATTAACTCGCAGTTTACACCTGGAACTACCTTTTTTGCCACCTGCACAGCAAGATGGCCTATCACCTGTCTGTTTGCCAAAGCACAGTTTATGCCGCACCCTACCGCCTTAAAATAATCATGACCTTCAGGCGATTGGATGGGCGCACACACCAGTTCCCGTTCCCTGATGGGGAGATTGTATCTCCTCGCCGCAGATCCAAGGACCTGCAGATAGTCCGCTCCGATCTGGTGGCCAAGGGCCCTGGAGCCACAATGTATGGATATTACTACATCACCTTTCTCTATGGAAAGCGTCTTGGCAACATCAGCATCAAAAACTTTTTCGACATACTGTATCTCGAGATAATGATTACCTGATCCAAGGGTTCCCATTTGTTTCTTTTGCCTCTCCTTGGCCATTTTGGATACCGTTGAAGGGTCCGCCTCCCTGACCCATCCATGTTCCTCGATGTATTCCAGGTCATGAGGGGTTCCAAACCCCCTTTCCACGGCCCACTGAGCACCATATCTCAGTACCTCGTCCATTTCTGGTTCACTGAGCCGTATGGCTCCCGTAGAGCCGACCCCAGCTGGAACGGTGCGGAAAAGTTCCCCAATAAGGGTCTCAAGCCTCGGCAATATCTTCTGTCTTTTAACACCAAGCCTGTGGCATCTTACCCCGCAAGATATATCGTAACCAACACCTCCCACTGAAATAACACCGTCCTTCTCAGGGTCAAAGGCAGCAACACCTCCGATGGGAAAGCCGTAGCCCCAGTGAGCGTCGGGCATTGCCATGGCGGCCTTTACGATTCCGGGCAGGCTAGCAACATTTCTAAGCTGTACAAAGACCTTTTCATCCATATCGGATAAAAGGCTCCTGTCGGCAAAAATGAGGGCAGGGACCCTCATATCTCCATATCTTTCAATCCGCCAGATGCACTCCTCCATCTTTTTGACCCTTGTAGTATCCATAATGCGCCTCCTTATTAACCTGCTATTATGCAGATAGCACACCTTTCAAGGGGGCAAGGGGAAAGACGGTAAAAACATGCCCTGATTTTTTGTAGATTTGAATGTTCTAATGGCGCGATCCTTGAGTCAAACGTCAACCACGCACTCGGCTATCCATAACCCGTTTTTCCTTTCTATTTTTGCCTCTGTAAAAGTCGCTCCTTTTACCTCTATGCCACGGCCGTGTCGTGTCTCCGACCACCTTTCGCCTATGGCAGCTCCCCTTAACCCAGTACCCTCAATATTGACCCTGAAGTCCCTGAAGACCATTTCATAAAGGTCTGCAAACCCTATAAGCGCATTAATCCATGCAACAAAAAGTCCTGTAAGATCGTAGGAAGCACATTCCACCCTTTTTTCTTGCCTGATTGAAATAGTTGCAATATCCTCGACAATCAGGGAGAAAAGGGCCCTGGCTCCGTTTTCAAAGGCCTCCTCCATGCTGGTGCCCGTCCCCCTTATTCCTATGTCTGCAAGATGGTCAAATGTTGCCCATCCCTGTTTCAGACCTTCCATTTCCTCCTGCCCCATTCTATCCAGCCCCATGTGGAAAGCCCTGTAAAAACAAGGAAAAGGGCTGCCTGTGCATAGATCTCATGGTAAATGTTTACGGCGATCCAGCCGATGTTTGCTATTGTATATATGGCAAAACTCGCACGTTTTTTCTTTATGTTCAGTACAGCGGCAAAAATACTTATAGCGGTTAGGGTCCAGGGGAGGTAGGTAGTCATTATCTCATTCAAGATGTGCCTGCTTGTCACTTCAGATAAGGAAGGAGCGCCTTGAATTCCTTAGTGCCAGCCTTTTTAAGGAGCTGGTAAACTATGGTCTCGGTTGGCCCGCATAATATCGAATTGGCCTGCATCAACATTATGGCCTGTTCCACGTTCTTCATAGAGCGTGAAGATATGGCATCCGAAGCTATCCATGGCTGGTAACCGAGGTTAAGTGCTGCGACAGCTGTCTGGAATACGCATATATGGGCCTCGACACCGGCAAGAATGAGGGTATCCACTGCGGACGGAAGACTCCCCGCCACACTTGCAAACTCCCTGTTGTCAAAACAGTTGAATTCGGTTTTGTCCACCTCGGAAATGCCGGTTCCGGTAAGTGTAATATCGGAAACAACTGGTCCAAGGCCTTTCCTGTACTGAGTTGTAACAATTACAGGAATTCCGAGGAGTTCCGCAGCTTTAAGGAGAATGTTGATGTTTTTCACCACCCTTTCCGGTTTCCATACGGCCCTCATAAGCCTTTCCTGAGGGTCGATAACAACCATGCACGTACGTGCCGGGGCTATAAACTGTATGTTTTTCACGAAAATATGCCTCCTTTCTTTTCTTTATCTTACTAAAAGAACAGGCACAAAAAAAGCATCCTCACTGCCATTAAGGTGCTTCCACGGTTCCATAACCGCTGTTACACCCCCGAGAATATGAATAAAATAATTGAACTCTCCAATTGAGGCGCCTACGTTATGGCGGATACAACACAAAGTACAGCTATGGAGCTAAGAAAAGTATTTCTTGAGCAATATCAGAAAAATTTCTGCTATTCCGTCCACCTCACCTGCCTGTATTTTTGTTATGGCTATTTTTCTTTAAAAATTGTCGCTCATTTGATTTTGTTACCCATTTATTGACAAAATGAAGGTCTAAGTATAATGTCATGCCGAAACGTGGAGGGGAGACTATATTTTACATCCACAGGCTCGACTGATAGGAAGGAGTTATAACTTTTAATCTGAAAGAGGAGGAGAAATATGTCTGAAGCAAAATTGGGGAACCCCGCAGTGGTAGGACTTGGTGGATTCGGCATGACTACACTTGTGCTGCAATTTCATAACCTGGGATGGTGTGGAATAGGACCGGTGTTGTGGCTGGGGCTTTGCTTTGGAGGAACTGCTCAGTTGATCGCCGGATTGCTTGAATTTCGCACAGGCAACAACTTTGGCTTTTGCGCATTCAGTGGTTACGGCGCATTCTGGATTGCACTATGTTGTTATGTCATATTTGGGACCAATGCGGCACTGGTAAAGACATATCCTGTATTGGGACTCACGGGCCATGATTTGGGTTTCTTTCTACTCGGCTGGACGTTCTTTACCTTCATTCTGTTCATTGCGTCCCTGAAACATCACACGGTTCTTGTCGGGATTTTCTTAACCCTTTTACTTGGATTCATCGGTCTTGACATAAAGGAATTGGCGGGTAACAAAATGATCGGCACACTCGCCGCTTATGACCTGATCGTGTGTGCCCTCCTGGCATGGTATCTTATGGCACATGTAATCTATGCCGAGGTCAATATTAACCTGCCTGTAGGTCCACCATGGATAAAAGACTAATTCGTTAAATAAAAATTTTCATCTAAGGGCCGGGAAACCGGCCCTTCTTAATTGCGGATACATCCCCCGCGCGAGCCAAATGTTCCTGCGAAGCCGTTGCCCGCGGTGACAGCAATTATCGAGCTGCTTCTCTATAATACCGTCAAGGGGTTTAAACTCGCTGGCGCTTCATCCGTAAGGCCTGTTTGTAATCTGGCCTACCCACAGAAATACAACACTAATTATAATGAAGTTATGAAAAGCAATGAAAGAAGTGCCTTTCCCCCGGAAAATTTCCTCGGGGAGAATCATGGCACGCTTTTAGATGTCAATATGACGATTATTGGCGCTAGTCTTAGAAGCGGGTAACCTCAACAGAAAAGGGGGTTGTTATGAGCAAAAGTTCTTTCACGATAGCTACTTTTAATGCGAACGGCATAAGAGCGCGGCTTCACATTATCCTTCCCTGGATGGAAAGGAATCCTGTGGATTGCCTCTGCATCCAGGAAACCAAGGTTCAGGACAAGGATTTTCCCACTGCCCCGTTCAGTGATAGGGGCCTCAATGTAATCTTCAGTGGTCAAAAGGCATATAACGGTGTTGCCGTTGTTAGTCCTCACCAGATGAAACCACTTTTTTACGGCTTTCCTGATAGCAGCGAGGAAGAGGACATGGCGAGACAGATATGTTGCTCTGTAAAAGACATAACCGTGATAAATTCCTACGTGCCTCAGGGCCGGTCCTTGGACAGCCCCGCCTTTGAAAAGAAACTTCATTGGTTCTCACGTATTTCTGGCCTGATAGACAGGGACCTCAAGGGTATGGATAAACTCGTATGGTGTGGAGACATGAATGTTGCACCTGAGCCCATAGACGTTTATGCCCCAGAGCTTAAAGGAAACCATGTATGTTTCCACGAATCAGTCAGAAAAGCCTTCAAAGAGGTCTTGAAAAAGGACATGGAGGACTGTTTCAGGATGATTCATCCCGGTGAGAGTGATCAATACTCATTCTTTGATTACCGTATTCCAAAATCCGTTGAAAGAAAAATTGGATGGAGAATAGACCATATAGTTGCCCAAAAAAACCTCTCAAGCAGTATATCTGATTCCTTCATTGACATCGAACCGAGGATGACGAAAAAACCCTCGGATCACACCTTTGTGGTGGCGAGGTTCGAATTTTGATAGTAGCCTTCGGCCAGGATTTTCCATGGAGGTAAATATGAACCAGGCGGTTCACAATAAGCGTCTAAGACTGAAACGGGTAGGTATTGATACATACAGGGAGAACGTGGTCTTTATGAACCGCAATTGCTGTGTTTACCGTGCCGCCGGGTTTCAGGCCATGTCTAAGGTGAAGATAACCGCAGACGGAAGGACGATTCTTGCGGTCCTGAATGTGGTTTTAAATGATCTCATGGTGGCGCCCGAAGAGCTCGGTCTTTCCGAACAGGCCTTTCAACAGCTTGGCCTTCCTGAAGGGACCAGGGTATGCGTGGATCATCCAGAGCCTCCCGTCTCTATGGATGCAGTGAGGAAAAAGATTGGAGGCGATATACTCGGCCAGGAGGACTTCTACTGTATTACGAGGGACATAGTACAAAACAGGTATTCAAGAATGGAGATGGCCGCCTTTCTCGTGGCCTGTGTTGAAACCGGCCTTGAAAGGAGCGAGGTGCTGGTCTATACGAAGGCAATGGCGGCCACGGGCCAGAGGCTCGACTGGAAAAAACCGCTCGTTGCGGACAAACACTGCATAGGCGGGATACCGGGCAACCGCACCTCCATGGTAGTGGTACCCATAGTAGCCGCCTGCGGAATTCCCATACCCAAGACATCGAGCAGGGCCATTACGTCTCCTGCGGGAACAGCCGATACGATGGAGGTCTTGGCAGAAGTTAACCTTTCTCCGGAAAAACTTCGCCGTATCGTTCAGAAGGAAAAGGGATGTCTCGCTTGGGGCGGGACCTCAAGACTTGCCCCGGTCGATGACGTACTTATCACCGTGGAAAGGCCCCTTGGTATTGACGCACCTGGGCAGATGGTGGCGTCTATCCTTTCAAAGAAACTCGCTGCCGGCTCTACCCACCTTCTCTTGGACATTCCCCTCGGGCCAACGGCTAAGGTCAGAAAGAGGGACTATGCGCATCAGTTAAGAAAGATATTTGAATATGTCGGTGACAGGATAGGTATTCATCTTGAGGCGGTAATAACAGACGGGTCCGAGCCCATTGGCAGGGGAATCGGCCCTGTACTCGAGGCAAGGGATGTGATGAGCGTACTGAGAAACAAAAAGGATGCGCCTGTGGATCTTAGGGAGAAATCCATAGATCTTGCCGGCAGGATAGTTGAATTTGATCCAGCGGTTAGGGGAGGGCGGGGCAGGACCCTGGCCGAAGAAATACTCACATCCGGCAAGGCCCTTGCCAAAATGGAGGCCATAATCGACGCGCAGGGCAGAAAACCCCAAATACCACCTGTTGGCTCAATGGTTTACAGTGTATGTGCGGAAAGCGAGGGAACGGTAGCAAGCATTGATAATTACAGGATCAACAGGATTGCCAGGCTTGCGGGTGCTCCCCTTGACAAGGGAGCTGGAATATACCTCCATAAGAAGGTTGGCGACAGGGTGGAAAGGGGCCAGGAGCTTTATAGGCTATATTCCGAGTTCGAGGCCGATTTTAACTTTGCAAAGGCCTACATAAAAAGGTATTCCAACGGTTATCAGATCGAAGCAGACGCATAGACATGGCACATAGGCATTGAAAGATAGAAATACGACAGGATATGAATCGTCTTTTAATCTATTTTGCAGATTCCAAGGCACCTGCTGAAAGGCTTGCATCTGAAACTGGGCTTCCTTCGGCCGAGATAAACGTCCACCATTTCCCGGATGGCGAAAGCTTGGTTACCCTTCCGGAGCCTCTTCCTGGCAAGATAGTTATTTACATGAGTCTTAACCGGCCCAACCAAAAGCTCACGGAGTTGCTTCTTGCAGCCCGTGGCGCAATGAACAAGGGAGTAAAAGAGCTTATCCTTGTAGTGCCTTATCTTGCCTACATGCGACAGGACAAGGCATTTAAAAAGGGGGAGGTGGTCAGCCAGAAGGTGATAGGACGTTTTCTTTCAGAGCTTTTCGGGACGGTAGTAACTGTGGACGCCCACCTGCACAGGGTCAGAAGTCTTGGGCAGGTACTTCCTCGCTGCAAAAGCCTGAATCTCAAGACGGCTGAACTTACGGCTGACTACATCGTCAAAAATTATCCGGGTTCGCCCTTTCTCCTGGGCCCGGATGAAGAATCCCATCAGTGGGTCAAGACTATAGCCACCATTGGCGGTTTTGATTACGGTGTTTGTAAAAAGGTGAGGTATGGTGATGATAAGGTACGGGTGGAACTTCCTCAGCTCAGGTTTAAGCACAAACCGGTGATACTGGTGGACGATATCGTAAGTACGGGCCATACCCTTTCAGCAACGGCTTTACGGCTCGCCGAGACGGGCACAACATACGTGGACTGTATCGTCACGCATGCGCTCTTTGTCCGGGGCGCTCTCTCGCTGCTCAGGAAAAGCGGAATCAAGAGGATTGTTACTACGGATACTGTTCATCATAGCACTAACAGGATTTTTGTTGCACCGGTTATTGCAAGAGGTCTTTCTCGCCTGATATAAATATTCATAACCGTCTACCCTGTTTAAAAGGACAGTCAGAAGATTAAGCTCTGTTTAAGGGAAATGGGAACAGAAAGGTCAACAGATGATTCCTTTGGTATCTGCCTCGTAAGCGGCGGTCTTGATAGCTGTGTAACAGCCGCTATAGCCCTTAGGGATTGCAAAAGGGCCGCATTTTTGCATGTGAACTACCGTCAAAGGACTGAAGGCAGGGAACTTGAGGCATTTAACGAGATCGCCGACTTTTACAAGGTAAAAAAGAGGCTTGTGGTAAGCCTTGATTACCTCGGAAAGATGGGCGGCTCTGCCCTTACGGACCCGAGCATACAGGTTCCAGAAAAAGGGCTTCCAGATTCAGGAATCCCTGTCACATACGTGCCCTTCAGGAATACCCACATAATAGCTATTGCGGTTTCCTGGGCAGAGGTCATTGGCGCAGGGAGAATTTATATAGGCGCAACGGAGGTTGATAGCTCAGGTTACCCAGACTGCAGGCAGAGCTACTTTGATGCCTACAATAAACTGATAAAGGAGGGGACAAGGCCTGAAACCGTCATCACTATTCTCGCCCCTCTTTTACACATGACAAAAAAAGAGGTGGTTGAAACGGGTGCAAGGCTTGGGGCACCCTTTCATCTTACCTGGTCATGTTATCAGAACGAGGATGAGGCCTGCGGGGTGTGTGATTCATGTCTGCTCAGGCTCAAGGGTTTCAGGGAGGCAGGGCTGATTGACCCAATAAGGTATGCGAGGTCTTAAAAACTAATGACTGCCGAATCGAACGAAAAGGCAATAGAGGCGCTTTTTGAATGTAAATGCTGTGGCCACTGCTGCCACGGCGTTGCAACAGTGTCTGTAACAGATGCAGAACAGGAAGGGATGGCCAGGTACCTTGAAATGGGACTTGAGGCATTTAAGAAGAAGTATCTGGTAAATGGAAAGGGGGCAACCTCCATGAAGATCGTGGATGGCCACTGCATCTTCTTTGGAGAAGACGGCCTTTGCAGGGTACACCCAGTAAAGCCTTTTCATTGCAAAAGATGGCCCCTCCATCCAAGTATCCTTGAAGATGAAAATGCCTGGATAGCCATAAAGGCGGACTGTCCAGGATTTTTGGGAGATATGACCTGGGAGCAGGCAAAAGAGCTTGTGAGAGGAAGACCTGATGGATCTTGATGAGATAAAGAAAGAGGTATTCGTAAGCTGTCCCTTTGACCTCCTCAGGAACAAGTACCTTCCACTGGTAATCAGCCAGGGAATCAATACTGAGATAGGACTTAACGCCCCCATCCTTGATTTCTTTACATTCAGGGATTTCTTTGATGTTGCAACGGCCCTTAAGGAAAATGGCCTTAAGTGCACTGTTCATGCTCCATTTACGGATGTTGCCTGCGGGGCCATCGATGGCCTCATAAGGGAAACGTCGCTTATGAGGCTAAAATATGCCGTTGACCTTGGCGTGCTCTTTGGCGTAAAGTCCATGGTTTTTCACACGGGCTGGGAAGAAAAGATATACGCCGATGCCAAGGATCTATGGCTTGGTTTTGCCATTGAAACCATGGAAAGGCTCTGCGAACATGCGGACAGGTCGGGTGTGAGCATAGTCCTTGAAAATGTTTTCGAATTAGACACATACATCCACCAGAGGATTTTCGAGACCATTCCTGCCAAGTCCCTGGGGTTTTGCCTAGATGCAGGCCATGTCTACGCCTTTTCAAAGACGCCATTAAAGACATGGATAGATGACCTTGGGCCAAGGATAAGGCACCTGCACCTCCACGATAACCACGGTGGTGCTGACGAACACCTTGCCCCAGGAAGCGGAATTGTTGATTTTGATCTTCTCTTTTCATGGCTATCCCAGCACAATATCCGGCCCATTCTTACCCTTGAGGCCCATGATGAGGAGACAGTCATTCCGGGTTTGACGGCAATAGGCGCGCTTATTGAGAAATATTTTGGCAGTCGGAACGTTGTTAGATGAAGTTTATTACAAAGGTGAATCCATAATTACAGTAGAGCGAAAAGGCAAGCTATTGCCAAAAATTGTCCCCCTGAATTCTCTTAAAAAAACAAGTGGAAAATTATTAACGCCGATCCAGAAACTATTATTAGCTGAACTGGACAGTCTGCCTACATCTGAAATCGACCATGAACCCACTGATATTTTGAGAGAAATAAGAAAAAAGAAGGCAGGTTGATTCTATGCATAATGGCTGCCAACCAGCTGTCTCCTTGGGGCCTACCCCATATATAGCCTGTCTTTCCGAGACCAACGGATTCCTTTTCCGAAATTCAGTGCCGCACCTGTCTCCTTTCACATGTATGCCTGCCGGAACAACAACAGCTTGTAGGAGGTATAAAAAAGAAGCATCCAAAGATACGTTAATGGCATCCTCGGCCCCTTTTTAAGGATAGTGGCATCAATTCGGTAAGTCATAAGCTCTTCAAGCCATCTTTTTATTGTTTTTTATGAGACCTCTGAGAAACTTTTTGTCTAATACAAAAGCTCAATCAATATAATTGATACCAACTATTGCCAAAGATTACTGAATCTTGTATAATAGATACAGTTTATAAGCAAGGAGATATCGAAATGATACGCAAGAAAACTCAACAGTTATCATTTGCACAACTCCAGGTCAAGAACTGTATCAACACCGCCCACTGGCTCCACAAGGTCAACAACATCATCAACTGGGCTCCAATTCGTAAAAAGCTTGCAGGACTCCATCCCTCCAATACAGGAAGACCTGCCTATGATCCCTTTCTCATGTTCAAGATCCTCTTGCTCCAACAGTGGTTCGGGCTCTCTGATCCACAGGCAGAGGCCCAGATCAACGACAGGATCTCCTTCAAGGTTTTCCTGGACATGGAGATTGCTCAAACAGGACCTGATGAAACCACAATTTGTCTTTTCAGAAAACAACTTGGTGATCTTGCCAAAGAACTTTTTGAGGAAATCAACAGACAGATAGAAAACAAGGGTTTTGTAGTAAAGGCTGGCACTCTGATTGATGCCACCTTTTATCCTGCTGCCACAAAACCACCTGCAAAGGACAAGAAGCCCAGGGACCCAGAGGCTTCCTGGGGAGCAAAGGGAAAGGGCAAGAACAAGAAGTACTGCTATGGCTATAAGGCCCATATTGGAGTGGACCAGGATTCTGGCATAATCAGGAAGATGGAGATAACCCAGGCCAGGGTGAGTGACCACGAGGTATTCGATGAGCTTCTTAGCGGGGATGAAGAGGCCGTATATGCAGACAAGGCATACTATGACAAGCGAAGGGCCGAGGAGCTTGAAGCAAAGGGCATCAAGAATGGCCTTATGAAGAAGGCTCATAGAGGGGCACCTCTTTCTGAGGAAGACAGTAAAAGGAACAAGGAGATTTCCAAGATATGGGCCCAGGTAGAAAGGCCCTTTGCCATAATAAAGAGCAAATGGGGACATGCCCGGGCCAGGTACATAGGGCTTTTTAGAAACGGGGTTCATCTTCACCTGATTTCCATGGCCTACAACCTGCGACGAGCCTGTTCATTGGCTACAGTATAAAGGATTTTACAGGAGTAGTGCGCCTTTTGGCAG
>WGDC01000027.1 GCA_015493475.1 Deltaproteobacteria bacterium
AATTAAAGCCCCGTTCAAGGCCCCATTCAATAAAGCTTGACTCCCGAGCAAAGACCTTTGAAGCGCTCGATATTGCCTCCCAGAAATCTGTAATACTTAAAGACGTGGTCTTAACGATCGGGCAGGGGAACAAGGTTGTCAACATAACCATAATTGAGCTTCCAGTTGATGCCGGATTTCTGGAGGGCCTTTTAAAAAAGGCCATGGAAAAATTTGATCCTGATGCCCCTGTCACCATGAGCTTCAAAAGTGCCGAGTTCAAATCGGGCCACGACCTCCAGGAGTTTCTTGAAAAACTTGGTCTTGATGTAAGTCAGGAAGACATAGCCCAACAATGAAAAGGTCCGAAAAGACAATCGGCTTCGGTGCTCCTTCCGGCTTTGGCGCCTATATATTCATGGTGGAAATACCAGCGGCAAGAACCGGGCCTGTTAATATCATCGAGGTCTATGGATATTCAGGGGATCAAAATGGCATACCCCCACAGGAGACCAGGGTAATCCTTGACAGGAAGATATGGATGAAGATCCGGGACACTGCCCAGCGGGAATTCAACAGGCGTCTAAAGGCTGCCAAGCTAAAGACCAGCAGGTGGCGTGTTGGACAAAATCCCGTTGACAGGCTCCTTGGAAAGGAGCTTTGCGTTCTGGCATGGGCAGCAGAGCAGGCCAAAAAGGATGAGGAGCTGCCGATAATCTGCACCAAATGGCTTGCCCTCAGGCCAGAAGAACGGTGGTGGCTCTTCTCCCAGACCGTTGCCGAGGCAGGGCTACCTGAAGATAGGGACAGAGGCTGGCGAAAGGCGCTTTATTATGCACTGTCCGATGGGACGGGTATTTCAGGGCTAAAAAGAAAGCGGCCAAGGCCAAAAACGGCAGTAGCAAATGACGAAATGCCAATTTTTAAACTCATTGAGGAAAGAAATGAAGGGTAACAAGATTGAACCCTTTAAGCTAAAGGATGCGCCTTCTCTAATAGAGAGGCTTTTGCCTGTGCAGAAGCTTTCGGCTGAAGTCTATAAGGAAAGGATGGCAGGCTCCGGGCAGACCCTCACTGCCCTTGGAAGCTACTGGAAAGGGAGAAAACCCCTGATCCTCGCAAAGGCATGTATCCTTGGCGCGCTTTTTCCTGCGACGGATGATCCTCAAAAAGACCTTGAAGTCTTTGAGCTTTTGATGGGAATGGATACAGTATCTATAAAAAAGAGGCTAAAGGCCAAGGGTGCAAAGAAATATCTTCAAAAACTCAAAGAAGGAGATGCCATTCCGTATCGTGAGCTTGTAAAGGCTTCAAAACGCCCTGAAGAGCTTGGAGACGAACTTTTTTCTCACATCTGGAACGAGGTAAATGAGCACCTTGGCACAAACGCCTCTTCCTTTCCAGAGCTAATCGAGCAACTTGGAATCATGCGATTTGGCAAAAGGCCCAGGGTGGCAGACACCTTCTGCGGCTCTGGCCAGATTCCCTTTGAGGCTGCAAGGCTTGGCTGCGACGTCTTTGCCTCAGACCTTAACCCTATTGCTGCCATGCTTACCTGGGGCGCCTTTCAACTCGTAGGAGCCCAGCCTGAAGAAAGAAGACGCATAGAACAGGAACGAGAAAGGCTTGTTTCCAGGGTTCAGGAAGAGATCGACAGGCTTGGCATAGAGGAAGATGGAAACGGATGGAGAGCAAAGGTCTTTTTGTACTGCGTAGAGGCAAAATGCCCGCAAACTGGGTGGATGGTCCCCCTTCTTCCAAGCCTTGTAATTAGCAAAGGCTATAAGGTTATCGCCAGGCTTGTGCCGGATTATGCCCACAGGCGTTACGATATAGAAATTCTGTCAAATGTTACCGAAGATCAATTTGATGAGGCAAAAAAAGGAACTGTTCGCTCAGATGGACGAGGCTCTGATCCATACATGATCCACGTGGTGAATGGCAAGGAATACAAGACAAAAATTTCCACATTGAGAGGCGATTATAGAGACAAGGACGGGAATATCTTAAACAGGCTAAGACTTTGGGAAAAGCATGATTTTAAACCAAGGCCTGACGATATCTTTCAGGAGCGTCTTTACTGCGTCCAGTGGATGCGGCCAAAGAAAAAGAGCAAAAAGTGGGAATATGAATTCAGGGCTGTAACCAAGGACGATATCGCACGGGAAAAGATCGTTGAAGAATTTGTGGGTAAGCATCTAGAGGAATGGCAAGAAAAGGGCTGGATTCCTGATTCAAAGATTGAACCAGGTGCAAAAACAGACGAACCTATAAGAACGCGTGGCTGGACATACTGGCACCATCTTTTTACTCCAAGGCAGTTGCTGGTGGGGGGATTAATTAATAGATATTCCTCAAGCTGTTTATCAATTTGTCTATTATCGTTTTTAAATAACAATTCTAGATTAAGTAGATGGCATAATGGAAGAGATTACGTTACAGAAACTTTTGATAATCAGGCATTAAATACACTCTATAATTTTGCTTCCCAAAGTTTTTTTTATGGACAACGGTTCTTTAAAATAAGTCGATTTAAAGACCGACCTATTCCAAGCTTTATCAAGATCTTGGTTAGTGCCCTCCCCGCCCACGAAATCTCCGAACAAAACGACCTCTACATAACCGATCCCCCATACGGAGATGCTGTAAAATATGAAGAGATCCTGGAATTTTTCATAGCATGGCTCCGCAAGAATCCACCTCCTGAGTTTTCAAACTGGATATGGGACTCAAGGCGTGCCCTTGCCATAAAGGGAGAGGATGAAAACTTCAGAAGGAACATGGTCAAGGCATATTCCAGGATGACGGAGCTAATGCCAGACAACGGCCTTCAAATCATCATGTTCACCCACCAAAAAGAGGCCATCTGGGCGGACATGGCAAACATAGTCTGGGCGTCCGGGCTTCAGGTTACGGCTGCCTGGTATGTGGTAACAGAGACAGACAGCGCTCTCAGGCAGGGAAGTTATGTAAAGGGGACCGTGCTTCTTGTGTGCAGAAAGAGGAGGGAAAGGCTAAAAACCTACCGGGATGACCTTGCCTATGAGATTCAGGAAGAGGTGGAAGAGCAGGTAAGGGAACTCATTGGCCTAAATCAGGCATTAAGGGATGAGGGCAGGGATGAAAACGTATTTGAAGACGCTGATCTTCAGATGGCAGGTTATGCGGCGGCATTGAGGGTCCTTACGCGTTATGACATAATTGATGGAAAGGAGATGGCGCATGAGGCCCTAAGGCCCAGGGTTTCTGGAGAAAAGACCTTTGTGGATAAGCTTATCGACTTTGCAGTAGGTGTTGCAAACAGGTGCCTCGTGCCCCAGGGGATAGACGAGCGATTTTGGAAGCGGCTTTCGGGCATGGAAAGATTCTATCTCAAGATGCTGGACATGGAATCAAGAGGCGCGCACAGGCTCGATAACTACCAGAATTTTGCCAAGGCATTTAAGGTCAAAGATTTCAAGACGGTGATGGCAGTTACAAGGGCAAACAGGGCCAGGCTTAAAAGCGCTGTTGAACTTGGAAGGTCTGAGATGGGAGAAAGCTCTGCATTTTACCAGTCACCACTTAGGGCAATTCTTTACGCAATAATGGAGATTGAAAAGGAAGTGGATGCGGATGAGGTAATGGCGCACCTTACGCTAAATGTCCCTGATTACTACAGCGATGCAGGCATGAGGCGGCTTGTCCTGGCTATTACTGATTATCTTTCAGAAAAGCTTATGGGCATCCGGCCAGAAGAGGCAGATGCCGCAAAACTTCTTGCAGAGCTCATCAGAAACAAGAGGCTTGGATAGAAAATGAAAAAGAATTCCAGGAGGATAGATGAAATAAGACAGGCGCTGGCACATTGTCTTCCTGAACTAAAAAAAGAGTACCACGTGGAGTCTTTGGAAGTTTTTGGCTCAAGGTTAAGAGGTGATAACAGGCCGGAGAGCGATATCGACATACTTGTTTCCTTTTCTTCAACGCCTTCACTCCTTGAATTTGTCCGGCTGAAGAACCACCTTTCAAAAATTCTTGGGCTAGAGGTTGACCTTGTTATGCGTAATGCCCTTAAGCCTCATATTGGCAGAAAAATCATAGATGAGGCCATGCCTGTATGACTAAGCGAATTGCCATTGCTTATATTGCAGACATCCATGACGCCCTAGCTATCCACCCATGATAAACCGATTTTCTTCAAGAAGGCACTCCTTAACCCAGGACTTTCTGGCAAAAAGGCTTAAAAACGCTAAAAGCTACAAGAGGATTGCAGGTTATTTCAGAAGCTCCATCTTCGAGCTAGTGGGCGAGGAGATTGCAGGGATTCCAAGGGTCCAGGTGGTATGTAACAGCGACCTCGATATTGCAGATATTGCGGTATCAAAACACGCCAGGGAAATCGCCCTAAAGGATCGCTTTAACCAGTCGATTGCCCCTGAAATTGAAGCCTTACTTAACAAAGACCGTTATAGGCAGCTTTATGAACTCTTAAAGGCCGGAAACGTGGAGATAAGGGTGGTCCCTAGGCAGCGGGTATTCCTCCACGGAAAGGCGGGCATAATAGAGTTTGAAAATGGCAAAAGGGCAGCCTTTCTTGGCTCTGCAAACGAGACCAGGGAGGCCTTTACAGATAATTATGAACTTATTTGGGAGGATGAATCACAGGAAGGGGTCAGATGGCTTGAAGAGGAATTTGATGCCCTTTGGGAAGATGCCTTCCCACTGCCCCAGGCAATAGTTGAGGAAATAGGCAGGATTTCAAAGAGAATCGAGGTCTATTTCCAGGATTTGCCCCCGGAAGAACTGCCCGCTGCAACTCTCGCAGAAAGTCCTATTTACAGGGGAGGCGAAGAGCTTCAGCCCTGGCAACGCTCCTTTGTCACTATTTTTTTAAGGCACAGGGAAACCTATGGGAAGGTACGCCTTTTGCTGGCAGATGAGGTGGGGGTTGGAAAGACCCTTTCCCTCGCAGCAAGCGCCATGATCTCTTGTCTTCTTGATGATGGCCCTGTTCTCATCCTGTGTCCGGCCACCCTTACCTGGCAGTGGCAGGTAGAGCTAAAGGACCGCCTTGGCATACCAAGTGCTGTCTGGTCTTCCAGTAAAAAGGAGTGGGTTGACCATAACGGCCATATCATAAGGACAAGCGGGCCGGAAGACATAAAAAGGGCGCCCTTCCAGATAGCTATTGTGTCAACTGGCCTTATATTTCATGGAACTGCAGAGAAAGAGGCGCTCCTTACAAGAAAATATGGCACCATAGTTCTGGATGAGGCCCACAAGGCAAGACGAAAAGGAGGCCTTGGAGGCCATGACAAGGGGCCGAACAACCTTCTGGACTTCATGCTAAAGGTAGCCCCTCGTACTCGTCACCTTCTTCTTGGCACTGCAACACCTATTCAGACCCAGGTATATGAGCTGTGGGACCTTCTTTCTATCTTGAACGAAGGCGCTGATTTTGTACTTGGCAAATACGGCGTCTGGAAAAGATGGCAGGACGCCGTTGAAATAGTTAAAGGGAACAGGCTCCCTGAGGATGAAAAGGAGGCGTGGGAATGGCTAAGAGACCCCCTTCCTCCAGCAGAGGAGGGAAGCCTTTTCGCCACCATGAGGTTGAACCTGGGGGTTTCTGAAAAAGACTTCCTTTGCTCCAAGGGTTTTGGTTCCCTTGATCCAGCAAGCAGGCTTGCCCTTTCCGATGCAATGGATCCTGACTTTTTCAAAAGACACAATCCCGTTCTCAGGCACACGGTGTTAAGAAGGAGAAAGACCCTGGAAGACCAGGGCCTTCTGCCAAAAATAGGAGTGGATATCCATCCAAGCCTTGATGCCGAACCCTCCAGCTATTCAGGGGCTGCCTTTGACGGCCTCGGGCTTTTGACAAACCACCCCTTTGATCTCGCCTATGAAGCCGCTGAGAAATTTACCAGGCTTCTTAGAAAAAGGACAAGGGCGGGCGGGTTCATGAAGACCTTGCTGCTCCAGCGGATATGCTCAAGCTTTGCAGCAGGAAGAATAACAGCAGAAAAGATGCTTGAGAGAAAGGTCCTTGATGATGAAGATGCTGCAGAGCTTATGGTTGATGCCATATCCACCTTGACAGAGGATGAAAAAAGAGAGCTTGTGATAATAAAGGATGAGCTTTCAAGGCCAGAGGCCCATGACCCAAAACTTGGAGCAGTGTCCTTTTTTCTCAAAGATTTTAGAACCGAGGGGAAGACATGGCTAGAGCATGGCTCCATTATATTCAGCCAGTACTACGACACGGTTTACTGGATTGCCAAGGAGCTTGCGAGCCTGTGTCCAGGCGAGCTTGTTGCCGTTTACGGAGGAAGCGGAAAAAGCGGCATATTCAAGGCAGAGACATTTTCAAGCGTTGATAGGGAAGAGATCAAGGCTGCTGTAAAAGAGCGGGAAATCAGGCTCGTTGTGGCAACAGACGCAGCATCAGAAGGGCTTAATCTTCAGACCCTTGGAACCCTTATAAACATTGACCTTCCCTGGAATCCTTCACGCCTGGAACAAAGACTTGGCAGGATCAAGAGGATAGGACAGGTGCGCCGGAATGTGGATATGCTGAATCTCGTTTACAAGGACACACAGGATGAAAGGATTTACCAGGTACTGTCCAAGAGGATGAAGGACCGCTTCGATATATTTGGCAGCCTCCCTGATACCATCGAAGACGATTGGATAGAAGACCAGGAAAGGCTGGAGGAGATGATGGACAAATACATCCATCTTCGTAAAAAGGCCAAGGATGAATTTTCTATCCGCTATGAAGAAGAGATCGACCCTGACAAAAACCGCTGGGAGCTCTGGGAAAAGGTAGTGTCAAGGCGGGCAGTTGAGGAAAAGCTTTCAAGACCGTGGTGAGGTTTAAAGTTTCGTAGGGTTCCAGGCTTAAAAGGCGGATAGACGCTTTTTTTTAAAAGCTTTACGGATTGAATTCCGAGAAAAAAATTTATGATAGGAGGAAAAAACATACTGAATAAGCGATCTGTATCTATTAAGAATAAAGAATCAGGACAATATATCGCAGTTTTTGGCAATCAGGGGATACGGAATCATATCAAATACTTCGAAGAAAAAGCAGAAAAAGAAGTCCATGCCCCGTATAACGATTTTCTGAGTTGTCCAAATTTCGCTGCTTGGTTGGTATTATATACTTTACTTATCACCAACCTAATCTTCTGGCAGTATTTTAAATTTGCGAATAAAGAATGGGCTGATTTATCTGATAGAAAATATAACGAAATAGTACAAATTTTACGCAAAGAATTGGGTAATGTCATTAAAGATAATGGCAAATTGGAAAAGCTCATACATAAAATCAAGCTAACCATTGAATTAAGGCATTGTATAATGCATGGAGGGATTCCCAATATTATGCGTGAAATTGGTAAAAGTCATGAATTTGGTGATGTTAAAAAAGAAGAAATTGATTAATGGGTTTAAACCACTACCTTTGGTAGTGGTACCATAAGGAGTTCAACTAGTTTAGGAATTATAATTGTACCTCCCTGAAAGGTGCTAAATACAGGGAGGCACAAAATGGCTAAAACTTTCAAGAGGTTATCACATACTATATATG
>WGDC01000028.1 GCA_015493475.1 Deltaproteobacteria bacterium
AAATTAATCTGGTTAAACCTTTTTAACCTTCTTGCGGGCCACACCTGCAAGACCAATAAGCCCTGTACCGAATAGGAGAATGGTTGCTGGTTCAGGAACGGGAGCGACACGAGTTTCGGAAACATAATCGCGTCCAGTGCCATTTGGTGCCGGCAATACATTTCCGATAGCGAATCCAATGTAAGCGTTGGTTAAGTCAACTTGCTTTGTATCACGGGCAACTGTCAAATCAAGGCTCAGAATTTGTTCGGATTGGTTATTTAGATAGACATTACCATTATTTTGGGTTGAGGTTAATTCAGTAGGGCCAACTCCCATAAAGTAATGAAGGTGGTGCGAAGCATCATAACTTGCAACATAAAGAGCATAGTACCAAGGACTTTCGTTATCATTAAAGATGTTTATAGCGAAACTGTCATAAGCTGACAAATTTTGCGTAGAAGTCGACCCGATGGTGGCGCCTCCATTATAAGAAGTTGTTCCCTGTTCAAAGTCTACATTGAATCCCATGGAACCATCGCTTGCCAAATAATTATAAATATTGATAGTGCTAACATCTCCAACGGTTCCATCAGCAGCCGTAACACCACCTGCAACACCACTGTTATCTGTTACATGCGTCAACGTCCAACTGGCAATATCTGATCCGGATGGATAATACGGCAACGCCCAACCTTGATTTACCAACCCTCCAAGTACCATGAACAGACATCCAATGATGGACATCGCTATCTTGTTGTAAAGTGCTTTCTTCATACTACCTCCTTTTATTTGCTTTAGTTCATTTCCAAAAACATTAGGTCCTCTAGTCTCTAAGTCCTTGCCATCCTTATGCGTAGTTTTTTCCTCTGTACCGATAATTCACCTCCTTCTCCCTAATTTTTTTGAAAAACAATTTAAGTAACACTATCTAATGCACCGGCTGTGCCATCAATCTTGTGAATTTTGACCAAAAAAGGCTGTGGAAACCGGGCCAAATTAATTGTAGAATTTTTTAAGTGGAAAAATTTTGCCATTTGTGGAACTTTTTTTCCGGAAAAACGGGTTCCCATTCTTTTCCACTTTCATCCTTTTTGAAAAAGCCTAATCTTCGAAAGGGACTTTGGTTCATCCCTACGCTTTTACCTGCCGTGAAATAGGGCTCAGGTACTGTTCCTGGACTGATCAAGTACCTTAGCCATTGTTTGCTGCCTTTCGCGCACTTTCGTGTTAATATTTCCTCCATGGAAACAACGGTTTTTTCTCAAATATTAGAAGTATCCCTGGATACAGGCCCTGATATCAAGGACATCACAAGGGTCTCCGAAGAAGTAGTAAGGAGTTCCAGGGTCAAGGATGGAATCATTCAGATGAACGTAATAGGTTCAACTGGTTCCCTTACCACCATTGAGTTTGAGCCTGGGGTGGTGGAGGACCTAAAAGATGCCATTGAACGGCTGGCCCCAAGGGACTTGGTTTACAAGCATGAACTTGCCTGGCATGACGGAAACGGTCACAGCCACGTGCAGGCAGCCCTTCTTGGCCCTTCCATTTCCCTTGCCATAATGGGTGGAAGGCCTGTGCTCGGGACATGGCAGCAGATAGTTGTAATTAACCACGACAACAAACCTAGAAAGAGAAAGATCGCCTGTACGGTGATTGGAATATAGGAATACCCAATCTTTATGAACGAAAGCGTTAACGAAGCAATCAAAGAAAAAGAACCATCCAGTACGGACTCAAATAATGTCACTAGAGTTTCTATTTCTGGAAAGGAGATCATCCTCGTGGGCACTGCCCACATCTCCAGGGAGTCGGTAGAACTCGTAAAGAGGGTGATTCAAGAGGAAAGGCCGGACGTTGTATGTGTTGAGCTTGATGAAAAGCGCTACAAGGCCATCTCGCAAAGGGATCGTTTTGAGCAGCTCGATATCAAGAAGATCATTAAGAGCAAGCAGCTTACCACCCTTATGGCAAACCTTATCCTTTCTTCTTACCAGAAAAAGCTCGGTGAAAAGATGGGGGTCATGCCTGGAAGCGAGCTCATAGAGGCCACAAGATGTGCGGAGGAGCTTGGCATACCAGTTAAGCTTTGCGACAGGGACGTGCGCACCACTCTTCTGCGGGCATGGAGGCTCACTCCCCTGTGGAAAAAAGGGAAGCTCCTTTCAAGCCTGGTCTTGAGCCTTTTTGACGATACTGAGGTGACAGAGGAAAAGCTGAGGGAGCTTAAGCAGTCCGACGTGATTTCTGAGCTCATGCAGGAGCTTGGTGATGCCATGCCCGAGCTCAAGAAGGTCCTGATTGACGAAAGGGATACCTTTCTTTCAGAGAAAGTAAAGGAGGCTGAGGGGAAAAAGATAGTTGCAGTGGTGGGGGCAGGCCACGTTCAGGGCATAAGGAAGGCCCTCATGGAGGACAGGAGTAATGTGATGGAGGAGATATCCGCCATTCCGCCCCTGTCCCCGGCCTGGAAGGTCGCAGGTTGGGCAATCCCCGTCCTTATAGTGGGTGCTGTCATCTTCTCTGCATGGCAAAAGGGGGCAGTAGTGGCAGGTGATAACGTCACCTACTGGGTGCTGGCAAACGGCATTGCCTGCGCCCTTGGAGCCGTAGTTGCCATGTGCCACCCGTATACCATTGCTGCGGCCTTTGCGGCAGCCCCCATTACGAGCCTAACCCCGGTAATAGGGGCAGGTTACGTGACCGCTTTTGTTCAGGCAGTGGTAAGGCCCCCGGTGGTAAAGGAGATACAGGATGCCTCGAAGGACATTACCTCTTTAAGGGGATGGTGGACCAATAAGCTTTTGAGGGTCTTTCTGGCATTTCTCCTGCCAGGGGTGGGAAGCATGGTTGGAACCTGGCTCGGTGGTTACAAGATCTTTAGCAGCCTTTTCAGCTAACAATATTTCTAAACTCAACTTTCGGA
>WGDC01000029.1 GCA_015493475.1 Deltaproteobacteria bacterium
AGGCCCTGGTTATTGCCTGATAGTCATGACATTTTCCACACGTCTGCTTTGGGCTGTAGGCCGGGCCTGCCTTGTAGACAGATCCATTGGCGGCCGTAATGGTATCGGTAGAACTTAGCTGGTTAATAATGGGGTTGCCGTTTCCATCGAGCAGTTGCACTGCAGGATGCGAAAAGGCCACCTGTGGCGCCAGCAACCCTAATAGAAGGGTCCACAACAAAGTGGTGGTCTTAGCCGGTTTCCAAGTCATTCCTAAACCTCCTAAAATTTTTGAACCTTTTACATAAAACATTCCCTATCGCCCCCATCCGGCGGAAAAAGGCGACTGTTCCCCACTTATTTTCTCATAATTACGTTCTGATGACACTCCCTGCACTCGGAAGTGGTATGGCACACGTTACAGCTACGGAAGTTGCGCATCGCCGCCTCTGCATGTCCGTTTTCCCTTGTATAGGCCATCCAGTCGCCGCGCGCATGGGAAACTGGTTTCTCACTGCGATGGCAGTCAGAACAATAAGACGCAGGATGGCAAACTGCACAGGACCTCCTGTCATGAGTTGCCTCCTCCCCGTGCTGAGTAGTCTTCCAGTTGAATATGTGGTCTCTCGGCTTCTGTGTCTGGTGACAGTCGTTGCAGAACCTCTTGGGATTATCATGGCAAAACTGGCACGAGTTGTCGAAACGGCTTGCCGGCCCATGCTGCACTGCCCAGTCGCCATGGTGACTTTCAGGCGGAATGTCTTTCCTGACCTTGGTGTGACAAATATCGCAATCAATGGGAGCCTCCTCGCCGTTATGGCACTTCTTGCAGGTAAACATGGTTGGCCACTCCAAGTCGGAAAGGCTCTTCTGCTTGTCTATTCCCTTGTGACACGTTTTACACTCAACGTCCTCATGGGCCTCGTGGGTGAAGATAAGGTCCGAGTAGCCCCTGGGCTTTTCTGGCACGGATTCTTCCACCGAGTAATCGTTCAGGGAGCTTTTGAGAGTATGGCATGTAAGGCAATCATCAGAAGGATGATCAACGTCTATGTCATGACACTCTGAGCACTTGTCCATATCCGGGTTTTCCATTTTGCCATCCTTGCCAGCGCTGTGGCAGTCCGAGCATTTCATCTCGTTATCCACCACATGAAGCTGATGGTTAAACTTCAGCCCACCTTCTTCCTTCTTGCACCCGGCAATGGCAAAACCTACAAGGGCCAACAGGGCCAATATCATTGTAAGTGAATTTTTCCTCTTCATATCCTTATCCCCTGAAAAGATATCCATGACCTTAGAACCTCACATAAACGGTGGCCGTCAGGCTGTTTATTTCGCTGACTCCAAATTCCTTGTAGTAATCATCCCGCTCATATTCGTACTTGAGCTCGGCCCACTCGTTTTCATCCACGCGGTACTTGAGGGCGCCGTAGTAGTTGTTGGCCGCCTCGTTCTCTATGAGGCTGTTCACATCCTCTGTCTTGAAATAATACCCTCCCGATATCTCCCACCTGTCAAAGAACTCCTGGCGCACATCCGCGAATACCGAAATAGACTTCGCCTCGTAATAGGTGTCCCTGTTTTCCCACCACTTTGTTATGCCAACCGAGCAGTGAAAACCATTAAGGTGAAGCCATTCGTTGATGTTGATTCCTGCGGTAAAACTGACGAAGTCCGTGGTGTAGAGGTCCTCATCGTCGCTGGAGTCCAGCTTCCTGATACTGACGCGGGAAAAAACCGAAAGACCTTCCTGGGTGGGTATCGCCTGGCTAATAGAGATGTCAAACTGATTGTAGGCCCTCTCCCTCGCCAAGTACAGCCTCTTGATGTCCTTGCCAAGGTCCTTCTCCGGGGACTGCCAATCAAAGATGAAATCGGAATCGTATTTAATCTCGAAATTCCTGTAATATTTAAGGCCGATGGTAGTCCCTGTCTTTTCTATGTCCCCAACAACATTGAAAAAGGCGTATCGCGCATGGTTATTTATAAAGGCCCCGTGGGCATCCATGCGTAGATTCTCGTAGGGGCGCCAGTCTCCATAAAGCTCCCAGGAATTTTCCTTGTAAAAGGTTGTGTCAGCATGCAGAATCACGTTCTTCATCGGGTAAAACTCCAGGTTAAGCCCACCGATTCCATCCTTTCGAAGATTCGCAAACGGCTGGGAAGGCATTCCTCCAAATGCCTCGAAACTCATCCAGTCGATTCCAAGGGGCCTGTCTCCCCTAAACCACAGGCCGTCGAGCTGGATGTTCTGGTCAACCCCGAAAACATACTGGCGGCCGAGACGTATATCGTAGTCTGGAACAAGATCGGTGAATTCAAGGTATCCATAGTAAACCATGGCCTGCTGCCTGTTATGCCCGCAGGCGTCGATGTAGTCCTGGAATATTGACCCTTCCGGCGTACCGTCCAGGTCCTTCCTGTACCTGCCAAGGAAGTTCAGACTCACACCCTTTTCGCGCCAGTCCCAGTTCACCCCGACCTGCTCCTCGAAATCCTGGTCGCTGGAATCATTGGGCACCATGAACTTATCTGGGGGTGTGGACCACTTGACCTGATACTGCGTCTTGCTCGTGACGTTCAAAGTGCCGTAGGGCAAATCCATCTCGGCAAAGACAGAACCGGCGAAGAAAATCAGGACAATCGAGAAGAGAACGATACAAGACCCTGACCTTAAAACAGTAATAACTCCCTTTTGTTTTTCCATAGTTCCCTAACCATCCACATCCTTTTTTCCAAACCGCTGGAAATTCCCCTTTTTACAGCGGCATAACTAAATGTTTACCTACAGGGCTGAAAAGAAAAGGCCCCCTCCCGAAATTATGAACAATCATTCACTAAGTTTTTTTAACCCTATTATTGATATATGTCAAAAGGAATTTGTTAGAAATTACCCATGCTATCGGTGCGCGATTCTCACGATTACTCGATTTATCTTAGAATAACTCGCAAAAACTCTTCCATAGGAACCAAAAAATAAGGACTTAAATATTCCCTAAACTCATTACCCCAGTAAGGTAAATATACCTCCAAAACAGCTCAGGATGAAGGGGCCCAGGATGAATGAACATTTTTAGGTACAAGGCAGGGAACAAAAATACGCGGAACGCCTTACGAGGAAAGGACCGATCTAATAGTGGGCATTATCTCGGAAAACTTGAAGGGCTTGGTAATGACATGGCTTACCCCAAGGTCCTTAACCCTGGCAATGTCCTCTTTTTCAAAATACCCCGTACATATAATGATCCGTATGCCGTGGCCGGGAAAACGCCTGTTCAACTGCCTAAGAAACCTCAATCCACCCATGCCGGGCATGTTCAAATCGAGCAATATAAGGTCCAGTGATGAGAGGTTCCTTTCCATGTATTCAAGTGCTGCCTCGCCACTTTCAACAGCGGTCACCCTGTACCCCGCCTTCCTGAGCACGTTGGTGCCTATGTCTCTGATCTGCTCCTCGTCATCAACGAGGAGGATGTTTCCGTTTTGCGGGCCGTGGTCTTCCGGCTCACCGCCCATGGCCTTGCTTGGTTCCTCCTTATCCCGGCAAACAGGGAGATAAACTGAAAATACAGTGCCCCCTCCCTTCCTGCTCCGGCACGTGATAAAGCCATTATGATCCTTCACAATACCGTAGACTATGGCAAGGCCAAGGCCAGTACCCTTCCCCTTTTCCTTGGTGGTAAAGAATGGCTCGAAAATCCTTTCCTTCACCTCCGGCGGTATCCCGATTCCGGTATCGGCAATGGCAATGCAGACATATTCCTCGCTTCCCTCTTCTGCATAATCCCGGCCTGTCATCCCGGTATCCTCTGGAAGGGAAGTGGTACGCACAGTAGATATCTCGAGCCTGCCGCCATCTGGCATGGCGTCCCGTGCATTGATACACAGGTTAAGAAGAACCTGTTCGAGCTTTACCGGATCTGCCAAAACAAAACCCGCATCTGCCGACAACCTTAGGTCTATGGTAATCATCTTTGGTATCACCCTGTGGAGCAGCTTGGTAAGGGATACTATCTGGGAGTTGATATCAAGGACCTCCTTCTTACCTTCATCCTTTCTTGCAAAAATGAGAAGCTGTCTCGCCACCATTGAGGCCCGGCCAACAGTTTTCTCTATCTGGCTCAGGAAGTAATGGAGCCGCGAAGCCCTTTCAGCCATTTCAAGACCCATTTGAACGTAGCCAGAAACGATCTGGAAAATGTTATTCAGGTCATGGGCAACACCGCCTGCCATGACACCAATGGCCTCCATCTTCTGAGAACGGATAAGCTCATCTTCCATGTGCTTTCTCTCGGTGATGTCCCTCAGGAATAGCACGCAGGCCTGACCGTCTCCAAGCTCCACGGGCACGGCAGTGTATTCGTACCACTTCTTGGGAAAGGAGGGCTCGGCCAGTTCCATTTCCTGATTTATAGTGCTCCTACCTTTTCGCACGGCCCTTTCCGAGGCGAGGAGTATCGTTTTTCTAACCACTGCTGGAACAGAGTCGAGCACGTTCTCCTCGTCAGACCCTCCGCCCATTACGCCAAGTATCTCCATGGCAGTAGGGTTGCAAAAGCGTACCTTTCCGTCACGAAGTATCAGAATGCCCTCTCGGGCGTTATTTACTACAGAGGCATACTTGGATTCAGACTCCTTCACATTCCGCTTCAATCTTTCCGCATACTTCCTAAGACAATCCTCTGCCTCGAGAAGCCTTTTTCTGCCCACGAATTCTTCAATGCGCTTCCTGTAATTGAAGGCAGAGGCAGTCAGTAGAATGGACAGGCACGACAGAAGAAAAACATTATTTACATAGAAAAGGCGTGGAACATGGTCACCTCCGGAACGTAAAACCACGGCCACGTAACAGAGGTAAATCACAAGCACATGGAAAAGGTGACTCATAACATCAAAAGGCACAATTGCTATAAAACCCGTGAAGGCGAGGAACAGGCCGGCATAGTAAGGCGTGCCGAATCCGTTTACGTCCTTTATCATAAGGACTATGCAAAGACCCACCACGTAAAAACCAAGTATGCCTATGAGCTTAGTTGTATGGAAAGTTGAGGACCTGATGTTGAGGTAAAACAGCAGGGAAGCAAGGGCCGCCGCGCTTAACCGGTAGTATAGAAACCGGTGAAAATACTCGGGATAGTAGAAGTAATCCACCCAGGCAAAGGCCGGAACCAGAATAATTATCAGGATAAGGCCTATGCCAACCGTCTTTCTCAAGACAGGGAACAGGTCTTCCTGAAACTCTTTCTTGAGCCGCGAATAATTCTTCTTCAAGTGCAGGGATTCCCCCGGAAGCTACGCCTCCTTTCTGCCGATGGCGAAGAGATTCACGCCTTCCCTTTCGTGAAAAACATCCACGCCATCTCCAAACCCTCCGGCACGGAAAAGACGTTCCATATCTTCCTCACTTCTATGTATTAGCTTCCACTGAAGGATGTGATCCATCCAAGCCTTGTTCGGGTTATTTATGGAAAAATTGCTTAGTATCAGCAACCCTCCCGGTCTGAGATAGTCCCATGCCTTTTTTACCATGGCGGTGAAAAGGCGGTCATCAAGATAGTCTGTCAATCCTGCCGAATAGATGATGTCCTGCCTGGAAAAATCGTGTTTCGACCTGCCCAAAGACCATTTTATCACGTTTTCCTGCATTAGCCTAATCTTTGCGTCATGCCGAAACACATTAACCTTCTCATCAGAATATTTGAGAGCATCCTTGTCCGCATCTATGCAAAGGGCCTCTACCATCTGTGTCTGTCCGAATCTTGCCAAAAAATCGAAAAGCTCCCTGTTGGAACCGCAGGCAAGATTCATTACCTTCACCTTTTCCCCATGGACCGTCGGACAAGAAAGGCGTTTTGCAACCTCCCTTGCAAGAATCTGAGATAGGAGCATTCTTCTTTCCCTGACAGCCCTGGCCGGAGGAGTGTCAAGGCAGTACCTATCCACGAGCAAGCCGAGGGTCCCGTCTCCATCTGGCTCGTTTTTATAAATGGCCTCCATCATCAGGAAATCCCCGGCATAACCCTTGGGCTTGAAGTAGGCCCTCTGGGCGAAACGGCTTCTCATAAAGTAAGGAAATATTTCCTTGAAGACGTAACCCCAGACGTAATCCATTATCTCTGTATCGTCGTCCTCCCTCATGGACAAGGCTTCTATGTACGAGTCAAATTCATCTATCAGCTCCCTGACGCCGGGATAGCACCTGTCAAACAACAGGCCCTCTGGGCAGGTCTGGATATCGTTTGCTATCTCGTACATAACCCCTTTGAAATTCTCCACCTTTTCGCTGACCTGCCTCCAGAGCGTGCTAAGAAACACGCGGTCGGGTACAGGCTTTATCTCTCTGAAAAGGGGTACCCTGCCGCCGGACAGAAAGGCGGAGTAACTGTGAATTGGCCTTGATTCCCCGATAACCTGGCGGAATTTCTGACAGATTGAAAGGCCTATCAGGTGGACTACGTCTCCAAAAAGCGGGGGATTCTCAAACCTTAGTCTTGTAAACTGGCTTCGTGACAGCCTTAGCAGGCTGGAGTCAGCACTGGCCCTGATATTCCTGACCCTTGTGACGCCGTCTATGAATCCGACCTCACCGAAAAACTCCCCCTGCCCAATAATAGCGACTATTATGGTAGTACCCTGCTCCTCGTATGACACCTCCACCTTACCCTCGCAGACATAATAAAGGCTGTTGTCATCGCTTTTTATGTTTATCTTCTGATCCTTTCTATAATCCTCGATAGAAAGGTATGGCGACAACCTGTCAAGGATGTGCTCCTTTTCATTGAAAGTCAAAGTGCCACGGGGTAATGCGGTTTCCAAGGCTTGCATCTCCATTTTTATCTCCATGCCGCTTATTGACGGGAGCCGCCCTCTTCAGGCACCTTCCGGCCTCCACTCCCTGACTTTTTGAAACGTATGGAAAACTTTCTGTAATACCCGGTCAATATTTGTTACTTACGCTGAAATGCTGCCGGTCAGCAAGGATGTTGAGCCTTTTTGCTCCTGTGACTTCGTCTTAAAACGGTTTAGCCGAAGTCTCTATTGGCATCCTGTTTCTTATTATCGGCATGAACAATAAAAAACTGGAATGATTGATAATCTTCATGAAGACTGCCGCAGCCTAATTACACGGCACGTATTCCTCGGCTGTTCCCCTCGGGAAGGCGTCGAGATCCCTTGCAAAGGCCGCCTTTAAAAAGGTGTTAACCCACCAGAATATGTCCCTCTTCCTTACGGCACGTCTTAGTATCTTCATCCTCCTTTGCCTTTCCTGACCGGACATAGAAAAGGCTGAAAAAATGGCGCTGGACACCCCCTCGATATCATAGGGATTGACCATCAAGGCCCCACGATGGAGTTGGGAAGCAGCGCCTGCAAACTCGCTCAATATGAGTACGCCCCTTCCTTCGAGGTTACAAGCGCAGTATTCCTTGCAAACCAGGTTCATGCCGTCCTTTAGAGGGGTTACAAGGGCGATCTCGGCCAGGCGGTAGTAGGCAAGAAGCTGCGTCCTGTCAAGGCTCCTGTAAAGGTAGTGAATGGGGACCCAACCCGACTCGGTATAACGCCCGTTAACCTCCCCAACTATCCGTTCGATCTCCCTCTTAAGTTCCTGGTACCCAGGAATCTCCCCTCAGCTTGGGACCACAACCTGCACGAAGCTGACTCTGTTCCTCAGCTCTGGGAACCTGTCTAGGGCGTCCGAAAAGGAATAGAGCCTCTCCGGAATCCCTTTTGTGTAGTCAAGCCTGTCCACACCAAGAATTATCTGCCTGTCCGGCAGGGCCTCGTGCAGATACCAGGCTGCCTCTGCCACCTCAGTTGAGGAACTGTCCATGGTAAAGGACTTATAATCGATACCTATGGGAAAGGCGCCAACCCTCACGGTTCTACCGTCAAAGCTTACATCCGATATGACTCCCCTCCTCCTCACCTTGACTCCAGGGAGAAGCATGGAAAGGCTGTTCAGGAAGTTGCGCTTGTCCCTCATAGTCTGGAAACCAAGAAGATCGTAATTAAGAAGGGCCTCTAGGACATTTCGTCTCCAGGGTAGCTTTATAAAGATGTCAACTGGGGGAAAGGGAATGTGCAGGAAAAACCCCTTAGGTTGGCGAAGTCCAAGAGCGGTCATAAAAAAGGCCACGTGCATTAGGTGATAATCGTGGACCCAGACATAGTCGCCCGGCGAGGCATGACGCCTGATACAGTTAGCGAACTTCTTGTTTACTTCGAGGTAACGGTACCAGTACCTGGGTTTGAAACGGCAGCGGGTCTGGAGATCGTGGAAAAGGGGCCAGATAATCTCGTTCGAGAAGCCGTAATAGTAGGAGTTGATGTCTTCATAGTCAAGGGGCACAGGGATAAGACCATATCCAGCCTTATTTGATGCCTCTTTTAGAAGCCCATAGTGGGAAGAATCAAACATGGAGCCGGACCAACCTATCCAGAGACCACCCCTGTCTCGCAACACAGGGGCAAGGGCAGTAACAAGACCCCCTGCCCCAGGCAGGACGCTATACCCCCCTCCCTGCTCTATGATCCTGACAGGCAACCGGTTTGATACGGCAACAAGTCTCCTTTGGCATCCTTCACCATTCTCCATCTTTGTCATAGGATATATCTCAGGAGGCAATCTTTCAATTCATCGGGAGGAATAATCCATACATCCGCCCTGGTCGGTCTGAACCTCCTTCGCACAAGGAAGGAGACTCCATTATCATACAGCGCCTCAAAGGCGTCTTCGTCCGTAAAATCGTCTCCATAGTAAGAGCATGCGCAGGCCCAGCCCATATCCCTAACCAGATCCCTTACCACCCTCCCCTTGTCCATCCCTTTGGTCCTGAGCTCAACACCCCCGTCAAAGGCTGCCACTGCGAGACCCGAGTCCATTGACACCCCTTCAAAAAATTCTGTGACCTTTTCTATAAGTGCTGAAGCCCTTTCCTTTTTCATGCCCCTTACGTGAAAGGCAACCGAGCCATGTTTTGCCTCAAGGCTCCCGCTGAGGCATGCCGCCCTTGCCCAGTCTTTCACCCGGCGAAAGGTCTTCTCAGAAGCCTGCGGCAAAGGAAGCCTGACAAGACGCCCGGAAGGTAGAAGCCTTTCCGTACCGTGGCCTCCCCATATCTCAACGGCCCTGTTCAGCCCAAGAAGCCGCCTGACTTCCTTGGCATTGCGCCCGGATATTATGACAACCCTGTTCTTTCTGCTCTCAAGTATCCTTTCAAGTATCCGGCCTATCCCCGGGTACGGAAACGCCTTCATCCTGGCCGGAACAAAAGGGGCCAAGGTGCCATCGTAATCCAGCATTAGAAGCCTTCTTGCCCGGTTCTTGGCCACCCGCTGCCAGAAGGCCTCCACCTTTTGCCTGTTCCTGAGTATCTTCAATTCCTGGTGAGATCTATTCTGTCTTCAAATCCGTGAAACACGGCTATCATGAGGGCAAGGTACTCCCTTAAATGGCGCGTCAGGAGAAAATTCTCCCTGACAAACCTCTTGGCCTGCCTTCCCATCTCCACCCTCTTTCCATGGTTGAAAAGAAGGTACCTTATGCGGAGGGCCGCACCTTCCGGGCTCTGTACCCTGAAACCGGTATAATGATCAATCACCTGGAGCCTTATCCCGCCGGTATCTCCTCCTATAACGGGCTTTGACTTCCACATCGCCTCCGTCACCGTAAGGCCGAAGCCCTCCTTTATGGATTTTTGCAGCACTATGTCTGCTGCACGCTGAAGGGCATTAATTGTTCTGTGGGCATCGGGAGGAAGGACCAGCACGCGGATGTTCGGATCCCCGGCAGCCGCCTTTTTAACCTCCTGGAGCACCACCTCTCCTTCCGGGTCGTCTGAAGCACCTCCGCCGGCCAACACAAGCTGCATGGGGACTATCTCCCTCGCTATCCGGTATGCAGCGATGACCCCAACTGGGTCCTTGAACCTATCATACCTAGAAACCTGCAAAATTATTGGCATGTCCGGATGGAGATCGAACCTCTTCCGTACCCCCTCCACCTCTCCCCAGGAAAGTTCCATATTCTTTTCACTAAGGGGGTCTATGCTCGGGGCTATAATGTACTGGGGATGGGGAAGGGGCTGAACAAACTCGGCAGTTGAGAAGATGCTGGCATCGTAATCAGACACGATCCTTCTAAGGAATTTCCAAACTGGCCTGTAGGGGCGGCTGCAATCTATGTGGCAGCGCCATATCCATTTTCCCTTTCTATCAACAATATTTTTCAGAAGAGCCGCCGGCTGGGGATCATGAATAAATACAAAATCGGCATCCCTGAGCTTGTCTTCGAGTTTTTCCGCGTTCATGGAGTTTATGCGCAGGTATTCCTGATACGACTCCTCGGGCAAAACAACCGTATTCCCCTGGATCGCGTTGTGGAAACCCTTGGTGCATTCAAAAAATGCTGACGTCCCCTCGATGACCTCCCAGGTTGCATGAATACCGAGGGCGTTCATCATGGGAACCATTTTGGCAAGAAGCTCTGCCACGCCGCCGCCCTCCCTGGTGGAATTTACATGCACCACCTTCATTCCACGAAGCTCGGCGGATAACTGCCGGAGATGGTCCACGACCTCCCTGCCAGCTACATCGCTGTAACGTTCCAGAAGATCCATGTGACTACCTATCCATGAAAAAATTGTCGCATTCCTGCGCAAGTTTTGCGCGGATGGCCTTGAGCGAGCTGAAGTAAGGGTCTGTTGACTTGAACGCCTCGGATAGCGCCCTGTATTCCGGCCCGAAGGCCTCAAGCCACATACTGAAATCGTCTGTCTTACCCTCGGTCCTCCTTCTGGCATCGATGAAATGGTAAAAAACAGACCCTATGGAAATCTCGGGAAGGTTTGTGACAAGCTCCCGCGGATGGACCATGCATTTGCCCGTATCAAGGACCACGAGCTGGCTCTGAACGAAATAAAACTGCTCGTCGGTCCTGGCCCATATCACGGACTCCTTCTCGAAGAGGTAGTCCTCGATCCGTTCGAGCAGTTCCCTGCGCAGCCCTTCTATATCTTCAAACCAGGTTGGGTCGATGACGCTCAACCTTTCCGCAAGGGCCTTTTCGTGCAAGCAGCGGTAGGCCCAGGCCGCAAAATCGTTGTTGTATTCGGGCTCGTCGAACTGGGGCTGAAGGAAACGGCCCCAAAAATGGTGATAGATGCTACCGTCGGGCACCCTTTCAAGGGCATCCCGAAACTCCCGCAGGGTCTGGACACGCACCCCAGTACTTAGCCTTACAAGAGCGCAGTCGCGTATGTGGAAACCAGTATCATAAGAATAAAAACTGTGCATTGTAAAAGGGTTTAGACAGATACATTATTAATTACTCGCAATTTTTTAAAATACAGGCAATCCTATTTTTACCTCCACATCCATTTTGGTAATCGTAAGTTCCCGACGAGGCCCAATGGTTACAGAGCCGCTATCCACGAAAATAATAATATACTGACATGGCCAAAGGCCACAAGGGCTATGATTTTGGACAATCTATAACGATAGCGCTGCTCTATGAATATATACAGGATATACAGGCTGAAAATGTGCCCCTTTTGTTCCCGGTTTACGAGTCCAAATGGCGGTTTAAGCGTGCTACTGCGGATACAAGAATTTGCCTGCCTGTTTTACATATTCCACCATTTATAGCGGTCTAAATGAGACATGGAATACCACTGAAATTGACAGAAACGACAGCGGAGTATAGTTTAACGGTCCACTGGATGAACATTTTCACCCAGAGAGCGGTAGTGTACTATCTTAATGGGTATTTGTGGGTTCAAACACTTTTGCAAAATAAAACGGCACGCTTTTGGTCAACGATAAAATTTCATCAATTAGATTCATCAAGAAGGGACGCAATCCATGCATGAAAAAAACATAGCAATAGTGGGAACGGGTTATTGGGGCAAGAACCTGGTCCGTAACTTTTATAATCTTGGCGCTCTTCACACCATCTGCGATTCCAATCCAGATACCCTCGAGCATTTCTTGGGTCAATATGATGGGATTGAAGGTGCCACTTCTTTCAGCACCGTTTTGAACAACGAAGAAGTTAAGGCGGTGGCCATTTCGAGTCCGGCAGTCACCCACGCAACATTGGCCCGCGAGGCCCTTCTCGCAGGGAAGGACGTATATGTGGAAAAGCCTCTCTGCTTGTCTGAACATGATGCAATAGAATTAAATGACTTTGCCAGCAAGAATCAGAAAATTCTAATGGTTGGACACCTTTTGTGGTATCACCCTGTCGTGTTGAAACTCAAAGAGCTGGTTGATATGGGAGGGCTCGGCCGCATACGTTATATCTATTCAAATCGACTGAACCTGGGCAAACTTCGCAGGGAAGAAAACGTACTTTGGTCTTTTGCTCCACATGACATATCCGTGATACTTGGACTTACAGGGGAGATGCCCGAATCTGTCAGGGCACAAGGTGGGAACTTTCTCCACCAGAAGATTGCAGACACCACTGTGACCCTTCTGAATTTTTCCAGCGGTATCCGTGCTCACATCTTTGTTTCCTGGCTTCATCCCTTTAAAGAACAGAAACTGGTCGTAGTTGGCGACAAACAAATGGCAGTATTTGATGACACTGCTCCATGGGATGAAAAACTTGTCCTTTATCCCCATTCGATCGATTGGATGGAAAACATACCCGTGGCGCACAAGGCAAAGGGTAATTTCATAAAAGTGGAACAGGATGAACCCCTTAGGGCCGAGTGCGTCCATTTCCTGGAGTGTATGAAAACACGTCAGAAACCTCGAACAGATGGTGAAGAGGGCCTTCGAGTGCTGAAAATTTTGAATGCAAGCCAAGAGTCCCTGGAACACGAGAAAAAAATATATATAGACACCGTTGGCACACTTACAAGGACGCAAAAGATTCATGAAACCGCTAAGGTGGACCATGGAGTTCAAATTGGGAAAGGCACAAGGATTTGGCACTTTTCCCATATCATAAAGGGCTCAAAAATAGGAAGTAACTGCTCAATAGGCCAAAATGTCGTAATAGGCCCAAATGTTACCATAGGAAAGGGCTGTAAAATACAAAACAATGTCTCAGTTTACGAAGGGGTAGAGTTGGAAGACTATGTCTTTTGCGGGCCCAGCATGGTATTTACCAACGTTTACAATCCAAGGTGCGAGTTTCCCAGGAAAAACGAGTACAGAAAAACCCTCGTAAAAAAAGGGGCCACCTTAGGGGCAAACTGTACCATTGTGGCCGGAATAACCATTGGCCAATACGCGTTTATCGGGGCAGGAGCGGTTGTTACCAGAGATGTACCTGATTTTGCACTGGTAGTCGGCAATCCGGCCAGACAGATTGGCTGGATGAGCAAGTATGGCGAGCAGTTGCCCTTGCCCATCCATGGAGAGGGAGAGTACGAATGCCCTCATACCGGGGAAAAATATGAACTCAATAAGGGAAAGGTGTCTATCAAAGATTGGTGATAGTTTATCTTACCAAAGCCGCCGAGACGCAAAGACAAAAAAACCTTAGTGCGTTAGCGTGAGATAAAACCAGTACTGAGCGTCTTTGCATGAGAAAAATAAGGCAGAGGAGGTAACAATATGCAAGTAGAAGCTATTTACAATAAAGGAAAACTGGAATTCCTCAAATCTATCCATCTGACACATCAACGCTTTCACGTTAAAGTGATACTTCCGGATGAGGTAATAGAAACCGAAAAGGAAACAGGAGTAAATAATCCGACGGAACCCGATGAAAAAAAATCACATCCACATATCCAGGCAATGCTTGACGAATTAGACACGATCCTGAATGCACCCTTACCGCCAGATGCTCATTTACCGGAACTCACAGAGAAACAAAAAGACCGTATTGCAGCTTTTGAATTACGAAGCCGGTACCGCAGGGAACAAGGACGGCCAGCATGATGCATATTCTTTTTGATGTTAACATCATTGTAGACATTTGTGCCAGGCGGAAGCCCTTTTTCCAGTTGGCGTGTGATTCTCTGGAAAAGTGTTTTGCCGACGGCTGTTCCCCCTGGATTTACACCGGTTCTGTACAAACATTGGAATTTACCCTGGCATCGGAGTTGGTCCGATTAAAAGAACTTGACGGCTGCTCCCTTACCAGATCCATGTCGCTGCAAATCGCCCGAAAGTTATTAGCAATATTTTGCAGCAAAATGAATTGGCTTGCCGCCCTTGCGAACGAAGGAGATGTATTTGACACGGATGACCCGGAAGATGAACAGCTTATCCGAGCCTTTGATCGTTTTCCCGCAGGGGAGATTAAACTTCTAACTAGGGATCATCGGTTGCTGAATTCGTACCCTGATAAGGCGATTTCACCGGAACAATATTGTCAATTGCCTCCAGAAGAGTGCAAATTGCCTTTCATTGACCTGAACGCCCAGCAGGATCGGATCAGGCCGGAGCTTGAAAAAAACATGCACCGGGTTCTGCATCATGGCCGCTACATCCTTGGGTCGGAAGTACAGGAACTGGAAAGACGGCTTTGTGAATACACAGGCGCGAAACACTGTATTGGTGTTTCTTCTGGCACCGATGCCCTGCTAATGCCGCTTATGGCCTGGGATATTGGACCTGGAGATGCAGTTTTTACCACTCCCTTCACCTTCATTGCCACTGCCGAGGTTATCCGATTAATTGGGGCAACGCCCGTTTTCGTAGACATTGACCCTCAAACCTTCAACATAGACCCGAAAAAGCTAGAGCTTGCCATTAGGGCAGTCCACGATAATGCTCCTGAGATTTATCCCTTGCCAAGGAAACCCGAAGGTATAAGTCGGCTGGTTCCCAAGACCATTATTCCGGTTGATCTTTTCGGGCTCCCTGCTGACTACGATCCCATTACATCTATTGCGGAAGACTATGGACTTAAGGTGCTAGCTGACAGTGCTCAAGGTTTTGGAAGCCAGTACAAGGGCAGAAAATCCGGCACCCTTGGCCATGCTACAGCTACAAGCTTTTTCCCGGCAAAACCCCTGGGTGCCTATGGTGATGGCGGAGCCATTTTTACTGACGATGATGAGTTGGCGGAAACTCTTGAATCAATACGTGTTCACGGCAAGGGCAAGGATAAATATGACAATGTAAGGATAGGCCTTAATGCGAGGCTTGACACCCTCCAGGCAGCAGTCCTACTTGCCAAACTTGATATTTTTGATAAGGAGCTTGAAGCAAAAAAGGAGGTAGCGGAACAATACACCGGGTTGGTTGCTGACAAAACAGCAAGAATCAGCCCGCCATACATTCCACAGGGTTTCACATCGGCCTGGGCACAGTATTCAGTGCTGGCAGAAACCGGTAAGCAGCGCGGTGATATTCAGGCGGCATTAAGGAAGGCAGGTGTTCCCAGCATGGTATATTACCCTAAACCTCTGCACATGCAGACGGCTTTTGGCCAACTCGGCTACCTGCCCGAAGACATGCCTGTGGCCATGGACACTGCCCGGCGGATATTGAGCCTGCCAATGCACGCTTATCTCCAGGACGAGCAGATTGTGGCAATTGTCGAAACTCTAAGGCAAAGTCACTGATCACAGGGTTTTACCGAACTTTGCTGTCTGCATTCTCCATTTGCGTGAGTATTCATAGGGTTCTAAAGATGCAAGGCGGCGGGTTTGCAGTCGTACTTCCTGTACTTCAAGCGCCCGCCAACACAGCAGATGTGGCGCCCTGTGAACGCTTACACACAAAGGCGCCAGGAGTTAAGATAAAAAGCCCTTTGCGATCTTTGTGGCTCTACGTGAAAAATGAAAATGGATGGGATTATTGAAGGTGGGTTAAGCAAAAAATTGCCCCCTTTTCCCTGTAAGCCTGTGAAATTGAAAAGATGGCCGATATTATTTTTGCTGTCAGCGGTTGAGCCATTTCTTGTCTTTCTATAGTTAGTGTATTCAACAAGTGTCAGTCATATTTAAATTCAACGAATTGGCCAATAGTCGTTTTCTGAGAAATGTTCTGACAATTTCGGCAGGAACTGTGGCTGGGCAGCTTCTATTGATATTGGCTACCCCGATATTAACCCGTTTGTATCTCCCTGTGGATTTCGGGGTCTTTGCTGTTTTCAACTCATTATTATCAATTACAGTAGTTGCCTCTTCTTTTAGATATGAAATTGCTATTCCGCTTCCCAAATTAGATAAACATGCTAGTTATATTGTAATTTTATCATTAGTAATAAATTTAGGTATCAGTTTGATTTCCATATTAATTGTTTACAGATGGACAGATAAAATAGCTTTTTATACCCAAACTCCTCTGCTCAAAGATTATCTGTGGCTTTTACCATTAGGAATTTTTTTCTTTGGATCGTACAGGATCTTTAACTTTTGGGCTGTCAGAAACAGGGATTATAAAAACATTTCCAGAACAAAAATTGTACAAAGCGTTTCGAGCATAATTATACAGATGACGGCAGGATTATTACACTTTGGAGCGGCAGGACTGATTGTTGGCCGCTTGATAGGCCAGAGCGCAGGTACTTTGACCTTGGCTCGTGGGTTTAAAATACATTATGTGGTAGGAAAAAAGAGAGTTCCTTGCAAAATTGGAGTGGTAGCCAAAATATATAAAAATTTCCTTAAATATGACGTGGCTGCTTCAGTTATAGATACATTAAATGTTCAACTCCCACAAGTTATACTTGCAATTTTTTTCGGCCCGGCAGCTGCGGGATATTATATGTTGGTTGATCGAGTTCTTGCCATGCCGAGCTCCTTGATCGGGCAGGCAGTGGGGCAGGTTTTTTATGGCAACTGGCAAAAAACAGTAGAATCTGGGCTTATCTTTGAAAAAACAGTAAAAATTATCAAATACTTAATTGCAATAGTCATCTTTCCTGCAATAGCGATTTTTATTATGGGGAACTCAATATTCCCTCTATGCTTTGGGTTAAAATGGATCGAGGCCGGAGTGTTTGCATCCTGGATGATATTCGGTGCTGTTGCTCAGTTTGTCTATTCTCCCATTTCAATGGCCTTAATGGCAACCAATGGACAGAAGTTGAACCTTGTCATCAATATTTTTTTATTGGCCATAAAGGTTGCAGGAGGCGTTCTGGGGTTTCTGTTAAATAGTTCTTTACTGACCGTTCAACTATTCTCGTTTGCAAATGCAGCTGTTTATGGGTTGGGTATATTGCTCATTTGTAAAAGAGTCAAATCCCAAATCATATTCATCTAATAAGTGCTAATAGGCGGAAAAACAACTTTATGTGTGGAATTATTGGAGGATTTTGGCAATCGCGACCAGCAAAATTGACTGATCTGGTAAAAAATGCGATCAAAAAATTGAAACATCGTGGTCCTGACGCTGATGATTATTGTGTACAGCATACTCATCATGGTGTTCTCACTTTGGCGCATACGAGATTGGCTATTATTGATTTATCAGATGCAGGCCGCCAACCTATGCAATCTAGAGATGGACGATTTGTAATTGTTTTTAATGGAGAGATATATAATTACAAGGAATTGCGTCATGAATTGAAGGCTGCCGGGCACGTATTTTTTACTGACACTGATACCGAAGTCCTATTAGTCAGTTGGATACATTGGAAAACAGATTGTCTGCAAAAGTTGAAAGGCATGTTTGCTTTTGCGGTCTATGATAAGTTTGAAGAAAAACTCTATTGTGCTCGGGACGCCTTTGGTATTAAACCATTTTTCTATTTTCAGAATACAGGAAAATTCATTTTTGCTTCTGAAATTTCGGCGTTAACTGAATTAATGGACGCGAAGCTCCAACCGGATCTTCAACGCTGTTACGACTATCTTATTAACGGGGATTATGACAGCCAAGAAAATACGTTTTTTAAAGGCATAAAACATCTTCTGCCTGGTAGCAGTCTATTTTTTGATCTGAAAACACAGAAGCTGTGCCAACCCTCTACATGGTGGACTCCTGCTACCAAGGAAAAAAAATTTTCATTTCAAGATGCAACTGATCTGATTCGATCAAGTTTTTTGGAGAATGTAGGCTTGCATCTGCGTAGTGACGTATCGCTTGGCGCTGCCTTGTCAGGTGGAATCGATTCATCAGCAGTGGTATGCGCTATGCGATACCTTGAGCCGGAAGCTGATATTCACACCTTCAGTTTTATAGCAAAGGGCTCTAATGTTTCAGAAGAAAAGTGGATAGACCAGTTGAATAGTCATGTTAACGCTATATCACATAAAGTAATCGCAGCTACAAATGAGTTATTAGAAGATTTGGACAATATGATTCAAGCCCAAGGGGAACCCTTTGGAAGTACCAGTATTTATGCCCAGTATAAGGTTTTCCAGCTTGCGAGGGAGTCAGGGATAACTGTTGTTTTGGATGGGCAGGGCGCAGATGAATTGCTTGCGGGTTATTTTGGATATCCAGGTCATCGTTTATTGAGCCTTTTAGAATCTGGCTGTTTTATTCGAGCAATGAAATTTGTTAAACAATGGGCGAAATGGCCGGGAAGAGACATTGTTCATCCATGGATGTGGTTGGGAAGAATTCTTCTTCCTGATGTTTTATATATGGCTGGCCGCAAAATATCAAAGAAAGATTTCAAACCTGCTTGGCTAAATATTGAAAGGTTTATTGATGCAGGTGTTGTTTTTGCAGAATTTCGGCCCAGCTTAAAACCCGAATACAAAGGAAGAAGAGTAATCGAACAGTTGGCTACTTCTTTGAGGCGAAGAGGCCTTCCGGCATTACTACGGCATGAAGATAGAAATTCAATGCATTTTTCAATAGAAAGTAGAGTGCCCTTTCTGACTATCGGAATGGCAGACAAATTATTGAGTTTGCCGGAACACTACTTGATATCTGACAATGGCGAAACAAAATCAATCTTTCGTGCCGCCATGCGAGATATCGTGCCAGACATAATTTTAAACAGAAGAGATAAAATAGGGTTTGCAACACCGGAAAACGCTTGGATTTTACAAAATACCACGAAATGGAGAAATCTATTAAAGGAAGCTGAAGCCATCGATTTCATAAATGCTCAGGCTCTTTTGAAGGAATTTGATATACTTGTGGCTTCTGGTAAGTTAAATCAACAAATTTGGAGATGGATAAACTTTGTAAGATGGTTTCAAATGTTTATGTAATATGGTCAGCTGAATTTTAAAGCTCTTGAATCGATTGGATCCTCCGTTTGTCGATTCTTATAACTTATAACTGGTAGTATCGGCCAAGGAGTCGTTCCTGAAAGACTCAAAGACCGTTTTATTTTAGTTGGTTGGGGAAAAATGATGAAATGAGCAAATTGAAGATACATAAGGCAAGGTTGCAGAATTCAATTTGTTATGTGATCATGTATCTTCTTTTATTGTGGGGGTATAGAGATTTTGTTGTTCCGATTTACGCCTATTTAGGTTTTCTGTGGGAGCCTGATCTGTTCAAAATATGCGAAGGTCTTTTGTTAACCCTATTAGTTGCCATTATTCTCCCAGCTAAGTTTAAAAAATCATCAGATGTGCTGATCCATATTCAGTTTCTGTTCCCGATTTTACCCATGCTGGTTTTATATGGTTCACAAGATGGCCCCCGTGTATATGTGTATGTAACGCTTTTAGCCTTTATGACAATTTATCTGTTGGCGACTTATGTCAAATTAAAGCCGATTAAAATCGGTCGTACAATAAATATTGTTTTGTATCAGAAGATACTATTGTTCGCAGCTTGGACTATTATTGTCTCCATTATTTTGACGGGTGGATGGCGTTATTTTAATCTGAATATCTGGCGTGTTTATGAATTTAGGTCGGCTGCTGCAAATAATTTGCCGTCCTTTTTTAGCTATATTAATCCTGCAGTTTCAAAAGTTATTTTACCGTTCTCATTTCTGCTTGCGGTGGTCAACCGAGAACGGCTGTTCGCTCTTTTTTCCCTTCTCGGATCAATATTGATGTTTGGTTTGACAGCTCACAAGGGAGTGTTATTTTATCCTTTTGCAGTTCTGTCTTTTTATTACATTCTTAGACGTCAAAACGTTTTTTTATGGCTGTTTGCTGGATATAGTTGGTTAATAATATTATCCATATTTCTATATGCTTGGAAAGAGGTCATTGGATTTGGTTCTCTGATGTTGCGGAGGATTTATTTTATTCCTGCTCTTCTCAACTATAAGTATTTTGATTTTTTTTCCATTCACCCCTTTACATGGTGGTCGGAAAGCAAAATAACCTTTCGACTACTTGATTATCAATATTCTTTAAGTGTTCCCCGTTTAATCGGCATGGTCTATTATAATAACTCGTCATGTAGTGCCAACACGGGCTGGATCGGCAGTGGATATTCAGCCGGTGGTTACATGGGAATGTTTATTTGCGCCACAATTATCGGTATGTTCCTCGCAATCGTTAACGCATATGGAAAACATATTGATGTCATGGTAATAACTGCAATTTTAACAGCCCCTCTTTTGGCAGTTTTTATGTCCAGCGATATTTTTACTGCTTTTTTGACCCATGGTTCTATCTTTGCGTTATTTCTGTTAATGTTTATGCTACGGTCGCATAAGATTAGCAATGTTTAGGATAGCCCATCTTACCTCCGTCCATTCCCGTATTGACACCCGTATTTTTCTCAAAATGTGTCGTTCCATTGCGGCAGCCGGGTATAAGGTTTCACTTGTCGTTGCTGACGGCAAAGGCGATGAAATCAGAGATGGTGTCGCTATTTTTGATGTGGGCAAATCATCGTGGCGGTTGGACAGGATTTTTTCTGTAACTCGCAGGGTGTTGAAAAAAGCCGTGGAAATTGATGCGGAGATTTATCATTTACATGACCCTGAATTGATTCCAGTTGGATTAAAGCTAAAAAAACTTGGGAAAAAAGTGATCTTTGATTCCCACGAGGATGTGCCGCGGCAGATGCTGCATAAACCATATTTTAATATGCCCGCTCGCTGGCTTATTGCAAAGGTTTTTTCCGTTTACGAGTCATGGGCGTGCAGACGGTTTGACGCGGTAGTTGCTGCGACCCCTTTTATCCGTGACAGGTTTCTGAAGATCAATTCTCGCTCCATTGACATCAACAACTATCCCATAATTGGAGAGCTTGTAAATAATGATCTGTGCTGGTCCAGCAAACACAATCAGGTATGCTATGTGGGGGGTATTTCTCCCGTACGTGGTTACCGAGAGATAGTTAGGGCCATGGAACACGTCAGAGAGGATATCAGTCTTGTACTTGGTGGGCAACTTCCAGGGCCTGAAGTGCAACAGGAGGTGGAGAATTATAAAGGCTGGGCAAGGGTTAATGCCCTTGGCTGGCTTGACCGGGGTCAAGTTCGGAATGTGCTGGCAAAATCCATGGCCGGGCTGGTTACGCTTCATCCTATTGTCAACTATCTGGATGCATTGCCTGTAAAAATGTTCGAATACATGAGCGCCGGCATTCCAGTTATTGCATCCAATTTTCCCCTGTGGCAAGAAATTGTTGAGAGAAACCAATGCGGGATCTGTGTTGATCCTCTTGATCCGGCGGATATTGCTAGGGCTATTGATGCCTTGATGGATAACCCTGAACTGACTGAGGAAATGGGCCGAAATGGTCGCCGGGCTGTAGAGGAGAAGTACAACTGGAGCAATGAAGAGAAAAAACTGTTGCAGCTCTATGATCAATTGTTCACGCAAAGGCGCAAAGGTGCAAAATGAAGGCAATCAAGGTCCATAGTGCTCTGGTCATGGCTCTTCTCAAAGGTGACATTTCTCGTGTCGTTAACGGCCTGAAAGAACAATCTGGCGCCTTTACGTGGAGTTATGCTCTAATTTGGTGTACGGGAGTGATTGACTAAGGCGGCGTACCCTGCTGAAATCGGTTTTGCATAACTGAGACAGCAAAGGAGGTACGCCACCATGAGTAAGGATAACGTAGTTTCCATTAGATCACCAGAGGGGATTGAGGATCCATTAAC
>WGDC01000030.1 GCA_015493475.1 Deltaproteobacteria bacterium
GGAGGCGGGTCTTTCTGCCATTGCCGTAACCGATCACGACACCACCAAAGGCCTGCCAGAGGCAGAGGAGGCCGCAAAAGAGACGTCCATGGAGTTCATTCCAGGCGTTGAGCTAAGCGTAAACTTTACAAAGGGCAACATGCACATGCTCGGCTACCTCATGGACGTTTCAAATACGCGCTTTAGGGAGGTGCTTGAGCGGGTCCAGGCGGCAAGGGCAGAGCGCAACCCCAAGATCCTTGTCCTCCTTGAAGGCCTCGGCATGCCTGTTTCCATGAAAGAGCTTGAGGAGCTGTCCCAGGGGGGGCAGATAGGAAGGCCCCATATTGCTAGGGCCATGGTGAAAAAGGGTTACGTAAAGTCGGTGAGTGAGGCTTTTGGGAGATTTCTTAAAAGGGGGGCAAAGGCCTATGCCCCTAAGTCCATCCTTTCGCCGGAGGAGGCAATAGAGGTCATAAGGGGCGCAGGCGGCGTCCCCGTTCTTGCCCATCCCTTTTCCCTTCTTGTCAGGGATGAGGCAGAGCTCTTTTCCATTGTCTCCTGGCTTGCGGACTCTGGGCTCATGGGAATGGAGTGTTACTACAGCGAGCATGATGAGGCCTTTACATCCATGTGCCTTGGGATTGCAAGGAGGCTTGGCCTTGTTGTAACTGGCGGAAGCGATTACCACGGAAAGGCAAAGCCCCACATCATGCTTGGTAGGGGGCGGGGAGGCCTGGTTGTTCCCTACTCCTGTGTTGAGGCCCTTCTTGCCGCAAAAGCAAATGCGTAGAGGTATTATTTCTTCCTTTTTCCATCTTCTGTTTGTTCTTGCCTTCTTCATTCACCTTTCGCCGAGCTGCCTTGCAGAAGGTGGCGCCAAAAAGGAAAGGCCCGCCTATGGAGACGCTATCGTGGTTGGCTCCATTGGGGATGCCTCAAACCTTATTCCCATGCTTGCAACAGATGCAACATCCCACGAGATAGCAGGACTCATCTACAACGGGCTTGTAAAGTACGACAAGGACCTGAACCTTGTTGGAGACCTTGCAAGGTCCTGGGAGATAAAAAGGGGCGGAAAGGAGATCATCTTTCATCTGAAAAAGGGGATTAGGTGGCAGGATGGGGTGCCCTTCACCTCCAGGGACGTGCTCTTTGGTTTTAAAACCATTACGGACCCAAAGACTCCAACGGCCTACGCAGGAGATTTCCTCGAGGTGGAAAAGGCAGAGGCCCCGGACCCTTACACCTTTCGCGTCATCTACAAGGAGCCCTTTGCCCCGGCCCTGAGCTCCTGGGGGGACATAGTGGTCCTTCCAGAGCACCTTCTAAGGGGCAAGGACATTACCAAATCAGGCCTGGTTCGGCACCCTGTTGGGCTTGGGCCCTACAAGTTCCGCCTCTGGAAGACCCAGGAGCGCATAGAACTCGATGCAAACCCGGACTACTTTGACGGAAGGCCCTATCTCGACAGGTACATCATGCGCATAGTTCCGGACCCTGCCACCATGTTCATGGAGCTTAAGGCAGGGGGGCTTGACTGGATGGGCCTTTCCCCCGTGCAATACAAAAGGCAGACAAATACCCCCTTTTTCAGGAAAAACTTCAGGAAGTACAGGTATCTCTCCTTTTCTTACACCTACCTTGGCTACAACCTGCGTCATCCCTTCTTTAAGGACAAGAGGGTGCGCCAGGCCATCTCCTACGCCATAGACAAGAAGGAGATCATCCGGGGGGTGCTCCTGGGCTTAGGTGTTGTTGCAACAGGCCCATACAAGCCCGATGCCTGGTTCTACAACCCCAACGTCAGGCGCTATCCATACAATCCCCAAAGGGCTCGGAGGCTACTTGCAGAGGCAGGCTGGAAGGACCGTGATGGTGATGGAATCCTGGATAAGGACGGCATTCCCTTTTCCTTTACCGTCCTTACCAACCAGGGCAACTCCTTAAGAGACAAGACCGCCCAGATAATCCAGTACAGGCTCAGGCAGGTGGGCATAGAGATGAAGATAAGGCAGCTTGAGTGGACGGCCTTTATAAACGACTTCATAGACAAGAGGCGTTTTGAGGCGGTGATCCTGGGCTGGACCCTGGGCCAGGACCCGGACATCTTTGACATCTGGCATTCCTCAAAGACCGGTCCAAAGCAGCTAAACTTCATTGGGTATAAGAACAGGGAGGTGGACAGGCTCCTGGTCCTAGGAAGAAGGACCTTTGACAGGGAAAAGAGGAAGAAGATCTACTTCCGGATACAGGAGATACTTGCAGAGGACCAGCCCTATACCTTCCTGTACGTTCCAATGGCCCTGCCCATAATACATGCAAGGTTTCACGGGATAAAACCCGCACCTGCGGGCATAAGCTACAACTTTATCAGGTGGTGGGTGCCCAAAAACGAACAAAAGTATATAATTCCCTAGACCCATGGGATTCATTGTCTTTCTGCTAAAACGTATTCTGGGCCTAGTGCCCACCTTTTTCGGCATAACCCTCATCTCTTTTTTCGTCATGCACCTTGCCCCCGGGGAGCCCATGAGCCTGCAGGCGGATTTCAACCCAAAGATGACACCGGAGATGAGACAGAGGCTAAGGGCCCAGTACGGGCTGGACAAGCCCCTCTACGTCCAGTACTCAAGGTGGCTAAAGGGGCTGGTTCACCTGGACCTTGGCCGATCCTTTTCCCCGGACAGGAGAAAAGTTTGGGACAAGATACGGGAAAGGCTCCCGGTTACCATACTGATAAATGTCCTTTCCATGCTCCTTATCCTGGCGGTGTCCATTCCCTTGGGGGTAAGGGCAGCCGTAAGGGAAAATTCCCTGTTCGACCAGGTAACCACCGTACTGGTCTTTCTGGCATACGCGGCCCCTGCCTTCTGGGTGGCCCTTCTTCTCATGCTCCTTTTCGGCATAGAGTGGAACCTGCTGCCGGTCTCTGGCCTTCACTCCCTCATGGGATACGACCAGATGGGCCTTTTTGAAAAGGTGGTTGACTGGTCAAAACACCTCGTCCTTCCTGTTTTCGTCTCTGCAATAGGTGGGCTTGCAGGCTTTTCCAGATATACCCGCTCCTCCATGCTTGAGGTGCTGCGCCAGGACTACATCACCACTGCAAGGGCCAAGGGGCTTCCTGAAAGGGTGGTCATCTACCGTCACGCCTTGAGAAATGCCCTTCTTCCCCTCATAACCATCCTGGGCCTATCCATACCCGGGCTCATTGGGGGAAGCGTCATCTTTGAATCCATCTTCGCCATTCCAGGGGTTGGCCAGCTCATGTGGTCTGCGGTCATGGCAAGGGATTACCCGGTTCTCATGGGGAACCTGGTGATAGTTTCCATTTTAACCCTTCTTGGAAACCTCCTTGCAGATATAGGTTATGCCGCAGTTGATCCGCGCATAAGAACCGGACTCCAGGAACAGGAGTAGGAAATGGAAACCTCACTGTCTTCTACCCCGATACGAGAAGGAAAGAGATGGCAAAAGACCATGCTCGAGCTGTGCTCAAACCCCCTTACCGTCTCTGGGCTTGTTATAGTGGGAATCCTGGTATTCACGGCCCTTTTTGCCCCTGTCCTTGCCCCATATGACCCGCAAAGGATAGACACCTTTCACATCCTTGAAGCGCCTTCTTCCGCGCACCTTCTGGGCACCGACGGACTGGGGCGTGACTGTCTGTCCAGGCTCATCTTTGGGGCCAGGATTTCACTCCTTGTGGGCTTTGTGGCCGTTGGCATTGCAACAGCGGTAGGCACCGTGCTGGGCGCCCTGGCCGGTTACTACGGAAGGTGGGTGGACAGCCTGATAATGAGGTTCGTTGACATCATGCTCTGCTTTCCCACCATATTCCTCATCATGGCGGTAATCGCCTTTCTTGAGCCCTCCATCTGGAACATAATGATCGTTATTGGTCTTACGAGTTGGATGGGTGTCGCAAGGCTTGTTCGGGCAGAGTTTCTGAGTCTAAAGAAACGGGATTTCGTGCTGGCCTCCCGAATCTGCGGAGCATCTGATCTCCAGATAGTTTTTGGGGAGATACTGCCAAACGCCATTGCCCCCATTCTCGTTTCCGCCACCCTCGGTGTTGGAGGGGCAATACTTACGGAAAGCGCCCTTAGTTTCCTTGGAATAGGCGTTCAGCCGCCAACCCCAAGCTGGGGAAACATGCTCACAGAGGGAAAGGACAATCTGGAGATAGCCTGGTGGCTTTCGGTCTTTCCCGGCCTTGCCATCCTTGTTACGGTCCTTGGCTACAACCTTCTTGGCGAGGGGCTGAGGGACTTTTTTGATCCAAGGAAGAAGAGATGAGTGAAGAGACAGGTCAGGAAAGATTGGGGCAGGAAAAATCTACTTCAAAAAGGAATGCAGCCAGTCTTTCTGCCTTTCTCTCTATTGGCGGAATGTATTATCTCATTGTGGAACCAGCCCGTTTTTTATGGGAATATTTTACTTTCCCGAACAATCCCTCAAGACATGAATACCTTCAAGGTGTTGTGCTCAGCTGTTATACTTCTGCTGCCTTCTGGCTGCCCGTTTCTTTTCTGCTTCTTTATGCAAGAAAGGTTGTGCCGAGAAGACTCCTAATTGCTGGCCTGTTGCCTGCAATATTGCTATGTTTCCTCTTTTTAGCCATGAACGGGGTGGTTTTGATGGGGTTTTTCATGGGAAGGTTATGATAAAGGGAGGGTTGATCGATTAAGGGTCAGCCTATTCTCGTAAACCCTAATATATAGGTAATCAAAACATGCAGCCGTCTCGTCAAGACAAGGAGCAAGCCCATGGGGTTACTAAGGTCAGGGGAGTGGTGGAAAGGGTCACTTACTCAAACCCGGAGTCCGGCTTTGCCATTTTAAAGGTAAAGCCCAAAAGGGGCGCCATGTTCACGGTCAAGGGCCATGTGGCAGAGCTTGCCAACAATGCCTCCGTGGTGGGGGCGGAGTTCGAGTTTGAAGGTTCCTGGCAGATGTCAAAGTACGGGCGGCAGTTTGACTTTGACTCCTACAGGCTCCTTGGAAGCGAGCTCCTCTTCTTTTTAAGCAAGGTTGTCAAGGGTCTTGGCCAGAAGCTGTCAGAGGAGCTCATACGAAAGTACGGGGAAAAACGGCTGGTTGACATACTCGACAACAGCCCAGAGGAGCTCTTAAAGGTCAAGGGCATAAAGGAAAAGAGGCTTGCCCTTATAAAAAAATCCTGGCATAAACACCGCTCCCTCCGTGCTCTTGCAACGTACCTTGGGGGAAGGGCGCGCATAACCCCAAACCTTCTGGTGAGGATATACAATTACTTCGGTGACGAAAGCCTCGAGATCATAAAGGAAAATCCTTACAGGCTCACAGAGATTCGAGGCATTGGCTTTAAGACTGCAGACAAGATAGCCCTTGAGCTCGGTGTCATGTTCGACTCCCCGTGGAGGGTAAAGGCAGCGGTCAACCATCTTCTTGTTGAGGCGGCTGAGCAGGATGGCCACTGCTACCTCATGAAAGAGGAGCTGCTTGAGCGGCTAAAGGAGCTTTTATCCACGGAGGAGCAGACCATAGGCGAGGCCAGAATAGAGGGAGTGCTCATGAAGATGCTCCTTTCTGGTGAACTATGCCTTGGAAAGGAAGAGAGAATCGGACTTTCATCGTACAGGTTCATGGAGGAATGGCTTAAGGGCTTTTTTGAGGAAAGAAGAAAGGTCGAGCACAGAAAGACCCTTTCTGAAGAGGAGGTAAACACCTTTATCAGAAGGTACGAAGACAAAAAGGGTGTAGAGTTTTCTCCAGAACAGAGGGAAATAATAAAAAAGATAGCAACGGATAAGGCCCTTGCCTTTGGCCTTGCCGGATACGCAGGCACTGGAAAGACAACCGTTTGTAAGGCCATACTGGATCTTATTGTCTCCTACTATGCCTCTAAAGAGGAGATAGCTTGCTGCGCCTTTACTGGCATGGCCTCTGCGCGCGTAAGAAAGGCCACGGGTTACGAGGCCCTGACCATCCACTCACTCCTTAAATACAAGGGTGAAAACACCTTTGAACACGGCCCTGATAACCCCCTTCCCCACAAGGTTGTCCTCCTGGATGAGGCGTCCATGGTGAATCTTTCCCTGTTTTACAGGCTTTCAAAGGCACTTAGGCCCTCCACCCTCTTCATCCTGGTTGGGGACCCGGCACAGCTTCCCCCAATCGGGGCGGGAAATGTCTTTTCAGACTTTCTTGAAACGGGCCTTCTTCCTGCAGTGCATCTAAAGAAGATATTCAGGCAGCGCGAGGACAGCCGCCTCGCCCTTTTTGCAAACGAGATAAGGGAGGGCAAGGTTCCAGAAGGGGTCGAAGAGCAGGGATGGCACGATTTTTCCTATGAAAGGATAGAAAAACACAACATCTTCGCCCTTAAGAGGCAGAAAAAGAGCGAGGCAGAGCTCAAGAGGTTCAGGGAGGAAAACAACGAGGCCATAAAGAGGCGTATCCTTGAGCTTGCTTCCCAGTATTCCACAAGGCTTTCCCATCCCGTATGGGAGTTCCAGGTGCTCACCCCCATGAGGATTGGTCAGCTTGGCACAGAGGTTTTAAACAGCGAGCTCCAATCCATACTCAACAAGACAAAGGGGGAGTCTGTCAGACGGGCAGGCCTTGAGTTTCGGGAGGGGGACAAGGTGGTGCATCTGCAAAACCGGGACATGGAGGTGATGCAGTGGGACGGGTTTGTCTCTTCTGGCAAGAGCTTTGAAAAGCAGGAGACCCGCAGGGTATTTAACGGTAACGTTGGGCTCATAGTGAAGATAGACAGGGAACTTGAACAGTTTTTCGTTGTGTATCCTGAAAGGATTGTTGTTGCATACGATTTTGATCACATTGGAGACATTATAGAGCTTGCCTATGCCCTTACGGTCCACAAGGCCCAGGGAAGCCAGTACCGGATAGTGGCCATTCCCCTTTCAAACTCCCAGTACATCATGCTCAACAACAAGTGGTTTTATACGGCCATTACACGGGCAGAGGAGAAGGTACACATAGTGGGCCAGGGATTTGCGATGAGGCGCGCCTGTGAAAATGTCCAGGGAGTTCAAAGACTTACGTGGCTTAAGGCCTTCAGTGGTGGTTGATTTCAAACGTATCCACCGCAGCCAATGGCCTGGAAATTACATGAATGGTCTGTGTCAAACGTTCAGGAGGCATTGCCGGATTTTTATTCGCCTTGACCTCACGGATACCAGATGTTAAATAGTTTAGGTTAACTTCCACCTCGGAAGAGGAGCAGGGTGTAGTTTGCTATGATTTTGATTCTTAAGGCTGATGTAAACAAGGACAGTGCTGAACTGAAAAGACTCCACGAGTTTCTGGAGAATTTCCCCGGCCTCAATATTCGCATGCTGGAACTTGAGGGCGAAACCCGCGCCGTGCGGGAAATTCATCTCATAGGGCCTACCCACAACGTGCCTGAAGAGGTACTTTCGGCAATGCCCGGGATTGAGAAAGTTGTGAGGGTCTCTACCAAGTATAGGCAGATCGGGAGACACGATGTTAACTTTGTTCCGGTCGGCTTTACATACAACGGCATAAAATTTGATCAAGAGGGCCTTCACATATTTGCCGGACCGTGCGCGGTAGATTCCCCTGAGTACGTTGAGGAGACTTTCAGGATCCTTAAGTCCCTCGGGATTTCCACGAGCAGGATGGGGGCCTACAAGCCCCGCACAAGCCCTTACGACTTCCAGGGTCATGGGGCTGCGTGCCTGCCATGGGTATTTGAGCTGGCCGGCAAGTATGACATCAAGGTTATTGCCATGGAGGTCCTAAAGGAACGCCACATCGAGGAAATAACCAACGCCATGGAGGAGGCGGGTCATCCAACCGGTGTCATGCTTCAGATCGGCACCAGAAACGCACAGAACTTCGAGTTGCTAAAGGCAGTTGGAAACCAGAGCCAGTTTCCGGTTCTTTACAAAAGAGGCATGGGGCTTACCATTGAAGAATCCCTGAATGCCTGTGAATATATTGCAAGCGAAGGGAACAGAAATATTGTCTTTTGCCTGCGTGGTATAAAATCTGGCATGAGCGCACCCCACCGGAACCTGGCTGACTACATTCACGTTCCGGTAATACAGCGCCTGACGAGGTTGCCTGTCTGTGTGGACCCAAGCCATGCCATTGGCTCCAAGGACAGGGCGCCCAATGGCCTGATGGACATCTTTAATGCTGCGGCCCAGGGTGTAGTTGCGGGAGCGAACATGATCCTGGTGGAATGTCATCCCGAGCCGGAGAAGGCCCTTTGCGACGGGCAGCAGTCACTGACACCGAGGGAACTTGCTCTGTTCGTGGAGGATGTAGCCATAGTTCGAGACGCCTTTGAGAAGAGGCAGAATGCATACTCCCAGGAAATAATGAAAGAAATGGTATCGTAGTAGCGTAAACCTTAGGAGGGTTTAGGGAAAAATATAGAGGGAGGTGATAGAAAAAAGAGAGGAAGGGGTTGTTTTTCAAGGCGGATGCCTTTGGTGTGATTAATTGATTTAAACTTCATTTATTAGGAGGGAAAATGATGAAAAAGATTTTGCTTGTATTTGTCTCGGCGGTGGCTGCGCTGCTCGTGACAAGCCTGGCCCAAGGCGGAGCCGGTCCAGTGACTCCAGGGCGCGTGGAGATTCAGACTTTGGGAGATATAACGGTCAGGCTCGGGGCGCAGGTTCGGCTCGTGCCTACCAACGAGATAAGCAGAGATTTCGGCACCTCAAGCCACCTATCGAGCGAGCAGGAAGCAAGGGCAACGAAGATCATGAGAAAGGTTGGAATCCTTAGCGACAGCCTCAAGGTCCACCTCAACGAGGCTGGCGGTGCCGTAAAGGACGGCTACATCCGCGGTGAAAACAGGCTCTTCTTTAATTTCGCCCATGACCAGGACTGGGACGTCTATTTCGCCCTCGAGTCTGATACAACTCTTGACAGGGCCTCAGCCGACCGCACCGATTTTGCCTACGGTCTCCAGACCCAGCAGTTCGGTATTGAGCGCTTGAATGCTTCGTTCAATGTTCCCTTTCTCCATTCAAGGGTAAACGGTGGTTGGGACGTTAAGGGCGCGGACGTAAAGTTCGGTGGCATGATCTATGCCGATGACGACCCTGGCATCGGGTTGACTGGATGTTACCAGAACTTTAAGTGGTCCGCCTGGTACATAAAGAAGGACGAGAAAGAGGCTGGTTACGCTGGAATTGATCCGGTAAAAAGCGTTATCAATCCGATAGGACCTCCCACCCAGCAGAAGGGTACGGATCGTACATTTTACATGGGTAAGCTCGGCTACACCTTCATGAAGAATACCTACGTGGAAGGCGTATTCTTCTATGACCAGAACTACCAGCAAGGCAACCATATCGATATCGACCGCTTCTTCGGCGGCCTGAACTACAAGGGTGATTACGGAATATTCCATCCGATAGCAGAATTTGCATACGTAGGTGGTACCTATGATAACGATCGAGACATAGATTACGACATCCACTCCTACGGTTTTTTTGGCGACATGCTTGTTGACCTCCACGAGGCGGTTGGAATTAGGAAGTTTGACGTGCATGTTGGCGGTTACTATCTCCGTGGGGATGATGATCCTAATGACCATGATCTTACAGGTTTCACCCCTGCTGTCGGTATTACAAGGTTCACACCGAGGTTCGGAAGCGAGCAGTCCATCTCTCACGACGGCAACCCGTTCTTCGGCCAGATACTATACTCCATGTTCCCCACTTACTACGGTACCATCAGGGGTGGCGGCATCAATGGCGGTGCTGCGCTTAACAATCCCGGCTTTAGCATGGTCGGTGGCGGCATCAATGCGAAGTATGGAAGGTGGACCTACATTACCCACGTAATGGCCATGTGGTTTAACAAGACGGAGGCTGTAGAGGCCTATTTCCTGAGCCAGGGAGTAAAGGGAAATGTAGATATCGATAACTTCATGGGTGTTGAGTGGAACAACGAGCTTCGCTACCAGGTTTTCAAGTCCGTTACTCTCAAGGGTGGTGCTGCATTCCTCTTTCCCGGAAGCGGTGCCAAGGACATTACCAAGGCTGTGGACGCCTATGGCCGCGACGTAAGCTTCGAGGAAGGGAAAAAGAGCGACGATGTATCCATGCGTTTTGCGGCTGAGTTGCTCTGGTTGTTCTAATCCCGTTTTTTTAAAACTACCTATATAGGCCCGGGAAATTTTCTTTCCCGGGCTTTTTTTGGTTTATCTATAGATAGTGTGTAGGTGCACAATCCCTATGGCAATGTATTATTCCCTTTGAAAAACCAGGATTTTCTACTAATCTTCCTCTCCTGGATCCATTGAGTAGCAAGGTTGTTCTTCTATGCATCATAATTTTTTCTAACAGGCAGTGGCAAAACGGATAGTGAATAAAAATAGTATTACAGGTAGGCTAGACAATTGCTTGAAAAAGGCACTCGGGTGGTCCCTCAGAAAGCAGAACAAAGAGGGTTACTGGATCGGTGCGGTGGATTCAAATTGCTGCATGGAGGCCGAGTGGATAATGGCCATGTACTTCATGGGGCTTGGAGAGCATCCCAACATGGAGCGGGTAGTCAGGGCGATCCTGAATGAGCAAAGGCCTGACGGATCATGGGAGATATATTACCAGGCGCCCACGGGAGACATTAACACAACGGTGGAGTGTTATGTTGCCTTGCGCATTGCCGGGCTTGATCCTGATTCCGATGTGTTGACTAGGGCCAGGCGGTGGATATTCAGGAACGGGGGCCTGAGAAATATCAGGGTTTTTACAAAGTACTGGCTGGCTATCATTGGGGAATGGCCCTGGGAGCACACTGCTAACCTGCCTCCGGAGATTATCTTTCTGCCAAGCTGGATGCCCCTTAACATTTACGATTTTGCCTGCTGGGCGAGAGCCACCATCGTTCCCTTGTCGCTGTTGTGTTCAAGACGTCCTTCCCGGCCTCTGCCCCCGGGGGAAAGGCTTGACGAGCTTTTTCCCGAGGGAAGAGATGCCTTTGATTTTAGCATGCCTTTAAGGGCCAATGGGCTTAGTTGGGAGGCCTTTTTCCTTTTTATGGACAAGATACTTAACCGGTATGCGGGTTTTCCCATAAGGCCGTTTCGCGGCGCTGCCATAAGGTATTGCATAGACTGGATTATCAGGCACCAAGATGCGGACGGGGTATGGGGCGGGATACAGCCTCCTTTCATATACTCTCTCATGGCTCTTTACAGTGAGGGCTATCTACTGGAGCATCCCGTGTTGTCTGCTGGGCTGCGGGCTTTTGATGAACACTGGTCTAGAGAAAAAGGGGGCGGGCTTTATATCAATGCAACGGAGTCCATAGTGTGGGATACTATGCTAACCATGCTGGCCTTTCTAGACTGCGGAGTTGATCCCGTCCAGTCCGAGCCTTTTCGGCAGGCCCTTTGGTGGCTTCTCGACAAGTTTGTTGATAAACCGGGGGACTGGCAGGTGAAGGTAAAGAACGCCAGGCCTGGGGCATGGTCATTCGAGAGGGCTAACACATGGTATCCTGACGTTGATGACACGGCAGTGGCCCTTGTAGTTTTGTCCAGAGTCCTGGATGTCTTTCCCCTTCATAGGGAACTCCATGAAAAGGTAAAGCGAGCAGTTGACTGGATAGTGGCCATGCAGTCGAAAAACGGAGGCTGGGCAGCCTTTGACAGGAATAATACCAGTCTTATAGTGACCAAGATTCCCTTTTGTGATTTCGGCGAGGCCCTTGATCCACCAAGTGCTGATGTAACTGCGCATGTTCTCGAGGCCCTCGGACTTTTTGGCTGGTCAAGGTCCCATCCTGTGGTGAAGAGAGGACTTAGATACCTTCTAAGGGAGCAGGAGAAGGACGGCAGCTGGTTTGGGCGCTGGGGGGTCAACTACATTTACGGGACTTGTGCTGCACTATGCGCGCTGAAGGCCGTTGGTATGGACATGGGACAGGACAGGGTTCGAAGGGCGGCCGGGTGGATAGCCAAGCATCAAAACGAGGATGGGGGCTGGGGGGAAAGCTGTGCCTCGTACATGGACGATTCATACCGGGGCCGGGGGCCATCTACCCCTTCGCAGACGGCCTGGGCGCTAATGGCCCTGCTGAGTGTGGATGATAAACGCTATGAAAGGTACTTGTTTCGGGGTGTTGAGTATCTCTTGGACACCCAGCTTGAAAACGGCACTTGGGATGAGCCCTGGTACACGGGAACGGGATTTCCGGGCTACGGGGTGGGAGACAGGATAGACCTTTCCGAGTGGGCCGGCAGGCTTGAGCAGGGAGCCGAGCTTTCACGCGGTTTCATGGTCAACTATAACCTTTACAGGCACTATTTTCCCTTGATGGCCCTTGGCCGTGCAAGGAAATACCTGTTGAAAAGAAGGGGAAAGGCGCCTTGACGTACTTGACCGCAAAGGAACACAGAAGGCTTTCTGCGGTGGCTCGCAAGGAGGAGAAGGCGGATTTGTGTCTAAGGGGAGGTGCGATTGTTAACTGCATGTCTCGGAAAATAGGCAAGGGGGACATCGCAATATGTCAAGGCCGCATAGCTGCCATCGGGGAGGACTTCCCAGCGAGGGACACTCTGGACTGCACGGGATTCTACATTGCCCCTGCCTTCATTGACGCACATATACACATAGAGAGCACCATGCTTTGTCCCGAGCAATTCGCAAGGGCGGTTGTGCCACGTGGAACGGGTTGCGTGATTGCAGATCCCCATGAGATTGCCAACTGCCTCGGCATTGATGGTGTAAGATTCATGATGGGCCATTCTCTGGCCATTCCCATGGACATATACTATATGGCCCCTTCGTGTGTGCCCGCCACTAGTCTCGAGACTTCGGGGGCGGAACTTGGCCCTGATGAGGTAGGAATCCTGCTAAGAATGGAAGGCATCCTTGGCCTTGGAGAGATGATGAACTTTCCGGGCGTAATTTACGGTGACGAGCAGGCAGAGGCCAAGCTAGAGGCCGCCAGGCGGCTTGGATCAGTGATAGATGGGCATGCTCCTGGGCTTTCCGGGGACATGCTTTGTGCATATATCAATGCGGGAATCGATTCTGACCACGAGTGTACCAATGCCAAGGAGGCGAGGGAGAAGCTAGATCTTGGTATGTATTTATACCTGCGTCAGGGGACTTCGGAGAAGAATCTCAGGGACATTATTCCGGCAGTTGACGATTCAAACTTTCACAGGTGCTGCCTCGTGTCCGATGACAGGGATCCGGATGACCTTATGGACCTTGGCCACATGGATTATTCCTTGAAAGTAGCAGTGGATTGCGGCCTTGACCCTGTATGGGCTATTTCTATGGTCACCATAAATCCGGCGCGGAGGTTTGGTCTGACTGAAAAGGGAGCGATAGCCCCAGGTTATCTTGCTGATATCGTCCTCCTGAGAGATCTCATGGACTTTCAGGTGGAGGCAGTCTTTTTCAGAGGTCGCCAGGTTGCCGAAAGCGGGGAATTAACTGTTGATATCCCCTGTCCTGCCCCGCCATCCCACGTGTGTAAATCAATGGTGGTAAACGAGTCTTCCATTGATTTTACCATTAAGGCGGATGCCGAGAAGATGAGGGTCATAGGGATTAGACACGGCCAGATAGAAACAGACGAGCTGATAATGCCGGTCAAGAAACGTGGAGAGGTGGCTGTTTCAGACGTGGATAGGGACGTGATCAAGCTTGCGGTGTTGGAACGGCACCACGGGACCGGGAATGTCGGCCTGGGCTTTGTCAAGGGCCTTGGGCTCAGGCAGGGGGCCATAGCGAGCAGCGTATCCCATGACAGCCACAATGTGGTAGTGGCCGGCGTAGAAGACCGTGATATGAAGGCGGCTGTTTCTGTCCTTTGCGAATGCGGAGGTGGCTTGGTTGCTATCAAGGGAGGTAAGGTCTTGTCGATGCTTCCCCTTCCGGTAGCCGGGCTTATGTCAGATAGGCCTCTTGGAGAAGTAAGGCTGGGACTCGACGAGATGAAGGCGGCGGCCGGAAGTATCGGGGCCGTTTCGCCGAATCCCTTTATGATCCTGAGTTTTCTTGCGCTTCCCGTGATTCCAAAATTGAAGCTTACTGATCAGGGACTGGTGGATGTGGAAAAGTTTTCTTTTGTTCCCCTTTTTTTCCACTAAAAATATGAAAAAAAACGACCTATTGACATGGTCATCCCAGCGATTAAAATTTTTGTCATGAAGGTAAAAAATCTATGTAGCAGGTATGTACCCCTGTGGCTTCTCGCATCCTGTCTTCTTTTTCTTTTCGGGTGCCAGGAGGCCAGGATAGACCAAGGGTTTGATCAGAAGTATTCCAAGAAAGAGATAGAGTTCATGCTTCAGTACCACGGCGCCCTTGTTGCCCGTTTTGACGGCAAGCAGTGGTGGTGCCTACAGGGTAAGAGGTGGATCAAGATAGACAGCGCCAATGCAGCAAAATTTGCCCGCCTGAGACTTTCCAAAGAAGATCAGACCTGATCGTTTCATTCATTTTACAAGTACGGATAAATAATGTGAGGGAGCCTTCGGTGTGACAAGGTTTTTGTTAGACCTGTTTGCGTTTGCCGTCGGCCTAAAGTTTGGGGATCTATCATGCAGAAAAAGGCTGTTAACAAAAAAGCGCCTAAGGCGAAACTTGTTGAAGCTGACAGGGGGTTACGGCCCATGGTCCATAGGAGTTCTTGAGGGTTCTGATCCCTTCAGTCTCGTAGATCCTGGCCCCTCCTTAAATCCAGTGTTTACCGGAGCAGATGTAACTGACAGAGACGCACTTTTTGTGGCAGATCCTTTTGTGATAAAAAGCGGCAAAGAGTTTTTTATGTTCTTTGAGATCATGAAAAGGAAGGAAGAAAGGGGATGCATTGGCGCGGCAGTCAGTCAGGACGGAAAGGACTGGAGCTATCTTGGAGTTGTGCTTGAAGAGGATTTTCATCTCTCCTTTTCCTGTGTATTTAAGTGGAAGGACAAGATATTTATGGTGCCGGAAAGCAGTGATGACTGGTCCGTAAGGCTTTATGAGGCAGAAGGGTTTCCCAAGGGGTGGAGACACGTTGGAAATCTTCTGGCTGGTTATCAGTTCAAGGATCCGACCATTTTCAGGCATAAGGGCCTTTGGTGGCTTTTTGTGAGCGCAGGAAAAAACGAGATCACAAACCTCTATTTTTCTGAAAAACTTTTCGGCAACTGGACTGCCCATGCACAAAATCCTGTTGTGAGGCTTGATAAGAAAAGGGCAAGGTCTGCCGGAAGGATACTGGAATACAACGGAAAAATCTTTCGCCTGGCCCAGGACAACAGCAAAAGGTACGGACGCCAGGTACTTGCATGGGAGATAACGAGCCTTTCCCCCACAAGCTACAGGGAGAGACTGGCAGTGCCCAGGCCCCTTGTGACTGCCTCTGGAAGGGGCTGGAACAGGGCAGGAATGCACACGCTGAACCCCTTGAAGGTGGGGGAGAATTGGCTTGGCCTTGTTGATGGCCGAAGGTTTTAGGACAGACCATGGCTCTTATGGCAAAAGGCCTTGTAAAGTCCTTTGGTAAAAGGGAGGTGGTGAAGGGGGTGAGCCTTTCAGTAAGGCAAGGCGAAATCGTTGGCCTTTTGGGGCCAAATGGCGCTGGCAAGACTACCACCTTCTACATGCTTTCCGGCATAGAAAGGCCCCAAGAGGGCAAAATAGTGCTTGGGGAAAGGGACATCACCTCCTTCAGGCTCTACAGGCGCGCACGCCTTGGTATCTCCTTTCTCCCCCAGCACAGGTCCCTTTTCAGGGGCCTGTCCGTCCTTGATAACGTCGTGTCCGTACTGCAGCTAAGGGGCCTTGACCTTGATGAGTGTGTTGAAAGGGCCAGGGTGCTCCTTGAGGAGTACGAGCTTGACGGGCTTTTAGAAAGTAAGGCCTCCACCCTTTCTGGCGGCGAGGCAAGAAGGCTTGAAATAGCACGGGCCCTTGCCATGGAGCCATCCTACGTGCTTCTTGATGAGCCCCTTGCCGGCATAGACCCAATTACGGTGAAAATGGTGCAAAACCTTGTGACAGGCCTAAAGCACAAGGGAATGGGAATTCTCATATCGGACCACAACGTGAGAGAGACCCTCAGGATATGCGACAGGGCATATATCATGAACGAGGGTAAAATCACCGCAGGGGGAAGGGTCCAGGAGCTTATGGAGAATCAACTTGTCCGAAAGGTGTACCTGGGAGAGGATTTTCGTCTTTAGGCTTCATGAAATAGTCCCTTTGTAGCTTCAGAGGGTCCCTTTCAGGATAAAGTCGCTAATGGCCTTTGCGCCGCGCTGGGCGGCGGTTGAGCCTGGCTCTGAATAAAAGGTATAGGAAAAGGCCTCTTTCTGAACAGGCTCAAACCTCTCCTGCACTTTACAGGCCCTGTCCAGTGCCCTATCCAGTTCTGCCGTTGTTTCAACCACCTGCCCAAGGTTCCAGAAAAGATATGCCGGGTCTTCCTGCCACTTGACCCTGTGGGCGTTCAGGAAGATGCACGGTCTTGGCCGCAGAAGGAATTCGTAAACCTGGCTGCTTACGTCCCCAAGGTAGATATCTGAATTAAGGGTGTAGGTCATGTCTGCAGAGCGCGGGCTTCCAAGGTCAATGTACATGTTTGGAAGCTCATAGAAGGAATGGGGGACCTTGGGCGCCCTGTGCCTGAACCTCCTCTTAAAAAGCACTACGTGCGGGGCAAATATCAGGTTGAACCTTTCCTGCTCCTTGAAAAATCTAAGCACGTCAAGGCCCATTGAGTTCCAGGAGGCAACGCTTTGGTCAAAATGGGGATTGTAGACCACTGTAGGATTTGAGTTTGCAAAGAGTCTGAGCGGCTCCTTGGTCTTGTTAAGGCCCATTATCACCTCGAACTTGGGGTAGCCGACAACCGCATAGTGTCCCTTCCTGAGCCAGCCAAGCTGGTTTAACCTGTCCTCTATCTTTTTCCCTGGAAGTAGCACGAGATCAAACATGCCAAGGCGTTTGTCAAAGCCTCCTGCCCGATCCCCAGCCCCGTGGCGGCAGTGGATCATGGTAAGGTCCTTTATGCCAAAACGGGTCTTTAGCTGCATGCAGTTTCTTTCTGGGGCGACAAGGGCGTCCATTTTCCTGAAAAAGTCCAGGTTATACTTGAGCACCAGTCTCTTCCGGTAAAAGGCCCACCTGGAAAGAATGGGGTCAATAATCTTGTAATAAAAGGGCACCGCAAGAAGCCTGAAACGACACCTGTGACCGGGATAAAGGCTTCCTATCTCCTTGGCGTAGGCGAGTTCCTGGAGGCTTGAGCAGGCCAGGATGCACTCGAACTCGCGATTACTCCTTGAAAGTTCAAAGGCATAGGGTGCTGCGTGCGGCACCTGATGGATAAAGTAGTGGTTAAAAAGAAAGCAGACCTTATACATTCTTTTTCCCAACAAGCTCTTCAAAGACTTTCAAATAGCCTGCTACGGCCTTGTCCAGGGAAAAGTCCCTGGCCCTTTCCTTAAGTTTCTCACTGTCCCACCTGGTTTCAAGGGCCTTTATTATCGCCCTTGAATAGGCCTTGGTATCATTAAGGGGCACAAGAATTCCAAAGCGGCCATGGCCCAGTATTTCTGCAGCGCCTCCTGGCGAGTCCGTACACACCACCGGACACCCTGTAGCAAGGGCCTCTATTACAACACCAGGAAGCCCCTCAAAGCTGGATGCATGGCAGAAAAGGTCTGCCCTTGCCATGTAGGAAATGGGGTTTGGAACAAAGCCTGGCATGTCAACAAGGTCCAAGATGCCAAGATTCCTTGCAAGGACCTTTAACCTCTCCCTGTCCTTCCCTTCACCAAGGATGATGAGTCTCATCTTGCGCCTGGAACTGGCCATGGAAACGGCCTCGATGATTGTGGAAAAGCCCTTTTGCCTCCTGAGCCTTCCTGCTGCAACAAGCACCGGGACGTCCCTTTCCCGCTCATCACAAAGCCAGGGATGGTCAGGCGCCTTGGAGGCCATCTCCAGGAGTCTTGGTGTAACAACAGGGTTGTAGACCACCTTCACCCTTTCTTTTGGGATGTCAATGACCTGTTCGAGGTCTTCTGCAACGGCCTTACTTACGGCTACAATCCTGTCTGCCAGGGGGTAGAGCCTTTTTGCCTGAAGAAACCGAACCCTTTTTGAAAGTTTCCTGCTCTTTTTTAATGAGGCGGTAACGTGGCTGCTTAGACGCAGCACAAAGGGTGTTTGGGAGTGTGCCAGCACCTTTGCAGAAAGGGCCGTAATGTGGGCGTGGTTGGCTGCAGAAAGAAAGAGGTCCATGCTCGCCTGCCTGAAATACCCGGCAAGGGCAAACTTGCAGAGGCTCATCCTGGCCCTTCGTGAAAGAAAGGGCCAAATGGGCTTTAAAAGACCAGGATCAAGGGCCTTTACCCGGATTTTCCCGGAAAGTCCTTTCTTAAGCGGCCCTTTTTTGTCCACTACAAGCAGTTCCACCTGGTGGCCCACTCTTACGAATTCTTCAAGGAGTGTAAGGAGCCTCCTGGTAGCACCACCCCAGGTAGGCCCGTATATGAAGGCAGAGATTTTCACACCTTTTCACCCTTGATCTGCCTGGCCTTGCCCTGCTCCAGGCTGTAGGCAATGTCCGCCTCCCGAAGGATGGTCTCCTGGTGGGAAATGGCAAAGATGGTTATCTGGTCCAGAAGATCCTTGAGGGTGTTGCATATATCCTGCTCTGTCTTTGGGTCAAGGGCGGTGGTTGCCTCATCAAGAATCAAAAGCTCCGGTTTCTTGACAAGGGCCCTGGCAATGGTGATGCGCTGGCGCTGGCCCCCGGAGATGAGCCCGCCCCTTTCCCCGACGATGCTGTGTATCCCCTTGGGCATTTTTGAGACGAAGTCCCAGGCCCCCGCCTTTTTAAGCGCCTCTACCACCTCATCTTCCCCGATTGTCTCATCCCCAAGGGTGACGTTAAAAAGGATGGTGTCGTGAAGAAGTATGGTTTCCTGTGGAACGTATCCTATCTTCTGGCGCCATTTTTTAATATTCATTTCCCTTAAAGGTGTATCATCCACCAGGACATCTCCCTCCTTGGGGAAAAATAGGCCCGTGATCAGGTCCACAACGGTTGTCTTTCCTGAACCGGACGGTCCCACCAGGGCGGCAAATGAAGCCTTTGGTATTGTCATGTTAAGTCTATTGAGTACTTCCCTGTCTCCGTAGGAAAAGGTTACGTCCTTCAATCTTATACTGCGTTTGAAGCGGAGCGGGCGTGTTCCAGGGAAAATTTCTTTTTGCTGGTTCGCCTTCTTTATCTTGTTAAGTAGAGACCAGTAGGCGCTTTCCGCTATCATCATAGCCTGGTGTTCTCTTTGGGCACGCTGCAAGGCCTTCAGTATCTTTGCAAGCATGTAGACCATTACAAGTACATTTGGCAGGGGAAGGTCAAGAAGTACAAGGGCGACATAAAGGCCTATGGCGAAAAAGATGGTTGACAGTGGTTCTTGCAGGGCCCTTAGTGCCTCTTTGCTGAAGACCTGTCTCTGCAGCGCATCCCGCAATTCCATGGTCTTTTTCTCAAGTATCCTCCCGGCGGTGTTCTCTCTATCCATAGCCTTGAGGGGCTTGATGGAAAGCAGGATGTCTGTGAGAAAGGAGAGTAGGGACTTGAGCACTATGGTTTGGTCTCTGCCAGCCCTCTTGGCCTGTCTGACCATGAACCGTAATATGTAGAGTATGCCTGACCCTATGAAGATGGCAAGTATGGTGGCTTTCCAGGCCACCATGAGTGCTACCACTGTGTACACAGAGGCATTAAGCAGCATGGCAACGGCCCTCATGCCGAACAGGTATGCGTCGGCAGAACGCGTTGCCTCTGTCGCAAAGGAGTTGGTGATGCTTCCCGTCGGCTGGTGAACGTAATATCCCCAGCTGCTGTTGAACACCGCCCTCAGAAGGTTAAGGCGCAGGTCCGTGGCTACGTCTGCAACCATGTAACCCACCCGCTTGTTTGCCAGGAGTACGAGAATGACCTTAACGACGATGCTGGCTACAAATATGCAAAGAAGTATGCCTATGGTGGGCTTCAGATTTATGGAGGTAAAAAGGTGGGTGATGGTCTTGGCGAGGGTTGAGCCGGATTTATGAGTTGCGCCATGCCCTGTCCCCGTTGAAAGACTCAACAGGGGTAGCAGCATTGACATCCCGAACCCTTCCGCGATACCGGCAAAAAGCATGGCGCACAGGGTCGTAAGGCTTTTCCCTGGGTATCTTCTAAGAAAAGTGATGAGGAATTTCATGGAAAAAGGCCGCTCGTTGAAGCGGCAGGTGAGCCTGAAAGCGTCTTTCTATGCAAGGTGTTTGATTTTTTTAAAGGCCTTGGCAATTTTTTCCACCTGATCAGGGGAATGGGATGCACTAAGGCTGCATCGCAGGAGCGCCGTGCCATCCGGGCTCGCAGGAGGCAGCACAATGTTCACGTAAACGCCGTTTTCAAGGAGGCCGTTCCATGCCTCAAAGGCCTGGGGAATCTCCTGGAATCTCACTGGAATGATAGGGCTGGGGGCCGGGCCGAGTACGAAGGACATTTCTTGCAGGCGGTTGAAGAGCTGATTGGCGTTTTCCCACAGCCTCCTTCTGAGCTCAGGCTCCCTTTCTATTATTTCTATGGCCTTTCTTGCAGCAGCTATGTTTGCCGGGGACGAAGAAGCCGTAAAGACATAAGGACGGCTTGTAAAGCGAAGTAGTTCAAGTTCCTTGTGATTGCTCGAGCAGTATCCGCCTACCGACCCGAGACTTTTGCTGAAGGTGCCGATGACAAAGTCCACGTCATCTTCAACACCGGCTTCCTCGGCAAGTCCCCTACCTTTCTCGCCCAGGACGCCGAGGGAGTGGGCCTCGTCCACAAGCAGGTAGGCGCCGTAGCGTGTCTTCAGCCTTACGATTTCCCGAAGGGGCGCCCTGTCTCCCAGCATGCTGTATAGGCCCTCAACGGCTATGAGGATGTTGGCTCCGCCCTTGCTTAGCCTCTCGATCCGTTTTCCCAGGTCTGCCATGTCATTGTGCCTGAAGCGGTACACCTGCACTCCTCCAAGCCTGCAGCCGTCGTAAATGGAGGCGTGGCAGTCAGCGTCGAGTATTACTATATCCTTTGGCCCCACCACAGTAGAGAGTACGGACAGGTTAGCGCTGTAGCCGGTGGTGAAGACAATGGTATGTTTTTTGTGAAGAAATCTGGACATGGCCTGCTCAAGTTCCACGTGGATGGAATAGGTACCGTTGGCCATTCTTGAGCCCGTTGTTCCCGTGCCTTGTTCCATTATGGCCTGGCAGGCGGCCTCTATACACTCCTTTCTCTGGGGCATGCCAAGGTAGTTATTGGTGCCGGCAAGTATGGTGGGCCTGCCGTTGATGACTGCCTCGGTACCGGAAATGACTTCATCTATGACGATACGAAAGAAGGAGTTACTGTAATGACGCAGGGTTTCTATGGATTCCCGGGTTTTCTGAAACTTGTTGAACAGGCCCATTTTATTGCTGTTCTTTAAGCAGGCCCTCGATTTCAAGGGCAAGGTCTTCAACGGTCTCGATATCTGACAGTACATTTATTGGAATGGAGATGTCAAAGGCGTCCTCAACGGCTGCCAGTATTTCCATAGACTTCAGGGAATCCACTGACAGGTCGGCCTCGAGGTTGGTTTCAGCCCGTATTGCTGTTTTCTTGGAGACATGCTGGTGCAGGATTTCCACTATTTTGGATAAAATTCTCTCGTCTGCCTTCATGGGAATGAGCCTATCCTCTCTATACGCCGTGTTGCGGCAAGGTATGGTCTCTTCAATCAGTGCCCGTTCAGGACCTTACACGCAGACTTTATTAGCCAATAAGTCCATTTTCAAGGGCTATCTTGAGAGTTATGCGTGGAGTCCAGGAAAGGCCATGGTTTTCTACGTGGTTTGTGCAGACCCAGTCAGGGTGGAGGAGCTCCCTGACTTTCCAGGGTGTAAGCATCACCGGCCTCGATGAGAGCCTTGAAAAGGCAAGTCCAACAAATCCTGCAATACGCAGAAAAGCAGGAGGCAGCACCACTGAGATCACCTTCCTGCCCCTGACCTGTTCGAAGGTCTCAATCACGTCGGTCCAGGCGTACCCCTCTGGGGTCCCATCATGGATCTCTATTCGTTTTTGGAGCACTCTTGTACAGGTACATGCATCGAGAACAGCCTCTGCAAGGTCCACCACGTGAATGAGGGAAAAGCGGTTTGAGGCAGGGGCAGGGATCAAGGCAACGCCTTTTTCCATAGCCCTGAAAAAGGGAAGGATGGCCCGGTCTCCCGGCCCGTAAACGGCAGGCGGCCTGATTATAGTCCATGGTACTGGAGAGCCATCCCTGACCTCCCGCTCTGCTTCCGACTTGCTCTTTGCATAGGGAGAAATCCATGGGTGCCTTGCCGCCATGGAGGAAATCAGGATAAGGCGGCCGTTAAGGCCGGTCTCTTTGAGTGCCCCCATCAGGTTTTTTGTTCCCTTGGTGTTTACTTCGAAAAAGTCCTGATGCCTCTTAGCCCTTACTATGCCGGCGCAATGGACAACAGCTTCTACCCCTGATATAAGATCTTCGAGGGAGTGCTGGTCTTCAATGCATCCCTCGATCCACTGGATTCCGGGAAGATCAGGACGTATTCCTGCAGAACGGGGTCTGCAGAGGGCCTTTACCTCCACCCCCTGTCTTGTAAAGATATTCAGTATATTGGTACCAATGAAACCGGTGGCGCCGGTTACCGCTACCTTGCGAGGGGTTCTCATCTGATTTTACGCCGGGACCTGCGGGCCTGATCCCAATGTCTTACGGGAGAGCAATAAGTCCTACCTTCAGACACCTTTTTCTTGTTCCACTTCTCGAAGGTTTGCCGGAGGTAGTTCTTACAAGGGTGTTCCTTGGAACAATTTCTACGTGGCAGTCTATTCCAAGCTCCGTGGCGATCATGCCCTTGAGCCGGTCAATAAGGCCTTGGTGCTCCTTGCTGTTGGAGTTTCTTAACTGGACAACGACAACAGCCCTTTCTCTTCCCTTGCGGTCATTCATGGAAAAGGCACAGGCATCACCAATACGGATTTCGTCAAGGGTTTCCGCTAAGTATTCGATATCCTGGGGCCAAATGTTTCTGCCGTTTATTATAATGAGATCCTTGGAACGGCCCGTAATAACAAGCTCTGAATCCGAAATGTAGGCTATGTCTCCAGTGTCAAGCCAACCTTTAGGGGACAGGACAGCCTTAGTGGCCTTCGGGTCGTTAAAGTAACCTTTCATGAGGCTGGGGCCCCTGAGAAACAGGGTTCCGCACCTGCCCTCTGGCAATATTTTCCCATGGCCATCCCTTATCTCAGCCTCGAAACCTGGCAGCAGCCTTCCACAACGGACGAATTCTTTTATCTTGCGCTCACGATTATACCCATGATTTTCCACCTTACGGACCTCGTTGTTATGGGCAAGCCTTTCGTGGTCTATCCTATCGACCTTGAGACCTTCGCCTGTCCTGGAAAAACTTACGGCAAGGGAACACTCCGCCATGCCATAACAGGGCATGAAGGCCCTCTTATCGAATCCGCACACCTCGAGGCGTTCCGCAAACTTTTTTAAAAGCTCCGGCCTTATCATCTCGGCCCCTACTCCTGCCACACGCCAACCCGAAAGATCGAATTCTTTCATGTCATTTTGCCGGAGTCTAAGGGCGGCGAGCTCATAACCAAAGGGCGGGCTGAAGGAGATGGTCCCCCTGTTCTCGGACATGAGCTTTATCCACAGGCCGGGCCTCATGGCGAAGTCAGCCGTGGAGAAAAAATCAACAGATAGCTGGGAGCCGAGGGTTGCGAGAACCAGTCCGACAAGACCCATATCGTGATAAAACGGCAGCCAGGAAACGGCCCTGTCTCCGTTCTTGCATTTGATGCCGTGGCGTGTGATGACGCAGATATTGTTCATTACCGCCTTCTGGCTCACCATGACGCCCTTGGGAAAGCGCGTGCTGCCAGAGGTAAACTGGATGTATGCAAGCCCCGATGGGTCGAGAGGTTCGAGCTTTGCGTTTGATTCGGGCAGACCGTCATAGTCATGGGGAGTACCCACGAGCTGCATGGGCAGGCCCTTGGCGGCTTCTTTCAAGAAGGAAAGGTAATCGGTAGTGGCAACCGATAGTCTTGCGTCGCTTAGGTTCAAGAGCCTGTGTATCTGCCTTACGTATCCCTCTGCGCCGCTGAAGTGCATGAATATGGGTAAGGGCACCGGCACCATTCCGGCATACTGGCAGGCGAAAAAGAACCTCACAAAGTCGGGATGGGTGTTGGCAACGATTGCCATGTGGCTTCCCCTTGGAACGCCGGTAAAGAGTATCTTCCTTGCCAGGGTCCTGGCGTCTTTTCGAAGGCGGGAATAGGATACCGCCTTTATTACGTTTCCACGCCTGTTGTAAAAATTGAAGCCGGTAACGCCCTTGGCAGCATAATCCAGAGCGTCCGTGAGGGTTCCAAAGGTCCCGTTTCTGACCGGGATGGTGTTTTGTGAAGGGGTGGGTTCTGGCTGTTTCTGATCCCCTTTTTTAATTTTTCTTCCTTTGTCGGAATCTGTATAGACTAACGCTTGACCTTGATTCATATCCCCGTGCCCTTTTACTCCCCTGCTCGATTTTCCAGCGCAAAATCCGCATTTTTCTTTTTAAATCAACAGATAGTATCAAAGAACCGTTACTTTAACAAGGAATAGTGTACAAAATGTTGTCAACAAATAGAGGTGTCCGGTTTGGCATGTGCTAATTTTTTAGGGAACCGCCCTGCCGGAGGCATCCTGCTGACATGAAAATGGCAAGGAGCAAGCGAAGTGGCCTTGCCAAGATGAACGGCTTGGCCCGGTCCCGGTCTGGTATGATGCGTTAGCGGTTTGAAGGCTTGTCTGCCCTTTGGACACCAGGCCGGGAGCATCTTGTCAATGTCCGTCGCGGGTGATATATCAGGCAGCCTTTTGTTCACGGATCAGCTCTCCATTGGCCTTATAGGCTGCAAGCTTCATAGGACCGTGAAAGATGGCCAGTTTGCCATCTCGATAGCGATGTACACACACCTTCACTTTTACATAATGGCATCTGTAGGTATTGCTGGGAATTTGCA
>WGDC01000031.1 GCA_015493475.1 Deltaproteobacteria bacterium
ATACCCTTTGCCCTTGTAGGGGGCATCTGGCTCGTTTATCTGCTTGGCTACAACCTTTCAGTTGCCATTGTGGTGGGTTTTATTGCCCTCGCCGGGGTTGCCGCAGAAATAGGGGTCCTGGTTCTCACCTTCATTGACCAGGAGCTTGAGAAGGAGGAGGCAAAAACAGGAAATCTTAACCCTTCGCAGATACTTGAAGCCGTTCACAGGGGAACTGCCGAAAGGGTGCGCCCCATTGTAATGACAGCGGCAGCTATTGTAATCGGGCTCCTGCCCATAATTTGGGGAGGGGGGACAGGCTCCCAGGTGATGCAGCGCATTGCCGCCCCAATGGTGGGAGGCATGATAACTACTACGCTCCTGTGCCTTCTTGTGTTACCTGTAATCTATGCCATCTATCTCAAATTTGCCAAGGGCAGGTAGTAGGAAAAGGGTAGGCGGGAGTGCAGCTCACGACTGCCTATGCACCCCGGACAGGTATGGCGAAAGAGAAGACACTACCTCTGCCAAGAGAACTTTTAACCCATATCAGGCCTCCGTGTAGCCGCACCAAGTTCTTACAAAGCGCAAGCCCCAGGCCCGTGCCTTTGTATTTTTTGGACCTCGATGAATCCACCTGTTCGAATGCATCAAATATCTTGTGGAGGTGTTTTTCTTCTATTCCAATGCCGGTGTCCCTTACGGATACCACAAGGAATTTATTGATAGTCCCGCCGTTTTCAAAAAGCCGTTCGTCCTGAAACGCCTCCGGAACGTTTTTTTCTATCCATTCCTGGTTTGTCATCCTTGCAGACAATTCGATTTTGCCCATATCCGGGGTAAATTTTACGGCGTTGGATACGAGATTATAGACGATCTGCTTGAATTTCTGCTGGTCGGCCCTGATGATTTCTGGTACGGATTCGTCAATATCGAGGTGAAGCTCTATGTTGTGTTTCATGGCCTTGTACCGGATCATGGTGAGACCGGATTCCAGGATATCCTTAATAAGAACGTTTTCCGTAACGAGTTCAGCCTTGCCGGCTTCTATCTTGGAAAGGTCAAGGATGTCGCTTATGAGGGCCAGGAGATGCCTCCCGCTTTCCAGGACATCCCCGAGATATTCCTTTTGCACGTCGTTAAGCGTTCCGAGGTGCTGGTCGAGAAGGATTTCTGAAAAGCCTATTATGGCATTCAGGGGGGTCCGGAGCTCGTGGCTCATGTTTGCCAGGAAGTCGCTCTTCATGCGTGATGCCCGTTGAAGCTCGAGATTACTGTGTGCAAGTTCCGCCGACTTTTTCACGAGGTCTTCAAATATTATAGCGTTATGAAGCGCTACCCCAAGCTGCCTTGTTGAATTGTTCAAAAAGGTGAAGGTATAGTCGTCAGGAACCCTCGGCCCGGCAAGAACCAAGACTCCGATCCTCTTGGTCTGGAATTCGAGGGGAAAGGCAAGGAATACGAGGCAGGCTGTGTCTTTCTCCCCAAGGGCATTGCGCATCTTTTCCATAAAGGGTTTACCCTTTTCAAGGGCCTGCCTTGCTCTTTTAAGGCCGAGCCCTTCGATCTGGGACAGCAGGGATTTGTTCCCCGCCCGCCACTCAGAAGGTATTTTCGCCTTGTAGTCCTTCTTGATTTTGAGCCTGCCTGAGTCTTTGTCCAATAGAAATACAGCACCCCAGAAGACTCCGGCGACCTCTGATATCTGGAAAAGGCAGGTGGTCAGCAACTCGTTGACATCTATGGAGTTCATCCTGCTTACAAGCTCGCTGTAAGCCTGCTGGATTTTTTTTTGCAGCCAAAGTTTTTGTTTGTGTGCCTCGCTTAGTCTCAAGGCTTCGGTACGGAGTCTCACCTGCCTCTCAAGCTGTATCTGGTTCTGCTCGAGTTCGCGGTCCCTTTTCTGTATCTGCTCGAGCATGTTGTTGAAGCCGTCTATGAGAAGTCCAAGTTCGTCGGAACCGCAGTCTGTCTCGACCCGCAGCGAATAATCCTGCCTCTTTCTCACCTCCTTGACCGTCGTGGCAAGTTTTTCAATAGGTTCGGAAACTATTCTCTGGACCCTGGAAGATATGATGTAGGACACTGCAATGAGGGCAGCCATTATGAGGAAGACTATCATGGTAAAAAGCTTGATGTGGGAATATATCCAGGCCTTGTCCGCCTGGACTAAGACCGCTCCGATTGATTTATCCTTTACCTTTACAGGGGCTGCTACCTGTAGATACTTGGTGGCTTCATTGGAGTCTTGCGCGTACAGGTATATGCCTGGGGCTGTTTCCCGCGCCTCGGGGATATCCTTGAAATTTAGCCTGTCAGGTAGTTCTGGATTAGGGATACGTGAAAACTTGGCAAACAGTTTTCCATCCTTGGAATAGATTGCACCAGCAACGATATGGGGTTCCGCTTTGAGCGCCTGGAGTAGCTCGCTCGCCGTTTCCGGGGACCCGAAGCTAAGGGCGGCAGTGCTGTTTATGGCCGTTATCTTGGCTATTGTCGACAGATTGTGCAGCACAGATCTTTTTATGGAAACCACCTCGTTTGCGAGAAGGATTGCGGACACTACCATTATCATAAGGCCGGAGGTTGCAAGGATAATGATGGTCAGTTTGTTTTTGAGAGACAATGCCTGAAATTTGAATTCCATGGTCTCTTACTGCTCCTTTGAAGGCGAGAAAATCCTGGCTACCTTGAGAAGCTGTGCATCAAAGGAAAACCCTGTTTTTTTCGCGGCGGAGAGGTTTATGACAACCTGGATCCGCTTGTTCTTCTCGATAAGTGCTATGATACCTCCCTTTTCAAGGAACAGAGAAGAGTCTCCTATGGTCAGAATGTCAGACTCGTTGAGTTCACGTATAAGGTCCGGACTTATGGTTTCTGTCACGGAGTTATCCATGTAGAGTATATGGCAGTTATTGATTTGGGCGGGCGAGTCCCTGTACTCTATTTTAAAGGGCCTCCCCCAGATTTTTTCGTTATCCGTAAGGAGCTTCAGGTTCCGGGCAATGGTGCGGTTGCCGAGGACCTGTATGGTGAAACAGTCGCCTGCCTGTATGAACTCTCGGTCCCTCCAGTTGACAAAATTGGTGAGGTTGTAGATAAAGGCCGCTCTAACCTGGTCAGGCTTGGCTGTAATGGCGGCGGTTGCTATCGGCGTGAGGGCGGAAAAAAAGGCGATGACTGCCATGACCGATATCGCCGGCAATACAAGGCAGCGCAATCTTGTTTCTGTCCCGCGGTTTAGAATTTCCACGTCACCTTTCCGTAAACGCTACGGGGTACCTGCGAGGAGACTAGGGGGCCAACGTTAATGTACTCTGGATGGCGATCATCAAGAAGGTTCTGGAGTTTTAAGTCCACTGAGACGTCTTTGGCTGGGTTCCAACCAAGCCTGATGTCAAGACGCGTATAACTTGGAATGTTCATGTCACGGAGGGAATCCACGTAAAAGAACAGTGTATCGAACTGGAGGTTCCAGGGCAGGTCCATGTAGCTGCGTATGGAGAACTGATTTTCAGGCACGTTGCCCTCGTCGAGTTCCTGGCCCACCATCTGTTGCGAGGTGTGAAGCCTGAGTTTCAGCCATGAGTAGTTAAGACTTGTCTTCCACCAGCGGGCCAGCTGGACGGTACCGGCCACCTCGACGCCATAACTGTTTTCATGAAACTGGTTTTTCAGGACAAGAGCAATGACTCTTGTCCTCCCTGGCAAGGTAAAGTTTGCTTTGCTTGCCTTGCTGGAAGGCGCCAGGCCCCTTAGCCCCCAGTACACGTTGTAAAAAGCAGATATATCTAGGGAGAACCGCTTTTTCGGCACCACCCTGTAACCGGCTTCATAGGCAACTACCTCCTCTGAATCGAAGTGGTCATTCCCCTTGTAAAGCAAGACGTTGGTCACGGGGCCTGTCCTGAATGAGCCAACAAGTACGTTCATGTCATGATCGGCCCGGGACGGTGTCCTAACGGCCCTGGAGATGGCGGCCCAGAGAGTCTGGTTTGCCGTGGGCTTGAATCTGAATCGTCCGCTCGGCTGAATTTCAAAGCCACTGAAATCGTTGTGCTCAAGCTTGGTGCCAATGGTGAAGTCCAGTTTTTCCGGAATTATTGTTATCTGGTCCTGGAAAAATCCGGAAAACATGTTGTTTATTCTGCTCTTTGGATCAAAGTCAAAGTAGGAGGTCCTTGGAATATTGTCGTGGTACATCCTATACTCGAGGCCCCAAACTATGCTGTTCCGGGAAAATACCTTGAAGGAGTGCTGGAAGTCCAGGTCAAGCGTATCCCTCGTCTCCTTTATGTAATTTGAATTCCAGTCGGTCCTGTCTACGTACCATTTGAAGGTCGTGGAGGAACCGCTGCCTGACCTGTGTGTCCACCTGCCAAGCAGGTCTCCTCCCGTATAGTCCGTCGTTAATTTCTGAAAATGGGGTTGTTCTACCTGCAGCAGGTAATTTGGGCTTAACCGGTCGTGAGTTTGGCCGTCGCAGATCCCTCCTTCCAGAGTAAGGGAAGATTCCTTCGAAAGGTCGAAATCCAGACGGAATCCGGCCCTTCCCATGTGCCATTGATCATCGGCACTGCGGCCCTCCTTGGTCTCGAAGGCTCCCCTGTTAAAATATTTTGCATAGGCGCGGTAGTAACCCCTTGTACCGATTTTTCCCCCGTATCGCACGGCGCCAAAGCCCTGTTCTATGTTACCTCCACCGCCCTTCAAGAGCCCTCCCTTGGTTTTCTTGGCCTTCTTGGTGATTATGTTTATTACTCCGTTGACAGCGTTTGCTCCCCAAAGCGTCGCCCCTGGTCCGCGAATTACTTCGATCCGGTCTATATCGTCGAGAAGGGTATCCTGGATGTTCCAGAATACACCTGAAAAAAGAGGAGTGTAAACGCTTCTGCCGTCAACCAGGACAAGGAGTTTATCGGCAAACCAGGCATTGAAACCGCGCGCGCTGATTGCCCAGTTGTTCCCGTCTATTCTCGATACCTGCAACCCTGGAACCATGCGCAGGATTTCCGGGATGGAGGTCATGCCGCTTCTTCGAATGTCTTCCGAAGTTATCACGTAAACCGCTGCATCCGCATCCGAGAGTTTTTCTTCCGTTTTGGAGACCGATGTGACTTCAATGGATGCAAGCTGTTGAATAGAAAGGTTTTTCAGGTAAAGGAGCGTTGCATCCTTCGTAATCGCAAGGCCGGAGCCGGGAAAATCCGCAACGAGGACTATCGATAGAAGCAGAGAGAACAGCAGTGCGGACATGGGCGCATTACCGGTTGTCATTCGCACCTCCTGTCTTGGCGTCTCTGAAAAAGGCGGTTAGCTTGTCTATGAAGGTCCTGGTGTTAATGGGCTTGCAGATGTATCCTTCGCAGCCAGCCTCTTGCGCCTTTTTCTTGTCGCCGTCCATGGCATAAGAGGTAAGGGCCACCACAGGTATATCCCTCGTTTCTGCGGAGGATTTGAGGATAGATGTGGCCTCGAAACCGTCGATGCCAGGCAGTTGAATGTCCATAAGGATAAGGTCGGGTCTCTGTTCCTTGGCAATTTCTATCCCGGTTTCCGCATCCACTGCCTCAAATATGCGGTACTTGCCGATTTGAAGAAGTGTGCGGACAAGTTTCATGTTTATGTGGTTGTCTTCTATTATGAGGACTGCTTTTGGTCTCATTTGGGCTCACATCTCAGAATCACGGGCATGACTGTTTTCTCCTGCGCCGTTGTTCCCGGCAGGTTTCAAGGGAAGGGTAAAGAAAAAGGAACACCCCTTTCCCTCGAGGCCGTCTTCCACACCGATTTTGCCTCCATGCAGTTCCACAGCCATCTTGCAGAAGGCCAGGCCGAGGCCTACGCTTCCAGTGGAGACCCCTTTCTTTTTCAGCTTCACCTGTTCAAACTTGTCAAATATCCTGCAACGGTACTTTTCCTGTATTCCTTGCCCGTTATCAGATATCTTTACCAGGATCCCCTCCCCGGATGGCTCCGGACCGAAGGAAATTTCTATTTTCCCCTGGCAAGGCGTATGCCTTATGGCATTGTCAAGCAGGTTGCCAATTACCCGCCTTATGAGCCTGTAATCTGCTTCAAGGGCCGGGGCATCAGGGCATATGTTGCAGGATAGCGCTATTTGCTTTGCCTCGATCTGGGGCCTGTATTGCTCCACAATTTCTGAAAACAGTGCAGGCGGATCGATCACACTTGCGTCGATCTCTATTTTTCCTTCCTCCATTTTATGGACCTCGAGGAGTCCTTCTATCATCTCATTTAGATAGATGCAGTAACTGCCGGCGTTATGGAGGAATTTTTTGATGTGAACGTCCTGCCTGAGCTTCATCAGGCTAAGGTCAATGTTCATTGAAATACTGGTTAGCGGGCCCCGCAGGTCGTGTATAATCATGTTTGTAAGCCCGTCTTTAACACGTTCCAGCTCCTCGAGTTGCCGGTTTTTTTGCTTGAGCAGCTTCAGGCTCTCAAGCTGTTCATCCGAATACTGCTTAATCCGCAAAAGAGACTTGACCCGGATAAGGAGTTCTATCCTGTCAATCGGTTTTGAAAGAAAATCGTCAGCCCCGGCCTCCATTGCCTTTTGCCGATGGATTTTGTCTTGAAGGGCCGTTACCATGAGGACCGGAATCACCCGCAGGTTCTCCTGTGTCTTGATCCTTCTGCATACCTCGAATCCGTCCATTTCCGGCATCATTACATCGAGCAAGATGATATCCGGGAGGTTTTCATCTACAAGGACGAGTGCCTCCGGACCGGAAGAGGCGGTCAGGATTTGGTAGCCCTCGGGAGATAGCATGGCCTTCAATATCTTGACGTTCACCGGTTCATCGTCAACAATGAGAATATTTTGGGGTTTCATCGGACTCCCACCTGCCAATCTAATTTTTTTATCGGTTAACCGCCGATAGTAGCTGAAATTTTTAAAAGTTCCAAAAATAAAAAAGCAGGAAGTGGCACCAGAAACAATTTTGATGTATTAATCCCAGGATAAACGCCCCGAGACTGCCAATCCTCGTGCAGGTTTCTTTTAGGGCATTAATAAGGAGCGTCTATGTTTTTCAGTCCCCTGAGCCTTCTTTTTTTTCTGCTGTTTTTCATACTTTCCTTCATAATTTTTACCTTTATCCACATCGGCCTGATTACCATTGCATTTGAACGGATCGGCCTTACCGAGTCCCAGACGCTGGCCTTTCTTATTCTGTCTCTTATCGGTAGCAGCATAAACATCCCTGTTAAAAAGATAAAGTCGTCGTTTAGTGCTACAGGGGACAGACAGGTGAGATTCTTTGGAATGACATACAACGTGCCAAGAAAATCACAGGGTCACACTCTGGTGGCGTTAAACCTTGGTGGAGCGGTGGTGCCCTTTTTCTTGTCTTGTTATCTAATGTTGAAGAACGGGATATTCTTTGAGCCCGTAGTTGCCACCGCTTTCGTTGGATTCTTGACCTACTTTTTGGCCAGGCCTGTTTCCGGGGTCGGTATAGCAATGCCCATGTTTATTCCCCCTTTGATAGCGGCTATTGTTACCCTGCTACTCGGGCCATCCCGGCACGCTCCGGCGGTAGCATACATAGCCGCCACCATGGGTACACTTATTGGGGCGGATATCCTCCATTTGAAAGATATAGAAGAGATTAACGCTCCTCTCGTTTCGATAGGCGGAGCTGGTACATTCGACGGGATTTTTCTGGCGGGAATAATCGCCGTGATATTGGCTTGAAAAATGAATGTTTCCCATCTTGGCGGGGCACGCGTTCAGCCATACTTGTTCGATGCCAGAAATTTCATTAGCTTTCTGTGGTGGGTTCTTTTTGGATGCCGTTGGTATTCGGAAGGCCCGCTATGTAACCCCGATATAGCTCCTTATGGCAGGATAGGGGCTTTTTTAAAGGAGGTTCCCTGCCAACGCCCCTGGAAATCTGAACCAAGGTTGGCCTTAATATGAAAAAACAGATCGGTGTTATTGGGTTGGGTAAGTTTGGGCTAAAGTTCGCTGAGACCTTGATTTCTCTTGGCCACGAGGTGTTGGGAGTGGATGCCGACAACGGCAAGGTTATGAATGCCAGGCACATCCTGACCCAGGTTTACAAGGCCGATGCGATGAACGGCAAAGCGCTGGAACAGATCCGGCTACAGGACATGGAGTACGTATTGATAAGCGTTGGTAATTCCATTGCCGCCAGCGTTATGATTGCCATGTACTTGAAAGAGCTCGGGGTGCCCAAGGTACTGGTGAAGGCCATCAATAAAGACCATGAGAAACTTCTTTTTAAGATAGGGGTGGATGAGGTCATTATTCCTGAATATATGGCGGCAAAGCAGATTGCGAGTCGGATCGTGGTGCCCGGTTTTGTGGATTACCTGCCATTTGACAAATCCATGGCTGTAAAAGAGTTTTCGGTTCGGCGCTGGGCCGGGAAAAACCTTAAGGATTTGAACCTGACCAACAGGTTCGGTATCCAGATAATAGCGGTGCGGAAAAGGGGTCAGAAGACCTATCAGTATATTCCAATGGCGGACGAGACATTCCAGGAAGGAGACGTCCTCGTGGCCATAGGGAAGATAGATCAGTTACTGAAGATTGATTCGTAGTGATTGATTTACTCGAAAGAGTGGCTGAACGGCCATGGCGTTACGGGACGATTTTGCAAGGGGCAGAGGTGTGAAATGCTGTTTTCACACCGAAGGATTTTTTGTTGAAACTAAAGGGAAAACCAATGCGCCATTCCTTTGAAACCGCACTTATCCATAGGGTGGGGCGAAAGTGTTCTGGGTGGCATGGTAATGAGTTCCTTCCTGTTTAATCTGGCCGCCCTTGTTGTGGTGATAGCAGGCATAAAGGCCTGTACGGCCGTATTAGTGCCCTTTCTTCTCTCTGCATTTTTTGCGGTACTCATGTCTCCGATCCTTTTCTGGCTCAGGAGAAAGGGCCTGCCTGACTGGTTTTCCATCGTCTTTCTTGTTGCCCTGTTTATAGTGGTTGAAACCGGGCTCGGCGCCCTTCTCGGCACCTCGGTGGCTCAATTTTCCAGGGAACTACCCGTTTACCAGGAAAGGCTGGGGACGATTTACAACGGGATAACCTCATTCGCCAAGAAGCTCGGTTTTACAGATGTGGAGTTGTCTGTCCTGAAGGAACTTGACTTGTCCAGGGTCATGGGGATTGTGGCTTCCACGCTTAAAAGCATGGGGGTCCTGATTACTAATACCTTTGTAATTATTCTTACCCTTGTTTTCATGCTTCTCGAGGCCGGTGGCATGGTTTACAAGCTTGAGGCCCTGAATCTGCTCGGCATCAGAAAAACCGATGAGCTTCGGCCCATCATGGATGGTATAAATCGTTTTTTCGCCATAAAAAGCTTCACGAGCTTTCTGACTGGGCTCCTTATATGGATAAGTCTGCTAATCCAGGGTGTGGATTTTCCCGCCCTTTGGGGAGTGTGCGCTTTCGCGTTGAACTTCATTCCAACCATTGGCTCCATCATAGCCGCCGCCCCTGCGGTACTGTTGTCCCTGGTAAAGCTCGGTTTTGGCAATTGTATAGTGACGCTGTCGATATATGTGATAATTAATATTGCAGTGGGCAATATCCTTGAGCCGCGACTCATGGGCCAGGGAGTGGGCCTTTCTCCCCTTGTCATTTTTCTTTCCATGGCCTTTTGGGGCTGGGTGCTTGGGCCCGTGGGCATGTTTCTTTCAGTACCCATTACCATGTCCATAAAGATTGCAATGGCCGTGCATCACAGGACCGAGTGGCTCGCTATACTGCTTGGAACCAATTCGGAAGCGGCGGCGCTGCTGTCACGTGCTGGGAAGGAAAACGATAGGTGAAGGGATACGTGCAGGTTTACACCGGCGACGGGAAGGGGAAGACCACGGCTTCCCTCGGACTCTGCGTCAGGGCCGTGGGGGCTGGTAAGCGGGTGCTTTTTGTCCAGTTCCTGAAAAGGGGCGAGTTCAGCGAAATAAAGGGTCTTCGCTATCTTGGCGGAAGCGTGGAGGTGGCCCAGTTTGGTTCGGGCCATTTTGTAAGGGGAAGGCCAGGGGATGCTGACAGGGAGCTTGCGTCAGCAGCTATAGACTATGCGCGGAAACTCATGGAGACAGGGAAGTACGGTGTTGTTATCCTTGACGAGGTCAACGTGGCCTTGAATATGGGCATAGTGGGGTTGAGAGACGTTCTTGATCTGATAGAAAACAGGCCGGGCGATGTGGAGCTCGTGTTGACAGGCAGGTACGCTCCGCAGGAAATTATGGATGCTGCGGATCTTGTAACCGAGTGCAGGATGGTAAAACACTATTTTAAGAAGGGCGTAACGGCAAGGGAGGGGATTGAAAAATGAGCCGGATTTTTCGCGGCATGACTGGGCCTGAAATCGAAAGGCTTAGCATGAAGATCATTGAACGGGAACTCGGAGCAAATGATTTTAACCCCATGGAGCTTGCAGTGGTAAAGAGGGTAATTCATGCCACGGCGGACTTTGATTTCGCCAAAAACATCAGGTTTTCCAAAGACGCAATCCGCGCTGGAATAGAGGCAGTAAGGGCAGGATGTCCCATAATAACGGACACACAGATGGCCGCCTCGGGCATAAGCAAAAGGCTCCTTCCGAACAGGAAAACCGAGGTGATGTCGCCCATGGGCACGGAGAAATGCAGGAACCTTGCGCGAGAGAGAGGCGGGACACTATCAGAGGCGGTAGTTGAGATAGCCTCCACTATGCCTACAGGAATAATGGTTGTTGGCAATGCCCCCACGGCCCTTCTGAAACTTGTGGCAATGATGCAAAACAACGGGTTTTCTCCAAGGCTTGTTATCGGCGTGCCGGTAGGCTTTGTGAACGCTGCCGAGTCCAAGGAGTATCTTCTTGAACATTCCACGGTTCCATTCATTACCTGCCTTGGCAGAAAGGGGGGGACCCCTGTTGCCGTGGCGGCGGTAAACGCCATTATAAGGTTGGCGGCGGGGGATCACGGACGGTGAGGAGAAGCAGGGTCTTGAACAAATTTTTTGTTGTGTTAAAGCTGTCAATCAAAAGATGAAGCATAGAATTTTCCAAGGGTTTCATAAGGGTCGTTGTCGGCATGGATGACCTTGGGAGTACCTGTAACGGCTGAACGTGAAGGATGCCAACAGGGCTGGTCGGCGTGCTTGTGGCTCTTGAGGACGGATCAAGAATGAAGTTGGGAGGAGCACTATTGCCATGTGGAATCAAATCGAGGGGGCTCCGAGGGAGGAGCTTGAAAGGTTACAGTTAACACGATTACAGGACACGGTCCGCAGGGTTTATCATCTTGTTCCTTTTTACAAGAATAAGTTTGATGAGATGGGTGTGGGGCCTGATGATGTAAGGTCTCTTGATGATCTGAAAAGGCTACCTCTTACTACCAAGCAGGATCTCAGGGATCACTATCCCTTCGGCCTTTTTACCGTGCCATTGGACCAGATCGTAAGGATACATTCATCTTCAGGTACTACTGGAAAGCCCACGGTTGTGGGCTATACACGCCACGACATGGACGTGTGGATAGAGGTAATGGCGAGGACTATGTCAATGGTGGGAACTGGTCCAAAGGACGTGGTGCACAATGCTTACGGTTACGGCCTCTTTACTGGCGGTCTCGGATTTCACTACGGGGCAGAGCACGTCGGGGCTGCTGTTGTTCCGTCGAGTGGTGGTTTTACCAAGAGGCAGTTGCTCTTGATGAAGGATTTTGGCGCGACAATCCTCTGCTCCACGCCGTCATTTGCCCTGCATATGGCGGAGGTGGCTAAGGAAGATGGTTACGATCTCCGGGAGGATTTCAGGGTCAGGGCCGGATTTTTTGGTGCGGAGCCGGCGAGCGAGGGGCTCAGACAGGCACTCAGGGATGCTTGGGGCCTTACGTATATTGAGGCCTACGGGCTTTCGGAAATAATCGGTCCAGGTGTGGCTGCTGGATGCCCATACGGTCATCTCCACGTATTCGAAGACCATTTCATCCCGGAAATCATAGATTCGGCAACCGGACAGGTACTGCCTGACGGTGCCGAGGGCGAACTCGTCTTTACCACCGTGACCAAGCAGGCCCTGCCCATAATCCGTTACAGGACAAAGGATATAACCGTTCTCCATAGGGAGCCGTGCAAGTGCGGCCGTACTCTTACCATCATGGAGTCCGTGAAGGGCAGGGCAGATGATATGCTTATTGTCAATGGGGTGAATGTCTTCCCGTCACAGGTGGAACATGTACTCACAAAGATCGAAGGCGTCACACCCAATTACGTGATAGTCCTTGACAAGAAGGGGGTTCTTGACAAGCTTGAGGTCTGGGTAGAGGTGGATGACCGCACATTCGCAGATGGCATCGGGGCCCTTGAACAGCTCAAGGAGAGGCTCCAGCAGGAAATGTTAAATGACCTTTACATAAACGTCAGGATAAAACTCGTTGAGCCCAAAACCCTGGAACGAAGCATGGGAAAGGCAAGGAGGATTATTGACAAGAGAGAGGCAGAGGGGTTGCAGAAATGAAAAAAAAATACGGAATCAAGCAGCTTTCCATCTTTTTGGAGAACAGGAAGGGCAGGCTTCTCGAGGTAACGAAGGCGTTGACTGATGCAGCCATAAATATCAGGGCGCTGGCCCTGGCAGAGTCTGCCGAGTTCGGCATCTTGAGGCTTGTAGTGAATAATCCGGAAAAGGCGAAGAGCGTTCTGTCCTCTGCAGGTTTTACCCTGAGAGAGCAGGAGGTCTTTGCAGTGGATGTGCCTGATGAGCCTGGCAGTTTTTACAGGGTGGTCAGGGTGCTTTCGGATGAGGATATCAATATAGATTACACCTATGCCTTTGTGGGCGGCTCAAGCAAGGCGGTCTTGATATTCAAGGTTCCCTCCGAGATGCTTCAGGCCGCTCTTACGGCCCTTGAAAAGGCGGGTATAAAGCTTGTAGAACCCATGTTTTTCTATGATTAGCAGCTATGAGTGGGGACTTGCTATGCAGGTCTGTAGTGTGCTGGCAGGTGGAATCGCGTTCTTTATCAAAAATCGCGGAAGGGTGGAAGGGTAAAAATGAAGACAAAGTTCATATTCGTAACCGGCGGTGTTCTGTCATCCCTTGGCAAGGGGCTTGCCGCCGCCTCCATCGGGGCGCTTCTCGAGGCAAGAGGCCTTACGGTAACCCTTCAGAAGCTAGACCCGTACATTAACGTTGACCCCGGCACCATGAACCCCTTTCAGCACGGTGAGGTGTACGTTACAGACGACGGGGCGGAGACGGACCTGGATCTTGGCCACTACGAACGGTATACCAGCGTAAAGTTTGGCCAGAGGCACAACTATACCTCCGGGCGCATATACTACAGCGTGATCACCAAAGAGAGGGCGGGTGATTATCTCGGCGGCACGGTTCAGGTCATCCCGCATGTTACGGACGAGATAAAGCAGGCAATACTTCAGCTAAACGGCGAGGCGGATATAGCCATTGTGGAAATCGGGGGAACCATTGGCGACATAGAGGGCCTTCCCTTCATTGAGGCGATTCGTCAGTTGAGGGGAGACCTAGGCCGTGACAACACCCTTTACATACACGTTACCTACGTGCCCTTCATAAGGGCCGCTGGAGAGCTGAAGACGAAACCGACCCAGCACTCGGTAAAGGAACTTCGTTCCATAGGCATCCAGCCCGACATAATACTTTGCCGCACCGAGATGGATCTTTCTCCGGAAATAAAGGCGAAGATTGCCCTGTTTTGCGACGTAAAAGAGGACCGAGTCATTACCGCCAAGGATGTAAAGTGCATATACGAAGTGCCCCTTTGTTTTCACCGGGAGGGGCTTGATGAGAGAGTGGTGGAGTGCCTTAACATCTGGACGAGGCAACCCGTTCTTACCGCCTGGGAAAATCTCATGGCCAGGATAGAGCAGCCCCAGTACACTGTCCGTATCGCCATGGTAGGTAAGTACGTGAATCTGCGTGAGTCATACAAGAGTCTGAACGAGGCGCTTTTCCATGGTGGTGTGGCCAACAACACAAAGGTGGAAATAGACTTCGTCAACTCAGACGAGGTGAGGGGGCACGAGCTCGAGGAGAGGCTTTCTATGGTGGACGGTGTCCTCGTGCCTGGGGGTTTCGGAAGCCGGGGCATACCGGGTAAGCTCGAGGCCATCAATTATGCCAGGGAACAGAAGGTGCCGTTTTTCGGGATATGCCTTGGAATGCAGCTTGCAGTTATAGAGTTTGCCCGGCACGTTGCAGCCATATCTATGGCGGACAGCACGGAGTTTACACCCAACACTCCTGATCCCGTTATCTATCTTATGAAGGAATGGTATGACTACAGGAGTGATACCATCCAGAAGAGGGACGAAAACAGCCAGATGGGAGGCACCATGCGCCTTGGCGCTTACCCATGCAAGCTTGTGCCCGACACCACCGCGTTTAATGCTTACAATAGAGAGGAAATCTTTGAAAGGCACAGGCATCGCTACGAGTTCAACAATTTTTACAGGGAGATCCTTGAGAAGGCGGGCCTGAAAATATCGGGGCTCAGTCCCAACGGAGAGCTCGTGGAAATAGTCGAGATAGAGGAGCATCCCTGGTTCCTCGGCTGTCAGTTTCATCCGGAGTTCAAGTCAAGGCCCTTGGAGCCCCATCCCCTCTTTGTATCATTCATAGGGGCAGCCTTGAAAAACAGGTATGAAAAGAAGTCCTGAGCCTCGGCGGCAGGCGAATATTTCGGGACTCTTGGTGGGCGCGGGTGCGTCCCCTCTGCTCATAGCGGGGCCGTGCGTCCTGGAGGATGCCGATATTGCTCTCGAGATAGGTTCTTTCATGCAGAAGGCGGCGGTGAAAAACGGTTTCGGCTACATGTTCAAGGCGTCCTTCGATAAGGCCAACAGGACCTCCATAGGCTCCTACCGGGGTCCAGGCATGGAAAGGGGACTCGAGATACTAAATTTAGTGAAACAGGAACTCCATTGCCCCGTAATTACCGACATACATATTCCTGCCCAGGCGGAACCGGTGGCTGAGGTGGTGGATTGTCTGCAGATCCCAGCCTTCCTTTGCAGGCAGACCGATCTTATCGTGGCAGCGGCAAGGACGCGCAGGGCAGTAAATATTAAGAAGGGGCAGTTTCTATCACCTTGGGATATGGTCCACGCAGTAGGCAAGGCGAGGGAGGCTGGGTGTGAACATATCCTTCTCACAGAGCGGGGGTGCAGTTTTGGTTACAATAATCTCGTGGTTGACATGAGATCCCTTCCAATTATGAGGTCCTTTGGTTGTCCCGTTATTTTCGACGCCACCCACAGCGTCCAGTTGCCTGGTGGCGGAAAGGGTTGTTCCGGTGGTCAGCGGCAGTTTGTTCCGTATCTGTCCCGTGCCGCTGCTGCCTGTGGATGCGACGGTATATTCATGGAGGTTTATCCAGAGCCTGAAAAGGCGAGGTGTGATGGCCCGAACAGTCTTTCCCTCGTTGATGCAGACTTGCTCCTGGCCCAGCTAAGGAAGGTCTTCGACGCCACATCAGGTGTTTGTTGAAGGCTATGAGATTCATGGGATTATCCAGGGAAATCGTCAAAAGGGCCCGAGGCGTCAGGCTGCTGGTTCTCGACGTGGACGGCGTGCTTACGGATGGTAAAATCGTGTACACGGAAGAGGGCGAGCAGGTTCAGGGCTTTCATGTAAGAGATGGCCTTGGTATAAAGCTGCTTGCTCTTCACGGTATAGAGACGGCGGTAATAAGCGCTAGGAAATCGAGGGCTGTTGAAAAAAGGTGCGTGGAGCTCGGAATAATGCAAGTATTCCAGGGAGCTGGCGACAAGCTTTCCTGTCTTAAGGCCATTTTATCGGATCTTGGCCTTGACTATGAGCATGTCTGCGCCATGGGGGATGACTGGGTAGATTTACCTCTTTTGAAGAAATGCGGACTTGCCGTTACTGTGAGGGATGGAGCAAGTCTGATGCAGGAGCATTGTCATTACGTCACGAGGGTGCCGGGAGGCAGGGGAGCAGTAAGGGAGGTGTGTGAGCTTATCCTCGACGCCAAGGGCCTCCTTGATGCCTGCATGAACCTCTATTCCAATCCACGTTGAGTGAGACAAGCGTTACGTGAATAAGAAACTGTATTTCTGGGTCTCTGTCATTCTTTTCACCATTGTTGTGGGGGTGATTTTTTTCAGGGCGGGAGACCAGGAGCAGTCCTTTTTTTCCCCCGAGCTCAAGAAGATAAAGGCGGATCTCGTGCTCTACGGTGTCCGCTACCGCAGGGATGCAAGGGGCAAGGCCTCCGAGTGGCTCGTTCGGGCGAGGCTTGCACGGTTTTATGAAAAAAAAAGGGAGGTTGATTTCGATACTGTCCGGATCACGTTCCGGCCTGGAAGCAAGAGCCCGGTGAAAGTCTCCGCCATGCGTGGCCAGTACAGGATTTCAGGCGGAATACTGTCTGTTTCTGGGAAGGTGAGAGTAACCGGGGTAAAGGATTATACACTGTTAACAGATGTTCTTTTTTACTATCCGGATAAGAAGATCATCGAGGCGCCGGGTAACGTCGTGCTGATCCGCAGCTCAGGAGACAAACTAACGGGAAAGGACTTGGTATATCTTCTGAAAGAGCACAAACTTTTGCTTTATTTCCCAAGGGCAATTATAAAAGAAGAAGATGTAGGTGCATAAATATGGGCTTACATCATTCTGGCGGTCTTGATACAGGCGCCTTTTTATGAATGCTTCGGCCGGGTGAACGGCAAGGAGTTGATTGCTTCACCGTGCATCACGGCTTGTAAAAAAAGAGGTGGTGTCATGGATAGCATGAAAAGGATCATAAGCTATTTCATTTTCATTACGTATCTTGTAGTGGGCGTCTTCATGGTGCTTGGGCCAACGCTTGGAATGTGTAAGGAGGCTGGGAAGGGAAAGGCCAAGCCCTCCCAGGCCATAAGGATAACGAGTGACAAGATGGAGGCGTTTGACACCAAAGGCACAGTGGTGTTTTCGGGAAACGTAGTGGCCAAAAAGGGGGACCTTACAATATATGCAGACAAGCTAGAGGTTTTTTACGGAGAGAAGAAGACTGCCGATAACAAGAAAAAGAGAAATCTCAAGAAAATAGTGGTTACAGGCCATTTAAAGATTATACAGGGCCGCAGGAAGGCCACGGCCAAGGAGGCCATTTATTACAAGCCGCAAGAGAAGATAGTGTTGGTTAGAAACGCCCAGGTCTGGGACGGGCAAAACACCATCAAGGGTGACAAGATCGTGCTGTACGTGAATGAAAATAGAAGTGTTGTGGAAAGCTCTGGAAAGGAGAGGGTGGAGGCAGTGGTGTACTCTGAAGGAGATTGATGGTCCAAAAAAGCTGTATAGAGGCCAGTGACCTTAAGAAGATATATAAGGGCCGTCCCGTGGTGGACGGCATAAGCCTTGTTCTCGAAAGCTCTACCATTACCGGTCTTCTTGGCCCAAACGGCGCTGGAAAGACCACCACGTTTTACATGATTGCCGGTCTTGTCAAACCGGATGGGGGCCGGGTTTTTCTCGACGGCGCGGATATTACGGACATGCCAATGCACAAGCGTGCACGGATGGGGCTTACTTACCTGCCCCAGGAGCCTTCCGTGTTCAGGAAACTTACCGTTTCCGAGAACGTGGAGGTAGTTTTTGAGAACAGGGGCCTTGGAAAGAAAGAGCGCAAGAAACGTGTCGGGGAGCTTTTAAAGGAAATGGGTCTTGAGCCCCTTTCTGTCCAGAAGGCGGAGTCGTTGTCTGGTGGTGAAAGGCGAAGGGTGGAGGTTGCTCGGGCCCTTGCAACAGACCCAAAGTTTGTTCTCTTGGATGAGCCTTTTGCAGGCGTAGATCCCCTTGCTGTTGCCGATATACAGGCGATTATAAAGGGACTTCGCGACAAGGGCATCGGTATTTTCCTGTCGGATCACAATGTTCGGGAAACCTTGACGGTGTGTGACAGCGCTTATATTGTAAGTTCCGGAAAGGTGATTGAACACGGTAGTCCAGACAAGATAGCAGCAAGCAAGATAGCAAGAAAGATCTACCTGGGAGAGGAATTTTCGCTTTAGACCATGGCCCTCGAATTAAAACAAAACCTGAAGCTGAGCCAGCAACTCGTTATGACGCCGCAGTTGCAGCAGGCGATCAAGCTGCTTCAGCTTTCAAGGCTCGAGCTCATTGACACCATAAACCAGGAACTCGAGACAAATCCTTTGCTTGAAGAGGCCACAACCGCTGACCTGGAACAGGCAGGCAAGAAGGAGGGCAACGATCAGGAAGAGTGGGGGGGACAGGAAGAGGTGCCGGAGCTGGCCGCCTCTGATGCGGAAAAGACTCCGTGGGATAAGGATGCAATCAAGGAGACTAACTGGCAGGAGGTTTGGGATGACGAGTACAGACGAGCCCTGCCCTCTTATTCCTTTGAGGAAAAGGATGCTCCTAATTACGAGAACATAGTGGCCTCGAAGTCTGATCTGAAGGATCATCTTGCTTGGCAGATCCAGCTATCCGATCTTTCTGACCAGGATCGGGAAATCGCCGGCTACATAATAGGAAACTTGGACAGGGACGGGTATCTCAAGGCAACGGTGGACGAGATAGCCGAGGACGCAGGCGTTGCAGCCGGGGATGTTGAAAGGGTTCTGAAGCGGATCCAGGAGTTTGATCCCGTGGGGGTTGGCGCCAGGGACCTACGTGAATGTCTGCTTATTCAGATTAATCATCTTGGTATAGAAGACCAGCTTGTCAGGGAACTTGTTTCAAGACACCTGCATCAGGTTGAGCTCCACAACTACCAGCAGATCGCAAAGGCCACGGGAAGAAGTCCAGAGGACGTGGTGAAGTCCATAGGCGTGATTAAATCATTAGAGCCAAGGCCAGGGCGGGCTTATTCTGCGGAGGATGTTCAATATATTGTACCTGATATATACGTCTTCAAGGTAGGCGATGACTACGTGGTCGCCCTCAACGAGGAAGACCTGCCGAACCTTCGTATAAATTCCTATTATCAGGAGGCGGCCAAGAACGGTAACGTGTCTCTAAAGGCAAAGGAGTTCATCCAGGAAAAGATGAAGTCTGCCCAGTGGCTTATAAAGAGCATCCACCAGAGAAAAAAAACCATCTTCAAGGTTACCAAGAGCATAGTCAAGTTCCAGAGGGAATTCTTTGAAAAGGGTGTTACCTATTTGAGGCCCATGGTGCTCAAAGATGTTGCTGAAGACGTGGGTATGCACGAATCCACCATCAGCAGGGTGACAAGCAACAAATACGTTCATACTCCCCAGGGTATTTTCGAACTTAAGTTCTTTTTCAGCACGGGGCTGCCGAGAAAGGACGGCTCCAAGGACATAGCCGCCCAGAGCGTTAAGGAACGCATCAGACGGCTTATAGAGAGCGAGGATCCTGCCAGGCCTTTCAGTGACAAGCAAATAGTGGAAATCCTTGCCAAGGACAACATTAAGATCGCCCGAAGGACAGTTGCCAAGTACAGGGACCTTATGGGGATTTTACCTTCAAGCCGACGAAAGAGGCCAAAGGTTTGATTACCCACATATTCAAATGGAGGATAATTTTTTATGCAGATTAACGTGACTTTCCGTCATATGGATCACTCCGAGGAGTTGAAGGACTATATAAATGACAGGTTCGCAAGGCTGAAGAAATATAGCGACTCTCCCATGAACGTAAACGTGGTGCTCACTGCCGAAAAGTTCAGAAAGACCGCAGAGGTGGTTATAACCGGGGACGGAATAAGGGCTGCCGCTAAGCAGGAACATGATGACCTGAGGGCAGCCATTGACCTTGTTCTTGATAAAATAGAGAGGCAGCTCCGGAAGTTCCGGGAAAAGGTCAAGAACAGGAGATCGGGTAATCATGCCCAGGCATCCACTCCAGGCTCGCCAGCCAATGAGGCCGAGGAGCCGGACCAGGTTATCGTAATACAGAAGATCAATACAAAGCCCATGTCTATTGAGGAAGCTGCCGACCAGCTCCAGATAAACGGAAAGGGTTTTCTGGCATTTGTAAATGCAGACACCAACAGGGTGAACGTCATTTACTGGAGAAAGGATGGAGGGCTCGGACTACTCGAGCCTTAGACAAGTGCGGGTACTAAAATATCTGAAGGAAAGCTGTATAGTCTTTCCACTGGAGGCCTCTTCCAAAGAGGAGGTCATCAGGATGCTGGCTCAGAGGGCGTCTTCCTGCCTTGACAACGTTTCTGAAGAGGAGGTTTTCAAGGCCATCCTGGAAAGGGAAGAGCTTGGCACTACGGGTATAGGCGGCGGGATAGCCATACCCCATGCAAAGGTGAAGGATATCGAGCGGCTTGCGGTTGTCACTGGTATAAGCAGGAAAGGGGTGCCCTTTGACGCAATTGATGGGGAGCCCGTTCACATAATTTTCATGCTGCTCGCCCCTGAAGAGGCCACCACGAGTTATCTTAGGATGCTTGCCAAAACGTCTCGCCTGTTGAAGGACAAGAAGATGATTGTTGACCTGATGAACGCCTGGGATCCTTCTCAGGCCCTTAAAATAATTGATCAGGCGGAAAACAGGTCGTACGGTGCGTTGATTTGACGCAGCACCAGTCTAGAAACATTCAGACAGTCATAATCACCGGGATGTCCGGCTCAGGTAAGAGTACGGCCCTGAGGGCCTTTGAGGACATGGGCTACTACTGCGTGGATAACCTGCCCATTGCACTCCTGCCTGATTTTTTGTCCCTTACGGAAAACAGCACCGAGATTCCTACCAGGGTTGCCCTGGTTATGGACGTGAGGGAACAGGGATTTCTTGACCAGTACGGTTCCATTTTCGCCGAGGTAAAAGGCAGGGGTTTTCATCTCGAAATCCTGTTTCTCGACGCTGCAGACAATATTCTTGTGCAAAGATTTAGCCAGACACGCAGGAAACACCCCCTTCAGCAGAGAAGCGACATCCTGAAGGCCATATCCGAGGAGAGAAAAAGGCTCGGGGGTTTGCGGGAGTTCGCAGATAACTACATAGATACGTCCAACAGGAATGTGCACCAGTTGAGACAGATAGTCATAGACATGTACTCCTTCAGGGAGGACCTTACAAGACCCCTTATCCATGTGATATCATTTGGATTCAAGTACGGGGTTCCCGCCGACTCAAGCATAGTTATGGACGTTCGGTTTCTGCCAAATCCCTACTTTGTGTCCGAGCTGAGGCCCCTTAGCGGTCTTGACGACAAGGTCTTTAATTACGTTTATGAAAAGGAACAGACCAAGGCGTTTCTCAAGCATCTTGATTCCATGTTCTCCTTTCTTATCCCTGAGTACAGGGCTGAGGGCAAGGTATATCTCGTGGTGGGCATAGGGTGCACCGGCGGCAGGCACAGAAGCGTTGCCGTGGCACGCTGGCTTGGTGATATGTTTACACAGAGGGGGGAAGAGGTTATTGTCACCCATCGAGATCTGGATAGAGAGGGTTGATTCATGATCGGTGTAGTGGTGGCTGCCCACGGCAGCTTTGCCCACGAGCTTGTGGAGACCACTCGTTTCATCGTGGGAGAACAGGAAAACATGGTGGCGCTCACGGTTGATCCGTCTACAAGCGTTGACGAGATGAAAAGCGCCATAAAAAAGGCGATAAAGCAGGTGGATACGGGGGGCGGCATCCTGATCCTGACGGACATGTTCGGTGGGACCCCTGCCAACATGAGCCTCAGTTTCCTTGAAGAGGGGAGGGTGGAAGTGATAACTGGAGTTAACCTGCCCATGCTTATCAGGCTGTCCCAGTGCAGGGAAACCATGAGCCTTGCCGAAGCAGCCAAGTCCATTGTGGAACATGGCCGCAAAAGCATCAATCAGGCCACCCAGATTCTCAACAGATAAGTTTTCCCACATTGTTCCGATAAAATATAAAGGGCCTTGGTATTCATGGCCTCGGTGATTATCAGAAAGGCAACGGACAGCGATACGGACTTCATCAAGGAGATAGAGGACCGTGTCCAGCCATTTCCGTGGTCCCGGCATGGATTTGTTCAAGAGATATCCAAGGGCTCGGGTAACTCCTGGTTCTGGTGCCTTTGCCCTTCGGATAATTTATCGATAGTCCACGGTTACATCTGTTTCCGAATCGTGGGAAAAGAGTGTTGCCTGCTTAATATCGCGCTCAAGCCGGAATGGCAGGGCCAGGGGTTTGGGACTCTACTGGTGGAGTATCTGGTCCGGTTCATGAGAAGGCGCAGGGTCAGGCGCCTTGTCCTCGATGTTTACAGGGAAAACCGGGGGGCGATCCGTTTTTATGAAAGCGTGGGGCTTCGCCTCGTGGCGTCTCCTGAAAAAATAAGGGGGAAATTTTGTGTGATGGAGATGAAATTGCCCCGGGAATGATTAAGTTAATAATGATTAAGTGAATATTTCAAGAATAATACATGCAAGGAGGATGGATATGTCAGTACGGGTAGGAATAAACGGGTTTGGCAGGATTGGAAGGAACGTATTCAGGGCCTCGATGATGTATCCGGAATTTCAGGATATAGAGATTGCAGCCGTTAACGACCTTACTTCAAACCATGTAATAGCGCATCTTTTGAAGTACGATTCAGTGATGGGTAGGCTCGATGCCGAGATTGGCTACGATGACGAATCGATAATGGTTGACGGTAAACGCATAAGGGTAACGGATATCAAGGAGCCAAGCGAGATACCCTGGTCGGAGGCCGGCGTGGAATACGTAATAGAAGCGACGGGCCGCTTTCGCGAGGCAAGCCTTGCCGCTGGGCATCTCGAGGCAGGGGCCGAAAAGGTGATAATATCGGCACCGGCAAAAGGTGAGGATATCACCATTGTCATGGGCGTAAACGAGGACGATTACGACCCTGTAAACCACAAGATAATATCCAATGCCTCTTGTACAACCAACTGCCTGGCCCCGGTTGCAAAGGTTATAATGGACAGGTTCGGGATAGTGAGCGGCCTTGTCACTACGGTGCATGCCTACACCAACGATCAGCGGCTTCTCGATTTTCCCCACTCTGATCTTAGGCGTGCAAGGGCCGCCGCCCTTAACATGATTCCCACAAAGACAGGGGCGGCTGCGGCTGTCAGCAAGGTGATCCCCGGACTCAAAGGCAAGTTTGATGGTTTAGCGGTGCGGGTTCCCACGCCGGATGTTTCCCTCGTGGATCTCGTGGTCAGAGTGGAAAAGGCCGCCACTGTGCCTGAGGTGAACGAGGCATTGAAGGCCGCTGCCGGAAAGTTCCTCGGTTATACTGAAGAGCCCCTCGTTTCCACGGACTTCGTTAAGGACCCTCGTTCGTCAATAGTTGACGGCCTATCTACCCGTGTCATAAATGACACCATGGTAAAGGTGATGTCATGGTATGATAACGAGTGGGGCTATTCCAACAGGCTTCTTGACCTGATACTTTATATGGAGGAGAACAAGGCTGTTTAAGTCATGACAAGCATCGTAGCGCAATCCAAGGCCCTGGAGATCAACCTGAAAGAGACACAGGTAGAACGGGTTGAGATAGAAGAAAAGTACGAGGTGCTCAGGAAGGCGGTTGAAGGGTACAAGGGTGTGCTCAGACAGGCAGACTACCTCCTTTTTGAGCTTCACCATCCGTTCAAGAACTGGGCCGCATTAGTCTATGATCTCAGGTCATTTTCCCTGAAAAATTTTAACACCTATGTGCGCTCTCCGTATGGGGTTAATGCCTGTGAGCTGCTTCTTGACACCTTTTTGAAGCTCATCAAGGAGGCCCCGAGGGAAAGGGAGAAAAAGAAGGCTGCTGATGGTCTTCTCGCCTACATGGAAAAGATAGCAAGGGCCTCGGATCAGGAGATTCTTTCCGCCTTGGTGCCTGCTTTTTCCAAGGTTTTCCGGGATCTTTCCCATGTAGATGACTCTGTTATCTATGCCATAGCCACGAGTTTTCATCCCCTTGCCCGTTTGGTGAAGAATCTGTCTGAGGGGCTGAAGGATGTCCCGAGTGAAAACCCTGTATGGAAGTGGTGTATGCGCCTCCTGCTGAAGGTCAGGCGCATTACGTACAACTACTGGCTGAGCCAGGATGGACCTCAGAAGTGGCTCAAGTCTAGTCTTACCCAGTACGGTCTCTGGATTGATGAAAGGGATTACAGGCGGATAATGGAACTTCTTCAGCCGGTTAGCCACGCGGCCTTCAAGTCCCTCGTTGATGAGACCATGAAGACAGAGGGCCTGGACAATCCGAAGGAAGCGGCCCTCGCCCTTGCCAACATGCCCGGCCATGTGGATGTGGTTAAGAGGTATAAGGAGATCGCTAGGGTGCTCGGCCAGGCGCCGTGCAGGCTGTCTTACAAGAAAGGGGAGAGAAAGGAAGTGGACGGCATCTCCATCCATCTTCTGTTCCTCTTTCACATGGTGGAAATGGAAGGGCTAAACATCATACACGAGGAGGTGCTGCGCCAGCTCAATAAAAATCTCGTGTGTCTTGTCAAGACGGCGGATTTTGATGAGCTGAGGCAGATAATTCCCAAGAGCTTCGCACTGCTAAAGCAGCAGATAGGACAGTTTCCACGCACGGCCCTCCAGTGCATAAATGCCCTTGGGACAGAGATTCTCCAGAGGGAAAACACCAGGCTCATAGAGCTTTTCCTCGAGGAGGTAGTGGCCTTTGGTTTTCAGACCCCTGGCGTTGAAGGGGTGGACACGGAGTGGCATGTTCTTTCAAATCCCGCCCATCTTCAGAATATAAGGGCGTGGCTGGACCTCGTGTGCCAAAAACCAAAGGTTTGTAGCACTCTCCTTTCCGCTCTGACCATCAATCTTCAGCTTGGTGGAACCTGTATCAAGGACACCGACCTTTTTCAGAGAGATATAACCAAGCTGCTGAACAGCGACATAGAGCCCATCTATAATCTGGTTAAGGAGTTTGCCCGGTCCATTCCGGTCTATTTCAATGAAATCGGGGCGGAAGGGCTCCTCCGCGATGTCTCCACTGAGCTTGACGAGATATCCAAGCGCAGGGACATCCTCGTACACTTTCTTCGCAAGCAGAGCCACGTTGAGAGCAATAACCTCATAGTGGATTTCATAGAGGCCATTTTCAGTTTTTGGTACAGTAGGCAAAAGGAGGGCCTTTCCCCGTTCCTGCCCCCAGAGATATTAAAGCAGATAAGCCCCTACGGACCATACGTGGATCATGTACATAAGATTATCCGGCATCTCGCCTCGAGGCTTGGCCTTGAGCCCTTTGCCGGAAAGGTGCACCTTTTCTTGAAGTCTTCGGAACAGGCGATCAGGCAGATACTCAACGAGGTAAAGGACGTGCCTCCCCATGAAAAGCGTAGGGTGGAATTGCTCGTAAAGATGTACCGCCTGGAATACATGAAGTACAACCTCGGCGTGCAGGAGATACGTTTCAATCTCGAGGAGGCCAAAAAACTTGGCTTCGAGGGCATGGACAAGGTGCTCGAGGTGATAGACTCCCATGACAACGAGCATGCCCTCTCGGTGATACTTGATGAGATAGAGGGGCTGAAAAATGTCATCCTCTCCGGGGAAAAATATGATGTCCAGGAGACCATTTACCACAAACGTCATATTGCCGCTGATATTCCATCTATGTATGGGAAATACCATGAGAAAAAATTTGACGCACTTGGTCTCACCTTCCGTCTTGAAAACCTAGCCAACCTGTTTTTCGAGCGGTTGATCGCCCAGGTGGAGGTGCCGTTCATTACCCGTTCGACTTTCGTGGATCTGTTGCGCCATCTCAAGCTCCTCTGGAGGGCTGTCCAGCTTAACGGGGTCTATTCCAAGAAGTTCGCCACCTATCTTACCCTTCTTGAAAAGTCTCTCGGTGTCAGGCGTTTTTCATTCACCCAATACCTTGACATAGTGAAGGGGCTTTCCGAGGGGGTCAAGGATATGATTTATGTCTATTACCTAAGTCCTCACGAGGAAAATCTTAACAAGATCGTGCGCCAGCTTTGGTCAGACAAGTTGTTGCCAAGGTACAAGAGCACTATTAGAAAGGACGCATCCATCCAGGAGGTGGTGCATCAGGTTTCAGAGGCATTTCTGCGGGGGCTGATTTCATCGACCTTTGGGCTTCAGCACCTCGACAATTTTGTAGCAAGGCTATACCAGGCATTGTCGAGCCAGAGGGAGTACCTGACGCCGAGGGAACTAGATATGCTTCTCAGCTATGATCCGGAGCAGGACCTGTGTTCTGTTCACCAGCCAGACAAGGTGACCGGCAACCTTATTCAGCTCGGTAACAAGGGTTACAATCTCCTGCTCCTGGCCCAGGCCGGCATACCCGTCCCACCGGCCATAATCGTAACCACCGAGGTCTTCAGGTACTATTCCCTGTTTTACAAACTTCAGGGGGCATACCAGAATTTCAAGAGACAGGTGCGGGAGGGTTTGTCGGAGCTCGAGGAGCGTTCAGGAATGCGTTTCGGTGATCCGGGCAATCCCCTCCTGCTTTCTGCGCGAAGCGGGGCGGCCATCTCCATGCCGGGTATGATGTCCACTGTCATAAATGTTGGTATAAATCCAGAAATTGCCGAGGGCCTTGCAGACAAGTATGGCAATACCTGGTTCGCCTGGGACAACTACCGCAGGTTCATCCAGTCTTGGGCAATGTCCTTCGGGCTGGAAAGGGAGGTGTTCACAGCGTTGATGCAGGCCCACAAGGCAAGGTACAATGTGGAGAAGAAGAGGCAGTTTACCGGGAAACAGATGAAGGAGCTGGCCCTTGCGTACAGAGATACGGTCATTGCCAAGGGAGTTACCATGGTTGATGATCCATTTGAACAGCTCTTTACATCCATAAAACTCGTGCTCAATTCGTGGGATTCTGAAAAGGCCAGAGCCTACAGGGAGATAATGGAGATATCGGATCACTGGGGAACCGCCGTCATAATACAGGCCATGGCGTACGGCAACCTGTCTGACCGCTCTGGAACCGGCGTACTCTTCACTGCCAATCCGCACAAGAAACTTGACAGGGTGAGCCTGTGGGGAGACTACACTGTGGGTAACCAGGGGGAAGATATTGTCAGCGGCCTTGTTGCAACGAATCCTATCTCTGTGGAACAGAGTGAGGAGCTTGGGCTTAGCGCGGATGAAAGCTTGGAGAAGGGCTTTCCCGAGATATACGAGGCGCTCCTCAAGTGGGTGAGATACCTTATCTTTGACAAGAAATGGACACCACAGGAGATAGAATTTACCTTCCAAGGGCCGGAAAGCAAGGACCTCTTCATTTTGCAGACAAGGGACATGGTTACCAAGAGAAGGTCCCGGGTGGCCGTATTTGTCCCCTCAACGCAGCTTGAAAACAGTTATCTCGGTAGGGGGATAGGCGTCAGCGGAGGTGCGCTGAGCGGCAAGGCCGTCTTCACCTTGGAGGAAATAGACCGGATACGAAGGGAAGAACCGGAAACCAAGCTTGTTCTTGTAAGGTCCGATACGGTGCCCGACGATATAAAGGAGATATCATCTGCAGATGGCATACTAACAGCCAAGGGTGGGCAGACATCCCATGCCTCAATCGTTGCTTTCAGGCTCGACAAGACCTGTGTAGTAGGCTGCGAGCAAATGAAGGTCTTTGATCTGGAAGGCAGGGCCGAGATAAACGGCCACATCATCTGTTCCGGAGACTACGTAAGCATAGACGGCAGGAACGGATTCGTCTATAAGGGAAGGCACGCCATGCGTACCGAAGAAGATAGCTCCCTTGTTTGATAAGAAATTTTTGTCTCGATATAGACTTTTGCGTCCATTATTCTTAATTAAAAATAAGAGACAGATGTAGGAAAAAATCAGGAGACTGGAGGAGGTACTTACATGTCTGAAGCCCGCCCAATGAAACTTGGCATAAACGGACTCGGGAGAATCGGCAAGCTCAGTTTGTGGTATCACGTCAGCAAGAAGGATTTTTCTGAAATCGTTATAAACATAGGACGGCAGGTAGGTCAGGGACTCGCCGACATTGCCCATTCTATCGAGATGGACAGCACATATGGCAGACTTGGCACCTATCTTTACGGTTATAAGTGCCCGAGGGTGGTTGAAAACCTCGACGAGAAGGCCGGGAGTATGACAGTTGATGGCGTGCCTGTCACAATTTTGAGAGACAGCCGCGACCCCCGTGGGATAAACTGGGCCGATCATGATATAAAACTCGTGGTGGATACCACAGGTGTATTCAGGGACCCTACTGCGCCTGCAGACGCACCGAGTGGAAGCCTTAGGGGCCATCTCGAGGCTGGAGCTGAGAAGGTGATTCTCTCGGCGCCTTTCAAAATAAAAGACAAGGCCGCTGAGATGCCTGAAGACGCGATAACGACTGTCATGGGGATCAACGAGGATGACTACATCCCTGAAAAACACAGGCTCGTCTCGGCCGCATCGTGTACCACAACCTGTCTTTCATACATGGTCAAGCCCATCCTTGATCACTTTGGATCGAACAGGATACTTTCTGCCTCCATGGTCACGGTACACGCGGCAACGGGAAGCCAGCAGGTCCTTGACAGGCTTCCCAAGACCGGGGCAAAGGATCTGAGAAAAAACAGAAGCATTTTCAATAATATCATCCTGACAACGACCGGAGCGGCAAAGGCCCTGGCCCTGGTGATCCCGGAGATGAAAAATATAGGGTTTATAGCCGAGTCAGTGCGCGTCCCAACGAACACTGGGTCCCTTATTGTGCTTGTCCTCACCATACACGATGAGAGTCTTGAGGAGCCCATTAACAGGAGTATCATAAATTCCATCTACAGGAACGCGGCAGAGGGGCCGATGAAGGGGCGGCTTCTGTACACGGAGACCCAGCACGTGTCGAGTGACATAATTGGAATGCCCGCCGCTGCCGCTATAATTGAGGCCACTGAGACACACACAAGGACGGCGGCTATACAGATAGACCCTAGAAAGGCATGCCGGGGTCTTGAAGAGTCCACGCAGATAATCTGCGATACTATAAGCGTGCCGGTCACCCAGGTCGTGATTTACGGCTGGTACGATAACGAGCTCGGAAGTTACACCAACATGCTCGGTGAGAGGACCGCGTCCATTGCCGATTCCATGCTTTAGGCTTACTGGAAAGGAGGCCGCCAATGATTAGGTTTATAGACGAGCTTGAGTTCAATGGCAAGCGGCTGTTTCTCAGGGTAGATTTCAATGTGCCCCTTGATGAGAAACTTGAGATCACTGATGATAATCGCATCAGGGCCGCACTGCCCACCATCACTTATGCGCTTGACAAGGGAGCGCGGCTCATAGTGGCCTCACATCTCGGAAGGCCCAAGGGCAAAAGGGTGCCGGAATTCAGCCTTGCTCCAGTTGCCCGGCGGTTGAGCCTCCTTGTTGGACGCCAGGTTACCATGGCCCCAGATTGCGTTGGTCCTGAAGTGGAGCAAATGGCCGACGGCCTGGAGCCAGGCCAGGTCCTGATGCTCGAGAATCTCCGTTTTCACAGGGAGGAGACGGACAACGACCCGCAGTTCGCGTCGGCCTTGTCTGTCCTGTGCGACGTTTACGTCAACGATGCCTTTGCAGTTTCCCACAGGGCGCATGCCTCTGTAGTGGGTGTGCCGGAGCGTGTGGATGCCTGCGGCGCCGGGTTCCTTATGAAAAACGAGATAACATACTTTGAAAAGGCCATGAAGGAACCTGAGCGTCCGTTCCTCGCCATACTTGGCGGAGCAAAGGTTTCGAGCAAGCTCGGCGCCATCGAGAACATACTTCGCAGGGTGGACGGCCTTGTTATTGGCGGGGCAATGGCAAATACATTCCTCCTCGCCATGGGTTATTCGGTAGGCAGGTCCATGCTTGAGGAGGACCTCGTTGATACGGCAAAAGAGATAATGAAAAGGGCCGAGGCATCTGGCACGGGCCTGTACCTGCCAGTGGATGCGGTTGTGGCTGAAAGTCTTCGGCCAGGGGTCTCCTGCCGGGAGGTTTCTGTTGATGAGATTCCTGAAGACGCCATGATTCTCGATATTGGTCCAAGGACCACAGATATCTTTGTTCAAGAGATTAAAAAGGCCAGAACCATAGTGTGGAACGGCCCCATGGGGGCCTTTGAGACCGAGCCTTTTGACAAGGGCACTGTTGAGATAGCAAGGGCCGTGGGGTCCAGTGGGGCGCTGTCCATAATCGGCGGGGGAGATACCGGCGCGGCAGTGAAAAAGGCAGGAGAGAGCGATAATGTCTCTTATATTTCCACAGGCGGAGGCGCCTTCCTGACGCTTCTTGAAGGAAAGGAGTTGCCCGGGTTCAAGGCCCTTGAGAAGTGTGGAGGTTCACAAGGAGGCAATTGATGATGAGAAGGCCACTTCTTGCAGCCAACTGGAAGATGTACAAGACATTGTCAGAGATGGAGTCCTACGTGTCAGCCTTCCTCGGGCTTGTATCTGGAATAACGGACAGGGATATAATGCTTGCGCCCAATTACACGTGTCTTGGCGACATGGTGAGTTTACTTGACGGAACACATGTGGTGGTGGCGGCCCAAAACGTGTTTTACGAGGAAGAGGGGGCGTTTACTGGCGAGATTTCCCCGCTGATGCTAGTCGATATCGGGGTGGGCTCCGTTATAATTGGACATTCGGAAAGGCGGCACATTTTCCACGAGGATGATGAACTCATCAACAGGAAGATGAAATCCGCCATCTCCCACGGTCTTTGTCCCATACTCTGTATAGGCGAGACTCTGGAAGAGAGGGAGTCAGGAGAAACAACAAAGGTGCTTGCACGGCAGTTGAGTCGGGGGCTCAAAGGGTTACGAGAAAGAGACATGAAGGAAATAGTGGTGGCGTATGAGCCTGTGTGGGCCATTGGCACCGGGAGGACCGCCACCATGGACCAGATACAGGAAGCCCACAGGGTGATCCGCGAACGTATTCAGGATATGGCCCGAGAAGATATTGCAGAAAATTTAAGGATATTGTATGGTGGCTCGGTCAAACCGGTAAACGTCAAGGAAATCATGTCCCTTGAGGACGTTGACGGGGCCCTTGTAGGCGGGGCTTCGCTTGAGCCCGAGAGCTTTGCCCAGATAGTAAGGTTTGAAGAGAACTGAATTTTTCAGGATATGGTTAAATGCAGCCCTTTTTAATAGTCGTCCATGTGATAACGTGTATAGTACTTGTCATAACCGTGCTGCTTCAGCAGGGCAAGGGGGCGGAGGTAGGCGCGGTTTTTGGCTCGAGTGAAGCAATATTTGGCAGCGCCGGCCCGGCTACATTGCTTAGCAAGGTTACTACTGCGTGCGCAATAATATTCATGCTGACCTCTCTGTCTCTCACCTATCTTTCCATTCAGAACAGAGGTCAGTCAGTCATGAGAAATGTACAGCAGGTGCCGGTGACTCCGAGTGTGCCAGGGCAGATCGTGCCGACAGCTCCTGGAAACGCCGAGAAGGCGAGCCAAGGTGCGGTGTCTGTCGGCAGCAAGTCTCAAAAACTGAATACCGAATCAGCCAAGCATTCAGGGGAGGCTCCCAAGAAAGAGCAGGCCAGTGGGCCAGCGTCTAATCAGGCCGAGATGCCAGCAAAGGCTAATGCTGGCGCCAAGGATAAGCACTGACAGCGAGAGTGCCGAAGTGGTGGAATTGGTAGACACGCTATCTTGAGGGGGTAGTGGGCAACCGCCCGTGGGGGTTCGAATCCCCCCTTCGGCACCAAAAAACAAGAGGAAACACGGACCGTTGATATTACTTGGTCCGGGATGCGACGAATTATTCCTCTTGACATTTTTTCTTATTGGTAATATAAAATCCTTGACATTTTCTGAGCGGAGATTCATTACAGACCTTAATGAATGAGTATTCATTTATATTTCACGGGTAGTAGGCAAAACTCAAAAAAATTTTTACGAAAGGAGAATTAGGGAAATGGCTTTAGTTAATCCACATGGTTCACAGAAGAAGCTTATGCCTCTTCTATTGAAAGGCGCTGAGAGAGAGGATGAGGTCGGCCGCGCAAAGGCCATGAAGAAGATCAATATTTCCTCAAGGGAATCAGGCGACGTCCTGATGCTTGGAATGGGCGCCTTTACGCCGCTCAATGGTTTTATGTGCAAGGATGACTACGATGGTTGTGTAGAGGATATGAAGCTCCGCCAGGTTGATCCCGGCACCATGTGGCCTCTGCCTGTGACACTTGCAGTTGATGAAGATGTCAGGAAGGACCTTAACGAAGGCGACGAGGTTGCTCTTCACGACAGCGACACAGGCGAGCTCATGGCTACCATGAAGATAGAGGAGATCTGGGAGCCGGACAAGAGAAAGGAGTGCGAGCTGTGCTTCAAGGGCGCAGGTCCGGACTCCGAAAAGTTCTGGGAGGTTGCGGAACAAGACCATCCTGGCGTCCAGCAGGTGCTGAATTCCGGCAAATATTATGTCGGTGGCCCCATTAAGGCCCTTTCTGAAAAGGATTTCAAACAGCAGTACGGCGATGCATACATGCATCCCGATGTATCAAGGAAGATATTCGAGGACAGGGGCTGGTCAACTGTGGCAGCATTCCAGACCAGGAACCCCATCCACCGTTCCCATGAGTACCTTACCAAGATTGCCCAGGAAGTACTTGACGGTGTGTTTATCCATGCCTTGGTTGGTAAGCTAAAACCAGGGGATATTCCAGGAGACTGGAGGATGAGGTGCTACAAGGCACTCCTTGACAACTACTACAACATGGAAAGGACCGTGCTCGGTGTCTATCCTCTCGAGATGCGCTATGGTGGACCCAAGGAAGCGCTGCTCCACGGCATTTTCCGCCAGAATCACGGATGTTCTCACCTGATTATCGGCCGCGATCATGCCGGTGTTGGTGATTTCTACGGTCTGTTCGAGGCCCAGGAAATTTACGATAGGCTTTGGGACGGCGCTCTTGAGCTTCAGCCATTGAAAATCGACTGGACATTCTGGTGCCACAAGTGCGGAGGCATGGCCTCACTCAAGACATGCCCGCATGACAAGGAAGACCGAGTTGTTGTATCTGGAACCAAGTTCCGCCGTCTCATGAGTGAGGGCAAGGTGGAAGAGGTGCCGCCAGAATTTTCAAGGCCAGAGGTTCTCGCGATACTTAAGGAGTACTATGCGAACCCAGAGGCACGCGCAGTCAAAATCAAGAAGGGTGCCTTTGAGGATCTAAAATAAGAATGTTAGGAAACGAGGCGGGCGGGTATGTTACCCGCCCCTTGAACGTGGACGAAAATAAAAAAATGTAGGAGGTATTAAAATGCCAAGCTTTGTCAACCCAGAAAAATGTGATGGTTGCAAAGGTGGGGAGAAGACAGCATGTATGTACATCTGCCCCAATGACCTTATGGTTCTCAATCCGGACGAGATGAGGGCCTACAACCAGGAGCCGGATCAGTGCTGGGAGTGCTACTCCTGTGTAAAGATCTGTCCCCAGGGTGCCATCGAGGTGCGTCACTATGCTGACATCTGCCCCATGGGCGGTTACGTGCAGCCTATGCGCGGTACTGACTCCATCATGTGGACCATCAAGTTCAGGAATGGAAACATGAAGCGTTTCAAGTTCCCAATTAGGACGACCCCTGAAGGTTCAATCAAACCCTATGACGGTAAACCCTCCCCCGGTGCTGATCAGCTCGACAGTGAGCTTCTCTTCACCGAGGCAGCTGACTCAGACAGGGCAACCTGCAAGCCATCCGACTTTGCTTAATTGCAGGTGAACTTGGACCAAAATTTTAATGAAATAATTCAGAAGGAGGAAAAAAATGGCATTACCAAATAAACCGCAATGGGAACTTCTTGCCGAGGCAGATCTTTCAAAGGTCCCGGTAGAGGAGCATACCTATGATGCCCTCATCGTTGGCGGTGGTATGGCAGCATGTGGTGCTGCATGGGAAATCGGAAAGTGGCTTCCTGACGGAGCAACCTGCGCCCTCGTTGACAAGGCTGCCCTTGAACGTTCAGGCGCAGTTGCCCAGGGCCTGTCCGCCATTAACACATATATTGGCGAAAATACACCCTCAGACTACGTCCGCATGGTTAGGAACGACCTCATGGGAATAGTCCGTGAAGACCTGATCTTTGACCTCGGCCGCCATGTTGACGACTCGGTCCACCACTTTGAAGAGTGGGGGCTCCCCGTTTGGAAGCAGAAGGGTGACGAGGGAAAGAAGCTGACAGAAGGTGGAAAGCCAGTCCGTACAGGAAAATGGCAGATCATGATCAACGGCGAGTCCTACAAATGCATAGTCGCCGAGGCTGCAAAGGCGGCTCTCGAGGAAAAGGGCTATGACCTGTACGAGCGTGTTTTCATAGTCAAGCTCCTTCTTGACGCCAACAAGGAAAACACCATCGCAGGCGCCGTAGGCTTCAGCGTGCGCGAAAACAAGGTTCACGTCTTTAAGTGTAAGGGCATGATGGTGGCATGCGGTGGCGCGGTTAACATCTTCCGCCCACGTTCAACTGATGAAGGTAAGGGCCGTGCATGGTACCCGGTATGGAACGCCGGCTCCACATACTCCATGTGCATGCAGGTAGGCGCTGAAATGACAATGATGGAAAACCGTTTCACCCCGTCCCGTTTCAAGGATGGTTACGGGCCTGTAGGGGCTTGGTTCCTCCTGTTCAAGGCGACTGTGGTAAACGGCTATGGAGAGCATTACGTGAAGAGTGACGCAGCAAAGGAAGAGCTCGCCAAGTACAAGCCATACAGCGATGCGGCAGTGACACCTACCTGTTTGCGTAACCATCTCATGCTCTTCGAGATGAAAGAAGGACGCGGTCCTATCTTCATGGATACAGCAGCAGCCCTCAACGCATTTCTCGAGCAGAAAAAGGCAGAGGGAATGGATGATAAGGCACTTAAGAAATACTGGAAAGAGCTTGAAAGCGAGGCATGGGAAGACTTCCTTGACATGTCAGTCGGTCAGGCTGGTCTATGGGCATCCATGAATATAGAGCCCGAGAAGGTTGGTTCCGAAATCATGCCTACAGAGCCTTACATGCTTGGTTCCCACTCCGGATGCTGCGGAATCTGGGTGAGCGGTCCAAACGAGGACTGGGTGCCGGATGACTACAAGTGGGGCTACAACAGGATGACCACGGTCAACGGTCTCTTTACCGCTGGTGACGGTGTTGGCGCATCAGGACACAAGTTTTCCTCAGGTGCCCATTCAGAGGGACGTATTTCCGCCAAGGCCCTGGCCCGCTACATTCGCGACAATGCAGACTTCACCCCTTCCCTGAAACAGAGTGCGGATGAGCTCAAGGAAGAGGTTTACAGGCCTGTAAAGATCTACTACGAGAATTACCAGAAGACCACGCACGAGATGGTCAACCCCAATTACATCAAGCCGCGTCACATGATGGAACGCCTCATGAAGTACACTGACGAGTATGGTGGAGGCTGGTCACCGTACTACATGACAAATGGAAAGCTTCTTGAGATAGTCATGAGGCACCTGCAGTGGCTCCGCGAGGATTCTGAGAAGATGGCGGCAGGCGGTCTCCATGAACTTCTCCGTGCATGGGAGAATCTACACAGGATCTGGACTGTTGAGGATCACCTGCGTCACATTCAGTTCCGTGAGGAATCGAGGTATCCTGGTTTCTACTATCGTGGGGACCATATGCAGGCAGATGACAAGGGTTACGACGAGGGCGGCTGGAAGTGCTTTGTTAACTCCAAGTACGATCCGAATACAGGCGAGTGGACCTGCATGAAGAAGAAGTGTCACCAGATCATAGCTGACTAAGTCAGGTGCCAATTTTTATTGGCAAATGATTTAAAAATGGGTATAACTGTCCAGGCACCGTTAATACGGTGCCTGGCATTTTTTTAATTGCAGGTAGCTGACGGGCTCGAATCCAGTTCCAGGCCGTGAGTTACTTGCCCGGTGGGTATGATCCTGCCGGGAAAAATTTTCGAAAAGGAGCCGGGAGATGAGCGATAGCATCCTAGTAATTGGCGGAGGTTTCAGTGGTGTTACAGCCGCCGTCGAGGCCGCCGAAATGGGCTACAATGTATATCTGGTAGAGAAGGAAAGCTACCTGGGTGGGCGTGTTGCCCAGCTCAACAAGTACTTTCCCAAACTCTGCCCGCCCACGTGCGGACTTGAGATCAATTTCAAGAGGATCAAAACCAACCCACGCATCACCTTTTACACAATGGCGGACGTGGAGTCCGTATCCGGCGGGCCGGGGAACTTCAAAGTTTCCATTAATGTCCGTCCAAGGGGAACCACGCCTCAGTGCACCACATGTAAGGCAGGAGAGGCGGTTGCGAAGACCGAGGTTCCGGACGAGTTCAACTTTGGCCTCAGTAAGCGCAAACCCATCTATATGCCGCACCCCATGGCGTTTCCCAACCAGTGCGTTCTGGATTTGGAAAACGTCTCGGGTGATGAGATAGATGCCATTAAGGCAGCCATGCCGACAGGGCATATTGATACGAGCCAGTCTGCAGAAAAGGTGAATCTTGATGTAGGAGCCATAATAGTCGCAACTGGCTGGAAGCCCTACGATCCAACCAGGTTGACCAACCTGAAGTTTAACGACTACGAAAACGTCATCACTAATATGATGATGGAGCGCCTTGCCTCGCCTTCAGGTCCTACAGGCGGAAAGATACAGCGTCCTTCTGATGGAGAGGCCCCAAAGAGTGTTGGTTTTGTACAGTGTGCAGGGTCAAGGGATGAAAATCACCTTGCTTTTTGTTCATATATTTGCTGCATGGCCACGCTGAAGCAGATCACATACCTCAAAGAACAGAATCCTGAGTGCGAATGCTATGTGTTTTATATAGATATCCGGGCGCCAGGGGCCAGGTATGAAAAGTTTTACAAGAAGATTAAGGAAATGGACAAGATTCATTTCATCAAGGGCAAGGTGGCCGATATACTGCCAGGCGACGCGCCTGGAGCCGTAAAACTTGTGGCTGAGGATACCATCGGCGGCGGCAAAAAGGAGCAGGAAGTGGATATGGCCGTTCTTGCTACAGGGATGCAGCCGGTAGGCGCAGAATCACCGATTCCTGGGATCGAATATGATTCTGATGGTTTTGTTGTTCCCAAGGAGGGCATAGTACCCTGCGGCTGCGCAAAGAGGCCGATAGATGTCGTCTCATCTGGCCAGAGTGCTACGGCCGCAGCGCTCAAGGCCGTTCAGACAATCTCTAGGAGGGCAAGCTAATGTCTAAAAAGATAGGATTATACATATATACAGGAGATGGAATCGGTGAGGCCGTGGACGTGGACAAGCTTCTTGAGCTTGCCACGGGAGAAATGGGTGTGGCTTTGGCCAAGAAGCACGCAGACCTTTACGGTCCTGAAGGCCTCTCCATGATAAAAACAGACGTTGAGTCGGAGGAATTGAACGCCATTGCCATCCTTGGTCTTTCCTTTAGGTATGAATTCGAGGGATTGAAATTTCCCGGTGTTTACATCGAGAAGGTGGGGATCAGGGAGCTGGTAGCATGGTCAAAAAAGGTCAAGGAAGATGCAGAAGATCCTGACAAGGAGAAGGAACATATACAGGAGCTTGCCGAAGATTACGTGCGTATGGCGGTGACAAGGTGCCAGAAGGCGGAGCTTCCTACACCAGACAAGCTCGAGGATGCCAACGAGGGTATTCTCGTGATAGGTGGTGGTGTCTCTGGTCTTTCAGCCGCCCTTGAAGCTGCGGAGGCCGGGCACAAGGTGCTGCTCGTGGAAAGGGAGCCGCAGCTTGGAGGCTTTGCAGCAAAGGTTCGTAAGCAGGTGCCGGTTGGACCGAGTTATGATCATTTAATAGATCCGGTAGTCATCGATCTCATTGAGAAGGTGCAGAACAATGAAAAAGTCGATGTCAGGACCGGCACCGAAGTTGCCCGGACGGCGGGTGCCCCTGGTGCGTTTAGGATATCTCTCAAGCCAACAGGAACCAAGAGCGAGTGGGATGCGCCTGTGCCACTGACTGAGGAAGAAAAGCTTGACGAAAATGGAAACGAGCTTTCAGCCGATGATCAGAAGAAAAAATACGAGGAAAAGAATGAGGGCCGCCATGATTACATGGAGGTGGATCCCAACGCAGAAATAGTTGGGGCCATAGTCCTCGCGTCTGGTTGGAAGCCCTATCAGCCCAAGGAAGACGAATTTGAACACCTTGCATGGGGCAATCCCAATGTAGTTACCAACGTCCAGTTCGAGGAACTTGCAAAGGAAGGCAGGGTAAAGAGGCCATCAGATGGCAAGGAGGTCAAATCTGTAGCCTTTGTCCTGAGTCCTGGCGGTAAAGAGGACGATGCGGATTTTCCCTATGCAGGCGCAGTAACAAGCTTAGTAGCCCTGAAGCAGGCAAAGTATGTGAGGGAAGACAACCCTGAAGACGGTAAGGCCTTTGTGTTTTACCAGCACATGAGGACTCCGGGGCAGTATGAATATTTCTATAAGGGTCTTCAGAATGATCCCGGGATCTTCCTTACCAAGGGAGCAGTCACTAAGGTGGAGGCAGCCGGTGATGGCCTTAATGTCACAGTGGAGGATACGATCCTGGGTGAGGATATTAACGTAGATGTTGACATGGTAGTGCTTGCGACGGGCATGGTGCCCACCACAAAGCATGAGGCCGTTGTCAACTTTGCCTACAGGCAGGGTCCAGCATTCAGGGATCTGGACCTATTTGGCGGATACTGTGACTCAAACTTCATCTGCTTTCCCTATGAAACACGCCGTACAGGAGTTTACGCTGCCGGTGGTGTTCGACGCACCATGACAATAGAAGAGGCCATGGAGGATGCGACCGGGGCTGCTCTAAAGGCCATCCAGTCGGTTGTGGCTGCTGAGGAAGGGCACGCCGTGCATCCGCGCACCTGGGATTTCGACTTCCCCGACTTTTATTTTCAGCGGTGCACCCAGTGTAAGCGCTGCACAGAGGAGTGTCCCTTTGGTGCTCTTGACGACGATGAGAAAGGCACACCGAAGCCAAATCCAACAAGGTGCCGGCGTTGCGGTACATGTATGGGTGCTTGTCCTGAGCGCATCATCGGCTTTAAGGACTACAATATTGACATCGTCGGGTCCATGATCAAGGCGATAGAGGTTCCAGACGACGATGACGACAAGCTCAGGATGATATGCTTTGCTTGCGAAAATGACGCCTATCCAGCCCTCGAAATGGCTGCAAAGAAGGGCCTGACCTGGTCTCCCTTGGTCAGGATTATACCTGTTCGTTGTCTTGGTTCAGTTAATGTTTCCTGGATCAAAGATGCGATGTCGAGCGGACTTGATGGCGCCCTGCTCCTCGGATGCAGGTATGGTGACGATTACCAATGTCACTTTGTAAAGGGAAGTGAATTGGCAAATAGGCGCATGGACAACGTTGCTGAGTCCCTCAACTCCTTGGGAATGGAGCCAGAAAGGGTGAAGCTTCGTGAGATAGCAATAGATGAATATGACAAGCTTCCTCAGATTATTGACGATTTTGTTGAGGAAGTACTGGGAATGGGACCAAATCCATTCAAGGGCTGGTAGGAGGTAGTTAAAATGGCTGAAACAAAAAAGATACAGCCGGATTTATCGTTCATCAGGGGGTTGATGGAAAGTGGCGGAGACACGGTTAACCGGTGCTATCAGTGTGCAACCTGTTCCGTAGTCTGTCCTTTATCCACAGAGGAAAGGGCATTCCCGAGGAAAGAGATGCTATGGGCCCAGTGGGGACTTGCATCAAAGATCGCGGGAGACGCCGACGTGTGGCTTTGCCACCAGTGCGGCGACTGCTCGGCCTACTGTCCGAGGGATGCGAAGCCTGGTGACGTTCTCGGTGCCATACGACTGAACGCCATCAAGTACTATGCGGAACCGAAGGCCATTGCGGAGACGCTTTCCAATAGGGCAGGCGTTCTGGGCACCGTGATTGCCGCGTTTGTGGTGTGGTACATAATAGCCTTTCTCTGGTCGCTGCACACGGGAGAGCATTTTCCATTTCCTGAGGGGACCGTGGCATACCACAAGATATTGACGTTCGTGCCCATTGATGTAGTAGTTTTGCCTATTGTGGGACTCGTCGTGTGGGCATCGTATAAGGGTATAACGCGTTTCTGGAATGACATAGCAAAGGGCTCAGGAATAGAATCCTATACAGGTACTGCGCCGAAGCCTGCCGTGGGCCCGTTTGTATCCAAGTACGTGGTGCCGGCTGTTCAGGAAATACTGGCTCACACAAGGTTTGAGAAGTGCGGCGAGACCAAGGAAAGGGCCAAGGGACATAAGCTGCTTCTCTGGTCATTTATCATGCTTTTCATCGTGACCACATCCGTTTTTATTTTAAACGATGTTATTTATGTGCCATTCCTTCACAAGCACTTTACTCCAATGCCTCTGTGGAATCCTATAAAGATTTTCGCGAATATTGCGGCTGTTATGCTCGTTGTTGGGATATGGATGATATTCCAGATGAGAAAGGAGAAGACCGCCGAGGGTGTTCTGCAGAGTTCAGAGCAGGACTGGATATTGATATGGCTCATATTTGCAGTTGGTGTCACCGGAATATTGGCTGAGCTTCTAAGGCTCATGAATATTGCGGGCTTGGCCTACCCTGTTTATATTCTTCATCTTGCAACGGTCGTTACGCTCTTTCTTGCTGTACCCTTCAGCAAGTTCGGTCACTTGCTTTACAGGACCACTGCCTATGTCTATCAGCGCTACGAGGATGATATGAAGGCGGGTAAAGCTGGCTTCGGAATGGAGAAGGATGTAATACCCCCGGCGGAACAGGCGGAAGAAGCTCCGGAGGATCAGAAACAGGAAGAGTCCAAGGAATAACCGATAATTCAGGATAAACAGGATATGATCTATCGAATGGGGCACTATGTGCCCCATTTCTATTTAAAAAAAACTTGCATTTTCCATTTTTGATACTATTATTGTCTGCTCAGCTTGGGCTGGCGTAGCTCAATCGGTAGAGCAGCTGATTTGTAATCAGCAGGTTGCGGGTTCGAGTCCCATCGCCAGCTCCAGAAAAAGGTGTGGAGAGGTTCCCGAGTGGCCAAAGGGGACAGACTGTAAATCTGTTGGCGACGCCTTCGGAGGTTCGAATCCTCCCCTCTCCACCATTCAAGTTATCGACTCCCTTGCATGTCAAGGGTTAAGAATATTTGAACTGGAACGCGGGAATAGCTCAATTGGCTAGAGCATCAGCCTTCCAAGCTGAGGGTTGCGGGTTCGAGTCCCGTTTCCCGCTCCACCATCGCCCACGTAGCTCAGTCGGTAGAGCACTTCCTTGGTAAGGAAGAGGTCACCGGTTCAATCCCGGTCGTGGGCTCCATCGGGGGAACATAGTTAGTCACAGCCAAATATTCCAAAATTTACACCTTAGGAGCAAAAGGTCATGAGCAAGCAGAAATTTGAGCGGAAGAAGCCGCATGTAAACGTAGGGACTATAGGTCATATAGACCATGGCAAGACGACGCTGACGGCAGCGATAACGCGAGTGCTTGGTTTGAAGGGTTGGGCGGATTTTACTCCTTTTGACGA
>WGDC01000032.1 GCA_015493475.1 Deltaproteobacteria bacterium
AAAGCTGAACCATCACCATGGGGTTTCACCATAAATTCCTCATTGTACTCTGGCATATAATGCTCCTGAAGATAACGGTTGGCATCCTCCATATCTGTTATCTCATGGATAGATAGTTCCTTTACCAGCCTGCCTCTTGAACTCTGCATCGTATTTCCTACGCGCTTGCTTTTCCATCACGATTCCCCCTTGTGCTGATCTCTCTTATAACGAGTTATCTACCTCTGCACAATTCCGGGGTAGGATCAGACACTCGCTATTGACAAAACACTACCTCGTGGATTAATGTTAAAATCGTAAACATGATGACAGAATAAACACAAGTTACCCCTGCTGGTCCCTCTGTACCATCTCCAACAAAGACGACCAACATACCCACCTCCATCCTTCTTAAACCAGCAGGGGGTTTTTTCCATATCTTAATAAAAGGAGAACCGGGATGGCGCCCATGAGAAGATTCCAAATTGTACTTGTCACCATGATTCTATCTTGGACGCTCTTTGCCCGGACAGCTGTGGCAGGTACGGACAACGCAACGCTGGAGTATTCAAGCAGATCCCTTGCCCTCAACCTTTATTACAATGGAGCTCTCTTTAATCACACGGAAGCCCTTGATTTAAGAAAAGGGGCAAATGACATCGTTTTCAAGGGAATATGTCCTGAATTGCTGCCGGGAAGTATTTATGTTTCATGCGCAAATTCAAGAATAGCGTCTTATTCATTCCAATTACCTCCAATGTCAATTAGTGCCTTGCTTGAAGCCTACAAAGGGAAAACAGTGTACCTTAAAGATGGTGATAAGTGCTGCGCGCAAAAGACGATGAGCGAGGCGACACTTGTTTCCTTCAAAAATGAAAAGGCAATAGTTAAAACCCGAGCCGGGCTTTTCGAAACAGAGGCTTCAAAGATAGTCTTTCCATTTCTCTCCGCAGGGCTTTCAAACGGACCGGTGGTAAGAATCCGTGTCTGGTCGCCGACAGCCGGGCAAGCTGTGTCCCTCGGGCTTTTCTATCTTTCCAGAAGGCTTGGTTGGAGTGCGGAATATACGGGTATGCTCGACAGGGATGAGGAAAAGATAAATGTTGAGGCATTCGCCTTTTTGAAAAACCGCTCGAGCATGGATATAAAGAATGCTCACATGAAACTTGTGGCAGGAGATGTAAATTTTAGGTATAGATCCAATTTTCCGGTAATCAGGGCATTTGAAGCCAAGGCAATGGCCGCTGCTCCACCAGAGCCTGCGAGAGAAAAGGTCTTTGAATACCATGTCTATAGGATCCAGCAAGTAGTAACACTGACTCCGAAGCAGAGCAAATACATTATGCTTTTTCAGGCTGGAAACCTTCAGTGTAAAAAGAAGCTCGTCCTCAGCTCGGGCAACTATTACTATTACAGGCATGCTGACAGGTCCATGAAGAATCTGCACCCGGAGATCTTTCTCGAGGTTGATACAGGGAGTGGAAAAGATGCACAACCCTTTCCTGCTGGGTTATTCAGGGTATACAAAAGGGACAAGGAAGGATCTGCTGTCTTTATAGGAGAGCAAAAAATAGCGTCCACTGCTGCTGGTGAAAAGATTGTCCTCAACCTTGGAAGGGCCTTTGATGTCACGGCAAGGAAGAGACAGATTTCCTTTAATCGTGTAAGGACCGGTGATAAATACAAATACAGGTATGAAAGCAGCTACGAGATCGAGGTCCATAATTCCAAGGACAAGCCTGCTACAGTCATAATAAAGGAGGGTATCCCCGGAGATTGGACCATAACCGGTGAGAACCTGAAACATTTCAAGGAGGAGGCCCACCTTGTTTCCTGGACCATGAACATCCCGGGAAGGGCAACCAGCATACTAAGGTACAGCGTAAGAATCTGGGATTAATCTTTTTGAGAGACGGGTTTATCTTGGCTGCCAAGTGAGGCTTTTTCCCCGGTTTTGTCTTCCTCTTTCTCTTTTCTGGCGAGATCTGACAGGTATTTCAGCTTTTCGTCAACGAGCCGGTAAAGGGTGCCTTGCCCATAGTTGCCATTTTCATCTGTCTGGCCTGCCTTCATGCCGGTCAGGAGTTCTATACCCTCTTCCACGGTTTCAACAGACCAAACATGAAATTTTTCATCCCTTACGCTGTCTATTACCTCCTGCTTGAGGTTAAGATCACGAACATTTGCCTTGGGTATTATTACGCCCTGAGTGCCAGTAAGGCCCCTTTGCCTGCATAAGTCAAAAAATCCTTCGATCTTGGCGTTAACTCCACCGACTGGAAGTATCTCTCCCTTCTGACTGACCGCCCCTGTACACGCAATATCCTGGCGAAGGGGCACATCAGAAAGGGCGGAAAGAAGTGCAAAAAGCTCGGCGCCGGATGCGGAATCGCCATCCACCATCCCGTAACTCTGTTCGAAACAGATTGTGGCGGTGAGACTCAGGGGCTTCTCCTGGGCGAATCTCTGTCTCAGGTAGCCGGAAAGTATCATGACCCCCTTGGTGTGTATCTTGCCGCTGAGCTCCGCTTCCCGTTCTATGTTAATGATTCCGTCCTTACCAAGGCAGATATTTACAGTGATTCTTGAAGGTTTTCCAAAGACATGGTCCCCAAGGTCATAAACGGCAAGCCCGTTTATCTGGCCAACCGCCTTGCTCTCCGTGGCTACTTTGATTATGTCTTTTACGAGAAGTTCCTGGAGATGCTCCTCGTAGAGGCTAGAACGGTAACGTTTTTCATCGATGGCACGCTGAACGTGCCGGCTAGTGACGTGTTCACTTCCAGATTTTTGCGCATAGAAACTTGCCTCCACGGCAATATCCTCGATATCTGTCAACTTGAGGGTCAGTTTCTCGCGGGATTCCGCCAGTTCTGCTGCATATTCAAGAAGTCGGGCAGCACCGGTCTTGTCAATATCTCTGAGATTGTTTTTCCTCTTTATTGATGCAAGAACCCGCAGGAACTCTCTCTGGCGCTCGTCTATATTATCGGTTCTCGTATCGAGATGAGACTTTATCTTAAAAAGCTCGCGAAAGTCCTCGTCGAGTCCGTAAAGAAGCTGATAGAGGTCAGGTTCCCCCATGAGCACTATCTTTACATTCAGTTCTATGGGTTCTGGTTTAAGGCTTTTTGTAGTGAAGAGGCCAAGCTGCTCTCCGGGGTCTTCTATCTCGAGTTTCCTAGTCCTCAGCGCCCTTTTGAGGGCTTCGTAAGAGAAAGGCCTCTTGAGTATATCTGTTACCTTCAGCAAAAGGAATCCTCCGTTTGCCTTGTGAAGCGCTCCCGCCTTTATCATTGTAAAATCGGTAAAAAGCGCGCCAAACTGCGCCTGCCTCTCGATTACGCCAAAAAGATTCGGGTAACTGGGGTTCGTCTCAAAAACAACCGGTTTACCCTTCACCTTTGAGTTATCCACCAGTACGTTGATATCGTACTTGGCAAAGCCTGTGCCTCCTCCCGGAGCAGGCAATGGCAGCCCTGGGGGAGGCCCGTTTTTTACCGGAAGAAAGTCTTGAAAATGCAGCACCACATCTTCGAGCACATTATCAAAGTAACTTTCAAGACGGGAATAACCGGCGTATTTTTCCTTTAGGGGTTCTATTAATATAACGGCTGTTTGTCGGGCTACCTGGCGATCGAGTTCCTTTAGCTGCTGCCTGACCTCCTGTTCTATTTCGTGGACATGCCGCATTACGGAACCCATTTCCCGGTGAAGTTCTTCGCTCCTTTTCTTGAGATCGTCTTGCTGCTCCTGGGTCATCTTCGATATTTCTTCTGGAGAAAGCGGGCTTCCATCTTCTCTGGCAGGAATGACCATCATGCCTGTGGGATCAGCCTGGAGTATGAATCCTTTTGCCCTGGCCTTTTTATCTAAGGTCTCGAATGCCTCTGTACGCTTCTTGTTGAACTCCCTTATTACCTCTTCCTTTCTCACAAGGTAGGTTTCGCCTTCGAAGCTCTTGGGCATGTGAAGCTTGAGATTGTCTACAAGCTCCGCCATGTCCTTTTTCAGCTCAAGACCCTGTCCGGGCGGCAAAAGAATGGCAAGGGGCACGTCAGGATCAAGGAAATTGTGGATGTAGCAAATATCACTTGGCCTTTCATCATCACCAGCAGAAAGACCCTGGAGTTTCGACATGGTGAGTTCCAGCGTCCCGGCCTCCTGTAGCCCTGCAACAAAGACGTTAAAACCAGGATTTTGTATTTCGAGACCAAGGTCCAGGGCCCTCTCAGCACGTTCCTGACCGTATATACTTAGCCCCTTACCTTCAAGCTCACTAATAAGTTCAAAGCCAAGGCGTGATGGATCCACCTCCGAGCGAAGATTTTCCGGAGTCAGTTTTTCCATGCCCTCTTACTCCTCTTTGCTAATTCCTAGGTGCTTGTATGCCTTGTCGGTAGCCATTCTGCCACGGGGGGTCCTGTGAAGAAATCCCTCCTGAACGAGAAAAGGTTCATACACCTCTTCAATGGTGGTGCTTTCTTCTCCTACAGATACTGCAATGGTGTCAAGGCCTACTGGACCACCTCTAAATCGTGTGATTATAATGGAAAGTATCTGTCTGTCCATGCGATCAAGTCCCTTTTCATCAACCTCAAGCATCTTGAGAGCCATGTCTGCCACCTCTCTATTGATGGTTCCCTTGGCCTTTATCTCTGCAAAGTCCCTTACCCTCCTAAGGAGCCTGTTGGCAATTCTCGGAGTGCCCCTCGATCTTTTGGCAATCTCTTTCGCCCCGTCATCCTCTATTTTTATCCCGAGAACCTCTGCGGACCGACCCACTATTTCCTGGAGATGCTTGACCGGGTAAAAATCCACCCTCAAGAGCACTCCGAATCTGTCCCTGAGTGGAGGAGACAAGAGGCCTGCCCTGGTGGTGGCTCCCACCATGGTGAAACGGGGAATATCTATTTTTATAGTCCGGGCGCTGGGCCCCTGTCCTATTATCAGATCGAGTTGGAAGTCCTCCATTGCCGGGTAAAGTATTTCCTCAACTGAAGGGCTGAGCCTGTGGATCTCGTCTATAAAAAGCACTTCCCCAGGTTGAAGGTTGGTGAGTATGGCGGCCAGGTCCCCTGGACGTTCTATCACAGGGCCGGACGTGCACCTGATGCCCACTCCGAGTTCCCTTGATATGATGTGGGCAAGAGTGGTCTTTCCAAGTCCCGGATGCCCGTGAAGAAGGCAGTGATCCAAGGGCTCTCCCCTGCGTCTCGCCGCCTCTATGAAGAGCGAAAGTCCCTTCTTGAGCTGGTCCTGTCCAATGTATTCAGACAGGCTCATGGGCCTCAGACCTGGCTCCGAGATCATATCGTCCCTTTGACACGCCGGTGAAAGGGCTCCGGTTTCGTGCGATGAAGGCTGCTCCATCTTCTTGAATTTCATTAGTTTATCTTACACCGGAAAGTCTTCCGAGACCCCTTTTGATAAGTTCATGAATTTCAACGTTACTTCCTTCCTGAAGTATCTCGGAAATGACTCTTTTCGCTTTTTCGGGACGGTAACCCAAGTTGACTAGGGCAGAAACCGCGTCCTCAAAGGCCTGAGAACCTTCGTGCATGGCGACCTGGGCCCCATCTCGTGTTGACATCCGGTCTCCTTTCTGCACTAGTATCTTTGATGCCTTTTCCTTGAGGTCAACGCAAATCCTTGCGGCTGTTTTTTTCCCCACTCCGTGAACGGACCTTATCCGCGCCGTTTCCGCCTTTGAGATATCAGAGATAAGATCATCGGGATTCAATACGGATAAAATATTCATGGCAAGCCTCGGCCCCACACCGGATACCTCAAGCAGTACCTTAAAGACCATAAGGGACTCACTGTCCAGGAAGCCGTAAAGGTTCATTCGGTCATCCCTGATTATCATCTCGGTGTAAAGTTTTATCTCGTTGCCAGAAGGGGGCAGATCCCTAAGAGCATTGGACGGAATTTCCACTATGTAGCCTATGCCTCCAACATCAAGGAGGACAGAGCCTTCTCGAGTCTCTATGACTGTTCCCTTAAGATAGCCTATCAACACCAACCCCACGGAAACAAAAAGGATCTACCGGTTATCATGTTACGTGGCACGCTTTTCCCGTCCTATTTCCATCCCCAATACGCGGTTAAGCTTCGAGGACTGGATATGGCAAAGAGCAACGGCTAGGGCGTCTGAGGCATCTGAAGGCAGGAGCCTGTCTATCCTAAGAATGAGGGTAACCATTTCTTGGACCTGGCGTTTTTCAGCCCTGCCGTAGCCAACTACAGCCCTCTTGACTTCGAGGGCTGAATATTCGTAAATATCGAGTCCATTGTTTATGGCTGCCATTAAGAGGGCAGCCCTTGCGTGCCCAAGTTTCAAGGCAGAGCCCGCGTTCCTGGCTACAAAAACCTGTTCGAAGGCTGCGCATGACGGAGAATAATCCGAAATTACCTCGCAGAGACTGTCGTAAAGGTGTTTAAGCCTTTCCGGGAAGCTCCTTTGGCTGCTGGTCCTGATAACCCCGGCGCCGATAACCGATACCTTACCGGTGGCCATGGTTTCAATTACACCGTAGCCAGTGGCTACCGATCCAGGATCTATACCCATGACTGGCCCGTGGTTCACTGCTTACGCCACCTTTTCCAATATTTCATCCGGAATATCAAAATTTGCATAGACATTCTGGACGTCATCGTTTTCCTCAAGGCTGTTCATCAGGGCGATAAGCTGTTGGGCCTTTTTCTCATCCTCCACCTTCACAATGTTTGACGGCACCATGGTTACCTTGGCGGAAAGTATTTCTATACCGCTGTCCTCAAGGGCTTTCTTGACACGTGAAAGTTCCTCTGAGGAGGTTTCTATCTCCCAGTCATTGCCAGCGTCCTGAATATCTTCAGCCTCCGCCTCGAGGGCAGCAGCCATTAGGGTATCTTCGTCTACCTTGTCCTTTTCCACCACTATGAGTCCCTTTTTCTCGAATATCCAGGCAACACTGCCGGGCTCGCCAAGGCTGCCTCCCCTCTTGGCGAATATGTGGCGTACGTCTGCCACGGTTCTCTGCCTGTTATCCGTGATCGTCTCAACGAGTACTGCCACTCCCCCAGGACCGTAACCTTCATAGGTGACCTCTTCGTAGCTTACCCCTGCAAGCTCTCCCGTACCCTTTTTGACGGCCCTTTCGATATTATTCTTGGGCATATTAGCGGATTTTGCTGCGTCTATTGCCGCCCTCAACCGGGGATTTGCTGCTGGATCACCCCCTCCAAGCCTCGCCGCCACTGTGATTTCCTTTATAAGTTTTGTGAACATCTTGCCCCTTTTTGCATCTTGGGCGGCCTTTTTATGCTTGATAGTGCTCCACTTGGAATGTCCGGACATCGATTTCCTCCACTTCTGATTTTGTCACTTCAAGGCATAGTTAAGGTACACAAGATAGAGCAAATTTTAAAGCGGCAACTGCCTGTATGAGAATCGTTAAGAGTTCGATCTTAAAGGGCAGCATTTTATCAACAAGAACAGTTCGTAGTTCGTCAAGACCTACGATAGAGTGCTTCATATTCTATCAGCCCTATACGGGTCGTTCTTTTTCAGAATCTCTTGACCTTTTCATAAAAGGACTGGAGATCTTTCTTTATGAATTTTTTAACCTTCGCCAGATGCGCTTTGTGCCTGACCCATATCTCGTGCCGGGCCTTTTTTTCAATCAGTTCTATAACCTTTGGTCTTATCCTTTCCCACAAATCCCTGTCGTAGGCAGACTCGAGTTCAGCTAGCCTGTCAGGGTCTGAACTGTAAGCCTTCACAAAACCAGGAAAGGTAATCTTTTGAAAATAGAGAGAACCTGCTGCCACGGTGAAAAGGAGCCAGACAACTGGCCACAACAAACTGTTGGGCGTAAGATTGCCAGTTGCCAGCGCGATCAGGAATGGATGAGACGGGTATCCGGAAACAAGGTTCATTAAAAGGTCCCCAAGTAGGAAGGTGAAGGCCCCTGTTATCGAAAGGGACTTCAGAAAGTCTTTTAATCTGACCATAAAGGCGGCTTTGAGCCGTTCCATCGCCATTATTACAAGGCTCAGTTCCCTTACCACCCTGTCCACCTCCTGAAGCATGTGGAAAAGTCGCATCCGTGGCGCGGAAAGTATGGCCCTTTTAAGCTCATCCCTTTCCTTTTCCCATACCTGAAATTCCCTTGGGACATCTCTCCCCGGGATAGTGGCATAAGTTAGAAAAATTCTCGGGATATCCTTTCTCCCGGTCATCTGGGAGAGATTCCAGCATAGGGTGCCGTAGGCCCGGACCAGGTCTTCAAGGTTTTCGCACTCGTCTATCCTGTTAAGCACGAAGACTACCCTGTCTTCCCCGGCCGATGCGGGCAATGTCATCCTAAGGACCTTATATGTCTCCTTTATGGTACCTGCCTTGTGGGGATCGAACATCAATACTACAAGATCGGAAAGTTTGGCGAGCTCTCCTATAACGCCGAGAAAGTCATAGCCACGGTCCTGTTCAGTGACAGAATCGAGCATGCCAGGGGTGTCAATTATCGCAATTTCCCTAAGCTTGTCGGACTCGATCCTTTTCATGACAAGGTGACACAGGAGCTTCTCGCCAAATCTACGCAGCCCCGTAAAGGGCAGCTTTTCGTCTGAAACAACGGTGGTGCCCGTTATGTCACCCGGATTTTCTTCATTCTCATGGGTAGTAAGGATGGTAAAGCTGTCGTCAGTCGGGGCCTGGCCCGTACGCTGAACCTCCTGACCAAGGAACTCGTTTATGAAGGTGGATTTCCCGGAAGAATAGTTGCCAATAACAAGTACCAAGGGTTTCCATTTGAGAGGTGTTAATAGGACCTCGAGATCGAAGCCGTAGCAATCAAAGACCCTGGCGAGCTTCCTCGGAAGCACCCTTTCTATATCTTCTTTCAATCTGTTTATATCTGGCAAGGCTGAATCCATGTTCTTCAAGGCTCCTAAGGGTTAGCAATTTTAAAGACTCCCGAAGGTTAGACTCGTCCATCACGGCACCGGGTCTTACTCCGCGGGATCGGAAAATCAATTCCGGCCTATTACCGGAATGTAGTATGGTCATCTTAAATAGACACGCCTCTTATCACAAAAACTATCTTGTATGCAATGCTCTTTTACGGAAACTACGGCGTACCATTATCGAGTTTTACACTGGAAGGCTCATAGAAAACGCACAGGGCAATCATTGCAGTAATTCCTCCTATGTGAAATCCTCGCCGAGGGGATCGGGTCTGAGCTCCCCTTTTTTCCCCATTTCAATGGCCGAGGTAGCGAGTCTATCCACGATCTCGTTTTCCCTGTGCCCGCTGTGGCCCTTTACCCACCTCCATTCCACCTGGTGTCTTCTGGCGGCCTGGTCAAGCCGTTTCCACAGGTCAGCATTTTTTACAGGCTTGTTCCCGGCCCTTTTCCAGCCCCGTTTTTTCCAGTTATGAATCCACTTGGTTATCCCGTCTCTAAGGTAGGTGGAATCTGTGGTGAGGACCACCCTGCACGGTCTCTTCAATGCCTCAATGGCCCTTATGGCAGATAGCAGCTCCATTCTGTTGTTGGTAGTGCGCGGGGAAAATCCCTGTAGTCTCTTTTCATGGCACCCATACCTTAAAATGGCACCCCAGCCTCCTGGCCCAGGGTTCATGGAACAGGCGCCGTCCGTGTATATTTCCACTGTAGCAGCTATAGGATCGCCATTCCCGGCCGGATGATTATCAACCATTTTTAAGGTATTGCTCAAGGCTTTTTCTATTGCCCCAACTCTTGCCTATTCCTATGCTGAAGGGAAGAAACATTTCGATTTTTACGTACCTTCCCTGTCCCTGTACCCTGAGTTCGCCTCCATGATCCTCAAGTATCTGTCGAACAGTGGATAGTCCAAGTCTTTTACCGGTTACCGGGGTATGGGGACCGTGGCCCTTTGGCCCATTTGCCCCATAAAGTCCAAACTCTGACGTGAAAAGCGTTATGAGAGCGCCAAATTTTTCACGCTTCAGGTTAAGAAATATCTTCTGTGCAGGCCCAAGCCTGTAAATTAGCAGTTTCAGGCATTGCGCAAGGGAAAACTTGATAAGATCGGTATCCATCTTTACAAAAAGCGGCGTTGATTCGTATTTGGTTTCTATCTCTATACCGCGTCTTTTGGCCTCAGGCATGGCGGCTTCGACGACCTCGAGGACCACTTGATTAACATCCCTCCTGGAAAGCGATTCCGATGCCTTTCCCTTTATCAGTTCGAACTCCCGGACTATATCGTCAAGTTTTTCTATCTGTTCGAGCATAAGCTCAACCTTTTTCCGCTGATCACTTGTAAGATTGTTATTTTTCAGGAATCTTTTTGCCAGTCCTCCAATAACCATGATTGGATTCCTTATGTGATGGGCAATGTTTAATGCAAGCTCCGCCCTGGTCCTCTCGCTTACAAGCAGCTCGGTTTCCTTGTTGAGCCTCAAAAGCTCTCGGCTTATCCTCTCTATTTCCCTCCTGTCTCCTTCGATCCTTTCCATGACCCGTTTCATCTTCTGGAAGAAGACGCTGATGGAGGATATCAGGATAAAGAGGGCAGTATTAACCGAGCCGCTTATGGGGGAAAGGGCTTTCCAGTAGTCCACGAGTCCGGCGATTAGCAGTATATGTTTAACTATATGGCCAAGAGACCTTGAGACAGAAAAGGCAAAAAGCGCTATAAAAAGCCAGTAAAGATAACCGTAAAGAAAGTTATCCGGCTCCTTTTTCACCACCTTTCTCGCCTCTCTTAGGCACATGGCAGAAACGATAATAAGGCAAAGGCTACCTACCCTGTCCACGAATAGGATCGGACTGCAGATGCCCTGGGTCATTTCAGGCTCCTCCCGCTCACCGTTTTCCCTTGCCCTTATTATCGCTGCAGCTAATGGTTCTGTTGAGTCTCTTAAGGCCTACATAGAAACAGATCATGGAAAGACAGCAAATGACCGTGTCGAACTTGGCAAAATACCATATCCAGAATGTTAAGCTCTTATTGGTGGGGGGCGTAAGGTCGCAGAAGTAAAGGCTCCGGGGACCGAGAATATGTCCCAGAAAAGTCATTACGTTCCAGAAAACAAGAATTAGAGCTCCAAGGGCCATGGCCTTCCAACATTTTTTCTCCCAATAGAGGCTCTTTTTTATCATGAAGAAAAGCCAGAGCATAGACGATCCAAAACAGATATGGGCAAGCTCGTGAACGTAAAGCCCTTCCCTGGCCCCGTGTTCCTGAAAGGCGAAACAGGGTCCCGGAACAAGGAACGGAAGAAAGATGATAAAGAGCAAAACAAAGCGGAAAACCGCACTATTTTTCATTTATCAACCATTTCATGGCCTTTTGCAGGTATAGAGAGTAACTATACCCAAGGTCATTGGCGTGTAGTTCACTTCCACAAAACCGCTTTCCCGTAACATATTATAAACTTCCTGCTGGGAAAAGAAAGCCTGGATCGACTCCGCGAGGTATACATAGGCCTCCCTGTCGTGGGAGATAGCCCCGCCGATGCGCGGAAGTACCCTGTGAAGGTAGAAACGGTAAAGGCTTCTAAAAATAGGAAGGGACGGCCTTGAGAACTCCAGTATTGCTCCCCTGCCACCTGGCCGCAAAATTCTAAACATCTCGGAAAAGCCTCGAGGAAGATCGGAGAGGTTTCTGACTCCGAAGGCCACGGTGAAACCTCCAAAGGTCGATGAGGTCAGCGGTAGATTCTCTCCGTCTCCGCAAAGGGGAAATATGTTCTGCTTATCCTTGTCATCAAGCATTTTCGCTCCATATTGAAGCATGTCAAGGCAGAAATCCAGGGCAACCACCCGATTACCCGTCTGTCTGAATACCTCCCTTGAAAGCGGCAGGGTTCCGGCGCAAATATCGAGAACAGGACCTTCAACACCACCGATGGCCTTCACTGTCTTGTATCTCCAAAATCGGTCTATCCCGAGACTTAACAGAGAATTAAGAAAATCATACCGTGTGCTCACGGATGAGAATTTCTTGTGGACAAATTTCTTTTTCCCCTCTTTTCTTGGTAAGCTCATGAGCTACACTTGGACTATGTGCGGGATGTATTCGAGCCTGCCCATCTGGTGAAGGAGCCTGAAAAAGTGTGCGAGCCCCTTGAGCTTGAGGCTCGAAAGATCAAATTCTATGCCCTTTAGATAGGAAAGGCATTCCACCTGGGACATTGGAATGCGCCCCGCCACCATTGCGCTGATTTCCTCAAGCCTGTTAGCACCCTGATTGTAAGCCCTGCAAAGCCTTCTTTTTAGCAACTTAAGCTCTTCGCTATCGGGCAGAGAAGAATCAATCCTCACGGCCCAAAGAGCAAAAACAAAAGGTAGAGAGGTGGTTTCGTACCAAATAGATGCGAGATCGTACGAATAAAAGGTCGGAAATGCGCGTTTTATCCTGAGGGCTTCGTCTCCTATGGCGAGGTAAGCATCCACTCCGTTTCCGTGATCAAAATCCGTGAACGTGCCGGTTACATAGGTTGGCTTGAGACCGTTGAAATATTCCAGAACGATATAGAGGAGGTTTACAGAGGTTGCAGATTGGTTTGTCAGGCACACCGTTTTGCAAGAGAGTTCGTAAATTGGCAGTCGGCTATATAGAACCACACTGCCCACAGTTCCTGTGGCGCTTATGCAGTAATCTTCAAGGACAAAGTAGGCCCTGTAGTCCTTGGCGTAAGCGAAGGATGAAACGAGGCCAGCGTCAATGGCCCCCTCTTTCAGCATGTGGTTGAGCGCAGCCGGCGTATCCTCCACTATTTCCCATCCCGGGATTTCACCATCTTCCCTGAGAGGAATAAGCACAGGAGAGGTATTGATGAAGTTGACTACGCCGAGACGGTAGGGTCCCTTGGTTTTTTCCCCGTCATTGTTCAATTTTTTCTATCCCTTCTTCTAATCTCTCAGAACAAAGAAATTCAAAGACATCCTTTTCCCCTACAGGCGTGCCTCTTACTCCAAAGATACTCGCCCACGCTCCCGGACTAAGTGATCCGAGCCTATTTCCTAATCCAAGTGCCCTGGCCCCCTCAAGGGTTGCAGCCCTGAAAAGCCTTTCAGGGTCTATGGAGGGAAAGTTCCTGTGCAAGACTCTTAGCCCGCTGAGTATAGACAAATTGTCATTACTTGCAAGGCTGTCCGTTCCAAGGCATACCTTTCCGGTCTTGTCAAAAATTTCATCTGCCCTTGGAAGGCTGCCATGAATGTATATGTTGCTTTTAGGGCAAAGGCAGACCCATGCCCCGGTCTCTGTAATGAGTTCCAGGTCGCCCTTGCCTATAAAGACGCAATGAACACAGATAGTCTGCCCATCAAGAAGTGATTCTTCCTTGAGCAGGGCTACAGGAGATTGGGCGGGCCTGAAAAATTCCTCGACCTTTCTGCCTCTGTCACTAAGTATTCGGGCAATGGGCCCGGTCCCTGACTGTACGAACTCCATCTCTTCCAGGGATTCCGCAACATGGATGGAAAACGGAAGTCTCCTTTCCCGGCAGTACCTTTTAATTTCCCTTAGGGCTTGTCTTGAACAGGTATAGACCGAATGGGCGCTGTATGACCAGGTAGGGGGGAAGCTTGCCTTATCCTTGGGATCAGTAAAGAGATCCACGTGTGTTGGAAACGGATGTATCTTTTCGAGAAAAAGGTGGATAAGGGGGTTATCATTCCGTGAACCCGTTTTCATTCCAGGCGGATAGGGAATGTTTGACACGTCGCCGATAAGGTCCACACCGACCCTTTTTGACAGTTCAAGCCCCCATCTGAGCGACTCGAGAAACCTGTCGGCCTGCATCCTTTTGCCATCTTTGAAAAGATGGGCCATTATCCGGTTTATCCAGGCGGGAAACCCGATAGACCTGGGAATTTGTCCTTGAAGCCATGACAGACCGAGGTGACAGTGGCAGTTTACAAGACCGGGAATAATGACCACATCACCGTGGTCCATGGTGATTGTGCCAGGAGGAGCCTGTCTGCTTACATGCTTGAAACTTCCTGCATCCGTAATGGTGCCTCCACATACAAGGACAGCTCCATTTTCAACAGGAGGGGAAGATACAGGAACCAAAAGGCGTGCCCTGTGGAGTCGACAGGCCTTCATATCAGGTACAAAACCTACACAAGAGTGTAGTCCATGAGCCTTTGCCGTGGTTCAAATCCCGCATCCCTTATGTGTCTTCGGATATCTTTTTCTGAAAGCCTGTGGCTTACTCCCGCCGCCGCCACCACATTTTCCTCGATCATGGTGCTGCCGAAATCATTCGCTCCAAAAAAGAGTGCCATTTGGGCCACCTTGTATCCCTGGGTCACCCATGATGCCTGGATGTTATCGAAGTTATCAAGGAAGATCCGGGAGATGGCGAGAACTTTCAAGTATTCGTGAGCACTCGCCGCCTGGCAGGCTATCGAGGTATTACCTGGCTGGAAAGGCCAGGATATAAATGCAGTGAAGCCGCCGGTCCTGTCTTGGAGATCCCTTAGCACGGACAGGTGTTCAATCCTTTCCCCAATCGTCTCGATATGGCCGAACATCATTGTTGCCGTTGTCCTGAGGCCAAGCATGTGGGCTGTTTCCATCACATCGAGCCACTGTTTGGTTGTTGCCTTTGCCGGAGCGATCCGCGCTCTTACCCTGTCGACCAATATTTCCGCCCCGCCGCCTGGTATAGAATCTAGCCCGGCATTTATGAGCCTTTCAAGCACTTGTCTTATTGTAAGGCCGGAAATCCTGCTGAAATGAACTATTTCAGGAGGAGAAAAACCGTGACAGTGTATAGGATAATCCTTGATGAACCTGAGCATGTCCTCGTAGTAAGAAAATGGCAGATCCGGGTGAAGGCCACCCTGAAGCAGTATCTGGGTGCCACCGAGGGAGATTGTCTCCTCAATCTTCTTCCCAAGTTCGTCAAAGGAGAGCAGGAAACCACCCGGCTTGTCAGGGGCACAGTAGTAGGCACAAAACTTGCACCCTGAAACACAGATATTTGTATAATTTATGTTTCTGTCTATAACGTAAGTGACAACCAGCTCGGGTTTTTTATCAAACCTTTTCTGGTAAGCGAGCTGTCCGAGTAAATGAAGCCCTGCCTTGTTGTAAAGGTCGAGTGCCTCGCTTTCATCTATCCTCTCGCCGGCGCGGACCTTTTCTGCGATTTCCTTCACCATTTTTTGTCTTGCCTATGAAATGACCTTTATGACATTGTAGACGCTGTCCCGCTCAACGGGTATCCTGCCGGCTGACTTAATGAGATACTCAATCTCCCTGTTGGAAAGGGACTGGGAGGTTCGCCCCCCTGCCATGTGGGTAATCTTTTCCTCAAGAACAGTGCCGTCCATGTCGTCGGCACCAAAGCTGAGGGCAAGCTGGGCCACCTTGGGGCCTAGCATCACCCAGTAGGCCTTTATGTGGGGAAAATTATCAAGCATCAGCCGCGCCACGGCGATGTTTTTGATGTCGTTTATACCGCTAGTTGGCGCAACATCCTCAAGGGCCGTGTTCTTGGGGTGAAAAGCCAGGGGAATAAAACACATAAAGCCGCCGGTCTCATCCTGGGCCTCTCTAAGCTCAACCATGTGCTCTATTCGCTCCTCAATCGTTTCGATGTGGCCGTACAGCATGGTGGCGTTGGAACTTATGCCAAGCCTGTGTGCCATTTTCGCAACCTCGAGCCACTTGTTGCCAGGTAACTTCTCCGGGCACAGCCTGTCCCTAATCCTCTTGCTGAAAACCTCGGCTCCCCCTCCCGGTATGGAGCCGAGCCCCGCCTCCTTCAGCTCCAAGAGGGCGTCGTTGACGGGCTTTCCGCCCATCCCGGCAATGTGGGCTATTTCTACACAGGTAAACGCCTGGATATGTAGCCCAGGTCTTGCCTTTTTTATCTCCCGCAGCATGTCTATGTAATATGAATAGGGAAGCTCGGGATGGATGCCTCCTACGATATGGACCTCCTTTATCGGCTCATCGAGCCTGTCCACAACCTTTGCGACTATCTCGTCTATGGTCATGCAGTATGCTCCAGGTTGGCCCTCCTCCTTGCCAAAGGCGCAAAATTTACAGAGGTTGGTGCAGACATTCGAGTAATTGATGTGCTGGTTGTATATGTAATAGGTATAATCTCCGTTCTTTTCTTCCCTTGCCATGTTGGCCAAAAAACCGAGTGAACAGATATCCTGGGTTTCGTAGAGCCTTACCCCGTCCTCCGGAGAAAGCCTCTGGCCTTGCCGCACCTTCTCGTAGATGTCTGAAAGCCCAGAGGCGTAAATTGATTCTTCAATGATATTCTGAGCCATTAGTGTTCCTTTTCTGTCTATCGAGTTTCTTCTTCCATTATAACTTGTCTTACAACCACCTCGAATTTAAGTACCTGTCCGGCAAGGGGATGATTGAAATCAACCATGATTGCACCTGGCCAGATATCGCGGACTATGGCAGGTCTGGTGATCCCAAGCGCATCTGGTACCTTTACCACCTTGCCAGGCTCCACGGGTTGCGGAACGCGTTCTATGGCCACCAGCATCTGTTTCCTGGGATCGTAGAGTCCGTAACCATAAAATGGATGGACCGTAATGGTTTTCACATCTCCCGGAGACAGCCCGATAATTCCCTCTTCCACAGGTTTGGGAAAATCTCCCTTGCCACAGACAAAGCTTGCAGGGCCGCCGCCTTTTTCCGAGGAATCCACCACCTTTCCAGAGGATAGACGAACCACAAAATCCATCACCACCCTGGAACCCCTTTGGACAACAGCCTCGTTATTTGCCGTCCGCCCGGCATGGACTTTTTCAGATGATTCTTGCCCAAGGCCGTTCAATTGGACTTGTCCCCCTTTTTAGAAGCTACCGGGATTCTGAAAAAATCAACGCCCTCCTCCATTAACATATCTTCCTCCTCTTTGGTAGCGACACCACGAATGCTTCTTGGCTTGCTTACGCCATAATGCATCTTGAGCGCCTCCGAAGCAAATTTTTCTCCTACGTCCTCGCTTGAGTCCATCATCTTCCTGTAAAACGTGCTGACTACTTCGGCCATTGCTTCCTGGCTTAAAACCCCATCCCCTTTGCCACCATGGGATTTTTTAAACTTTACTGGCGAAAGGGCCTTTTCGATGCGCGAATTCCCGCAAACAGGACAGACGATCAGCCCGTCCTTTCGCTGTTTTTCAAAGGCCGCGCTGTTTTTGAACCAGGCCTCAAAAACGTGGTTATTTGGGCACTTGAGATCAAAGACTATCATAATTTTAATTAAAACGCCTTTTCATATTTTACCATGTAACACAAAGTATTTTAACAAATCCCCTCTTCTGAGTACAACATAACTGAAAATTGCCGCCACGCCCAATGGAAGAGGCTGGCCACGTGGAATCCCATCACATGTGGCGTTGACACAACTGCCGCCCACTGTTCCGCTTTTCCCGTCTTAACCGCCATAAGGCTTGCATGCGAGGTTGTTCCCAATCCAAAACGCCAGTGTTATTATGGAAAAGATTATAAGAAAGATAAGTTCATGGATGCACAGGATGTGGGCCTATAGAAGTAGCCATTAGGCAATATAACATAGGAGGGTGGATGGAGTCCGTGACCATGGGTCCATGGACTATTTGCGGCGAGCGAACCATATAATTCCAATAATAATGGATAAATCAAAATCAAGGGAGATAGAGGCCACAGTCAATAGCAGCCCAGGGGACGGGCCAAGGGCAGATAACTGCGCCCGCTGTGGCGCCTGCCTTTCCTTTTGCCCCGTTTATCAGTCCCGCCCCATTGAGAGATATTCTCC
>WGDC01000033.1 GCA_015493475.1 Deltaproteobacteria bacterium
GTGCCTTGATATATTCATTTATGATAAATTCCATGCGGGCCAGCCCGATGCCGTCAACGGGCAGCGAAGCAAGACCGAATGCCTTGTCAGGATTTCCAAGATTCATCATAATTTCAACTTTAGGGTGCGGAAGCCTACTAAGGTCGATCTTTTCGATCTCGAAATCCAAAATTCCTTCATAGACGTTTCCGATTTCGCCCTCTGCGCAGCTTACTGTAATCTCCTGGTTGTTTTTCAGTACCTCGGTGCCGTTATCCGTCCCAACAACGGCAGGTATCCCAAGTTCACGTGAGACAATGGCGGCATGACAGGTACGCCCGCCGCGGTTTGTTACAATCGCCGCAGCGGTTTTCATTACAGGCTCCCAGTCAGGTGTGGTGGTATCGGCAACCAGTACTTCCCCTGGTTTGAACGCGCTCAAATGTTTTACGTCATCAATGATATGCGCCCTGCCAGCACCGATTTTCGTTCCTACCGCGCGCCCCTTAAGCAATATTTTTGACCTTTCCTTAAGGTGATATATCTCAAGCACCGTCCCCTTCTTCTGCGACTGAACCGTCTCGGGCCTGGCCTGAACCATGTAAAGGTGCCCGTCAAGGCCGTCTTTTGCCCACTCCATGTCCATGGGTTTGCGAAAGCCAGCCTTTTGGGAATAGTGATTTTCCACCTTGATAGCATAGTCGGCCAGGACCATCACATCATCATCGCTGATGCAGAAACGGTTTTGTTCATCACTGGTGGTATCGATATTTTTTGTGTACTCAACTGCGATATTGTCCGTGTTAAGCACATCTGTAAAGATCATCTTCTTTTCCTTTTTCCCAAGGCGGCGCTTAAGTACTGCGCGATATCCCTTGTTAAAAGTGGGTTTGTGCACATAGAAGCTGTCAGGATCAATGGTGCCCTGAACCACGTTTTCTCCCAGCCCGAAGGCCGCGTTGATAAACACGACATCCTTAAAGCCGGTCTCCGTATCAAGTGAAAACATCACCCCGCTTGCGCCCTTGTCACTTCTCACCATCTTCATGACAACCACGCAGAGATAGACCTTATAGTAATCAAAGTTATTGTCATACTTGTAGTGAATGGACCGGTCAGTGAAATTAGAGGCAAGACACCTCTTATATGCATCAAGCAGCGCGTCTTCACCACGGATATTTAGATACGTATCATTCTGACCGGCAAAAGATGCCTCGGGGGAGTCTTCGGCCGTTGCAGATGAGCGCACGGCCAACGAGACCTCCTCGCCATATTCGCTCTTAAGGTCTGCGTATGCCTTCAAAATTTCAGATTTCAGGTCTTCTGGAATTTCACATCTATATACTATGGCCCTGGCCTTTGCACCCCGTTCCTGCAGGTCTTTCACATCATCAGGATTTAGGCCATCGAGGGCCTCATGCAGTTTTTCCCAGGCACCGTTGCTTTCAAGCACATGACGGTATGCAGAGGCAGTAACCGCAAATCCGTTAGGCACGCGCACACCCTCAGAGGTAAGATTCTGGTACATCTCACCAAGGCTGGCGTTCTTGCCCCCCACCTCAGGGATATCTTCAATACCTATTTCCTTAAACCATTTTATGTATTCAGACATAAGACCTCCTTATTTGATATTGTGGCTCTTTGTTTCTCCGTAAATATCAGGCCGGAAGCAGTCCGGCCAAGTCAATAAGCCTCCTGGAATAGCCGAATTCATTATCGTACCATACCTGGAGTTTCACCGTGTCCCCCTGCACGACCCTGGTTGAAAGCGCGTGGATTATGCCTGAATGAGGATTGTCTATGATATCAATGGAGACTATTTCTTCTTCGCTGTAACCCAATATGCCCTTCATGGAGCCCTGGGATGCCTCTTTTAATGCGGCATTTACTTCTTCTACGCTCACGTTTTTCTTAAGGACCGTACTGATATCAGTAAGCGCCCCATCAGGGATAGGGACTCTCACCGCAAGGGCGCTTAGCCGTCCTTCAAGCTCGGGCAAAACCTTGGCTGTGGCCTTATCGGAGCCTGTGGTTGTTGGAATGAGAGAAACCGCGGCTGCCCTGCCTCTGATCTTTTTCCGGGCAGGCCTGTCCACCAGGCCCTGGGTGGCGGTATAGGCGTGGATTGTGGTTACAAGGGCCTTTTCAATGCCAAAGGCGTCGCTTAAGACCTTAAGGGGAGGAGCAAGTGAATTTGTAGTACATGAGGCATTTGAAATGATAAAATGTTTTTCCGGATCAAGCTGTTCATGGTTGACTCCCATAACAATGGTTATGTCAGGGTCCTTGGAAGGCGCGCTTATTATTACCCTTTTGGCCCCGCCTTCAAGATGCCTCGATGCCCCGGCCTTTTCAGTAAAGCGGCCTGTGCACTCAATAACTGTATCTATTCCCAATTCTTTCCATGGCAGTTTTTCAGGTGCCTTTTCTGCAAATATCCTGATCTTCTTCTGGCCGAGCTGGACAAAATCATCTCCATGGGAGACCTCATACGGAACCGACCTGTGTACCGAATCGTACTTGATGAGATATGCCAGGTCTTCAGGGGGAACAAGATCATTGGCTGCTACGATTTCAATGCCCTTCTGCTCTGAAGCCATATAATGCCTGAGTACAAGTCTTCCTATCCTGCCCAGTCCGTTAATTGCTATCCTTTTCATATCTAATCTCCTGAAATCTTAAAGGCTTAAAGATATTTCGAGTAGTCACTGTGCCGTTATGACTGTTCGGCACCATCAAGCAGCATTGAAGATATCCATGGCCTTTTCCACTGTTGCACCCTCGACCGTCACGGCAAAAATAGCATTACACATCCTGACCGCCTCTTCTAACGGTCTTTGGTGGATATTACGCCCGGTGGCATTACCGGAGGCACCTGCAATGTGGATCTGGTCATGCAGCCTTTTGAGAAACTTCTCAACTGCCGTCTGTTTTCCGCCAGCGCATATCACGCCTGTACGTCCTGCAGCCATGACCGCTTCCTTGAACAGCTCCGGTTCATTTCCGGTATCTGATTTTGGATAATTCACCTTTACAAAATCGGCTCCAAGA
>WGDC01000034.1 GCA_015493475.1 Deltaproteobacteria bacterium
GTCACACTCGGTGGGCGCATACCCAAAAGAACGGGCGTAAAACTTGCCCAAAGGCTGTCAAAGCTTGGGGCAAATACTGTTTTTATAGAAAAGCGTATCTCCTCAATTGGCCCTCAAAGAAAAGTCAGCAAAAAACATGCTGGGCCTGACTCCTTTGATTCTGAAGGCCATAAAGAAATTGTCAGCAAAGAAATCGACAGACCTCTTGGCGAACAAGGTGATGCGGATGGCCGTGCGGTGCGAGAAAAGGCTTCCTCCGGGAACATTCACCATGAACTGCCATTAGAAGAGGCCTCAGAGGCTGAAGCTAATATCTTCCATGATCGTTCTTCACACAAACACAGGCCCCTACGCTACCGTATAGCCGACCGGGTAGCAGAGGTTAACAAGGAACTCTGGATCATCCTGACCATGGTGGCTATTGCCGGTTTCATGAACTATCTTGTGACCTCAGAGTACATGATTCTTGGCCTTTACTCCTTCCCGACCATCATGTCTGCTTATTTTTACGGCAGGCGCCACGCTGTTCTGACAGCGGTACTTACCATAATCATTGTTGGCGTCATGGTTCAATTTGACGATGTAATATTTACGGGCGGAGGCAAGATGCAAATTGCCACCGGAAAGTGGTATCACATGATGGCCTGGGGGAGTGTCCTTATATGCACCGCCTATGCCATGGGGACCCTCTATGAACGACACATGGAGAAGGTCAAGGAGCTCAGGAAGACCTACCAGGGGCTGATAGTCATACTCCGCCATTTCATATCAAAGGACCAGTACACGGAAAACCACTGTTACAGGGTCTCGGTCTACGCCTCAAAGATAGCCGCATACCTCGGCCTTGACGACGATGCCATCGAGGACATACGTTCTGCCGCACTTCTTCACGACATAGGAAAGCTCAAGGTGAGCAGAGAGCTCCTCTACAAGGCGGCAAGACTGTCTGAGGATGAATACAAGCAGATCCAGAAACACGTTTCAAACGGGGCAGAAATACTTGAGCCTGTCAAGGGCCCCCTGGGAAGGATCATTCCCATTATTCTTGCCCATCATGACAAGTACGATGGCAATGGATACCGCCCCAACAAGGGAGATGCCATTCCATTGGGGGCAAGGATACTGGCAGTTGCAGATGTCTATGATGCCCTTACAAGTGACAGGCCATACCGCAAGGCAATGGCTCCCATTGAGGCCAAGGAGATCATAGTCAAAGGTGCTGGAAAGGACTTTGATCCACGGGTTGTAAAGGCATTCCTCATGGCCTTTGAAAGGGGAGAAATGGATGTCCCCAATTTTGTTGTCTAATGCCCCTCAGAGTGTCCTGGTTTTGTGCTTCCGCCCTTTCCAGCCATTGTTATCTTGATTTTTTCAGCAAGCTTTTTCATACTGAACGGTTTTTGAATGAAGTTTACGCCCTTTTCCACCACGCCATGTCTGGCTATCACGTCACACGTATAACCGGACATGAAGAGCACTTTTACATGCGGGAAAATGTCCCTGATCTTCTCAAAGAGCTGTTTCCCACTCATTCCGGGCATTACGATGTCTGTAAGTAACAGGTCTATGTGGTCCATTTGACTTGCCATATCCAACGCATTGGCCGGATCATCTGCGGCAATGACTTGGTGCCCCAATAACTCTAACATCTCTTTAGTCAGTTCTCGGACGTTCTCGTTATCTTCTACAAGGAGTATTCTCAGACACGAGATATCACCCTTGACCACCTCGTGCTCTTCTGGAGGCATACAAAGATCATCTGATTCTCCATGGAGGGGAAAATAGATTTTAAACGTGGTTCCCCTGCCCTGTTCACTCTCGACTGTGATGTATCCACCACCTTGTTTGACTATGCCGTATACGGATGGAAGGCCCAGCCCGGTTCCCTTGTGCCTGTCCTTGGTGGTAAAAAAAGGTTCGAATATATAGGGCATTATCTCCGGATCAATCCCGCATCCGGTGTCGGTTACCGTCATTACAACATACTCGCCCGGTTTCGCTCCAGGGTGCTCTTTACAATATTGTTCATCCAGCACGGAATTTGCCGTTTTAATGGTAAGCTTTCCACCTTGAGGCATGGCGTCCCTTGCGTTTATCACAAGATTGCTGACAAGTTGTTGTACCTGCCCGGGATCAATTTCTATGGTGGCCGGGTTTGCCTCAGGAAGGAAAGAAAGCTCTATATCCTCACCGATAAGCTGTTCCAGCATGGGGAGAATGCCCTTTGACAAGAGCTCATTGATGTCCAGGAGCTTGGGACAAACTGTCTGTCTGCGTGAGAAGGCAAGTAGCTGCCCGGTAATCTTGGAGGCATGTTCGGCAGCCGTTTGAATCTGTTTAAGGTGATGGCTTACATCACCTGGCAAATCGTCTCTTAAAAGCAGGAGCTGGAGGTAGCCCAAAATGATCTGGAGGGTATTGTTGTAATCGTGTGCCACACCACCAGCCAGCCGCCCAACACTTTCCATCTTTTGGGCATGCCTGAGCTGCTCTTCAAGGTGACGCTGCTCTGTGATGTCAAGTTTTACAGCTATAAAATTTGATATCTTTCCTGATCTGTCAAATACCGGAGAAATGGATGCCTTTTCAATAAAAAGGCTCCCGTCTTTTTTCTTGTTAATGAACTCGCCTTGCCAGGTCTCGCCGCCAAGTATGGTATTCCACAGTTGTTTATAAAATTCCTGATCATGATGGCCACTTTTCAGTAACCGGGGGTTTCTGCCTATCGCCTCCTCTCTGGAATAACCTGTCCGCCTTTCAAAGGCAGGATTAACAAAGACTATATTGCCATCAGGGTCAGTAATTACCACTGTCTCACTGGACTGGTTTATGGCCTCAAAAAGGAGCTGTTTTTCTGCTTCCGCCTGTTTCCGGCTTGCTATCTCTTCCTTAAGCTGACGGTTTATCTTTTCAAGTTCCCTTGTACGTTCCTCAACCAGTTGCTCAAGCTTGTTGCACATCCGGGACAGGCAGACATGTGTATTTACCCTTGCAAGCACCTCTTCTTGCTGAAACGGCTTGACTATATAGTCTATTCCACCTGCCTCAAATCCCTTTACCTTGTCCTCTACGCTATCAAGAACCGTGATAAACAGCACCGGGATATTCCTGGTGTTTTCGTCTTTTTTGAGCCTTTTGCACACCTCGAAACCGTTTATATCGGGAAGACGCACATCAAGGAGCACCAGGTCAGGCTGACGGGCCCTGATGGACTCAAGGGCGAGTTCTCCGTTCACGGCTAGCCTTACCCTGTAACCCTCAGCACTCAGTATCCTGGACAGGAGCTGAAGGCTGTCCCTGCTGTCATCCACCACCAGGATTTCACCCTTTCCGGGTCCAGGATCAGTCACAATGTCACGTGTCATGTCAAAGCTCTCCTGCACAAAAATCTCCTCCTGTTTCCTCTAAAAAGAAAGGGATACCCTCAGGGCAACGGCAGGGGCCGCATCCCTGTACTGGGACGTGGTCTGGAAAAAATTCCTCTTGTTAAGGTCCTTGTCGAATACCCCTAAAAGGTTGTAACCGTGAAGGGTTATGTCTAAATGCTCGTTGTGTCTGTATTCAAGGCCGGCATCCAGGAAAAAGCTCTTGCCATAGGCCCTATCCGAACCATAAAAGGGCAGAGCAGGATTCTTCGTGTTTTCGCTGTTGTACCTGGCCATGTCCTTGCCCCCAGGAAGGCCCCAGTAGATCCGGCCACTTCCATGAAAGGAGAAGCGGTCCGTAAACTTGTAATCAATGATGAACTTGGTGGCATTATTTATCCAGTTGGCAAGGTCATGGCCATAGCCATAGGGATAAGCGGATATGTTCTGCATGAGAAGATCATCACTGTCCAGGTCAAAGTCCAGAAGCTTCGTAAAGCTGTGGGCCAGGCAAAGGCGCAAAGTCGGGGTCTCGATCCTTAAAGACGCTTCGATTCCGTAGGTCTGGACAAGACCCACTCGGAATATTCCGTAAACTGCCTGGTCGAATGCCACCACCTTGTGCCTGTTATAAAAGGTGGAAACACCCATATGAAACCAGGACAACGGATCCGAGTCGTAATCCACCTCGAAGTTGTCTATGGATTCGATTTCTCCCCTTTTTTCACCGTTCAGATAGGAGTGGTAAAGGTCCGCATCATCTGCATGCCTTACGGAATGGTTATAGATGAACTTGAGGACATTTGAGGGATCAAGATCGTAGATGATGGCAGCCCTTGGTGAAAACATCCAGTGCGTAAACCTGTGCTTGTCTGCCCGCAAACCGAGAACCATCAGCACGTCATCTAGAGGCCGCATCATGTATTCACCCACCAGGGAAACCATGTGGCTGTTCCATTTGGTGCCCAGGGGAAGGCCAAAGATATTTGATGGCCCTTTACTGTAGAGGTAGCCTCTCCTTCCAAAATTATTGTAGTAATATTCGGCAGAAAGGGCCAGCTTATGCCCCTCCCAAGGTATGATGTGCGCCATTACCCGGCCCATGGTCTCATCTTCACTCCAGTGCCTATCCGACATTTCCTGATAAGGCAGGTGCATATAATCAGGGGGGCCGTAGTTTATCTGAACGTCACTGAGCATGTAGCTCAACAAATAGTCGAGACTCAGCCAGCTATTCATGTACTGGGAATACTTGCCAAAGACGGTAAGCTGCTGGTTGCCTGCCCCGTTATTTACGACATATTCTGGATGCTTTAGATAGTGCCTTTGGTGGCCTGGAATCCGCTGGCCACTAAGGGTGTAGCGTGCCCAAAACTCGTAATTTTCGCCATCTATCTGCAGGTGGAGCTTGTGCCGCACGAGTCCCCTGAAGGACTTGTTGTCGTTTGGCACCGGAAAGTCTGGCCTGGTGTCTTTTTTGTAGGATATCCCGGTCCTGGGGTTGTTTATGTCAAATGAAAACTTCAAGGGCGCATTGTCATTGTTGGCGCCTGAATAGTCGTCCAGACCGTAATAGAGGAAAAAACCCGTTTTGTTGGCAAGTTGCGTCCCGTACTTTAACTCGATTGACCCGAAGTTCTCCACCGCGCCTCCCCGCACGGAAACATCAAGGCCCTGGAAGCTCTTTCCGCTCCACGTCTCGATGTTTATTATGCCTGCAATGGCGCCAGGCCCATACACGGCAGAGCCCGGCCCGTTCACCACGGTGATGCGCCTTATGTCCGTTAGCATGGAGAACCAACGTTCGGTAACAGCGCCTCCGTCGCTTGCCTTTATGTTCATTGGCCTGCCATTAACCAGCATCAGAAGCTTGTTGTTCCTGTCGCTGATTATGCCCCTTATGCCGGCCTGGTTTCCGTGGGGCTTGTACATGTACTGAAAGCCCGGGACGTATATATCCAGAAGCTCATCGAGGCTCCTGGCCCCGGATTTCAGTATGTCACCTGCGGTAATTACGGTGACACTGGCAGGGGCCTCCCGTGGATCCGTGGTGCTCAAGGTTGCATAGGCCTCCTCGACCCTTACCTGGGAAAGGTCCTCAACGTCAAGATGAAGGAGAGCATCATCACCCAGGCAAACTACAGGAAATTCTGTGCAAAGAATAACAAGCACCAGACACAATAAAAAAGGCCTGTATAGAGATTGATTGCAGGAAAAAGGATTAACAACATGTAACATTTTCTGTTTAAAAAGAGCCTTCTACGAAAAATTACACCATCTCTTTCTAAGACTAATTGGACTTCTTTTCGAAATCAAACTATATTTTCATATAAGGCATTCTCCAACAATCCAATCCAGAGAACGAATGTGGGCATGTTTTTAAAATCACTAGACTTAAAATGATTAAAAGAGCTGCAAAAATGTGGTTAATGTTTGCGTGTCTGATTTCAGGCATGCTTCTCCCTTTTCATACCAGGGCATATGAACTTACGAGAAGCTACGAAGATGTAGTTTCCGCCTATATCTACCTTATCAGCGAGAACATCAAGTGGCCTTTATCTGAATCCTTCAAGACCTTCAATATAGCGGTAGTCGAGAAAGGCAACCGCATAACAAGGGCGGTAAAGCGGATGACCTCAGGCATGCGTTTACATGGGGCGCCCATTAAAGTGATACACGTCCATGACCCTGATGAACTTAAAGGCAAATCCTTCCAGGTAATTTACCTTGGCAAGAAATTCAGCGACCATCTTGAGGAAATAAACAGATGGCTTTCCGGTAACAAACCCGTGCTGATAATATCAAACGAGGCCAGGCCCCGGTCTCTTATAATGGTAAATCTCTACAAGGACCGGAAAAACAGGATAAGGATACAGATAAATAAAAAAAATATCGAATCAAGGGGCCTAAAAATAGACAAAAGGGTGCTGCTGGCCGGGGGTGAGGAAATTGGCGTAAGCAAGCTGTTTAATACATCAGTGGAAGAGATCCGTGAGCAGGAAAAAAAATATGCGCAGCTCAAGAAGATTAATCAGCAACTTAAAGTCAAGGTGGATGAGTTTGATACAAAGATAGTCCTTCTTAAAAAAGAAGTGAAGGAAAAGACCCAGGAATTGGATAGGGCAGAAACCACATTAAAGCAGGTGTTTGAACGTCTAAAGGGCCTTGAAAAACAGCTTGATAATTACAAGACAGAAATAGCCCTAAAGGAAAAAGCGCTTTCAAGGCTGAGAACCGAATACGAGCAGGAAAAAGAAAGACTATCCAGCAAACTCGAGGAGCAAAAAAGGCTCATATCCAGGGGATTTCAAACCCTTTCCAAGCAGAGGGAGACCATCAAGGCCCTTGATACCAAAATCGCGCTCCAGAAAAAGAGGCTAAAAGAGCAGTCTGCCTTGCTCGAAAGGCAGACAAGACTTATCAGGAAACAAAGCACCACCTTGTACCTCCTGATTCTGATCGTGGCCCTTTTGGTAGGCATTGCAGTTCTTGCCTGGTACAGCAAACGCAGGTACCAGAAGCTCACTCTTGAGCTTCAGGCAGCCAAGGATCAGGCAGAATACGCAAACCGCTCCAAGACCGTATTCCTTGCCAACATGAGCCATGAACTCAGAACGCCCCTGAACTCCATCCTGGGATTTTCGGAAATCCTTTTAAAGGACGCCACCCTGTCCCAGGCCCACAGGGAAACCGTGGACATTATCCACAGGAGCGCATACTTCCTGCTCATGCTCATAAACGATGTGCTTGACCTGGCCAAGATGGAGGCTGGTCATGTAAGCATCTCAAAAAGGGAGGTGGATATTTACAGCCTTGCCAGGGATGCAGTGAACATGGTCAGGGAACATGCCGGTGAATCAGGCATAACCATAGAGGTCAAGAAGAGCCCCTCGGTTCCCTCCTGCATAATTGGAGACCCGGGAAAACTGCGGCAGGTGATACTCAACTATCTCACAAATGCCATCAAATATTCCATGGGTTCAAGAATCACCATAAAATTAGACTACAACAACGGCATCCTTGATATCCAGGTGGCGGATAACGGCCCTGGCATCTGCCCCGATGACATCAAGAAACTCTTTAAGCCCTTTGTCCAGATCGGGAACGCTTCGGAACAGACAGGTTCCGGCCTGGGGCTTGCGATAACAAGGCAGATAGTAGAGGCAATGAAAGGGGAAACAGGGGTAGAGAGCCATGAAGGAAGGGGGAGCGTATTCTGGGCGAGAATCCCAGCCAGTCCCTGCCCCATAGACGCGGATCTTCAGGAAAGAGTCAAAAACGAGATTATAGTGGGGCTGAAGCCGGGCCACAGGGATCTGAAGGTACTCATAGCCGAGGATAATCCGGAAAACCGACGTCTTATCAGGAACCTCATGGCTGTACTTAAAGTCAACATAAGGGAGGCAACAAACGGAAGGGAGGCGGTTGAAATCTTCAGGGAATGGAAACCCGACTTCATCTGGATGGACTTAAGAATGCCCGTAATGGATGGCAAGGAGGCGGCAAGAATCATCCGCTCCCTGCCAGGAGGAGATAAGACAATCATCGTGGCACTTACAGCCGACTCCTTTGGCGATGGAAGGGACAAGATTTTTGAATCAGGGATGGATGATTTGGTGCTCAAACCGTGCCGGGCAGACGATGTTTACAAATGCATGAAAAGGCATCTGAAGTTGGAGTTTGTTACCGAGCAGTCACCGGATAATGGAGTGGTTGCTCCTGGAGATACGGTTTCCGGGCCTGTCATCAAAAAGGGGCAGCTGGTAAAGTTACTCAGGGATCTGGATGAAACACTTATCAAGGAACTCCACGAGGCCGTCTTGCTTCTAAACAGCCACGACCTGTCCAGGGTCCTTGAAAAAATAGAGAAGGTAAATCCTGACCTTTCTGAAATCCTGGCCCGGCTTGATAAGGAAATAAAATACGACATCATTATTCATGCCCTAAAAGAGGTCACAAATAAAAAGGAAAACTGAGAGAGTCAGACAAAACCGTTTTTTCTCCAGGATATCTTTATCTCCATGATAATATGGACAGTAAAAGGCATATTGAGCGCCCTGCCCCGTTTCCTGCCATGATATGAATCGAACCTGCAGCTGTGGGCTTCTTTCATAAATCCCGTTTTCAATTGGGCCGGATTTGGTTATAAAGGCATAGCCAAAAGACAGGCATTTGGAATTGAAAAATCAAAAGGAGGATATCATGGAAAGGACCCTTTCTATCATCAAGCCAGACGGAGTGCGAAGAGGCCTCATAGGAGAGGTTATAAAGAGACTAGAGGCGGCAGAGATAAAAATCGTTGCCATGAAGATGATCCACATGACAAGGGAGCAGGCCCAAGGCTTTTATGCGGTTCACAAGGAAAAGCCCTTTTTTGACAGCCTCACTGCATTCATGACCTCTGGCCCCATTGTGGTAATGGTGCTTCAGGGGGAAGAGGTGATCTCCCGCTACAGGAAGCTCATGGGTGCAACCAACTACAAGGAAGCAGAGCCTGGCACCATAAGGGCAGACTTTGCAACAGACATTGAAAAAAACGTGGTGCACGGCTCGGATGCGCCAGAAACTGCCGCCACAGAGATAAAGTACTTTTTCAGCGAGCTTGAGATAGTTGGCTGATGCCCATTGGAACTGGAACTCATTGAAAAAATAAGACAAACAGCAAAGACCCTTGAACACCCAAAGAAATGGGTAGGCCTCAATAAAGGGGTGGGGGATGACTGTGCAGAGCTTTCCCCATCCCCTGGCCACAACATCCTTCTCACCACTGACACAATGGAAGAAGGTGTGCACTTCTCCATCTCCTACTTCGACCCGTACCACCTTGGGCGCAGGCTTGCCTCTGTGAACCTAAGCGACATCGCCGCCATGGGAGGCATTCCAAGGGCTGCACTATTGAATATAGAGGTACCAAGGTATCTGAAAGACCCGGCATCCACCTTCTGGAAGAGGTTTGCCCTGGGCCTTGTAGAGCGCCTTAAAGAATTTGGAGCGGTCCTTGCCGGTGGCGACACCGTAGCAAGCCCATGTAACCGGCTTGGCCTTACCCTCACCCTGACAGGTGAGGTGGAAAAAGGTGGTGCACTTTACAGAAATGGCGCAAGTGTAGGG
>WGDC01000035.1 GCA_015493475.1 Deltaproteobacteria bacterium
ATGGTGATCTCAACCACCCTCATGTGTTCCTCATGGGAAAGGGTTGCAGACTCACCCGTGGTGCCGCAGGGCACTATGCAGTGGGTACCTGATTTTACCTGCCATTCAACTAAGTTCCTGAGGCCCTGCTCATCCACCTCGCCATCCTTAAAGGGGGTTACTATGGCGACTATTGCCCCTTTTATATCCTTTTTCTTCCTGCCCTCACTGGCGCTCTTTTTCTTGGCCCTGGATGCACATGCCATGATTCTAAAACCTCCCTATCACATTTTATGATGAATATTTAATTAATTTTTTTTCTCTTAAAGGGCAAGTAAATAGAACAAATTTTTCGAGTGCATCTAAGAGGAAAACTACAACATAAAAAAGATGGGGCAAAAAAAACCACACGACTCAGCGCATGTGAGCGACTTTTCGAAACAATATCATGGATCTTATTTGTATTTTTTATGGCAGGCCTTAGTAAGCTGGTCCACCTGTCTACACCTGTCTGCGGCCTCATCGCGCTTGCCCGCCTTGGAAAGTTCTATGACCTCCCTTACAAGCTCGACACACCTTTCCCAATCCGCCTTCCAATCTTTCTCAGCCCCTTTCCCGTATTTCTCAAGCGCCCTCAGAAATCCTTTCCTGTCCCTGAAAGACTCCCCGTTTTTCACGCACCTCTTTAGCGCCTTCCAGAGCATACTTATTTCTTTCTTAAGCTTCTTTGACTTGTAAGGCCTCTTGAAATCTTTCCTGGTCCGGGATGATTGTTTGTGGTTACCTGCCTTTTTCCCCTCTGTACCCCTTCCTGCCACTTTGTCGGCCTTCACCTTCAAAACGAATTCAAAGGTTACTTCGTTATTTTTTACCTTCAGAACCTTTTTTACAACGAGGTATTCAGGTAGTTCAGCCCTCTTTCCACCAATCTCAATAAAGCCGTCCGAAACCTGCCCGGAAAGGCGCGCCAAGTCCATGGCAGCATTTATTCGCGGAACCTTCTTTTCCTTCTTAACGGCCATTTAAGAAAAACCCCGGTCCCTAATCCTGAGTGACAGATCCCTTGTAAGACTTAAAGCCTTGCCCGCCTGCTCTATTGTCAAAAGCCCGGTTCCACAGCTCGGCGTTATAAGTGACTGTTCAACAAGGCGCGCGTAATCGAGATCAAATTCTCCAGCGCAATTCTTCCACATGGAAAAAAGGCTATCCACATCCTCTTTGGCAAGATCATCCGTATTAAGAGTGGGGACAAGGCCCCAGGCAATGGAGTTTCCGTCGTCAAGGAACCTCATGAGCCTTTCCTTGTAAAGTACGAGCTTGTCAAAATAGCTATAGGCGTCAAAACTAAGTATGCTGATACCCGCATCCATCACGAGAGACCAGTCCGTGTTTGCGCAGACATGGATACCAGGGATCGCCCCCGCAGAGATCACCTCGTCCACAACACTCTTTAAATCGGACAGGGTATCGTCCCTATTTATCCCGACCATTGCGGAAGAACCGAAACCGGCAAGGGCGGGCTCGTCAAGAAAAAGGATCACGGTTGGGCAAAGCCCCTTCATCCTCTCAACCTGATAAACCGCCTTCAGGGATATGGCCTTTACCACAGCATCCCTTAGTATGGGGTTGAAAAAGCCAAGCTTTCCTTCCTGGTCCTTGATACCGGTAAGCATGGTGAAAGGACCAGTTATCTGGCCTTTCAGTGCAAAAGGAGGCGTTTCCACCTGGGAAATAGCCTCTATTAAGGCGTCAAACCCCCTGCATGTAGCATGGGAAAAGGCAAAACGCGAGCCCTCTAATGGCTCACCAGCCTCCTTGATCGCAAGGTAGTCCTCGAAAAAGGCAACCACCTGCTCATCAAAATCAGGGGAAGAGGTATCAAAGTAAAGCCTGTCATCCTTCGTGTGTATTCCAGGCAGGCCCTCAGCAAACTGGGTAAGAAGCCTCTCTTCCGGGTAAACGGGAAGCTGGGGCCAAAGGGGTATCTCGGGTGTATATTTCAGTATAAGCCTGACCGCCTCCTGGTGATCCCTTAACGGTATGCTCCCTATAAGGGTGGGCAAGGCTTTCGGCTTAAAAGTCATTTCCATCTCCTTTTAACTGGTTTGGGGCTAAGTGTGCGAATATTTCTGCTCCTTGTCTATATGTATGTAGGTTATTTCGAATTGCTCCACGTGAAATTCCGGTCTAGGCACAATTACTATTTCCTTGTCAAGCTCCCTCTCAAGCATTTCTACAAAGGCTGATTCCTCCTTGAGGAGCATATCTCCTATCTTCGGATGTACAGCTACCTGTATACCGTTGGTCATGTACGAGGTAGCATCCCGGTGTATTTTCCTGAATATGTCGTAACAGATCGTACGTCTCGATTTCAATGTCCCCGCCCCTTCGCAGTAAAAGCACCTTTCGGTGAGGAGGCGTTTAAGGCTTTCGCGGTTCCTTTTCCTGGTCATCTGGATAAGCCCAAGCTCTGACATCCTCAGTATGTTGGTCCTGCACTTATCCTTTTTGAGGGCATCCTTCAGGGTCTTGAACACCTTTTCCCTGCTCGATACATCTGACATGTCGATGAAGTCAATTATTATCAGGCCCCCGATGTTCCTAAGACGGAGCTGGTACGCGATCTCTTTGGCCGCCTCGAGGTTGGTTTTCAGTATGGTTTCTTCAAGGTGACGTTTTCCAACAAACTTGCCGGTATTTACGTCAATCGCCGTAAGAGCCTCGGTGCTCTCAATGACAATGTACCCTCCTGACTTGAGCCATACCTTCTTACCAAGGGCGCGAGACATGTCCATCTCTATACCGAATGCATCAAAGATGGGAAGCGTTTCACTGTAGAGCTCCACTCCAGGCTTCAGATCAAAGGCAAAGGTATCTATGAAGTGGATTATCCTTTCGTATGCCTGGCGGGAATCCACCACGAGCCTGTTAACATCGCCCGTAAAGAGGTCCCGGACCGCCCTGAGCGTTATGTCGAGATCCTCGTACACGAGGCTTGGAATGGGGAGGATGGTAGCCTTTTGCTGTATGCTTTTCCATAGCCTAAGCAGAAAATCCATCTCCACCTTGAGGTCTCCACTCTTGGCCCCTTCGCTTGCTGTCCTTGCAATGAAACCGATACCCTTCGGCCTTAATCTGCTTATTATCTCTTTCAGACGCGTCCTTTCTGCATCCTCATCTACCCGCCTTGATATGCCGACATGATTCATGGTGGGCATAAGAACCAGATGACGACCTGGAAGGGATATGTGCGAGGTCACCCTGGCACCCTTGCTTCCAACCGGTTCCTTGGTAACCTGCACGAGAATCTCCTGGCCCTCGTGAAGCAGGTCTTCTATGCGAAAGGGTGGCGGCGTATAGTGGAGCTTTGACTCCTCTGCCTCATCGTCATGCATGCACGGAAGGTGATCCGGCTCGTCACAACACTCTTCCCTGCCTAGCATGTGTTCGAACTCCGTCAGGTGATCATAGACATCGGTAACGTAAAGGAAGGCGGTCCTGTCAAGACCGATGTCAACAAAAGCAGCCTGCATGCCAGGAAGCACACGCACCACCTTTCCCTTGTAGATGTTGCCCACGTGTCCGGGGCGCCCTGCCCTTTCAACGTGGAACTCAACGGCAGTTCCATTTTCGAGAAGGGCAACCCTTGTCTCCCACGGAGCAACATTTATAATAAGTTCCGACGCCATGGTGGATAGACAATAAAAGCATATTAGGGAAAGTACAAGTGGCTCAGAGAACCGTTTTTTTTAAAAAATAGCGGGGCAAAAATGCGTGCAGTATATCAACGTGTAAAAGAGGCAGAAGTAAAGGTAAAGGGCGAGGTTTGTGGGGCAATAAAGAAGGGAGCGACAATCTTTCTTGGGATAGAAGAGGGGGACAGGGAAAAAGACCTCGACTACATTGTTGACAAGTGCGTAAACCTCAGAGTCTTTGAGGACGAAGCCGGGCGTTTCAACCTATCCCTGCGCGATGTGGCCGGTGAGATACTGCTTGTCTCACAGTTCACGCTCCTCGGTGATTGCAGGAAAGGAAGGCGTCCGTCCTTTTCGCGGGCAATGGCCCCGGAAATGGCAAAAAAGATATATGAAAGAGCCATTGAAAAAATAGTGAATCGTGGCGTTAGCTGCAAAAGCGGAATATTTCAGGCTCACATGGAGGTGGACCTCATAAACGACGGCCCAGTAACCGTGCTGCTTGACAGCAAAAAGAGCTTCTAAAAAGCTGCCGCGACCCCCTTCCACGCTATCTATTGCCATGACTGAGAACATTTCGCTGCTTCACTATCTTCGTTCTCCGTTGTGTTTTCATGATCACTTCTTCTCCGCGCCTTGGCCACTTAGCCACCATCATAGGCAAACTAAAACCGCTACTTGGATGATTTTGGATAGAAAATGGCAAATCCTTGCCATCCATTACCATGGAAAGCTCACGAATTACCGTTGATGGAGATACGGTATTTACGACCGGGAAGCAACCATGGCTCTTATGTATGATATTTTTAGACGACCTAATAAGGTTTATGACTGACCTGCACAACCTTGAGATTAAACATACTTAAATCCACCTGTTAACCTACTGTACGCCTCGTACACCACTATGCCGGCAGCGGTTGAAAGGTTGAGGCTCCTTGTCCTTCCCCACATGGGTATTCTGAAGCACCTGTGGGGCATGGAATCGAGAAGCCACCTCGGCAGCCCGCGGGTCTCCTTGCCAAACAGAAGATAGGCCCCCTGCCTGAATGGAGCATCAACATAGGGCGTGCACGCCCTTTTGGAAAAAAGAAAGAGCATTTCTCGAGGTACGCTTTCAAGAAACGTGTGGATGCTATCGTGGTAAGTAATATCCACATACTGCCAGTAATCAAGGCCGGCCCTCTTAAGACTCTTGTCATCGGTTCTGAAACCAAGCGGTCTGACCAAGTGGAGCCGGGAGCATGTAGCTGCGCAAAGTCTTGCGATATTTCCTGTATTCGGTGGAATCTCAGGCTCAACGAGTACTACATTAATATTGATCATGGTGAATAGATACAAACGGCCCGGGCGAAACATGAATCAGGTATCAAGCGCCTTTTTCTGACACCTGCTGCAGATGCCTATGACCTCTAGCTTGTGCCGGAGTATCTTATAGTTGAATTTCTCGCCGAGCTCTTTTTCTATCTCGGCAACACGTTCGTCACTGAATTCCTCGATTCGTCGGCACTCCTGGCACCTGAGATGACAATGGTGCTCGTGGCCGTAGATATGCTCGTAGTGCATCTGCCCACTGTCAAAAAACACCTCTTCTATGAGGTTCGCCTTTATGAGAAGGGGGATAAGCCTGTAAATGGATGCCTTGGACACCCGCTGTCCCTTGTGTCTCATGGCTATGTAAAGGGAATCCACGTCAAAGTGCTCATGGGTGGAGAATATCTCTCTTATTATGGTTTCCCTTTCAGGAGTGTACCTCAGGCCATGGCGTTTCAGGAAATTCCTGAATATCTCTAGCTCGGACGGCTTTTTTTTCTTATTTGCATTCATTATGAACGGCACGATAGACATCGAGAAGTTTGCCCTTTTCAAAAACATCTTATCCTATTAGCATTACCCGTCAAGGCTTATTGACATTGAATAACAATTTCTTTAAGTAAATTCGCCGTTGAGGAAAAGGAGACAGAGGTGCTGCAAAAACTCCTTGGCAAGATAAAGGCAGGATGCCCTTCATGCGATACGTTCACAGACAATACAGAAGACCAGGAAAATATAGAGGTCAAAAGCCTTTGCTTCCAAAAACTCCACCGGGAAGAAAAATGCCAGTTATTGGAGCTTCTTAAACAAACGGGAAGAATCCTGTCGAGTCAAGAGATGGACGTCGTAGATGAATTCCTGGCACATGAAGGCCATCTTTCGGCGGATTTTATAGGCCAGAAACTCGGTGAAAAGGGCAAACGCCCCGACCTGAATATGATTGAAGACGTGCTATCCCTCCTTTGCCGATACGGCCTAGCTCAAAAGGTACACTTGAACGGAACCGGGCCATGGTACGAGCATCTCCATCTTGGGGAAACGCATGACCATCTTCTCTGCACACGCTGTGGTAAGGTGGTTGAATTCGAGGACGAAGACTTCAAGAAACAAATGAAAAGGTCAGCAAGACTTCACGGGTTTCAGCCCCTTTTCCAAAAGACCACCATCTACGGAATCTGTGACAAGTGCAAGAAGAAGCAGTCTGGTACCATATCCCTTTCTGATCTTAGCATTGGAGAAAAGGCCCTCATAGTTGACCTCTCCGGAGGAAACAACCTCCGCAAGAAACTGTCAGACATGGGACTTGTCACCGATGAAACCGTTGAGGTATTGGGCAAGACGGGCCCTGTGATCCTTAGCATAAAAGGGTCGAGGATAGCAATTGGCAGGGGTATAGCGCGGAAGATACTAGTATCCCCAATAGTTCCAGAAAAGGAGAGCCACGAAAAATGAACGGCGACGTAGAACTTGGAAGGATATGCTTTATTGGCGGAGGGCAGATGGCGGAGGCCCTGATAAAAGGCCTCTTCAAAAAGCAAATTTTTTCTCCGAGTGACATTTACTGCTCTGAGCCCATGGCTGAAAGAAGGGCCTACATGGAAAAGGAGTATGGCATCACGGCATATTCTGACAACGTGGATGCCATCAGAAATGCCGAGATAATCCTTCTGGCAGTGAAACCCCAGGTAATGGGCAGCGTCTTAAAGGAGTTGAAGCGGGGCGTCAGGGATTCACAGCTCATTATCTCCATCGCTGCGGGCATAACTCTCGCGAGACTTCAGGAATACCTGGGAAGGAACGCCAAGGTTATAAGGGTGATGCCAAACACACCCGCCCTTGTCCTCGAGGGTGCTGCTGGTATCTCAAGGGGACAAAGGGCCGGTGATGTAGACATGGCAAAGGCCCTCAGAATTTTCAACGCAGTTGGGAAAGCGGTTGAGGTGCCGGAATCCCTCATGGATGCGGTCACGGGCCTCAGCGGCAGCGGGCCTGCCTACTGCTTCGAATTCATAGAGGCCTTAATTGCGGCGGGAATACGTGAAGGCCTGCCAAGGCCCACAGCCGCCATACTTGCGCTGCAGACGGTTATCGGGTCGGCAAGGATATGCATGGAAACTGGCCGCCACCCGATGGAGCTTTTGTCCATGGTTACAAGCCCAGGGGGAACCACCATCCAGGGTGTATACCATCTCGAAAAAAACGGGTTTTCCGGCATCGTCATGGATGCGGTAAAGGCAGCGACTTCCAGGTCCAAGGAACTTGGAAAAGGATAGTCATAGAATAATACCGGTTGACAGACGTGTGCTCGCTCCTTCCAGGGCACCCTTTTATAGCCCGTGAGCACCGCCAAACGCCAAATAAAAAGGACACTCGTGGTCATTGACACAATACCTGACATGTTAAAAAACAGCGTGAATATTTTCGGCTATTCCTCCTTAACTCATGATTTCAAGGACGGAAAATCATGAATAAAAAAGACGGCGTTTCAAATCCATGTATGTTGGTTATAGGCGAATGGCAAGCAGTCAGGGAAAAGGTCATGGAGGCCGCTGCCAAATTCCTTGGTACAGCCGGTACAGACGCCATTACCATCGTGAGGGGAGACGAGGTTACCGAGTCCCAGGTCATTGAGGCCCTCAGAACAAGGGGCATATTCTCTGGTAAAAAGGTGATAATATACAGAGATCCTGATTTCCTCATACCGGGCAAAAAGTCAAGAAACCCGGCAGCCATGATCAAGCAGGCGATGGATTCAGGCAGACATAGAAGGGCCGCAAGGCTCCTTGGACGCTTACTTGGCAAAATGGACATCATGCACGAAAACCTCCAAGGGCTGAGCGGGAAGGAACTTAGAGACATGACAGGAGCAACCGGCCTTACTCCCGAGGAGATAGAAGGCCTCTTCAGGCACTACCATGAAGACATAAGGAAAAATATCACTCCATCTGCCCATTCGGGAAAGGGCCTACTTTCCTACATAAAAAAAACAAAGGACCCCCACCATCTTTTGATTATACAGCTTTCCGAGATAGGGAAGGAGAACCCTCTTTCAGAGGATTTCCTTAAGACCTGCACGGTCGCCGACATGAGACTTTCAAGAGGGAAAGGAAAGGGGTCTACCGGGAAACCTACCCACTTCATCGAGGCGGTTTTAAGTGACATGGGAAAGGAGATGGAAAGGGCCGCACTTGATGAATTCGTTCGTCTTGTGGGTGCCTCTTCACTTTCTGCCTTGAAAAACGAGCTCGAGAAACTCGCAAGTCTCATGGGCGAAAAAAAAAGGATTACCAGGGAAGACGTCCTTTCCCTCGTAGTTCGGCACAGGGAAGAAGAAATATACAGACTTACTGATGCATTCCTTAAACGTGATATGGGCAAGTCCATACTTAGCCTTCACCTGCTCATGAATCAGAACGTGCATCCATTGGCCATACTTGCCGCGCTCAGAAACTCCATCATCAAGATGTACGCCCTCAAGGCAGTAGCCCAGGCCGCCTCTGTAAGCTCTGGTCTCCGTTTCAACCAGTTCAGCAGCGCCTGCTGGCCCGTACTCAAAAAAACCCTGTCGGAGCTTGGAGCCAACTCCCTTGCCCGCATACATCCATATAGCGCCTACCTCCACCTCACCTCCCCGCACCCCATAGAAGGCCTTATAGAAATGATAGAGGAACTTCCAGACCTTGACCTTGCCCTCAAAGGGAGTAAACTGGATCCTCATTTTGTCCTCGAGAACTTTTTTTTCAAACACATGTCCTGAATAGAGTTAAAGTTGAGCCGTTTATGGAATCCAATAATCGACTTGATGGAATTGGGAAGCTGCTTTTCGAGGTATGCATGTTAAAAAGGACCATGCGCACGGGTTTCGCCTTTTTGGGCAGTGGATGCGAAAGCACCGCTGCTCACAGTTTCAGCACGGCCTTCATATCGTATGTCCTCGGCGAAATGACCCCGGAGGCAAACACAGGCCGCATGGTGCTCATGGCGCTTATCCATGACATTCCAGAGGCTAGGACCGGGGATGCCAACGCCGTGCAAAAAAAATATACTAACAGGGACGAAGAAAGGGCGTTAAAAGATGCCATGAAAGACTGTTTCATCGCAGACAACATCATGGAAATCTACCGGGAATATGAAAAGGCTGAAACTAAAGAGGCAAGGCTTGTTAAGGATGCGGATCAACTTGACATGTTCCTTTCCCTGAAAGAACAGGAAGAGTGCGGCAATCCCAATGCATCCACATGGATCCCCTTTGTGACAAGGCGACTTCAGACCAAGGAGGCCCAGGCCCTTGCCCAAAGCATAGCAAATACCCACTGGGCCAGCTGGTGGATGGATGCCTTTAAGAAAAATCCTTCGTGGACAGGAGGCTTACATTGAAAGCAAGAAACCTTATTTGGACAGTTGCTGTCCTGACCTTCTTTTTCAGCCAGGGTCTTGGCACTGCGGCTACTGATAGCGGGCCAAAAGGACTTGCCGAAACCACCCTTTACGTTGCTTACACCTGCAATACTTGGGGCCAGATGCAGCCCTGCCCTTCCTGAGGCGGGAAAAGGGTCGGGGGAATCACCCGCCGGGCCAGTTGGGTCCGTAACGAGAAAAAACATCACAAAATAGACCTTCTTCTTGACGGGGGAAGGACACTCTTCACTCCCGGCAAAAGGACAAATGCCTTCGCAGAAAGAAATGCCAGAAGACTCGTTGATTATTACAAGAAAATGGGCTACCAGAACTGCTGCGTTTCAAGCTCTGACCTAGTAGCTGGAACAATATTTTTAAAGAAATTAGATCCCTCTGGAAGCATCTTTCTTTCTGCAAACGTGCTTGGCAAGGACGGCAAGAAGGTATTTTCAAGCGGGAGGATTTACGAAATAAAGGGCAATAAGATAGCAGTTATAGGGATTACCGACCGGCCGCCCCTTAAATTACCAGGAGTTTCCTCCATTGAAGACCCTATCTCCTCCATGAAGAAGATCGCGCCCACATTGGCTGAAAAGGCGGACATAGTAATACTGCTTACCAGCATGAACCTGTCCCGGACAAAAAAACTGCTCAGGGCCTGCCCGGACATAGACCTCGTAATATCTAGTGGGCTTGGAGTACCCACATACGTGCCCATGAAGGCTGGCAAAACCCTCATTGTCTCAAGCCACCCAAAAGGCAAGTCTATTGGGATGCTCAGGCTTTTTTTAAAAAAGGGGGAAATAAAGGGCTATGACAACAAGCTCATCATGCTGAGAGAATCCGCCAATGAAGCTGGCTTTTAACCTACATAGTGTTCTGGATTCCAGAAAAATCTCCCATTGCGGTTTTAATGGCATGAATCAGGTCTACCATACGGAAAGGCTTTTTAACGAATGAGATGCCCCTCAGCCCGGCACCATCCATAGTGCCAAAACCCGATATTATGACTGCAGGCAACCCTTCGAGATGTGACCTGCATCTCATTATTAGCTGATCACCCGTCATCTTCGGCATGGTAAAATCCGTGATTAGCACGTCAGGCTTGAACAGCGAGCGAGCCACTGCCTCGAGGGCCTTTTCAGGCCTGTTGCAGGCCAAGACCTCTGCCCCAGAGAACTCGAGGAACTCAGATGCAAGAGTGAGCACGCTTTTCTCATCATCCACGAGCAGTATCTTGAGGCCGTTCAGGCAGGGTTTTTTACATGAAATTCCACCCCCTTCTTTCAGTGCAACCGCGCCGTCACACTGCGGGAAATAGATATGGAACGTGGTTCCCTGGCCCACCTTGCTGCTGACGTCCATGAGGCCACCATTGGCGTTTACATACCTGAACACCATGGACAGCCCGAGGCCGGTGCCCTTTCCAGGCTCCTTTGTAGTAAAGTAAGGATCAAATATCCTGGAAAGAGTGTCCCTGTCCATGCCGGAACCCGTGTCCCTGACCCAAAGGTGCACGTAACGTCCGGGCTTGGCATCTGCCCACGACCTGATGAAATCGCCTTTAAGCTCCACCGCCTTGCTGCCGATCTCGATGGTCCCGGTCCCCTTATCACCTATGGCATGAAGGGCATTTATGCAAAGGTTCATTATGGCCTCGTTAAACAAGGATGGGTTCCCCAAAACGTATAAGGGCATGTTTTCAACCATGCCTGTTACCTCTATGGAACTTGGCAACATTGCCTTTATAAGCTTTATATTTTTTCTAAGATTTTCTGTAATATCAAAAGTTACTATGCCTTCCTCTTCCCCCCTTGAAAACTTGAGAAGGTTCTCTATCAGGTCCTTTGCTCTCGCAGCCGCGTCTGTAATCAGGGATAGGCGCCTCCTTTGCTGATCATCTGTGGTGCTGTACTGTGCAAGCTCCGCATATCCCATTATGGGAGTAAGGATGTTATTGAAATCGTGGGCAATACCACTTGCAAAAATTCCAAGGGACTCGAGCCTACGGGCACGTTCAGCACGTTCTTTAAGCCTCATGGCCACCTTTTCTATTTCCTTTTCCCTGGACAGGTCTTCCACTATCCAGACAACGGCGTCTCCCTCAACATTGTCAAGGCCGCCTACCTTCCTGCAGGAAGCCTTGAGTGGAATCTCACTCCCATCCTTCCTGACAAGCCTTTCCTCCAGACTAAATACCTTGTTGGTGCGTAACATCTCCGCAGCCTTTGCTCCGAGCGTTTCAAAGGTCTTTTGATCCCGGTAAAGCATCCTTGTGGACCGCCCGATCAACTCCTTTCTTGAGTAACCTGTAATCCTTTCAAATGCCTCATTCACGTGAAGCATGAACCTATCCTTGGTAAGGAGAATACCAAGGGGCGAATTTTCAAAAATGAAATCATAAATGGTTTTCTGTTCTATGTACTTGTTTTCAATATTTTTTATATGCGTAACGTCGTTTACCACATGAATAGCCCCTGCAATATTGCCATCAGGGTCAAATAGAGGTGATGTATTTACAAGGAGCTGCCTGTTAAGCTTTGGATGGTAGAATATATTGCTGTGACACTTCCCGTCACGATAGGTTGCTTTCAACGGACAGAAGGCTGGCGGGCTGCTTGTTCCGTGAACCGTCTCGAAACAGCTGCTGCCTATATCAGCGCCTGGGAAAAATTTCCGAGTCATTCCGTTTATGAACATAAAGCGGAAATCTAAATCGTGAACCGTAACGAGATTGGGTAGAGAATCGAGAATATCCACCAATCCAAATCTCGAGATAAACTCACTGTCACAAAGATACTTATAAACTTTTCCGCTCCCCATGTGTGTCATAAAACAGGTCTTTACTAAAACAAACCGCCCGGTTTCGAGGTATTTCGCCATCTTGGGATTGGGCCCTTGGAAGAAGGCGTTTGGTTCTATTGTCGGATAGAATCATACAGAGCGCAAATTCCATAACCCTGAAACGAGGCAAAACATGGAAGTGAAACGAACAGGAGTCCAGTATTCCGAGAGCACAGCCTGTCATTCTGCATTTTCTCTAAGAGGAAGCAAAAAGGTAAAGGTGCTGCCCCTGCCTTCCCCAGGACTTTCCGCCCATATACACCCCCCGTGAAGTTCAACGAGGCGTTTTGTCAGTGAAAGCCCCAGGCCGGTTCCCTGATACTTCCTGCTCTTTGAATTCTCAACCTGTTCAAACGGATCAAATATTCGCACGGTATCTTCTGGCCTTATCCCTATCCCAGTATCCTCCACGGATACCTGCATGCAACGCGGAGTAGCCGATAATTCGCAATACGCAGCACATGGCACCGTATTACCCCATCCACTTTCCGTTTTCTTGAGGGCCTTGGGACACTCAACCACTATGGCCCTGACATGTACATTTCCGCCATCGGGGGTAAATTTCACAGCATTGGAAAGCAGGTTATACATGACCTGTTTCAGCTTGCGCTCATCAACCCGAGCCGTCTCCGGCAGACCGCCTATATCAAGCGAGACCTTAATATCATGCTTCAGGCTCTTCTCCTTTATCATAACGAGACAGCTCTCTATGATCGATTTCAAATCCACTTCCGAGGCTTCAACCTCCAGCTTGCCCGCCTCTATCTTGGACAAATCCAATATATCGTTAATCAGGGATAGGAGATGACGGCTGCTGTCAAGGACATCGTTCAGGAATTCCTCCTGCTTCTCATTAAGGTCCCCAAAAGTCCTATCCACGATAAGTTCGGTAAACCCGATAATATGATTCAAGGGTGTCCTTAGCTCGTGACTCATATTAGCAAGGAATTCGCTCTTTGCCTGATTTGCTATCTCTGCCCTATCCTTTTCCTTTGACAGGTGGTTACGCGAGGATTCAAGCTCTTTTTCAGTTTCCTGTCGAAGGTACTCAAAAACGTAAGCGAAAAGATAGACAGATATAAATGAGGGTATAAAGCGCAGTTTGAGATCAAGGGGATAATGTGCAAGATACGGCTTGTCAGGATTGACAACGAAAAAGATGATGGCTGATAAAAACAGGATAAAAGTCAGCAAGCTGCCAGAAAAAGTACCGAGGAGGAACAGTGCGAACAGGGGAAATGTATAGTACCAAACAAAGGCACTGTTATTCACGCCGCCTGAAAAGAAAAGATACACGAAAAAAATCATGGCGAGGACAACGCTTAAAAAAATAAACACCCGGTAGTAACCGGTCCTACGCAGGTAAATGATGTTGAAAATAAGCAGCCCCGCCATCACAAGGTCTGTTGTCCCAAGGACGCGGTCTTGCTGTACAAAGGCGATGACCGCCATGGGTACCAGGATAACGATCCCGACAAGACATACCATGTTAAGCAGGATGACCCTGCGCCGGTATCCAATATCTACTTCACGGCTCAGGTTTCCAGTAAAAAGCGACATGAGCAGCCTCTTGAGACTCGTCTGCTTCAGGAGTGCCGTTTCGTTTTCCATACTATAGCGTCAATTCTCCTGTTAAATGATTTTCAGAACCGGCTTATCAAGCTACCATACTGACAAACAGACCTTGTTTAAACGGACCGTCACCGCGCCCATTCCCGGTGCCCATGGCCCACCTTGCAGGTATGATCTGTCTATCGGACAAACAAAGCACGAGGTGAAAAACGCAATATCTGTAGAACCAGCCCGTAGCCGGACGGATACCAGCCTCGTTATGACAAAGCAAAATACTGTTCATGGTAAGTGACACGGCAAGTGTTTTTTTTAAGTTGAAAGGGGAATATGACGAAAAATCTATAAAGGTACTGGATGGCACCATGAAAAAAATTATTGAAAAATCTCTCATAGCACTCCCTCTATTACTTACCCTCCTGTGGACAGGCATCAGCCTCGCCGATAGCTACTCGGGCCTTTGGTGGGACCCTTCCAAGGCAGGCCAGGGAATATCCGTTATTCAGCACAATGACACCATTTGCGGTGCCTGGTACCTGTATGATGAATCAGGCAGGGACACATGGCTTGTTTTCACAGGAGTTCTGAAACCATCTGGGTCAGTCAAAACGAAACTTTTTCAGTACACCGGACCTCCTCTTGGCTCCAAGTGGGACACTGGCAAACTCAAGGCGAGCTATAGAGGCACAATAACCCTCACATTCAACAGCCCCGGCACCGCTACCATGCAATACAGTGTGGATGGCAAGAACGGGACGTTGAACCTTTTGCCATTCGCCAATGACGTGGCCGTCATGTTCTGGGATAGCGGGAGGCCTGGGCAGGGGGTGAGTTTCTTCATGGAAGGCCTCAAGGCATACGTTATCTGGTACCTTTACGATAAAAAAGGCAGGGCCATGTGGGTCACTTCCGGCACGGATCTTGGCTTGCAATCAACCTCCGGCAACCTGTACCGGTTCACAGGCCCGGCCCTCGGAAGCCAATGGGATTCATCTCTCGTTGTCTCTTCCACGGTTGGAAAAGGTTCCATCGTCCTCAGTAACTCCAAAGAGATACCCTTTTCATACAACATTGATGGCGTTTCTGGACTGCTTGATCTAGTACCTTTTGTCTGCGACACATCAAATTGAGCCGGTCAGGGCCTCGGTAACAGCGAGGACCGCATAAAAACGCTTTTGGCACAACTGCATGTTTCATTTTCCCGCAGTTATAATTATTGTGCCTTCATGAAGAGTATTGAAAGGCCAGCCAATTCCTTCGAGGTAAACCCAGCTATTGCGCTCATCGCACTACTTTGCTACTGCCTGCCCATTGTCCTGTGCTGGCGGGGAATCTGCCAGGCCACCACATCCGTTCCCATAGCAGTGGAACAAAGGGCCGTGTCATTAGCAAGATACCTCAAAGGCAGAAAAAAACTTCAGGGATCAGATTTTGGCCTCTTAACAGCGATGAAACAGGCAGCAGGCAGGATGTACGTCAAGGAGACAGAGAAGCATAGGGCTGTCATTCACCTTAAAAGGGCATTGACGCGAGAAACAATAGGGCGCATGCAGGCACTCGGGGTTTCTGTAGAGTCATGCGCAAGGAACCGGGTCCAGGTAAAGGCATCCATGCCGGTCCTGAAGCATGTATCAACATGGAATGAAGTGACCTATATGCATCTGCCCTTGCATGCAAAAGGCAAGGAGGTAATTTCAAAGGCGGTAGGGGCATCCGGTGCCTGCCTTTTGCATTCCAGGGGCTTTACAGGTAGGGGAGTAAGGGTGGGGATAATTGATCTTGGCTTCTACGGCTACGATTTCCTCCTTGGCTCAGAGCTTCCCGCCTCCGTGGTAAAGAAAAACTTCCGGCACGACCTTTGCGGCTTTTCCTTCTGCCTTAACCAAAGACATGGCACGGCCGTGGCGGAGATTATTCATGACCTTGCGCCTGATGCAGAGCTCTACCTCGCCTCCATAAGCACTACCTCGGAACTTATCGACGCTGTAAAATGGCTCGAAAAAGAGCATGTGGACGTTGTGAACTGTTCTCTCGGTTACTGGCTCTGCGGACCTATTGATGGAAGAGGTTGGTGCAGCATGCAGTTGGGTCAGATGAGGTCAGTGGGGATACTCCCCGTGGTTGCTGTAGGCAACAGCGCGCAAAGCCATTGGTTTGGGGTTAACAGGGACGAAAACGGTGATTCCATAGTCGAAACCGATGAACAAGACCAGGGGCTGTCATTCTCCTCCCATTCCTTTGGGCAGGCTACTGTTTCCGCCAACTGGAACGACTGGGGTAAAGATCCAGAAAATGCCAGGCCTGACCAGGACATAGATATCCTCGTATTAAGCCCAAATCCCGACAGTGATGAAATCGATGTGATTGCAGAGGGTCTGAATCCACAGTCAGGTATATTGGGACAGATGCCCATAGAATCAGTTACTTTTAGTACATTTCCAGGACGCACCTACTATATCTTTTTGGTAAACCGAAAGACCAGTAGGCAGGTTACCATCCACGTCTTCCTTGGCGGTGATCATTCCTATGATCTTACTCCGTGCAGGGAGGCCGAATCTCTTGTCCAACCAGCTGACAGCCCCATGGTTATGGCCGTAGGCGCAGCCGACCTCTCGGGAGACCTCCTTGACTTTTCGAGCAGGGGGCCAAGCTGGGATGGCCGCATAAAACCGGACATTACAGGTTTTTCCGGCCTTGAGACAGCAAGCATCCCGGACTTCTCCGGCACCAGCGCAGCGGCCCCAACAGTTACCGGCATTGCCGCCCTGCTCAAGCAAGCACACCATGATTGGGGGCCTGACCAGTTAGAGAGCACCATGGAACTCTTGGCAAGGGATATTTACACAGATGGCCAGGACACCGGCAGCGGGTGCGGAATAGTAGACGCCCTTGAGGCACCGGGGATAGATAGCGGCCCAGATAATGGATTCTGGTGGAATCCTGAAAAAGATGGCACCGGGTTCAGCATAGAGCGTAGAAAGGGGACTGATTTTCTCGCTATCTACACGTACAGCCGGTCTGACAATGTTTCCCAACCAATCTGGTTTTCAGCACACGACAAGGCATTTTCCGGCCTTACAGGACCAACCAAGATGCAGAAGTGGAAGGGTTGGCCACTCGGGTCTCCTCCTTCTGCCTTCTCTGCTGTGTCTGATGGCGAACTTTCCATACTGTATTTCAAGGATGGCAGGGGACTACTAGCAGTGAGGGACCCGGTAACCAATACGATTCAAAGACAGACCATAGAAAGGTTCATCTTTTCTGAAAATTTTTCAGACCATAATCGGTCAACCGGCTGGTGGTGGGATAAAAACAAACCGGGAAACGGGATATTCCTTGAGGTCCAAGCAGGAACTATTTTCGGTGCATGGTATCACTACGATGAACATGGCCTCCAAAGATGGTATACGTTTTCGGGCAGGATCCCTAAATCTTCCGACGGGACCTTGACTACTGATATAATAGAGTGGCATGGGGGGCCGTGCCTAACCTGCCCACAGCAAAAACCATGGGCATCCGAAGTTGGAACCGCAACCCTTATCTTCCATGGCAGGGAACCAGCGAGACTTGACTGGCAGGAATCAGGCGGTCCAACAGGCACATATCATCTTACAAGGTTCCATTTCTGAGCCTTCACCCCTGAAATTTGTACGGTGAATGTAAGAACGTGTTCGGCCCGCATTAGTTGCCTACAGGACCATGGTCCTGTTCCTTCCAGCCTCCTTAGCCATGTAGAGGGCCTTGTCTACCCTGTTAATGACCTCTATGATCGAATCACCAGGCCTCGCCTCGCTTATTCCCACAGAAATGGTGATGGTAATGTACTCGTCAGGTGGCCTGATGACAAACCTGTAGGTGCTGACACGCTTTCTAAGCCGTTCAGCAAGATTAAAACCCTCCTTCTTTTTAGTATGTGGGGCAATTATCACGAATTCCTCCCCCCCGTACCTGTAAACTGAATCCGTATCCCTGACGCTTTTTTTCCAGATACTGGCAAGGTTCTTCAGAACCTTGTCTCCCACAGAATGGCCATAGGTGTCGTTTACCTTCTTAAAGAAATCTATATCGCACATAATAAGGCTCAAGGGGTAATTATACCGCTTTATCTTGGAGAGTTCCTTTTGAAGATCACCCTCGAGGGCACGCCTGTTCAAAAGCCCCGTCAGTCCGTCTACCCTTACCTTGCTTCTGAGATCTTCTATAGTAAGGGCCTGCTGCCTCACCTTGTCCTCGGTCTGCCTTGCCTTTTTCTCTAGGTCCCTGTTCTTCTGTCGGAGTCTCTCGATATCATTGAAAAAAAGCCTGTCTTCGTCCTTTTTGTCCATGGATTTCAAGGAGGTCTTGACATCTTTCACATGGTCCTTTGCCACCTGGACAAACTCTTCAACGGTGTCCTTGACATCCACCAGGATGTCGTCCGCCTCGTCTATGAACTCCTGAAGCGCTTCCTCACTCAATTGATTCACGTATTGCTTCATGCCAACGATACTGGAAAAATCCTCGGTAACCGCAACGTTCCAGAACTCCTTGCTATAAACCATTGGCCAGGGAAGAAGGCCTTTTTTCACAAGGTTCTTAAGCGCTATCCTGGCGGTACGTGTAACCTGTTCTATCAGAAACTTTTTGGAGGAGGCGTCACTATAGGTATCCAACATTTTTATTCCATCTGTAGTAAAGCCGGGCTTTTTGTTCTTATCGAACACAATGAAATTTTGTTTAAAAAAATATTAACAACTACATCAAAATTTCCGAATAACGGCATTTCCTTCTCGGCAAAGAACACGTGATAAGATCCGCTATCGCCTTAAACCGAAAGAGCCCGCCCTTAGAACACCGTCGGCTAAACCAATTTCACACTAACAAGCTTGGAAACACCCTTATCCTCCATGGTCACGCCGTACAAGGCATCTGCCGTTTCCATGACGCGCTGGTTATGAGTAACCACTATCACCTGAGAGGATGACGATATCTTCCGTACAAGGCTGTTGAACTTGCCGGTATTTGCTTCATCAAGAGGCGCATCCACCTCGTCGAGTAGACAAAAAGGGGTAGGCTTTACGAGGAAAATGGCGAAAATTAGCGCAAAGGCACAAAGGGCCTTTTCCCCGCCAGAAAGAAGGGAAAGACTACCTATCTTCCTGCCAGGCAGCCGGAGTCTGTAGTCTACACCAGACTCGAGCATGTTTTTCTCATCTACAACCGAAAGCCAGGCCCTGCCCCCTTCAAACAGAAGGGGAAATATCTTTTCGAGACTGCTATTTACCACCTTCATGGCCGACTTGAATTTCTGCCTGCATTCCCTGTCTATCCTATTTATGGCCCCTTCGAGGTCGTCCATGGATTTCAGGATGTCGTTCTTCTCTCCAAGTAAAAAAGATAGTCTCTCGTCAAGGCTCTTGAATTCCTCCATGGCCATCAGATTTACAGGGCCAAAGGACTCTATCCTGCCTGAAACGTCCCTTAGCTCGTCCTCAAGCTTGGAGACATCCCCACATGAGGGAAAGGCCTGATCTGCAATTATCTCCTTCATGTCCCTGCGAAACCTGGAAGCGCACACCTCGAAAATGTGTTCCCTGTTCCTTTCCGTTTCGGAAAGCCCCATCTCTGCCTCGTTAATCTGCCTGTTTATGCGCGAAAGGCCCTTTTGTAGACCGGCCTTGTCCTTATCAAGAAGAAACCTTTTCTCCCTTGCACGGTCTATCGCCTCGTCAAGCTCCGCAGCCTCTGATAGAATGTTCATAGACAGGGCCTTCTGAGCAGCAAGTTCCTTCCTGTTCTCCGCTACCGTTTCTGACAGAAATTCTTCCCTCTGATAAAGCTCTTTAATTTTATTCTTCTTTTCATTAAGGGAATGAGTGGTCCGGGCAAGACCCTGCTCAAGACGCGAAAGTTCTGCCTTTGCGCTCCTCAGACCGGATATCAGCTCCTGTTTCCTTATCAGGAGACGGTTTTTTTCCATGGAAACCTTGGCGGCCTCTGTTTCCCTTTTATACAGCCTTTTTTCCACCCCCTTCAGCCTGTCATGAAGTTTGCTCTCCTTTTCTTTTGCCCTTTCAAGCTCATCCTTGAACCGCTGAAGCATCGGGACGATGTCATTAAGCTCGCTCCTTGCCTCATCAGATTCATATTCAAGAAGTTCTATTCGGTCACCAATACCCTGAGCCCTAGATTCCAATTCAGAAAGACACCTTTTTAGCTGCACAATCTTTTCCTCAATACGGTCCGCTTCTGCTTCGAGGGTATTAAGCGCACTTGACATCTCCCTTTCTTCCCCCAAAAGCTCCCCTTCCCTTTGGATAATGCAAGAACGCCTTTTTTGGAGGCGGCCAAGTTCCTCGGTAAGTTTCCTTATCTGTTTTTTCCGTGAGATAATTCCGGAATCATGGCGGGAACCTGGCAGCAGGTGCCTTACCTCCTTCCATGGGGTAAGGATGAACCCGTCCCTTGAAATAACGAAAACAGCCTTATCATCCTCAAGACATCTTTGGGAAAAAGATAGAAACGAATGCATATCCTCAACAATGACCCATGAGGCAAGAAGGCACCGGATTTTGCGTGCTACCGGGTCCATGCCGGCAACCTTGTCACCAAGTGCCTCAAGCCCAGAGTAACAAGAACCGTGCAGATCCGGCACTTCCTTTTCCGTGAAAGACTCATGGCAAAAAAGAAGGGAAGCAGGACTGTACCTGTCCTTGTCGTGCAGAATCATTTCCATGACTTTACGGAGGCGGGTTCCGCTTTTAAAAACCAGGCATTGAAGGGTGATCCCCAGGGCCGTCTCCACCAAATCTTCGAACCCGTCAGCCACCTCGACCATGTCCGCAACGAGCGCGGCCTCATTGCCGATAGTCTCGAGAAGAGCCCTGTTGCCCTCGAGAAGCCCTTCTCCCTGGGCCTCAATACCCTGTAATGCACATAGACGTGTCTCCTTGATAGATATCTGCGCACTGCATTTCTCCTTTTCCTGGCCGAGATCCCGAAGCCTTTCTTGTAATCGCGAAAGCCCTTCCGCCTTGCGGGCGGCTGCACCTTTTTTCTCTGACAGGACCTTGGCTGCGCCATCCATCTCTGCGCGTACAGACCTGGTCTCCGCCTCCAGGTTTTTCCTATGTTCCCTCAGCCCCCTCCTCTTGTCCTCCATGCGTTCTATCCTCTCTTCAAGCTGTTCCCTCCTTTTCCTTGCAGAACTAAGCCTCTCAAAAATCTCGGCGCGCATCGAGGCAGTAACCACAAACTTATCCTTTATCTCCTCCCTCCTTGCCTTAAGGGCTGAAAGCGCCTTGGCCTGTTCCTGGGCCTCCCTTTCTCTGGCCGAAACCTTTAATTCCACATCTTTAAGCAGTTCCGCATCCCGTTCCATTGCCTCAGCAGTCCTTGACATCGCAACTTTCAGGCCGTTTACCTGGTCTTTTAGCCCCTTAATGGCCTGTCTCAAGGAATCCTGCTCCTGGCGCAGCAGGGCAAGCTCCTTTTCCGCCGATGATACCGTTCTGAAAAGGTCGCCTTTTTCCTGTTCTATAGCCGCAGCCTTTTGTCTAATTCCTTTCCTGCTGTCAAAAAGCCTTTCAAGCTCCATATCGAGGCGTGCTATTTCAACCTCCAGCGATGCCATCTTCGCCTTAATACCTGCCCTTTTGCCCATCTTATCCTCGCGATCCCTTTCAAGACTCTCCTGGCGGTCAAGAAGGGCCTCCATCCTGCTCTTAAGTATCAGGAGGCCAAGCCTCTCTTCCCTGTTTCTTAGTTCGGTGAATCTTTCAGCCTTTTTTGCCTGCCTCTTCAGGGCATTTCGTTGCCTTCTGACCTCCGAGATTACGTCTTCTAGCCTGTCGAGATTCTCTTTTGCCGCATTCATCTTGCCCTGGGCCTGCAAGCGCCTTTCCCTGTAACGTGATATGCCAGCCACCTCTTCCACTATGAGCCTCCTTTCTTCAGGGGTCATAGTCACAAATTGTCCCACCCTGCCCTGATCAATTATCGAGTAGGCCCTTGGCCCGGTTCCCGTATCAAGGAAAAGATAGCGTATCTCCTTGAGTCGGCAGTTTTTCCCATTAAGCAAGAACCTTGTACCCCCGTCCCTGTAAAGTACCCTCTCTATGTCGATGTCTGAAAAGTCCCTCAGTTCCGGAGGCGCCATATCCTGGCACTCTTCAAGCCGCAGCTTTACCCTGGCGCAGTCCACGGCAATGCCTGGACTTCCACTATAGATCAGCTCATCCATTTTCCCCGCACGGAGTAACCTTGGGTTCTGCTCGCCGAGCACCCAGCGGATGGCATCCACTATGTTTGACTTCCCAGAGCCATTTGGCCCAACTATGGCGCTGACTCCCTTGGAAAAGTTAAGTACCGTCCGTTTGGGAAAGGATTTGAAACCTGAAAGGATGAGGCTTTTGAGTCTCATTGATACAGGGCCATAAGCTATGGCTTTCTTGCGTCTTTAAGAATCAACTGTAAATTCTTTTTGCCGTTCCAGGTGTTGACGGATGGGATGAAGGCAAGCTCCATGGAGTCCCAGGCAACGTCTATTTTGTTTCCGTGTCCCCAGGCGAGAAGGTCAAAAGATTTATGATTACCGAAGGACATGCGGGGCGTCAGGGCAAGCTTGAGATGATTCTGACCCACAACCCTTGCACCCCTAACGCAAAAATCTCTGGTGAAAAAAAGGGGGCACTCGTATCCAGGGCCAAAGGGCTCAAGCAATTCAAGAAATCGCACGTAATCGTCCGAGGCAAGTTCCTCGAGCTCTACCTCCGCGTCAAGATTTAGGGGAGGCCTTTCAACAGCCCTGATAGCCTGCATTGAAACCTCCCTGCAAAACCTTTCCCGGAATTCGTCTATCTTGCCGATTCCTATTCGAAGACCCGCTGCTGAACGGTGTCCTCCGAACCTCTCCAAAAGGTCCCCGCAGGCTGATATGGCGGAAAAGAGATCGATCTCGTCAGGGGCGCGCCCTGAGCCAATCAGCATGTCTCCTTCTCTTGAGAGGAGAATAACCGGGCAATTCGAGCATTCCACGGCCTTGGAGGCCACGAGTCCGAGTATCCCCTTCTGCCAACCCTCACTATATAGGATATGGGCGGACCTGTCCCCGGCAGACCTGAGAAGTTCCGTGACCTCTGAAAGGAGTTTTCTCTCGAGCCGCTGCCTCTCCTGGTTGTAACTGTTTAACTCCCCGGAGAGCGTGTATGCCTCATGAACATCCTCTGTGATAAGAAGCTGAAACGCAGTATCTGCATGCTTAATCCTACCAGCAGCATTTATACGGGGACCTATTCTGAAGGCAATGTCCGTGCACGATACCTGGCCCGAGAGCCCAACAGAATCCATAAGCTGCCTCATTCCAGGACGTGGGGACTTGGAAAGGACATCGAGGCCTGCCTTTACAAGTATCCTGTTCTCCCTGAGAAGAGGCATCATATCCGCTACTGTGCCAACAGCCACAAGATCGAGGTATTTCCTCAAATTTGGCGCTTTGGATTTGCTGAAAAATCCCGCCCTGTAAAGCCGACCCCTCAAGGCCCAGGCAAGGTAAAAAGCCACCCCGACGCCAGAAAGTTCGTTAAAGGGGAACGGGCAATCTTGTCTCTTTGGATCTATGCAGGCTATTGCCTTTGGAAGCGCGTCAAGGGGCTGATGATGGTCGGTTATCACAGTATCAAGGCCACGGGAAACGGAGTACCTCACCTCTTCGAGACTCGTTATTCCACAGTCCACGGTTACGAGAAGGCGGCAGCCCCTGCCGTGCAGGTAATCTATGCCTTGCCTGTTGAGGCCATAGCCATCCTTTTCCCTGTGTGGGATGTAGGCGTATGGCTCAATGCCTATCTCCTTAAAAAAAAGGTAGAGAAGGGCCGTGGCAGTTACCCCGTCTGCATCAAAATCTCCGAAAATACCGACCCTTTCCCTTTCCACCGCCGCCGTCTCAAGCCGGTCTACTGCCCTGTCCATGTCCTTCATAAGAAACGGGTCGCTGAGGCTTGAAAGGGAGGGGTTAAGGTGTTTCAGTATTGTATCCTTGGAATCAAGTCCCCTGTTTACAAGAAACGCAGTGAGACTTCTTGGAAGAGACAGTGCCTTGGAAAGTTCCATGACAAGGCCCTTTTCCAGATTCATGAAGGACCAGGGACGATTCAAAATAAGGGACGGCATGGCGAAAAACTAATAGGCGGTAATTTTTATGTCAATCAAGACCTTGAGCCTGGAAATCGCTCCCTCCATGGTCTATTTCCTTAGATTCATCCTGGAAGGGTATGACAACATGTTTGTCCTGACCACTGTTGACAAGGAGAGGGGGCTACTGGAGATTCAATACTGCCAGTGCGCCTTTAACGACCTCCAACAGATACTTCAAGAGATAGGAGAGGAGATCGGTATACGTAAATTCTGTTGCTGATATTCCCGGTTTGCCGCTTATAAACTGTGCAAACCAAACCAATACCTGCCCGCCTATGCCGCAGGCAGGCATGGGAAACACCTTGAAACGTACTAAACCCTACTTGTTCCGCGATAGAATGAACCTCTCGAGGTTATAAGTCCCCACTGGTGAGACAAGCGTTGCGGTTGGTAACAGGTGTGCCACCCTCAAAAAGGTAAAGGTTGCGGTACCGATGAGGATTGGGGCAGGCGCCGAGTAGTTGGCCGATCCGATGCTTGAGCCTCCGGTCCACTCCCTCATGTTGCACGTAAAGACCGCATGGGTCTTGCCAGAAACCTTTTGATCGGAAGATATTTTCCCATCACAGGTATACCAACGGGGAAGACCGTCTGGCCCGTAATGGTACCATGCCATGAAACCCGTATCCCCATAGTGTTCAAAAAAGATTCCCATTCCTTCTAAACCAGGGTTCCACCACCAGCCATTAATCGGCATCTTGCTTCCTTTATCATTGCTACTTACTATTGAGGGCAGAAATTTGGCCAAGTGGACCTTCACAGCCTGGCCCACGTGATCGATTTTACCACTATCCAGCCACTTTCCAGGTTGTGTGATGGTGTAGGTGAGATCTGATGAGTCCGACAAAAAAGAGATGGATATATTACCAACCTTGTGGGGAACCGGCGACGAATATGGGCTGCCAAGTGGCCAGCCTGTCCAGTAGAACAAGTCACCGCTATAGCGTGAAGAAGTACTGTTATCTTCGCTGCAAGTGGCTGAAAGCCATACGGGCTTGTGGGAGTCGTCATAATACATGAAAAACCCAACCGCCAAGGTGCCATAAAAACTTTCGACGGAAACCCCGGTACCTGGGTGGGCGGAGTCGTACCACCAGCCATCCCTCGGCCCATACCAGATAGACATGTTACTACCGCATTTTCCCCAGTCGAAATTATACGCCCCGCAATCGAGATTGACAGGCGCAGTATAGTCACAGCGGCCGTTATTAAGGGCGTTAACGATATCAGCAACAGGCATGCAGCGAAGATCGCAGTCGAGCTTGCCACTGCTGCCGCAATCCTCACCGGGGAAACCGCCATTGGCCTTAACAGCTGCCTGGCCCGAGAAAAGAAAAAGAAGTGACAGTATGAACAGTATCTTTTTCATAATTTCCTCTCCCTTTATCAAACAAGAGTGAAAAAACGTTAGGTGACGCCACCCTTCTCATAACCTATTAACCATGATCGGCAGAAACATGCATAGCAGGACCTTGTATGACTTAATCA
>WGDC01000036.1 GCA_015493475.1 Deltaproteobacteria bacterium
AGCCCATGTAACCGGCTTGGCCTTACCCTCACCCTGACAGGTGAGGTGGAAAAAGGTGGTGCACTTTACAGAAATGGCGCAAGTGTAGGGGATCTAATCTACTGCTCAGGCTATCTCGGTGAAAGCGCATGCGGCCTTCTGCTTTTAAAAAAAAGAAGGAGCACTCTGCCCTTTGCCATCAAAAAGCGCCTTATCCAGAGGCATCTTGACCCAGAGCCCCGTATATCCCTTGGAAGACTCCTGAAAAAAATGGGCGCAACCTCTGCCATAGACGTTTCCGACGGCATTGCAACAGATATTGCCCACATTGCAAGGGAAAGCGGGGTAAAGGCGGTAATCGAAGAGAAAAGACTCCCCCTTTCCCGGGCACTAAAAAGGGCGTGCAGGGAAACAGGCCTATCCCCAACTGAGTTGGCCATCTCCGGTGGCGAGGACTTTGAGCTTGTCTGGACCATTTCTCGTAAAGAGGCCCTGGAAACAGAGAAAAGGCTTTCAGCCGTTCTTGGACACCCCCCTTTTCTTATTGGCAGGATAGAAAGGGGAAAAGGGGTGTGGCTTAAAGAGGAAGGGCGCGCCAGGGAAATCACCTTTACAGGTTATGAACACTAAAAAGGGCGCCTTTTTTGAACAAAGACTCGATCTTTCACCAGTAGGTTTTCTTATTGCAAGATTGTATGTTGAAGAAAACGCCCTTGTTAGGATCGAGCTTATTGAGGGGAAAAAGGGGGCCTGTTCAACCTATATAAATGGCAAATCAGCCTCTAGGGAGGCAATCTTTCTAAGAGGGCTTCTTTCAGGCATGCCCCTTGAGAAATTCCCCCTTGCATATAAACTAAAGGGTACGCCATTTCAAAAAAGGATATGGCGCATTACCCAGAAAATTTCCCCAGGCACCACATTGACCTATGGGGAGCTTGCCCGGGCGGCAGGATGCAAAAGCGCAAGGGCAGTTGGCCAGGCCCTTGGCAAAAACCCGCTTCCCATAATCGTGCCCTGCCACAGGCTGATGGGAAGAAACGGACGCCTTACTGGATTTTCTGCAGGCCTCCGCGTCAAGGAGATACTACTTGAATTTGAGAGGATAAGGAAACATGAAGATAGCCATAATGAGTGACAGCCACGATAACCTTTGGAACCTAAGAACTGCAGTCAAAAAGGTGGAAGAGCTTGGCATCAAGGAGATCATCCACCTGGGAGACCTCATTTCCCCCTTTATGCTTGAAGAGGTGGAGGGTTATTCTGGCACATTTCACCTGATTTACGGAAACAACAACGGTGACCACATTCTTCTCCAGAAAAAGATTGCATCCCTGGCAGGTACGGTCCAGTTTCATGGTTGGCTCGGCGAGCTTGAAAGGGATTCCATAAAAATCGGCTTCATCCACGACCCTTATATTGCAAGAAAGATTGCCAGGTCTGGCGACTATGACGTGGTTCTCTTTGGCCATACCCACCTCTGGCTCAAGGAGCAGGTAGGAGACTGTCTGCTCCTTAACCCTGGCGAGATCCTCGGCAAGAAGGAGGCACCTGGTTTTGCCATCCTTGACTGTAAGGGCATGGAGGTGGAACAGGTGGTGATAGGGCCAAAGAGGGACTAGGCGAAAATCCCTCTCGCAAAGATATGTCAAATTGCATCCTCGGGATAGATACAGGGGGCACCTTTACGGACTTTGTGGTGCTGGATGCCCAGGGCAGGATCAAGCGGTGGAAGGTGCTTTCCTCGCCAGCTGATCCCTCAGAGGCCATAGTAAGGGGGCTCATGGAAATCCTTGGGAAGGAACTTCCCAAGGAAATGGAGATAGTCCATGGAACCACCGTGGGCACTAATGCCTTTTTGGAAAGAAAAGGTGCAAAGACCGTGCTTCTAACAACAAAGGGCTTTGAAGACGTACTCTTCATAGGGCGCCAGGCGCGCCCCTGCCTCTACGATCTTTATTGCCAAAAGCCCCGGGAGATCATTCCAAGGGAAATGGTCCTTGGGCTTGATGAAAGATGCAACGCAGATGGAAAGATACTCAGGGAGGTGGAACAGAAAGAACTTGAAAGGTGCCTTGGGAGAATAAGGGATGCCGGGGCAGAATCCGTGGCGGTATGCCTTCTTCACTCTTACAAAAACCCGGAAAACGAGGAGGAAGTAGAAAAATATCTTGAAAAACACCAGGTCAAGGTATTTCTGTCCTCAAGGCTTCTTCCTGAGTTCAGGGAGTTTGAACGCACAAGCACCACTGTCATAAACGCCTATCTCGGCCCGGTTGTAGGCGGCTATATAAGATCCCTGGAGGAAAGGCTTCCCGGCGCATCCATCCTTGTTCAGCAGTCAGGGGGCGGCTGCAGGCCAGCAAAACACATAGAGGAGGCTGCGGTTACCACCATACTCTCAGGCCCTGCAGGCGGGGTGCTTGCCGGCCTTGAAATTGGAAGAGCCCTTGGGGTATCCCAAATCATCACCTTTGACATGGGCGGGACCTCAACAGACGTCTCCCTCTGTCCAGGAAGGCTTGTATTTACGCGTGACTACCAGATAGAGGGCTTTCCCATAAACCTGCCCGTAATAGATGTACATACGGTTGGTGCAGGAGGCGGCTCCATTGCCTGGATTGACAGGGGAGGGCTCTTGAAGGTGGGGCCCCAGAGCGCCGGTGCAGACCCTGGGCCAGTCTGCTACGGAAAGGGTGAGGAACTTACGGTCACGGATGCAAACCTCTTTCTGGGAAGACTCAGGGCCGACAGGTTCCTGGGAGGAAGGATGCACCTTTTTGAAGACAGGGTCAAAGAGAAGATGGCGCTTCTTGCAGGCAGGCTGGGCATAGGCCCAATGGAGACGGCCCTTGGGATAATAAAACTCGTAAACACCAACATGGTGCAGGCCCTAAGACGCGTATCCATAGAAAAGGGCTATGACCCCAGGAAATTTCACATGGTAAGCTTTGGGGGTGCAGCCGGGGTGCATGCCCTTGATGTGGCAGAGGAGCTTGGCGTAAGCTCGGTTATCATACCGGAGATGGCAGGGGTATTCTCAGCCCAGGGCCTTGCCGCCACGGACCTGGTCATGGAGGCATCGAGAAGCATATTCTGGCGAAGTAACAGGGACGAGGAGCAAAAGATCACCCGACAGGCCCGGGACCTGGAAAAATTCCTCATTGAAGAGGCGTCAGAATTTATCACCGGCAGCACGGCAATAAAAAAAGAGCTTTTATTGGATGCCAGGTATTTTGGCCAGTCCTTTGAGATAATGATTCCGTTCAAAGAGGGGTGGCAGGCATTCTTTCACCGGGAGCACCAAAGGCTTTACGGTTACCGCCTGGCCATAGATCCCATTGAAGTAACCGCAATAAGGTTGAAATTAATAATTGAGAGAAATACAAAATCAGTCTTTTCCCCAGCTGTCCCAATGAAGGATATTGAACAATTCGAAAGGGCTTGCCCTGAATCCTTTTCTTGCGAATTTTCTGGTATACTCCTTGAAAAAGGCCCCCTAAAAGTACCAGTGATAGACAGGAAAGACATTCCTGACGAAAAACTTCTTCGAGGACCCTTTCTATTATCAGACGATTTTACTACCATACTCATAACGGACGGCTGGCATGCAGCAAGGATAAACGGCCACTTGTTGGCCAGGAATCATAGAATCCTTTTATGAAAGTAGACGAGACCACCATTCACAAGAGTCACGGTGATAAATTTCTCGAGTTTGTGCTCGAAACGGTCAATAGCGGGGTCATCATCCTGAACGGGGACCTTACCGTGGTCTTCGCAAATTCGAAGGCCAGGCACCTGCTACGCGTAGCCGATTCCCTTGTCGGCCTCAGTTTTAAGGACCTCTTTCTCCAAGAGGACCAGAAAATTCTTGTTCCCAACCTGGTAAAAGTAACGGAAAAACAGGGAGAATTTGAGGGCGATATAATGATCAAGCAGGGAAATGGCCAAGGTATTATCGCCCATATTTCCATGGCGTCCTGGAAACAGAATGATGAACTAACTCACGTTGTCACGCTGAGCGACATGTCGAGGCTCAAAGATATCGAGAACATGTTGCACAGCTCTGAGAGAATGATTTACCTCGGAGAAATGCTCGACGACATCAGCCACCAGATAAGAAACCCTGTCCTCTCGATTGGCGGATTCGCAAGAAGGCTCATGGGCACCCGCATAGAAAGGCCTGAATATGTTCGCGTGATCATTGAAGAGGCAAGACGCCTCGAGCTATTGCTCGACGTGCTGACAAAATTTATCCAGCTTCCCCAACCGCGTTTCGCCCTTTACAAGGCCCAGAAAGTAACAGACATGGCCAGAGAACAAACGAGGGAGGTCTGTGATACCCACGGTGTTCATCTCCGGCTTTCAACGCTCTATGATTCTAGCCGAAAGGTCGTCACAGACCTTGAGCTGCTCGAAAAGGCGCTAAGGGCAGTGGTTGTGAACGGTTGCGAGGCATGCCGGGAATCGGATGGAGATGCACTTGTTCACGTAGCCTTTGAACAGGATAGCGGGAACCCATGGACACTAAAAATTTCAGTAACCGATACCGGCCAGGGTATAAGGCCGCCACTGATGGAAAGAATATTTCACCCCTTTTTCACCACCAAGACTGGACACCTCGGCATGGGCCTTACCTTTTCCAAGCGGATAATGGAAGAAATCGGCGGGCGTATTGAGGTGAAATCCACCCTGGGGAAAGGTACCTGCGTCACGCTGAAACTTCCGGGAGACAGAAGAAAAAAGATACGCACCTCTCCCCTTTGAAATCGAAAGAGAACCAAGTATTCATGGGTGCCTCTGGAAAGCCGTCTCTTTTATCAGATCGCCGTTTTTTCGCTACGGAAAATTACCCTTACATCCCAAGTATTCTGCGTTCTTTCTGTCTCCGCGTCTTGCTATTGGGAAAACAGTTGTCTTTCAGGAAAGTCCCATGAGTAAAAAAAGGGAAAGACTGAGAGAAGGATTCTCTACTGGAGCGTGCGCCGCCGCAGCTGCCAAGGCGGCTGCATTGAGGCTGTCAAATCCTGATCAGCGCGTCGATGATGTAACCATTTCCTTTCCGGATGGCTTGGAACGTACCATGGGGGTTGCCTGGACCAGGCTTACCGGCAGAGACAGCGCCGAGGCTTGTGTCGTAAAGGACGCCGGAGATGACCCGGATGTGACAGATGGCGCAGAAATAATAGCCATGGTGGAAATAGAGGCGGGGGAAGGCAAACCCGACGTAAAAATCCTAGGCGGCACGGGAGTAGGCACTGTCACGAAACCTGGGCTTGCGATAAACCCAGGAGAGCCTGCAATAAATCCGGTTCCAAGACAGATGATAAGACAGGCCGTTTTGTCAGAACTTGGGAACATCAGGAAAAACGTGAAGGTCACCATAAAGGTGCCCCAGGGTAAAAGGCTTGCCGGAAAGACCCTCAACAAGAGACTTGGCATAGTGGGAGGGATCTCCATACTTGGCACAACAGGCATTGTAAAACCCATTTCCGAGGCAGCATGGTGCGCCACTATCACTGTTTCCATGGATGTAGCCCTTGCCGTGGGCCTTGATACTGTTTGTCTTTCTACAGGAAGATCCAGCGAGGAGGCGGCAATGAGGACCCTCAACCTCAGGGAAGAAGCCTTCATAGCCATGGGAGACTACGTTGGTTTTTCACTCAAGGAGGTCGCATCCCGGCCTTTCAAGAAAGTCATAATAGCCTGTCAGTGGTCAAAACTTGTGAAAATGGCAATGGGATGGAATCAAACCCATGTACGTTTTGGCCCTCTTGACCCCGAGAAGGCGGCAAGGTTCATGCATCGCCATTTTGGCATGGAGCCCTGCCAAGACGGGATTAACACGGTCCGACAGCTCCTTGCCAAATTACAGGGAGACCCAGGGGGAGCTGATATCATCAGGGGAGTCTGCAGTTATGCCCGCGACAGGCTCGGAAAATTCCTTCCGGACGGCCAGGCGTTGAACCTTATTCTCGTATCCTATGACAAAAAGATCATACACACCGAGCCGTGAAAATTGGCCTGTTTGTTTGCTCGATCTGCCGGTTCTTTTTTGATACATAGATTAAAGAGTGCTGTAGATAGCCTTGTCGTAAGCCTTCAGTATGTCTGACCTGGTAATGAGGCCCCTTGGCACAGGCTTGTCGGTACGGTCCGACAGCACCACCAGCTCGTCGGACTTCTCCTCCGCCATCTTCTTCAAGGCCGTGGCAAGAGAATTCCAAGGAAATACTGTGGGTCTTTCCTCCAAAAGGTCCTTTACCTTCACGTCAGAATCAAGCCCCTGGAAAGTGACTGCGTGCCGCACTGTCTGGGCCATAATGACCCCGGCATAGCCGCCATCTTTATCCACCACCACAAAGGCGGAGGCTGGATACTGGGACATGTAGGAAACAAGCTCCCGCAATGTCCAGTTCTCCGGGATGGGCTCCGGCTGCTGATCCTTGATCCTGGTAAGCACCTCGTGAACTGTAAGCCGGGCAAGTATGCCGAGTAGAAAATCACCGTGATGGATTGGCGTGTCAAATCTCGTGGTAAGCTGCTTCTCATAAATCCCTGTCTTGCCCTTTAACAGGAAGGAAAGAGTGGACACCCATACCGCCGGCAGTAGAAGCTCGTAATTCCCCGTCATCTCGCTAACCATTATCACAGTTGAAAAGGGAGTACTTGCGGCTGATGCGAAAAAACCGGCCATGCCAACGATAACATAGGCCTCAGGATTAGGCACAAGGGCCGGCCAGAGCTTTTGTAGGATAAGCCCGACGGCCCCGCCCAGGGTACCTCCTATTACGACTGACGGCCCGAATACGCCTCCGCTGCCTCCAGATGCTATACTGAAAGAGGTGGTAAAAATCTTCCCGAATGCCACGAGCAGAAGGGTAACGAGGAGCAGCTTGCCCTCAAATGCCTGCTGCAACACTCCGTACCCGGTGTATATGGCACCCGGGAAATAGTAGCCAATCAGGCCTGTGAGGAATCCGCCTATCGCAGGCTTCAAATGGTTTATGATGGGAAGTTTCAGGAATAAATCCCTTATGAAATAAAAAACCCTTGCATAAAATCTCGCGGCATAGGCCACCACAACAGCAAGTACCGTATAAGGTAAAATTTCCGAGGCATGATGAAACACGTACGGGGGAGTCACAAAGAGGGCTCCAAACCCGAAAAACAGGGAAAATACGCAATAGGCGATGACCGATGTTATGGCTGATGGAACAAGGAGCTCATACTCCATATCAATGTCCCTGTAGAGGATTTCTGCGGCAAATATGGCCCCGGCTAGAGGGGCATGGAATATGGAACCTATACCGGCGCTCATCCCTGCCATCATGAGGATACGACGCTCTTGGGTGCTGAGGTGGAGCTTCTGAGCAATAATGGAGCCAAAGCCCGCCCCTATCTGGGCAATTGGCCCCTCTCTTCCTCCTGAACCCCCGGAGCCAATGGTTATGGCAGAGGCTATGGTTTTAATTAGCGGGACCCTGGCCCGTATGGTGGCGTCCTTGAAGTGATAACTTTCAAGGGCGGCGTCCGTACCGTGGCCCTCGGCCTCCGGTGCAAAGGTGTAAATCAGCCAGCCGGCTATGAGTCCGCCGAGGGTCGGCACCACGAGGAGCATCCATCTTATGAAGGGGGTATTGGTTGGCAGGAACAATGAATTTTCTCCCCCAGGCCCTTCGGGGCGGTAACCTGCCATGTAGTCAAGAAATATGTGGTGGGAATAATCAAGGGCTACAAAGAAAAAGACGGAACCGAGCCCTGCTATTATGCCTGTTGGTATGGCAAGAAGCAGGAGCCTGCGAAGCTGCAGCCACCTTTTCACATTTTTTATGAACTTTTTCTTGAGTTGGAATATCATAAAAAGGTTGTTCCATAGGCCCTTTCGGAAGATATTGTAGCTTAAGAACTTTTGCAAGTAAAAGAAAATGATTTTTGTAGCTGGCTTTGAGCCACAGAACCAAGACGCCCGGATCAGGTCCCTTATAGACAGGTGTTCTTTCGTCTTCGCCTCAAAAAGGTTCACCCAGACCCTACATGACAGCACGGCAAAACTCCTCCCCGTTGTACCGATCCAGGGCATGATAAAGGAAATAAGACGCCGGAAGGGATATGGCGACATACTAATCCTGGCATCCGGGGATCCGCTTTTTTTTGGCATAGGCAGGCGCCTCCTAAGATGCTTTGACAAAAAAGAGCTCTCTTTTTTCCCAACGCTTACTTCTATTCAAAAGGCGTGCGCCCGGTTCCGGCTTCCATGGGACGATTTGGACTGCGTAAGCCTGCACGGTAAGGATGAAAGGGGACTCAACAGGCTCGTGGAAAAAATCCTTGAGAACAACAGATTCAAGGTTGCGGTATTTACAGACAACAGGAACACCCCGGACGCCATCGCGAAAGGGCTCATGAAAATGGGACTTGAAGAAGCCCGTTTCCTTGTGGCAGAAGACATGGGCGGACGCCACGAGGCCTTTCTGGACCTGTCTATAAGGGAAGCGGCCCATCAGAAATTTCACCCATTGAACCTGCTTATCATCCTTGGCGAGCATGGCAGGCAGAACGGGACCTTCGGGATGGACACAGACAGATTCAGCCATGAAAACGGCCTCATAACAAGGCCGGAGGTGCGGGCCGTTATCCTGTCAAGGCTTGAGCTTACCATGGCCCAGGTCCTTTGGGACGTCGGGGCCGGTTCAGGTTCCGTTTCCATTGAGGCATCACTGCTTGCACCATGGCTCCAAATCTACTCAATAGAATCCAGAGAAAAAAGATGTGTTCATTTAATAAGAAACAAGAGAAAATTCATGGCGCTCAATATGGAGATAATCCATGGGCGGGCCCCTGGTTGCGTGACCGGGCTACCAGCGCCCGACCGCATATTTATAGGCGGAGGCCTCGGCGATAGAGGCCTACTCGAGGCCTGCTGGGAAGCCCTAAGACCCGGGGGCATACTATTGGCATCCACGATACTGATCGAAAGTCTTGAAAGAGCCGTCTCCTTTGCAACGGGCAAATCCCTTTCACCGGAACTGACAAGGATAAGCATAGATTATGGCAAAAAGCTTGGAGCTGGCAACTATTTCGTGCCTACTCCGGCCATATCAATTATCAGAATATGCAAGTAGAAAAGGGCTACCATCTATTTTACCGGGTATTCCAGATAGCCGCCATGCCCTTGCTGCCTGTTTTATGCCTGTATTGCCTGTCAAGGGACAAGTACAGGAAACAATTCCTGTCAAGGATGGGGATTAAAATGCGGCTGCCCTTCCGCAAGGTACCACGGATTTGGATACACGCCATGTCCCTTGGAGAATACAACGCTGCAAGGCCCCTGATCAACGCACTTTACTCAAGGTACAAAGGTATGGACATAATCCTTTCTGCCTCTACCCGAACCGGGATTGACGCCATAGAAAGGGACTGGACAGGCGGAACGGACCGGGTCACCACTACGGCCTTTCCCATTGACCTCTTCTTTGTCACAAGGAAATTCGCCAGAATGATAAGGCCGGACTGTTTCTTGCTGATAGAAACAGATATCTGGCCAAACATCATGGCAGATCTCAAGGCGGTCGGAAGCCGGATACTCCTTGTTAACGGAAGTATATCATCAAGAGCCGCATCGAGGCTCTCTGTCTTACCAGGAGCAGCGAGCTTTCTTTACGGCAATTTTTCGTTTCTGTGCATGCAGTCACGTGATGACGCAAAGCGCATGGAAAGTCTTGGCATAGACAAGGAAAAGATAGACGCCACAGGAAACATCAAACTTGACATAAAGGCCCCGCCCATTGACTCGGCCAAGAGGGCGCGTCTCCTCGGTCTGACCGGATTTAAAAGGAATGCATTAATCCTCTGCGCTGGGAGCACACACGCGCCTGAGGAACGAACATTACTGAAAATGTTTCTCTCTCTTAGAGGCAACCATCCCGATCTGAGACTCATACTTGCACCCCGCGATACCAAGAGAAACAGGCGGGTGGCAAAGCTCTGTTCTTCACTTGGCCTTGATTTTTCCCTAAGGAGTGAAAAGACCGGGCCTAATGACCCTGACGTATTCATCTTAGACACCCTCGGAGAACTCACAGACTTCTACTCCCTGTGTTTTGCAGCCTTTGTTGGCGGGACCCTTGCACCAGTCGGTGGACACAACCTGCTTGAACCCGTTTCTCTCGGAAAACCAGTATTTTTTGGACCCAACGTGGAAAGCTGCAGGGAGATAGCGCATGCCCTTGAAAATGCCGGAGCTGGCAAAATGGTCTTGAACGGAGCACATCTCGAAACCGCCATGGGACAAATGCTGTCAGACAGGCAGGCATATGAACGGGCCTGCCTTGCCGCCTCGGAATTCAGTAATGCCAACAAGGGTGTCACTGAAAAATATCTGGAAATAATCAGCAGGTTCATGCCCCATGATATATCATAGGAATGCAGAAAGGCTCCTTGTTCTCGGGCGGCCCTTTTCCAGCCTATACGGCAGCCTTATGCGTCTTAGAGCCACTCTTTACGAAAAAAACATCCTAAAGGCAAGGCGCCTCCCTATCCCGGTGATCAGCGTGGGCAACCTAAGCCTTGGCGGCACTGGCAAAACTCCCCATGTCATAGAGATATGCCGCTTCTTGAGGAAAAAGGGGGTTCACCCAGCGGTCCTGACAAGGGGATACGGGGGCAAAGCCGGCAGTGGCCCCCTATTGGTGAGCGATGGAGAGGCCATCAGGACAACCGTAAATAGGGCTGGAGACGAACCCTGGATGATGGCCTCCAAGCTCGAGGGGATTCCAGTGGTCGCCGGCTCTGACAGGTACAAGTGCGGCCTTTTGGCTGCGGAAGAACTCGGGGTCTCCGTCCTTGTGCTCGATGACGGGTTTCAGCATCTCGGACTCAAAAGAGACCTCGACGTAGTCCTGGTGGAGGCGGCAAGACCTCTTGGCTCCGGAAGGGTCTTTCCAGGGGGAACTTTAAGGGAATTCCCTGATGCCCTGTCAAGGGCCGATGCTGTAGTGATAACTAAATGCAACGAGGTCCCGTTCAATGAAATTCCGCTAATAGAAGAGACGGTCCGGTCCCTTTCAAACACGGCCCCCCTTTTCAGAAGTTCTTACGAAATCAGCAACATATATCATGCCTGGACCAAGGACACCGCTTGCAAGGGCGCCTGGGAAATGAATGATTCACCAGGCTGTTTCTGCTTCTGCGGACTCGCAAGGCCCGCTTCCTTTTACACGCTCCTCAGAAAAAAAGGGATCTCCATTTCCGGAATGCTATCGTTTCCCGATCACCATTTTTACAGCAGCCATGACCTGTCCCGCATTGGGAACCGGGCCAGGGAGACAGGTGCCGGTATTGTTTTGACAACAGAAAAAGATTTTGCAAAAATACACGGTGGCAGGTGGCCCTTGATTAACCGGGACCTGGGATTGGGAGTTGTGCAGGTAGAGGTTAAGCTGTCCCCGCCTTTCTACCGCTTTATAGAGGCCAGGCTTGGGAATATCGGCCGCTCCTCTTGATAAGCAGATAGCCTTTTACCGCCATAAAAGGAGCAAAGAATGGAAGATAGAGCAAGGAAGGCCTGCATAAAGGCTCTTTTCCTGTTTTTTCTTTTAATTGTTCCCCTTACACCTTCAGCAGGCCTCTCAAACACTTCCCTCTTTCCCCGATACGAGCCGGAACGCATCTACTATTTCATGGATGAACCTGTGATATCTGCCTCGAGATTCAGGCAGCCAAGCAGCCAAGCCCCCTCCACTGTATTGGTAGTAACGGCCAAGATGATACGTGAAAGGGGCTACAAGTGCCTTGTGGATGTACTTGAAGACCTGCCGGGTTTCGACATCGAGAGACACATAGGTGGTCAGGCAGGCGGCACCTACGTAATACAGAGGGGCCTTTGGGGAAATAACAAACTCATTGTCTTAAAGGATGGAATAAGACTCAACCCAGAAAACGGAAGCAACCTCGTCTATGGCAAACAGCTTTCCCTCGGGGACATCAAGCAGGTAGAGGTAATGTATGGACCCTCTTCCGCCATATACGGCGCAGACGCTTACGCAGGAATAATCAACCTCATCACCAAAAACGTCAACGAGCCAAAACACCTTGAAATGGAAATATCCGGCGGAAACGCTGACTCAGTGGAAGGTCACATGCTCGTTCAGGTAAAGCCCACTATGGACTCATTTTTGCATCTGTACGTTCACGGATTCGGATCAAAGGGATTCGATCTCCGAGACATTTACAGGGGTTACCACTACCATGACCCGGTTCACGGGAAAACCCGCTACTACAACTCGGACCAGACCTTTGAAATACCGGAAACGGACTGGGATCTCTCCATAAAGGCCGGATGGAAAAACCTTTCCTTTGAAACGGTCTACCTGCACACAAGACAGCCAACCAATATCGCAGCACCGTTTACAACCGGAAGGACACAAAGCTCCAAGGACAGGGTGGAACTTGACACATGGAATTTCAAGCTTACCCACCGCCTGCCTGTTACTGACTATCTTGATGCCGTAACCATGTTCAAAGGCCAGATATACCGGATGGACCCCCACAGCAGGTATGGCCGAAAACAATTCAACAATTACATCTACGAGCGTTCGGACATGTTCGGCATGGAGGAGCAGCTGCGTTACAGCTACGAAAGAGGCAAAATCATTGGAGGCCTTGACTTCAAACGGATATCAACCATGCCCTATCTCAATTCAAGGACCCCCTTTGACCGGGGGGACACCTATAGGGATTTCCCCGTCAAGGAAGTAATAACAAGCCAGGGAAAGCACATACACGTGGGGCCTTTCAGGGAATACAACTACTGGACATACGGCCTCTACGTCCAAGCCAATCACCACCTTACGGGCAGGTTCTCCCTGTTTGCGGGGGCACGTTATGACTGGGAAACATTTACCCACCACGATTCATTTAATCCCCGCACGGGCATCATTTATACCGTCAAAAAAGGTGAAACCTTCAAGCTCATGTACGGTCATGCCTATATCTCACCTTCGGCATATTTCAGGTACAAAGCATGGGTTGACAATAACTATGCACACCTCCCCCCCTCCGTATTCGGACAAAGCTTGGACCCAGAAAAGGTCTCATCCATAGAACTTAGCTATTCAAGACACACGAAAAGGCTCTTTCTAAATGTATCCACTTACGTATCACGATCTGTAAATTCAATACAGGAGGCTGGGCGTTTTTTCAGAAATGTCTTTCTCGTGACCAATAAGGGAGGGGAAAAGGCAACAGTAGAAATCGCCGACAATACAGGGCGGCTCACCAATTTTGGAGTAGATATAGCCGCCAGTTATAAATTTAGCAGGATGGCCACTATTAACATAGGATACTCTTTCATAAACTCGAGGCAACACTTACGAGGACATAGCTTTGACGGCCCAAAGATATCAAGCCACAAGATTATGGCTGGAATCACAGGATACATCGGCAGCCACCTATCCTACAATCTCAGGTGCAGATGGAGAAGTGAAATCCACAGCAGCCCGTTCAACACCGTGTATCATGGAAGCACCATTCCTGGAATTTTTCTCGTAGATGCTAATCTCAGGTGGATAGACCTGGTCCCGGGCATAGACGCCCACATAACCATGAAAAATCTTCTCGATTCAAAATACTTTACCGCCGCTAACGAAAGCGGAGATCCTACAAACGGAGCGTCTCTGCCGCGTGTCCCGCAGGACCCATTCAGTTTAATGGTGGGTTTTAGCTACAGGTATTAAGCCCTGATTCATGCTGGAAAGGCCCATGTATAGAAAAAGCATCACATTGTTTCGTTATACATTGGCAGTCTTTTTTTTTGCCGCAGTTTCCCTGTGTTCCTTCTGCCTCTCTAGCGTATTTGCAGACAAATCGGTCACACGCTTCTTGATAATAGTTTCCAAGAGAACGGGACCTTACCTCAAATGCGAAAAAGGTGTAAGAAACGAGATATGGGAAAGGTGCCATAAGCCCTTTGAGATACAGTCCATATACCTCAATGAAGACGATACTGACGCCATAAGGCAACAGATCAACAGGTTTAATCCGTCTGTTGCGGTGTGTATAGGCACCAGGGCGGCCTTTTTCCTAAAAGAGACAATGCCTATCTTTCCATGGGTGGCGACATTGCTTGTCGATAAGAGCATAGAGGCTATAAAAAGGCATGGCTTTCTTGCAGTAAGCATGGACGTGCCAATTGAAACAAGGATGGAGATATTGTGCAGGATGAAGAAACATGTCCTCGCCGGCTTACTTTCTTATAACAGCGCTGAGGAACCTATAGAGGAGATGGAAGAAGGAGCTTGCCATGGTCGGGATGCCCGCATTTTGATATCAACCTTTTTTTCCTCAATAGAACTTGCCTTACAGGCGCTTATAAGGCGCCATGTAAATGCCTTTTTCATCACGCCTGATCCAAGGATATTTAATTCCCAGGAAGCGGTTGCCTATACGCTTCTCTGGGGTCTTCGCAACAAAATAGCTGTATGCGGCCTTTCATCAGGATACGTCAGAAACGGCGCTCTTTATGCTCTAGAGGCAGACATCGTGGCGCTCGGGGAGCAAGCAGCGCAGCTGGCCATTGACAGAATTCATGGAAGGACTGGAGAAAAAACAGTGATCCAGCATCCCAGGAAACTCATCTTATCCATCAACCTCAAGACAGCAAGAAGACTAGGGATCAAAATCCCAGAGGCTGTGATGGAAAAGGCCCGGCTGGTGATACGATGAAGATTGGCCTGAGACTGAAGGTAGTACTTATATTCGTTTTTATCGAATTTCTCATGGTTATGGCTATCGGTACACTTTACACCATGAAGGCCACATCCATGCTGGAATCCGAGTTCTTCGCCCGGGGAGAGACCATTGCTCAGTTTTTTGCCAGTACGCTGAAACTGCCCATTCTTAGTGGCAACAAGGAGAGACTCAGGGAACAGTGTGAACATATTCTACAAAAACCTGGAATCTCAGGAGTAAAAATACTTGATGCCAACAATAACGTCCTGGCTTCTTGCTCAACTGAAAAACCAGGAGAAATAGAAACAATATCCTGTCCGGTAACAATCTTGCACGATACATCTGATGATATTGAAGGAATTTACAACATTGCTCCTGAAAAGGCCATAGAGACTATTGGCAAGGTCAAGCTGCTCCTGTCGAGACACAACATTGACAGAAAAATACTGAGCCTCCAGCTCTATGCCCTTGGAATATGCCTCGGCGCGCTGGCCATGTCCGTGTTATTTGGTACGCTCATGGTAGGTAAAATCGTTGTAGACCCCATTCTCAAGCTGAAGAACGAGGTACAGAGATTTTCAACTGGGATGCTCAACAACGAGATAGTGCTCAACACCAGGGACGAGATAGAGGAACTCGCCAACACCTTTAACCACATGGCAGAGTCGCTAAAAAAGTATATTTCCGAGCAGATTGACAAGGCCACGGACAAGGTGCAGCTAAAAAACTTGGCGGTTCTTGGTGAGCTTTCAGCAATGCTACTTCACGAGGTGGGAAACACTTTGAACAGGTTTGGACTCATAAAGTATCAGTTGTCGCAGGAAAGACTTTCCAAAGAAGGCGAAAAGGCCATAGAGACCTTTGATGAGAATCTGGGAAGCCTCAAGCGCTTCACGCAAAACGTCTCCCTCTTTTCAAAAAAGCCCGAGGTGATCCTTACAAGGGTCAACCTGAAAGAGCTTTTACAGGCCCTTTGCAGTTCCCTCACCCTCATTGATAAAAAGGGGGTTTCCATAAACACAACGCTTCCCGGACATGATTGCTTCATCATGGGAGACAAGGAACTGATTAACCAGGCCATATTGAATATACTGACAAATGCCGTGGACGCGGTAGGGCCAGCTGGGAAAATACGCGTAGTCCTGTCCGCTATGGACGAGAAGGTACGTATTATCATAGAGGACAATGGCGCCGGCATACCGGATAATGAACTCGACGAGATATTCAGGCCATTTTTTACAAAAAAAGGCCCAATGGGAACTGGGCTCGGACTCGCCATAGCCAAATCCTTCATAGAGGCCCACGAAGGAGAAATCCAGGTGGAAAGCCGCCCAGGCAGCACGAGATTCATCATAACCATTCCAACGCATTTACCCTTCTCTTCACCGTAGAATCTTTCAGCTTTTGCCGCCTTGACGAAGGATATTGATTCTAATTCGTGCCGATAAGCAAGGAGTAGGAGAATACTACAAAGGAACATGACGATATAAAGATTGCACTGGGCATCAAAAGCATTATATATTTAGTGTTTCCATAAATTTTTTCTATAACGGGGGGAAAAATGGCAAGAGTTACCGTTGAAGATTGCCTCAAACAGATACCAGACCGGTTTTTCATAGTGCACCTTGCAGTTGAGCGGGTCAAACAGCTCAGAAAAGGGGCTCAACCCTTGGTCAAAAGCAGCAACAAGGAGATCATTACGGCTCTAAGGGAAATAGCTGCGGGCAAGGTGACCTTTGAAAATCTTGAAGATCTGGCAAAGGAGGCCGAAGAAAAACGCATCATGGAAGCGCTTCGCATGGAGATTGACAAGAACGGGAAATGACTATGAAACGGGATTACTATGAAGTTTTAGGATTAACCAGGGCCGCCTCCATAGAAGAAATCAAAAAGGCCTACAGGAAACTTGCCCTTAAATACCACCCGGATAGGAACCCGGGCGACAAGGAGGCTGAAGAAAAATTCAAAGAGGCGGCCGAGGCCTACGAGGTTTTAAAAGATCCTGAGAAAAAGCGCCTTTATGATGCTTACGGACATCAAGGCGTTTCTGGGAGCGGTTTTAGTGGCTTTAGCCATACAGAAGATATATTCAGTGCTTTCAATGACATTTTTGAAGACTTCTTCGGATTTTCCACCGGCAGAACCAGCAGGCGCTCTGACTTTGGACCGCAAAAGGGAGCAGATCTCCGCTACGACCTCACCATCTCCTTTATAGAGGCGGCCAAGGGGTCGGAAAAGGAAATCGAGATACAGCGATTGGAAACATGCACCAGGTGCTCTGGTACCGGAGCAGAGGCAGGGAACGAGGTAACGACATGTCCAACATGCCAGGGGCGGGGACAAATCATTCGTTCAGAGGGGTTTTTCCAGGTTTCCACCACCTGCCCAAACTGTAGCGGGACAGGTACAATCTTTACCAAACCCTGCCCTTCATGCCACGGCAAAGGTAGAACACCGCAGTACAGGAAAGTAAAAATCAAAATACCGGCAGGGGTGGACACCGGTGCAAAACTTCGGCTCAGGCATGAAGGAGAGGCGGGATCGCGAGGCGGACAAAGAGGCGACCTTTTCATCGTAATCCATGTGGAGCCACATAAATATTTTCATAGAAAAGGTAACGACCTCTACTGCGAGGTAGAGATTTCTTCCATAGAGGCATGCCTCGGCGAGGTTATACAGGTACCCACCTTAGATGGCCAGGAACAAATAAAGATACCGGCAGGAACGCAACCTGGTGCCATATTCAAGCTTAAAGGCAAAGGATTCCCTGACCTTCGAGGTTTCTCTCCAGGGGACCAACTTATAAAAATCAGGCTTGTGACCCCATCGGGCCTTAGTGACAGACAGAAGGAACTTTTGCAGGAATTCATGGAGATAGAAAAACATAAGGAACGAGAAAAGGACGGCTTTTTCAAAAAGATATTCAAAAAAGTGGAACTCAGATAGGGAACAGTCATGGAAAGAGAATTCACCCACCTCGATCAGGAAGGCAGGGCCAGGATGGTCGACGTAACTAAAAAGCAGCCGAGTAACAGAAACGCCGTTGCCTCTGGGGTGGTAGTGGTGGGAGTAAATACCTTCAAACGCCTTGTTGAAAAAGATGTTCCCAAAGGTGACGTATTCGCTACGGCAAGAATTGCAGGAATTATGGCAGCAAAACGGGTGGGGCACCTTATTCCCCTCTGCCACCCGCTTCCCGTTGAATTCGTTGGGATAGAATTCGAACTCATGGAAGACATACATAGTGTAAGAATAACGGCCACTGCCTCCATCAATGCCAAGACAGGAGTGGAGATGGAGGCCATGACAGCAGTATCAGTGGCAGCCCTCACCATATACGATATGTGCAAGGGCATAGAAAAAGGAATCGAGATAAGAGAAATTAAATTACTGGAAAAAACGGGCGGGAAAAGCGGGCACTGGATCAGGCAAGACCCATAGTTTATGCCCTTCAGCCACTTTTTCCATTGCATTTTTATCTTCGGAAGTTGCTCATAACGAGGAGGAATTTACATGGACCAGGCTCAGCTTGAATACTTCAGAAAACTTCTTCAGGATAAGCTGAACGCACTCCTTGACGAGGCAGACAAAACCCTGGAAGAAATGACTGTAAGTGACAGTAAGGTTGCGGACCCGGCAGACAGGGCTACCCTGGAATCAGACAGAAGCTTTGAACTACGAATCAGGGACCGGGAAAGAAAACTCATAAAAAAGATAAAGACCGCCCTTGAACGTATAGATGACGGCACTTACGGAATATGCGAGGAGTGTGGCGAAGATATCGGCGTAAAACGCCTAGAGGCAAGACCAGTTACCACCATGTGCATAGAGTGTAAGTCAAAACAGGAACAGGAGGAAAGGCTCAAGGGTACGTAGCCCTGACCAATTAATGCCCGAACTAAGAAGAGACCCTATTATTGGCAGATGGGTGATTATCGCCTCGGAGCGAGGAAAGAGACCCTATGATTTTGTCAAGAAAAAAGACGAAACAAAGGGGGGATATTGTCCCCTTTGTCCTGGTCATGAAAACACAACCCCTCCGGAAGTACTTGTTTACGGCCGCCCTTCACACGACCCTAACGGGCCTGAATGGCAACTGAGGGTTGTTCCGAATAAGTTCCCCGCACTGATTATAGAGGGTGAACTCGATAAAAGGGGCGAGGGGATTTATGACAAGATGAACGGTATTGGCGCCCATGAAGTAATAATAGAAACTCCTCGCCATTATGAAACCCTGTCTTCCATGGCGGTAGAGCAGCTCGTTTTGGTATTCCGCGCGTACAAGGACAGATTGATCGATCTTGCACGGGATTCCAGGTTCAAATATATCATTGTCTTCAAGAACTTTGGCAAGGCCGCCGGGGCGTCACTTGAGCATTCCCATTCCCAGCTCATTGCCCTGCCTATTGTTCCCCAAATTATCCAGGAAGAGCTGAACGGCTGCCAGCGTTATTTTGAATACAAGGAACGCTGCGTATTTTGTGATATCATTCGTCAAGAACGGTCCCAGCAGACACGTCTTGTGGATGAAAACAGAGATTTTATTACCATCTGTCCATTTGCTCCGAGATCCCCTTTCGAGATGTGGGTTCTGCCCAAGAGACATCAAAGCAGATTCATCTCAATGGACGATGCCCATCTGCACCAGTTCGCCATGCTGTTCTCATCCACAATGAAAAGGCTTGACAGGGTTCTGCCAAACATTCCTTACAATTTCATGCTTCACACAGCACCATTACGGGATTCACACCTTGAACATTATCACTGGCACATAGAAATCATGCCCAAGGTTAGCACCGTTGCAGGATTTGAATGGGGCACCGGCTTTCACATAAACACGGTCCCGCCGGAAGAAGCGGCTACTATTCTGAAAAGTTCATGATATAATTCCAATGCAGGAAGGGGGCATCATGAGTGAGACCCAGAAAAAAATATTGGTTATTGATGATGAAGAAAGCATCCATCTCCTTTATAAGGAAGAGCTTGAGGAGGAAGGCTATAAAGTAATTTCTGCCATGACCGGCGAGGAAGGACTGAAGCTTTTCCAAGAGGAAAGACCCGACCTTGTGATTCTCGATATCAACATGCCCGGCATGGACGGCATCGAGGTACTGAGGCAGATGAAACAGATGAGTCCGGACGTTCCGGTGATATTAAGTTCTGCTTACCCTGAATACAAGCAGGACCTGGCCTCCTGGGCGTCAGACGACTACATAGTCAAGTCCTTCAACCTCGACGAGCTTAAAAACTCTGTCAAGAGGCATATAAAGGAACATTAGCTTACAAGTACCCGGCGTTTCCCAGGAGAACGCAATCGTTCTTTCAGGCATAGGGGCCAAACAGTAAAAACGCCCCGCAGGATACCCCACCTATAAACACTTCGCCCCGCAGGAAGAAACGTAGAAATGTCGTACCGCCGGCTACTGCGTTATGCTCCTCCTTATATAAAAAGATATCTTTTGCCTGCCGTTTCCACCAGCAGTCTCAATTGCAGTCTTGTACTTTTTTTGTATCAGGTCAAAAATGGACAGGCCCGATCCCTGTTCCAAAGGCATTTTCAATGCCTTTGCATTATGAGATACAGATAGAACGAGATATTCATCCTTCTCAAAAGTCTCTATCTTCAACCTCTTTTCGCGCTGGGTCTGCATTTCCCTGCTGAGACACTGGAGCAGTGCTATGACGGCGTTGAGCCAATCAAAATATTCCCCCTTGAACCGCGGCAATCCCTTTTTTAAGTCCATTGAGATTTCGATCTTCCTGAATCGTTCGTGGACACTTAATATCATAAGGGTCTCTTTAACGAGACTGTTGAGAGATATGTCGCTTTTAAAGGCTCCGAGTTTTTCCCTTTCCCGCCTCTTGGCCGCGACTGTGCAATGCTGTGTAATCTGCTCAACAAGGCCGTCTATAGTTTCAAGCTCTCTCAACCAGTCGTCAACCGCATTTTCAACCTGCGGGGAAGGGCCCGCCCTCCCGGACATTTTCATTTTCAACAGATCGATCCTTCCAACTACCGCCGACAGGGGACATATTAGATCTTCGAGGAGTTCGTCAATGATGTGACCCATCAAGGTAAAACGATACTGTTCAAATAGGTTTCTGTTCTTTTTCTCTATATTCTCCTTGAGCCTGCACAGGGCGGTAACATCCCTGACCTGTATTAGAACCGATTCCTTCAAAGAAGGACTGTTCAGGTACCGGTAACTTATATTAAAAACGTGGCTGTCCTTTTCCCCCTCCTTGCCAAACTCGAGAGGTAGGGCCCTGTGCTGTTTATCATTCCTTGTGTACAAAACCTCCTGTAGGTCATGCTTTAGGTTAAACTGCTCTGACGAAAAGAGTTTTAAGACAGATGGAATTTCTGTGATCTTTTCCCCACGGACCTTTTCCCGATCCACCGGAACCAGCGGGTGCCTTTTACTGACAGATATGATACTCATGCCAGCGTCTACGAGGAACACGCTATCGGAAAAGGTATCAATCATAGAATCGACGAATGATATGGAGAGACTGTTTTGTGAAACCGCCGAAAGAAAGGATAAGAAAAACCTTTCTCTATCCTCAATAGATATGCCGTTCAGGCACCAGCCAGCGCGCTTTTTTACCCACCGGATACGCCCCCTTAACCAGTTGTCATTTGGCTGCTCAGGATAGCTCGGATAAAAGAGCAGGGACTGGCCCCTGTGAAAATATTCTGACTTTGTCTTGAGAAGTATACCGGCAGGACTTACATCAACAGTAACCCCCGCTTTCCTAAAATTCCCCTTGTTATCATGATCAAAACAAATATCAACCGGGATATCCATGGGAATCCTCGGATATCTCCTTCTGTCGTTCTCACTCTTCGCATCTTGATAAATTGCGCCCCTTGGCATCTTCTTTAAACCCCTTTCATTGAGGTAAACTGTATGAATTCTTGCAAAAGAAATACCACGGATTACTTCGAATAATTTCAAAAACACATGCTATTTGCGGAAAACGGAGGGAAGATAAATACTTGTGGCAAAAACTTTTCCTATTTGAAAGAAAAACTTTTCTCCTATATGGAAGAGTTTATTCTTGGACAATCGTCACACTTATTCCATCTTTTACATACTCTTCCTTCATACTGTCAATGCCGTATTCCTTTATTTTATAAAGAATGGCCTTGTAGCTTATCTGAAGTAAAACGGCTGCATCCCTTTTGTTACCCCCTGTCCTTCTCAGGGCCTCTTCTATAAAGATACGCTCGGCTTTTGATTGGGCCAGTTTCTTGACCTGTTTAAGGGAGGGAAAAGATTCGGGAAAATCGTTCTGAATACCGTCAATCACGGAGTTGATGAGATCCTCTTCCCTGGAGAAATCCGGATGAACCACATGACCTCCTGAGTACCCCTTGGGATCTCGTTTTGAGAGAAGCTCCTGCTTTACCGCTTCTTCATCGCCCATTACAATTATTTTTTGCACATAATTTTCCAGTTCCCTTACATTACCAGGCCAGTAATGGTACATAAAGATATCGAGAAGCTCGTTGGAGATCCTGAGGGGGGCTGTCTTGCGGTTAAGGGCCTTGCTGTACCTCCTGAAAAAATGATTGATTAATTGAGGAATATCATCCTTTCTATCCCTTAGCGGCGGGACCTCTATCTTTATTATATTAATCCTGTAAAAGAGATCTTCCCTGAATACGCCTTTCTGAATATCTGTCTCGAGATCGTGATTCGTCGCACAGATCACCCATACATCAACCTTCTTGTCCTTTATACCGCCAACCCGGCAAAATTCAGAATCCTGAAGGACCTGAAGAAGCTTCGCCTGGAGGCCAATGGACATGTCTCCTATTTCGTCAAGAAACATTGTACCACCATCAGCAAGCTCGAACTTGCCTGGCTTTGCCTCAGTTGCGCCAGTAAAGGCCCCCCTTTCGTATCCAAAAAGCTCGCTTTCAAGCAACTCGTTAGGCAGGGCTGCGCAGTTCACCTTAATAAAGGCCTTCTTACTCCTCGGCGAATGGCGGTGCAGACTCCTGGCGACGAGTTCTTTGCCAACGCCGCTCTCGCCGGTGATCAAGACACTAAGCCCGGTATCAGACACCTGTTTGATGACTTCCTTAAGCCTTCTTATAGGCGGGCTGCTGCCGATAATTTCATTCATATTTATAGGATAGCAGGTTCGACGAGAATATTAAAAACAAATTACACACCTCTGCATACTTTGCTTTATTTTATCTATATCGTCAAGTTACCATGCAAAAATAACCTTTCTGCCCAAAAACCTTGAAGAAGGCATAAAAAAAGCCCTCCAGGTAGTTCCTGAAGGGCTAAAATCAATCCCGGCGGTGACCTACTCTCCCACCCACTAACGGGGCAGTACCATCGGCGCTGAAGGGCTTAACTTCCGAGTTCGGAATGGGATCGGGTGTTTCCCCTTCGCAATTGCCACCGGAAATTTCTTACACTGTCATATAAAATATAAATATGGGCTTCTTCACCGAGTACCGTAGTTTGCATCCAGAAACAAAAGAAAAGATTTGGTCAAGCCTCTCGCCCGATTAGTATCGGTAAGCTTAGGATGTCACCATCCTTACACCTCCGACCTATCAACCTCGTGTTCTCCGAGGGGGCTTCAGGGGCTTACGCCACGGGAGATCTAATCTTGGGGTGGGCTTCCCACTTAGATGCTTTCAGCGGTTATCCCATCCGAACATAGCTACCCAGCGATGCCGTTGGCACGACAACTGGAACACCAGAGGTTCGTCCATCCCGGTCCTCTCGTACTAGGGACAGCTCCCCTCAAATCTCCTGCGCCCGCGGTAGATAGGGACCAAACTGTCTCACGACGTTTTAAACCCAGCTCACGTACCGCTTTAATGGGCGAACAGCCCAACCCTTGGGACCTGCTTCAGCCCCAGGATGCGATGAGCCGACATCGAGGTGCCAAACCTCCCCGTCGATGTGAACTCTTGGGGGAGATCAGCCTGTTATCCCCGGAGTACCTTTTATCCGATGAGCGATGGCCCTTCCATTCGGGACCACCGGATCACTAAGGCCTGCTTTCGCACCTGCTCGACTTGTTGGTCTCGCAGTCAAGCTCCCTTATGCCTTTACACTCTACGGCTGGTTTCCAATCAGCCTGAGGGAACCTTCGCGCGCCTCCGTTACTCTTTAGGAGGCGACCGCCCCAGTCAAACTACCCACCAGGCACTGTCCCTGACCTGGATGACAGGCCTAGGTTAGGATCCTAGAGTAGCCAGGGTGGTATTTCAAGGACGGCTCCACCACGCCTAGCGGCGTGGCTTCACAGCCTCCCACCTATCCTACACAAGCTACCCCAAAACCCAATGCCAAGCTGTAGTAAAGGTTCACGGGGTCTTTCCGTCTAGCCGCGGGTAGCTGGCATCTTCACCAGCACTACAGTTTCACTGAGTCCCTGGTCGAGACAGTGGGGAAGTCGTTACGCCATTCGTGCAGGTCGGAACTTACCCGACAAGGAATTTCGCTACCTTAGGACCGTTATAGTTACGGC
>WGDC01000037.1 GCA_015493475.1 Deltaproteobacteria bacterium
AACAGCACTGAGCTTCACCTGGGCCAGTGGGTCACCCAGGAGCTCAGGGAAGAATTTCTGCGGGATTCGGGCCTTGAGCTTGTGCATAGGGATCAGGCAGACATCATCCTTGAAGGCACCATTGAAAGTGCGTACACTACGGGCCTTTCCTACGTGCGCTACGACGTCTCCGTTGAAAGGCGCATCGGTGTTGAATGCTCGGTGCGGCTCGTTGATGCGAAGACCGGGAAGGAGATATGGAAAAGCCCACCCATTTACAGGGAAGAAGGCTTCTACGTGGGCAAAAGCCTCATGAAGACCGAGGACTTCAAGGGAAACGCCCTTAAAAAGATAAGCGAGGACCTTGCCGAAATCATTCACCACAGGGTTGCCGGGGTCTATTAACCAGTTTTGCTCAAATCCTTATAGAAAGTTCCATTTTCGACAATTTGGACGATTATGGGGCTCCTTTGGTCAGCCTTTAGGAGAAAACTGCAAATCTTATGCGTCCTTAACCATCTGGTTTTATTTGCCTTTTCCGCATAAACCTCCTTGGCACGGTAATTGAATTAGAAAGACCAAACAAAGACAAGGAGGAAGAATGAAATGAAAAGAAACACGTTCTTGGCACTGATGGTTACATGCGCTCTTGCGCTTGCCTCTGCTGCCCTTGCTACCGATTACTCAAGTTATTCATTAAAAGAGCTTTCCCAGATGAGGTGCAACATGATGAACATGTCCCAGGAAGACAGGGATGCCTTCAGAACCGCCTGGAGGCAAAAGATGCAACAGGCCTCGGACCAGGAAAGGCAAATGTATGCCTGGGGCCAGGGAAACTGCAGAGGGAATATGGGCTACGGTAACTGCAAGGGAAGCGGTTGCAGAAAAGGACATGGCAACCGGCACGGACACGGCCACAGGGGCTGGTAACAAAACAGTTTGTTAATTGGCCTTAAAAAGAGAAAGGCCCGGGTCACATGAAAGTGGCACCGGGCCTTAAGAGCAATATTTTTTTGAGCTGAACACACCGAATCAATGAATGGAAAAACTTTTCTATTTCCGCTCCAAAAATTTTCACAAAAAGGAAAAACTTTTCCCCACCATCGAAAAAATCTCCCTAAAAGTCTCATTTCTCTCCGTTTAGATCGATAAAAGTTCCGTAAAATTTGGCATGTTTTAAGCGGTCCTTTAACGAATGCACGATAAAATTATTTTGGAGGGAAATAAGTATGCGAGCAATTAATTTTCCAGTTATTCTATTAGGCCTAGCACTTGGCATCTTGTTTACAGGTAGTGCCTTTGCACTTGATCTTGGGACAAATATAACCGTTTTTGATGGAAACCATACGAGCACTGATAATTGGTACTACGGACAAGGCCAAGGATTTGAGGATCAAGAGACAGAACCAGGTACTCTCGAGGACGAAAAGTGGGATCTTGAGGGCTTTTTTCTCAAGGGAACCATCCTTTCCATGGTAGGTCAGTGGGATTTTGTAAATGGAGAAGATGGTGCTTCGGGAAGTTACGATCTTAACGGCAACGGAAGGTATGACTCAGGGGATATTTTTATAGACGTTGGCAATATAAAGTATTTTTTCGATGTGGACTGGAATCAACAAAGCTACTCATTATATAAGTTTGATTCTTCAACAATGAGTCTGATTGATCCGAGCTATAAAACTACCTCTACACCCTGGAGGGTGAAATTTAAATCTACAAATACAAACGTAAGCTCTCTAGCCACTGGCACATTTACTGCTTCAGTCGACAACAACCTGGGTTTTTTGGGGGACAATGCTACCCACCATGTAGTTACCGGCTTTAACCTTTTACCAATACTTCAGGATCAGCAAACCTCGCTGCTAAATTTCCACAGCCATTTCACCATGGAGTGCGGCAATGACGACCTTGAAGGTTCTGGGGTTGCACCTGTGCCAGAACCTGCCACTATTGTGCTCCTTGGTACAGGCCTGATCGGTATTGCAGGAATGGCAAGGAAGCGTTTAGGAGACAAGGCGGCATAATCCTCCGCATAATCCTTCCAGGGATTTTAGACTGATTAGCGGCAAGGAACAAATATCGTTCTTTGCCGCTATTACCCATTTTACCCATTAAAGAACCAGCCCAAAAAACCTACTGAGTCCTTTTAAAAACTATCCCTTCCTCTGGAATCCTTTTCCAGCGAAGTTTTACAGGATGGGGCCTTGCATGCCAGATGTCCTTGCAATACTCCCTTATGGACCTATCAGAAGAGAACTTGCCCATGCGGGCTGTATTTAAAATGGACATGCGCGTCCAATGCTCTTTGTCCCTGTAGGCCCTTCCCACTTCGTCCTGGCAGTCAACATAGGAGCGGTAATCGGCAAGAAGCATGTATTCATCACGAAAAAGAAGGGATTCCACAATGGGCCTGAAAAGCTCCCTGTCGCCTCCTGAAAAGAAGCCGGAGCCAATGAGATCAAGGGCAGCGCGAAGCTCTTCATCCTTATGATAGTAATCCATGGGGTTGTAACCAGAGGATTTGAGCTCCATGACCTCGTCAACAGTTAGGCCAAAAAGGAAGAAGTTTTCAGGCCCCACCTCCTCCCGTATCTCCACGTTTGCCCCGTCCAGGGTCCCGATGGTCATGGCGCCATTCATGGAAAACTTCATGTTTCCGGTGCCTGAGGCCTCCTTGCCTGCCAGGGAAATCTGCTCGGAAAGGTCTGCCATTGGATAGACCGTGTGCCCAACCTTCACGTTGTAGTTGGGGATGAAGAACACCTTCAGCCTGTCCTTGACGTCCGGGTCGTTGTTTATGACCTCTGCCACGGAGTTAATGAGCTTGATTATAAGTTTTGCCATGTAGTAGCCAGGTGCAGCCTTGCCTCCAAATACAAAGGATCGCGGGGTTATTTCAATGTCCGGCTGATTCTTTATCCGGTTGTAAAGGGTGACTATGTGAAGGACGTTCAGGTGCTGTCTCTTGTACTCGTGAATGCGCTTGACCTGAACATCAAAAAGGGAGGAAGGGTCAACCTTGATGCCCATCTCAGCCGCCCTTTGTGCCACCTCCTGCTTGTTTGCCTCCTGTACCTTTTGCCACTCCTGCCTGAAAGAGGCATCCTCTGAAAGGTTCTCAAGACCTCTTAGCTCCTCCAGGTCTGTGAGCCAACCGCTGCCTATGGCATCTGTTATCAGCCTTGAAAGGCGGGGGTTTGCAACACCGATCCAGCGTCGCGGGGTAACGCCGTTGGTGACGTTTCTTATCTTCCCTGGCCACAGTTCATCAAAGTCCCTGAGGGTATGGCTTTTTAGAAGGTCTGTGTGTATGCGGGCAACCCCGTTTATGCAGTGGCTTCCAATACAGGCAAGGTTTGCCATGCGGACAAATTTTTCGCCCTCTTCCTCAATGATGGACATGCGGCGAAGACGCTCCGTCTCTCCCGGGAACCTTTTGGAAACATGGTCCATGAACCTACGGTTCACCTCGAAGATGATCTCCATGTGCCTGGGAAGCAGGCTTGAAAACAGAGGCAAGGGCCATTTCTCCATTGCCTCTGGAAGCAGGGTGTGGTTGGTGTAGGAAAGGGTGGCTGTGGTGATCTCCCATGCCCTGTCCCAGCCATAGCCATGCTCGTCCATCAGAAGGCGCATGAGTTCAGGGACAGCAACGGCAGGGTGGGTGTCGTTTAGCTGGGCCGCAAAGCCTTGGGGCAGCTCGTCAAGGTTGTCGTGCTTCATGAGATGAATGCGGATCATGTCCTGCAGGGAGGCGGAGACGAAGAAGAACTGCTGCTCTAGCCTGAGCCTTTTTCCTGCGCACTGCTCATCGTTTGGATAAAGGACCTTGGATATATTTTCTGCCTTTATCTTCTCTTCCACAGCGCCAAAGTAGTCCCC
>WGDC01000038.1 GCA_015493475.1 Deltaproteobacteria bacterium
AAATACATTATAAAACCTCCGGAAGACCGCTTGTTTTGACCAGTATCTCCATTCTCATCTCAAGGAAATGCCTACACATCACCCACATTAAATGTATGCTGCGCTTTTTTGGGGTCCTTGAACCGTGATCATGAACCAAATGCCTGCTTTTTAATGGTCTTATTTTCTCACCCGTTTTTTCACACCTCTGCCATTCGCGGTAAGCAATTTTCACATGCAGGGCGAAGACACCAGTAAATAGTCCCTATATTCCGAGTTAAGAGTACCTACAACAAGCAAACGCAATGTCTTACGGCCTATTTGAGTCCACAACACGGCGGACATCGGCAAGACATCACCTGCCCTTCGGGTTTGTCTCCTTGCACCTGCAGTTACCTGCCTTTTTCTCAGCCATTATACGCTCAAGGATCGTGGAGCGGCCAAGGTGCGCCCTCATATCGTTAACTATGTCCTCTTTGGTGTATCCAAAGCAGTAACAAATAAGTCCGTTGTCTTTCATTTCGTGTCCCACCAAATCTTTTTATATCAAGAAGTTAAAGATGTATCCCACAATTATGATACTTACAGACACAATTCCAACAAAAGTCATGATGAGCTCCCTCTTTAGGACCTGGCTCAGGATGACCGTCTCTGGAAAGGAAAGGGCGGTCACTGCCATCATGAAGGCAAGGGTGGTACCAAGTGGAAGCCCCTTTGCCATGAGGGCCTGGACTATTGGGATCACCCCCGCGGCGTTGCTATACAGGGGAACACCGAGGATGACGGCTATTGGGACTGCAAGGGGATTATTTGGCCCGGCATATTTCAAGAGAAAATCCTGGGGAACGTAGCCGTGAACAAGGGCCCCCACTGCAATACCGCCAAGAACGTAAATCCATATCTTGGACAGTATTTCCTTTACGTAGCCCTTTGCATACTGGAACCTTTCACGCCAGGTCATGGTGGGGACTTCCGCCTCCCCCATCCTTATCTCCCAGACATAATCTGCCACATACCTTTCCATGTTGAGCCTTCCAATTATAATGCCGGCCACTATGGCCACAATGAGGCCCGTGAAGAGGTAGATGGCCGCTATCTCCCAGCCAAAAAGGCCAAATAGGAGCACCAGGGCCACCTCGTTGACCATGGGGGAGGAAATTAGGAAACTGAAGGTGACCCCAAGGGGGATACCTGCCTCCACAAAGCCTATGAAAAGCGGGCAGGCCGAGCAGGAACAAAAGGGAGTGACTACCCCAAGAAGTGCTGCGAGCACATGGGCCACAAAGAGGTTCTTACCGGCAAGGAAGCGCCTTGTACGCTCGGGCGGAAAAAAGCTCCTTACAACTGCCACCACGAATATGATGGTAACCAGCAAAAAGAAAATCTTAGTGGTGTCCTCAACGAAAAAATGGACAGCCTCTGTAAGGTGTTTGCCCCTGGATAGACCAAGCCAGTTATAGGTCACGATATCTGCAAAAATTGTGAATAACCTTAGCATTTTTAGTTGCCCTCAATTCCAAGCTCTTTTTTCAAAAGGGGAATAAGTTCTCTAGTTATCCTGTCGCGTACCGCATTAAAACTTGAAAGGATCTCGTCATTCGTTCCCTTGGCCTTGGCAGGATCATCAAGGCCAAAGTGGATCCTTTTGCCCTGACCTGGCCAAAAGGGGCAGATCTCCCTTGCCCCGCCGCAAAGGGTAATTACCAGATCGAAATTACGACCCTTAAACTCGTCAACATGCTTTGACCGTGCACCGGAGATGTCGATGCCAATCTCCTTGAGGCTTTCCACTGCAAAGGGATTTACCGCAGAAGGCCTTGTCCCTGCCGAATGGGCCTCAACCTTCCCAGCAAGCAGTTTGTTCGTAAGCGCCTCTGCCATCTGGCTCCTGCACGCATTTTCAGTGCAAAGAAACAAGACCTTTTTCATACGGCACCCCCTGCCCTTGTTTCAAAAAGGGCCCTTGTTATGTTTTCCCTGCTTATGGACTCAAGTTTTTGCGTGAGCTTGGTGATTGCCTTATCTTCCGTGGCCCTTTGGATTACGATATCAAGAAGGTGCTGGCAGCATTTCCTTTCCGGGC
>WGDC01000039.1 GCA_015493475.1 Deltaproteobacteria bacterium
CACGGCCTTTTGGGGAAATCTTGTCTATTTCCATTTATATCTCCTTTTCATAAAGCTATTTCCATCAAAAAAGCGTATATATCTTGTATGCAGTCATAATGACGATGAGGATTCCAAAGAGCTGTTTAAGCCTTTCATTTGGCACGTAGAGGCTTGTTAGCCTTGCCCCGAAAAAGGCACCTGCCGCACCGACGACAATGAGCGTAACGGTCAGCTTCATATCCCATACCGCAGTGGAAAGATGAGGAATCAGGGCTGAAAAGGAAGGTGGAGTTACAGCAAGGGCATTTATTCCTGCCGCCTTCTTTGGCTCATAACCAAGAAGAATAAGTATGGGCATTAGCAGAAAGCCTGGGCCTATGCCCAGAAAACCAGCAAGAACAGAGATTGGGACGGCAAATATGATGGCCAGGTAGAGCCTGTTCAACTCGTCCCTTTTCTTTCCTCCCTTCACTGGCCGAAAAAGGCTGAAGGCTAGGTACAGGACCACCACGAAATAGACGTAGAGAACGTAGGTCTGATCTATGAAATGAACAAGATATGCCCCTATGGGTGCGGAAAGGGTGGTAACAACACTAAGGATTATTGCGTCCTTCCAGGTGACGTTTCCGCTTCTTGCAAATCCAAGGGTTGCAAAAAGGGCGGTAAGGCCGTTTAGAATCAAGGTCAGGGGCTGGACCTGGTTAACGAGGTCTGGAAGAAACAGTGACAGAAAGGGAACTGCCGCAAAGGCAACTCCCAGGCCCAGCATCCCTGAAAGGGTGGCAAGTATTCCAAGCCCTGTGGTCATGATAAAAAAGGAATTCATGTTTACCTCCTGGTCTTTTCAGGGTGTTTCATGTTGTTTCGCCTCTTAACGGGTCGTGAAAGAACCTTCTTCGCAGGTTTAGGGCCACGTTTACCAGGCCAATTAGTACCGGCACCTCAACAAGGGGCCCCATTACTGCGGCAAAGGCCTCGCCTGAATAGATTCCAAAGACTGCAACCGCAACCGCTATGGCCAGCTCGAAGTTGTTGGAAGCCGCAGTGAAGGAAAGCGTCACGGTCTTTCCATAGTCAGCCCCTGCCTTCATGCTCATCCAGAAGGTCACAAAAAACATGAGCAGGAAGTAGATGATAAGGGGCAAGGCAATTCTCAGGACGTGAAGGGGAAGCTCCACTATGAACTGGCCCTTCAGGCTGAACATGACCACTATGGTAAACAAAAGTGCAATGAGGGTGATGGGACTTATCCTTGGTATGAACTGCTCCTCGTACCAAGCCCTTCCCTTAAGCCTGAGACCCAGGTACCTGGACAACATACCCGCGATAAATGGGATGCCAAGGTAAATAAAGACACTTTCTGCCACGTCCTTCATGGAGATGGCTACCGTGATGGCTTCTCCTAGACCAAGCCTTGGCGGAAGCCAGGTAATAAAGATGTAGGCGTAGACAGAATAAAAGAGCACCTGAAATATTGAATTAAAGGCCACAAGACCTGCGCAGTACTCCCTGTCGCCGTCTGCCAGGTCGTTCCAGACGATGACCATTGCAATGCAACGAGCAAGGCCTATGAGTATGAGGCCAACCATGTACTCGTGGTACCCCCTAAGCAGGGTCACTGCCAGGATGAACATGAGAACCGGGCCGATCACCCAGTTCTGGACAAGGGAAAGCCCGAGGATCTTGATGTCCTTGAAGACCTCGGGCAGTTCCTCGTACCGCACCTTGGCAAGGGGCGGATACATCATGAGAATAAGGCCCATGGCAATGGGAATGTTAGTGGTGCCTACCTGGAAGATGTTGACAAAGTCCTTAATGACAGGGAAGAAGTAGCCACTTCCAACTCCCAGGGCCATGGCCAGAAATATCCACAGGGTCAGGAACCTGTCGATGAATGATAACCGCTTAACTGTGGCAGTAGTCACTGGCAGGCCCCTGATCAGCCCTGAAGCATCTGCTTTATCTCTTCCACAGTGAAGAGCTTTCCAGAGCCCTTCACCTCTCCGTCCACAACGATGCCCGGAGTAGACATCACGCCGTAGGCTACGATCTTTCCCATATCCGTAACCTTTACCACCTCGGCATCTATGCCAAGCTCCTTTGCAGCCTGTTTTGCATTTGCCTCAAGGCTCTGACACCGTGGACAACCTGGACCAAGAATCTCGATTTTCATGTACTTTTCCTCCTTGCTTTAGATTTTAAAACGAACGAACCTACCTGAAAAAGTTCAGAATGTACTTTCCTGCCACGAAAAAGATACATGCGGCAAGTATTACCTTTATCATCCTTGCAGGCATGAACTTCTGGGCCCTTGCCCCGAGGTACATGCCTGCGGTACCCCCTATGCCAAAGAGGATTCCAAGGAGCCAGTCCGGCGCCACTGCCATTTGGGGGTAAAAGGGGGCAATGGCCTGGTAAAAAGCCACCCCGGCCACAGAGGTGACGAAGGTTCCCATAAGGGCCGCTCCTGCAACAGTGTAAACGGGTAGTCCGAAAAAGCTTATGAAAAACGGGGCGATAATTGAGCCTCCGCCTATGCCGTAGACCCCGCCTATCACTCCCACCACAGCGCTCAAGACAAATATCCAGAAGGTGTTAACTGTAAAGTTTCTGCCGTAGAAGTCATAGGATATCCGGGTAAGTGAAAACTCTCTCACCTCTATTGTGGGAAGCTCCTCATTTGCCTGCCGGCTTTTAAAGCCCTTTACAAGCTTTTGGAACTCGTCTTCCGCGCTCACCTGTTTTTTCTTTCCAGCCTTTTTTGAAAAGATGTCCTGTAACATGCGAACGCCGATGTACAGAAGCACAAGGCCCACAAAGAACTTGAAGTTTTTTGGATCGGGCAGGTACTTGACCCGCACTATTGCCCCAATAAGGACACCAGGAAGGGTTCCTATAATGACCACCCATGTAAGGGCCCAGACCATCCTTCCTTCCTTTACGTAGCGGTAAACGCCGCTTGGAATGGCAACGATGTTAAAAAGCTGGTTGGTTGCGCTGACAGATGGGCTTGTAAAGCCAAGGAAGCTCATCTGGAAGGGGAGAAGGAGAAAGGCCCCCGAGACCCCGCCCATTGATGTAAAAAAGGAGATTACAAAGGCCACAAGAGGAGGTACCACCGGATTTACGTCTATGCCTGCCACTGGAAAATACATTTAGAACCCCCTGCAAAAAGATGTTTTTTGATGCAGGCCCAACGCCTGCACTTCTAACGCCAGGCAGCAAGACAGATGTAATGCCTTAGGGCCTATTTGAGTCCACAACACGGCGGACATCGGAAAGACATCACCTGCCCTTGGGGTTTGTCTCCTTGCACCTGCAGTTACCCGCCTTTTTCTCAGCCATTATGCGCTCAAGGATCGTGGAGCGGCCAAGATGCGCCCTCATATCGTTAACTATGTCCTCTTTGGTGTATCCAAAGCAGTAACAAATAAGTTCGTTGTCTTTCATTTCGTGCTCAAAAAAATCTTTTTATATCAAGAAGTTAAAGATGTATCCCACAATTATTATGCTTACCGAGACAATTCCAACAAAGGTCAAGATGAGCTCCCTCTTTAGTACCTGGCTAAGGATGACCATCTCCGGAAAGGAAAGGGCGGTCACAGCCATCATGAAGGCAAGGGTGGTACCAAGGGGAAGCCCCTTTGCCATAAGGGCCTGGACTATGGGGATCACCCCTGCGGCATTGCTATACAGGGGAACACCGAGGATGACGGCTATTGGCACTGCAAGGGGATTATTTGGACCGGCATATTTAAGGAGAAAATCCTGTGGAACGTAGCCGTGAACAAGGGCCCCCACTGCAATACCGCCAAGAACGTAAATCCATATCTTGGACAGTATTTCCTTTACGTAGCCCTTTGCATACTGAAACCTTTCACGCCAGGTCATAGTGGGGACTTCCGCCTCTCCCATCCTTATCTCCCAGACATAATCTGCAACAAACCTCTCCATGTTGAGCCTTCCAATGATGATACCGGCCACTATGGCCACGATGAGGCCCGTAAAAAGGTAAATGGCCGCTATCTCCCAGCCGAAAAGGCCAAATAGGAGCACCAGGGCCACCTCGTTGACCATTGGGGAGGAGATGAGAAAACTGAAGGTGACCCCAAGGGGGATGCCTGCCTCCACAAAACCTATGAAGAGCGGGCAGGCCGAGCAGGAACAAAAGGGGGTAACCACGCCAAGGAGGGCTGCAAGCACGTGGGCAACAAAGAGGTTCTTGCCGGCAAGGAAGCGCCTGGTACGCTCAGGCGGGAAAAAGCTCCTTACAACTGCCACCACGAATATGATGGTGACCAGCAAAAAGAATATCTTAGTTGTATCTTCTGCAAAGAAATGGACCGCCTCTGTAAGGTGCTTGCCCCTGGCTAGACCGAGCCAATTATAGGTCACGATATCTGCAAAAATTGTGAATAACCTTAGCATTTTTAGTTGCCCTCAATTCCAAGCTCTTTTTTCAAAAGGGGAATAAGTTCTCCAATTATCCTGTCGCGTACCGCATTAAAACTTGGAAGGATCTCTTCCTCGGTTCCCTGAGCCCTGGCAGGGTCATCAAGGCCAAAGTGGATCCTTTTGCCCTGCCCTGGCCAAAAGGGACAGTTCTCCCTTGCCCCGGCGCAAAGGGTAATTACCAGATCGAAATCACGATCCTTAAGCTCGTCAACATTCTTTGATCTTGCACCGGAAATGTCGATGCCAATCTCCTTGAGGCTTTCCACTGCAAAGGGATTTACCATAGACGGCCTTGTACCTGCCGAATGGGCCTCAACCATTCCGGAAAGAAGTTTATTCGTAATCGCCTCTGCCATCTGGCTCCTGCATGCATTTTCAGTGCAAAGAAACAACACCTTTTTCATGCTGCACCCCCTGCCCTTGTTTCAAAAAGGGCCCTTGTTATGTTTTCCCTGCTTATGGACTCAAGTTTTTGCGTGAGCTTGGTGATTGCCTTATCTTCCGTGGCCCTTTGGATTACGATATCAAGAAGGTGCTGGCAGCATTTCCTTTCCGGGC
>WGDC01000040.1 GCA_015493475.1 Deltaproteobacteria bacterium
TAATAATGGATAAATCAAAATCAAGGGAGATAGAGGCCACAGTCAATAGCAGCCCAGGGGACGGGCCAAGGGCAGATAACTGCGCCCGCTGTGGCGCCTGCCTTTCCTTTTGCCCCGTTTATCAGTCCCGCCCCATTGAGAGATATTCTCCACGGGGTAAAAACTATCTCCTTCGTTCCAATGGGATGAAAAAACGCCAGAAGCTGATCAGACAGACAGTAACAGCCTGTCTTCAGTGCGGCGCCTGCACGAGCCTGTGTTCTTCAGGCACCGACGTTGCTTCCCTGATAAGGAGGACCAGGCAGGAGGTGCCGTATTTCCAGTCCTTGCCCCATTCCCTCTTCGGGGCGTGGGAAAGACTCGGACAGGTAAAGGGCCTGAAGGCCGTTTCGTTTCTTGAACGTTTAAGCCCCGTCCTCAAGGACTTTACCGGCAGGATAAACATGTCTGAGAGGCCGTTTCTTGAAAATTTAGATTTTTATGCACGTGCTTACCGAGGGTCAATGGCAGTTAGCAGTCCGTTCAACGGCAATGGTAGACTTCGGGTACTGTTTTTTGCCGGATGCGTGCAAAATTTCATGTATCCTGGAACCGCTTCAAAAATAGCGGCCCTTTTCGACTGGGATCTCTATATTCCCGCAAGCCAGACGTGTTGCGGCCTTCCCGCATATTCGCAGGGAGCGATGAAACAGGCGAGGAAGCTTGCGGTGAAGAACCTTAATGTCTTTGCAAGAGACAGATTCGATGTAATATTGACCGGTTGCGCCTCCTGTGCTTACATGATTAGGAACTGGCCGCTCCTATTCGATGGAGACAGGGAATATCTTCATGCGGCGAGGAATGCATCGGAACAAGTTATGGAACTTAGCGAGTTTGTGGCAGGGCACGATTTTTCTGCCGTTAAGAAAGGCGGGAGGCCGGTTTTGCTTCAGGTGCCGTGTCACCAGCGTTACGGCCTTGATTCAGGCGACAGCCCAATGACCGCAATGAAAAAGATTGCAGGTGGCCGTATAAAGGTTTTGAACGAAGCCCTTGGATGCTGCGGACTTGGAGGCACTTTTTCAATATTGAATCCAGAACTATCAAAAACAATATTTGAACAAAATATTAAACAAAGAATTTCATCTATCAATTTAAATAATGGAGCGGCCGTGGTCACTACCTGTTCCGGTTGTCTCCATAGGCTCAAACAGGGACTCGGTGACAGTGAGGTGGAAGATGGCCCCGTTGCTGATGTTTTACATCTTGTTGATATCATGGTGGACGATACAGATGTCTGAAATATAATGAAGGAAATCAAGGATCATTACTTTTTCAGGGCTAAAAAGGAAGGCTACCCTGCCCGTTCTGTTTATAAGCTCATTGAGGCCCAGAAACGGTTCAGGTTTATGAAGGCCGGGCAGCGCATCCTGGACCTTGGGGCCTCTCCAGGCTCGTGGACAAAGTACGCATCAAAGATGGTGGGTCAAGAAGGGACGGTTCTATCCGTTGATGTCCAGGGGCTGAAGGTTTCCGGGCCGAACATCGTATTTTTCAAGGATGACATCAGGGAAATAGACTTTGATACCAGGTGCCGAAACTTCATACCCTTTGACGTGGTATTGTCTGACATGGCTCCAAAGACAACGGGCAGGAGGGACCTTGACCATTACAGGTCGGTGGATCTTGCAAGGAACGCCCTTGATATTGCAAGGAGATTTCTTACCGGCAAGGGCTGTTTTTACTGCAAGGTCTTTGACGGGGAAGATTTTCCCGAGCTTAGAAAGGAGGCCGAATCAGTCTTCAAAATGGTCCGCATTTTTAAACCCAGGAGTTCAAGGGCGGAAAGCGTTGAAAAGTTTCTCTTTTGCCAGAGCAGAAGACCCTATCGGTGACGCCATGGGCCGTTCCGGTGGCCCCTTATCCTATTGCCGTATCCCTGCACGATTTTTCAAGTAGTGCATCCGTTGAGCAGGGCCGTAAGATTTAGGATATTTTGGAAATTGGCCGGTTTGTACATTCACATTCCCTTTTGCAGGAAAAAGTGTCCTTATTGCTCCTTTGTATCTTATGAGGGAAGGCTCGATATTATAAATGAATACGTTTGCTGCCTAATAAGGGAGGCAGAGATAGTGACGGGTAAGGGCATTGCAGATGGCCTCACCTTTGATAGCGTCTATTTTGGGGGCGGCACACCTTCCCTTCTGCCAGCAGGGGCAATTTCAAAGCTGCTTGACTCCTTGTCGTCCCTGCTTCCCCTATCGCCTTTTAAGGACAAGGAGATAAGCTTTGAGTGTAATCCGGAATCGGTGCGAAAGTCACTTCTTACAGAACTTGCAGGGGCGGGAATTAACCGGGTGAGCCTCGGGGTGCAGGACTTAACGGAAAAAGGGCTCGCAATCCTGGGCAGGGTGCACTCGGTTTCGAGTGCAAAAGAAGCGGCCCGGTTAATCAGGGATTTCGGTTTCGAGAACTTTTCTATTGACATCATTTACTGCCTGCCAGGACAGGATATTTCCATGCTCGAGCTTACCCTGGAACAGGCGTTTTCCCTGGAACCTGTTCATATATCCGCCTATGAACTAAGTGTTGAGGGGGGAACCAGGCTGTACGACATGGTCAGGAAAGGAAAGGTGCTCCTCCAGAGCGACGAATCAAGGCTCCATCTGACACGGTTTCTCGAGGCCCTTCTCGAGGATAGGGGGATTTACCAGTACGAGATATCGAACTTTGCTGAACCCGGCCGCCAATGCAGCCACAACATTAACTACTGGAAATGCGGGCAGTATCTTGGTATTGGTTGCGGGGCCGTTTCTTATCTCAATGGAACAAGATATTTCAACACCCCTTCCTTGTACCGCTACATGACAATGGTGAAACAGGGCCATGTCCCTGTGACGGAAGAGGAACGCCTTGATGGAGAGGCGAGGTTCAGGGAGGCTTTTGTCATGTGGCTCAGAATGACAAGGGGAGCAGATCTCGCAGCCATAAAAAGCCGGTTCGGCCTTGATCCTCTTAATTACTACGGGGATCTCGTTGAAAGAATGTGTGCCATCGGCCTGATGGTTATAGAAGACGACAAGAAAAGACTTAGGCTTTCAAACAGGGGAAGGTATATAGCGAATTACGTTTTGAGCCAATTCGTATGATGCGTTTTACCATCCATTTCCTTCTGATATTGACAGTTTCCGTCTGTGTTTGCGGATGCGCTGATTTCCGGGCGAAATGCACCAATATATGCAGCATAGATGTCAAGATTATCAACTATCATTTGAAGAAGGACTATGAGTGCGTAAGGATCCTTGCAGCGAGGCTATATGCCAGAAACCCGTGCTACGAGGCCGATCCTATAGTCAGAAAGGAGAAGATCAGGGCCATATTTGGCGAAAAGAGCAATTATTACATTCCGTACTGTCTCCGGATAATGCTGTCTCATGAACTTCTCGAGACTGCCTTTTCAAAGAGTCCGCCCGTAAAAGACCGGGTGCTTATCCTGGCTCTTGGGCTGAAAAAGGCAATAGATGAGGCTTACGATACAGGCAAGGGTCCATTTCTCACGGGTTGCCAAGTAGACGCCGAACGGCTTGAAAGGCTTTACAGCAACATCGCCCAGGCTAACTGGAGGCTCAAGACATACAAGGCTGCAAACGGCAGCCCCTTGTTTCTTACAAACCAAGTTCGCAAGAATGGCCATGTAAACATGGGCTTCGAGGTTATTATGGCGCAGATGTTGACTCGAATTCAAGATGATATTTATCTTAGAAGCGGACTCGAAGGCAATCTCACCTTCAGGTTGAGTACTGTCTTCCTGTCAATACTTTGATTGTGAAATGATTATAGCAATCTGTTAAAGGAGCGAAAATATGTCCCAGGGACCTGAATCATACCTTGACGATTCCATTCAGCTTACAGACGATAGTATCTTTTGTTTTTCCTGCAATCCGGACAAGAAGTGTTTCACAAGATGTTGTTATGACATAAACCTCGTACTCATGCCTTACGATATACTCCGTCTCAAGAACAGACTTGGCATGACATCAAGCGATTTCCTTAAAAAATATACCTCGGTTCATGTGGGTTTCGGCTCAGGGCTCCCGGTAGTGATACTCAAGATGGAAGGCCCTTATCTGAAGTGTCCGTTCCTTGAAGAGGGCAAGGGATGCACTGTCTATGACTCGAGGCCGGGGGCATGCCGAACATATCCTCTTGCCAGAATGGCAAAAAGGAGTAGCGATAGAGAAGGTGTGGAAGAATTCTATTACATGGTTCGAGAGCCCGACTGCCATGGATTTAGGGACTGCCGGGAGTGGACAGTCAGGCAGTGGAAGGAGAATGAAGGTATAGGCGAGTATAACGAGATGAACGACATCTTCGGAGAGCTTTTACAGGCCAAGACAGAATCAGGTATTGAAGCCCTTAACGCAGATCAGATTGATATATTTTACATGGGGTGTTACGACGTAGATTCCTTCAGGCAAAACTTTCTCGATGGACCGAACCTCGAAAGATACATGGAGGAACCACAGGTTGTAGAGCTAATATCTAGAGACGAAAAGGAGTTGTTGAAATATGGAATACGCTGGGTCAAGAAAAAACTCTTCCAGGGAGGCTGCCTTGCCTGTGCAGGCTCCTGCTCCACAGAAAAATGAGGGGGAAAAAGGCCTAAAGTCCTTTCTCCTGCATCCCCTTGCCATTGCAGGGACAATGTTACTCGCGCGGTTTGGGCTTGATTTGTTTGCGCAGCGGAGCCTCGAGAAGCAGTCAAAAAAAGGTACTGGAAAACGCCGGAAAGGAGGAAAGTTAAATGTCCCTTAAGGCGTACATCCTTATCAACACACAAATAGGAAAGACATCAGATGTGCTGAAGCAGTTGAAGGAAATGGGCGAAATCAGGCATCTCGATGTTATCATGGGTCCTTACGACATTATCGCCCAGGTGGAAACGGATTCCCATGATTCCCTGTCGCAGATAGTAATGCAGAGGCTGCAGGCCATTGATGCAATAAAGCACACTATGACCTGTACCGTTGTGACCATAGAGCAACAGGTTTAGAAGATAAAGGGTTAAGAAGCCTGGGGATATCTATCCGTCCCCCTGAAATTTAGGGCGTCACGCTGCGGATGGAAAGGATCAGATCGATCTCTCCTTTCGTGAGCCCAGTTACTTCACTGATTTTGTCGGCATCAAGGCCCTTTTGGTGCAAGAGCACTACCTTTTCATGTTCAATGCCCGCGCCATGATCTTGCCGTGAAGCCTGCTCAAAACTGGCCTGAATGTTTTTTGACAGGCGCGCCTTTTCCTGAATTACCGCTTCAAGCCTCTCTACAAGCTGATTGCTTTCCTTGAGCTGGTTTATCAGGGTTTCCACCTGCCTGTGGCCGAGTCTTCTGACCATGAAGAAAAGCCAGGCGATCAAGGCAAAGAGGACTATATCGCAGCATATCGATAATATGACAAGAAGCTCGATGTTTGGCATCAACTTCTCAAACCTTGATATCTATATGCTTGGCTGATTCCGTCTCCCCTCCGTCGGGATTACTTCCGCAGTGCCTTTTGTGAAACGTTTTTCTGCCAGGATTTGCGTTTTCATCCCTTTTCAGCGTGACCTTGTCCAGTGTCTCAGATGGTGACTCCATTTTCTTCTTCCCGGATTTCTCATCTTGTGATCTCTTCCCTCTACGCTTCCTTCTTCTCTCCTGCTTGACATTGGAAGGATGAGGCCTTACTGGCACAACCTGGCTCAACGGAAAGATGTCTTGGACAAAATCATCTGGCACGGCAAGCTTACCTCAGAAGGTATCCCATAAGCCTTATATCTTCTATTCTGAGTGGTGCAAATTCCATGTTGAGCCTCTTTAAAAGAGGTGCCCTGTAGCGGGTCAGGATATCTCCATGAAGGCCTCTGGATATGTCAAGGCCCTTCAACTCCTGATATATTATGTCTCTTAGCCAGGCCTGCCGTCTCATGAGTTCCTGCTTTGTAATGGCGTCAGGGACCACGAGTTCCACCTGAAGCTTGAAAAAGACCAGTTCCCCGCCGCTCTTGCCCGGTATTATAAAGGGGGCAAGATCAATGGCCTCGTACTGGGAGCCAGTGTTGGCTTTAGGAACATTTGCAGCTGGTTTGGCCTGCCGGGAGGTAACGGCAGGAGGAGTCGTTTCTTCCGCCTGTGGCACTGGATGGTTTTTCCACAATAGCGAAATGGTAAGAACTGCAAGGAGTGCGAGTACGGATGAAAGACCTGTTACTACCCAGGGGAGCAGCCTATAGACAAGGCCATCTGTATTCTTAACCGGGGCAGGGGGCCTTTTCATGCCTTCTTGTCGAGCCTCCTGCCTGCCATCGTCATCTTTGTTCAGATCCTCCGACTCTTCTTCCATCAAATCTTGCGACGAGGTTTCCACAAGACCTTCTCGAGGAACAGAAGCCTCCTCGTCCGCTTCGACTTTTTCCGTCCGGACCGCCTTGTTTTCTTCATCCTCGCTAATTTCGCTGAGAAGTTCCTCCTCGAAAAGGGGTATTTCCTCTACGTCGCCATCGTCCCATAGCTCGTCATCATTTATATTGATTCCCACTTCATCTTCTGTACCCGGAACATCCTCCTTGACTGTGCTTGAGTCCGTTTCAGCCCCTTTGTCGCCGGAAGGTGCCCTGGACGTATCCATAGGGGACGAAGATAGATCACCGACGATCTCGTCTCCTTCGGTGCCCACGGAATCCATAGAAGTTTTGTCGGCTGGTTCCTCAACATTCAGCGACAGTTCCTCGTCCCTGGAATCCTTTTCGTCCGATTCGGCCGCGAGTTCCTGATTTACACCGTTTACCTCTTCCATCTGCCGACTCAATTCCTCCAACTTTTCCAGGACGTCAATTTCGTATGCAACAAGTGGCTGCCCCATTCACCAATTTCAATCACGCAAAAATCTTCTCTATTTTTTCGCCAAGGGTTTCCGGTGTGAAGGGCTTGACAATGTAATTGCTCACCTTGGCCTTTACTGCCTCGATAATATTTTCTTTCTGTGCCTCTGCCGTTACCATAAGAAAGGGAATATCCTTGAGTTTTTCATCGGCTCTCACCTTCTTGAGTAACTCGATTCCCGGCATTTTCGGCATGTTCCAATCGGAGACAATGAAGTCCACCGGTTCCTTCTGGAGTATCTCCCATGCCACGGAACCGTCGTCTGCCTCAATGAAATTCTTGAATCCGAGCTGCGTTAGAATATTTTTTACTATGCGTCTCATTGTGGCGAAGTCGTCCACAATCAGTATCTTCATTTCATGGTTTATGGCCATCTACAGCGTTCCTCCTGACTCACATTGATTTTAGTAATTCATCGAACTTTTCCCTGAAATTCATAAATGGTCGCCTGGTCAAAAAATTTCCCTTATTTGAGACAGCTCATTCTTGTCAAAAACCTCTGACAGCCTGGTACGAATGGTCATCACCGCCTTTGTGTGCATCTGTGAGATTCTGCTTTCCGTATACCCCATTATCTCTCCTATCTCCTTCATGGTTAGATCCTCGAAATAGTAAAGTGAGACCACGAGTTTCTCCTTTTCGGGGAGCCTTTTTATACAATCTACAACTATCTCCTTGATCTCGAGCATGTTCAGCCTTTCGAAGGGATCGCTCTGCCCATCGTCGGCTATGAGGTCAAAGAGGTCTTCGTCGGTGGCGTCCGGCATTCTTCTCCTTATGGCATCTATGTCAAGGAAGGTTACACCCCGGGTCTTATCAAGGAGCTTGTAGTATTCCTCGATACTTATTCCCATTTCCTTAGCTATTTCCTCATTTTCCGGCATACGCTCGAGTCTTTTCTCGAGGCGCTCTATTACCTGTTCCAGCTCTGTCGCCTTCTTTCTCACTGAACGGGGAACCCAGTCTAGATGTCTGAGTTCATCAAGCATGGCCCCCCTTATCCGGAATTCCGCATAGGTTTTGAACTTTATCTTTTTCGACGGGTCAAACTTCTCAATTGCATCAATGAGACCGATGACCCCTGGGCCTATCAGGTCTTCCGGGAGAATATGAGGGGGAAGTCGGCCGGCGAGCCTGTTGGCCACATAGTTCACCAAGGGGGAATACTTGACGATTAATTCCTCCCTCCTCTCGGGTGTCAGATTACTACCCTGCCCGAAGAACTCCTCTGTGTAATCTTTCAGCTTGGGAGCCGCGTTTGTTCTTGCCATGTCTATAGCCTCAACAAATTTTTCCAGAAAAATTTTATGTTTCCGTCGTTGTTTTTCACCTGTTGCCTCAAGATGTTTTCCGCCAGTTGTCTGAAACCACGGCATGCCTTGGAGTCGGGGAAGAGCTCAAGAGCCGGTTTCTGTTGCCTCACAGATCTCGGTATGGAGGTGTCCTTGGGTATGTGTCCAAGGAAATGGAAGGACAAGAAACCCAGAAACCTGTCTGCTACGGCCGTCAGCTGCCTGAATATCTTTTGTGCCTCCTGTCTGCTGTTTGTCCAGTTAACAATTATAGAAAATTCCTTTACCATATATCTTGTGGACAGAACCTTTATCAGGGCATAGGCATCGGTGATGGATGTGGGTTCAGGTGTCAAAATAATTACTCTACCTTGGGCGGCCATGTTGAAATACATGACGGTGTCAGAAATACCGGCAGCATTATCAATGAGCATCACATCCACAGGGTCATCAAGGGTATCGAACTCGTTGAGCAGAAAGAGTTTTTCGCTTTCATTAAGGTGACAAAGTTCCTGGATACCTGAACTTGCAGGCAGAAGCTTGATGCCTCCTGGTCCCTTCATTATCACATCAGACAGCGTCCTTTCTCCCGAAAATACATGCTGTATGGAATACTTGGGTGTGATACCGAGTATCACGTCCACGTTGGCGAGCCCAAGATCCGCATCAAGTACCAACACCTTTTTGCCGAGCCTGGAAATCGCAATGGCAAGGTTCGTGACGATACTGGTTTTGCCAACCCCGCCCTTGCCGCTGCTGAAACACAGCACCCTGGGACACGAGCAGGAAGTCTCACAGTTCCCGCCCTTCCCGTCCATAGGCGCCCTGTCAAAGGAGCAGTAAGCCTTCCATTGCTTGAGAGTAGCAGCTTGATTCATATAGTCTCCGGCACCAGGGTTTCGTTAAATCCGTCTTGGTATTTTGGAACATTCAGAAGTCTTCCCAGGCCCTTCAGGGCTTCAAGGGCAAGATCAGCAATCTCCCCGCCCTTAGCGTACCTAATGTCCTCTGGCACCCTCTGCCCGTTGGTAACGTATGAGAGGGGGAGCTCTGCCTCTATCAAGGGAAATATGGAAGAGGCCATAGACCTCGTCTCGTCTATCTTGGTCAGGGTCCAGCCCGACAGGGGAAATTGTCCGTAAAAACTGATGGCTCCCATAAGGTCCTCTCTCTTACAAGTAGCACTAAGCATGACCTGTGCCATAAGTCCGGGTACGGAATCAAATAGCCGCTCAAGCTCCGTCTTGTGGCAGGAAGAAAAGGGATTCCGGCCAGTTGTATCAACAAAGATGAAATCCATGTGTTTATACTCTCCAAAAAGTCTGACAAGATCCTTGTTCGTCTTTGCAATTTCAAGGGGAATAGCCATTAATTTGGCGTACTTTTCAAGCTGCTCCACGGCCCCCATCCGGTAGCCGTCCACGCATATGAAGACACCACGCCTTTTACAGAGGAATTTCAGCCTTGCAGCAATTTTGGCTAAGGTAGTCGTTTTTCCGACACCTGTCGGCCCCACAAAGGCCCACCAGCATTTACTCTTGCCATTTTCCGCTATGTCTCCCTGCCTTATGTTTGACGAGATGAAGCTGCGCAGACGCAAGACCACCTGGGCCAAGCTACAAGCCTCGTCACTCCCTTGAGGTGAAAGCAGCCTTGAAATTATATCCTCGCCTCTTCTGTCAAGCCCAAGACAAGAAGCGACGCTCTTCGAAAGACTATCAATCCTCCTACTTTCCTGCCGGTCCCGGCCCTGATTATCAAAAGGCGGAGTATCCGGTCTCTTCATAAGTGACTCATGAAGCCGCCTGATCTCATTTTTAAGCCCGTCTATCTCGCTAATAAGCCTGTGTTCAAGGGGGGAAGAATTTTCTGACCCGGGTTGATAGATTCCTGGGACCCGTTCTCCATGCTTCCGGCCTTCCTTTTCAGCCAGTTTATCCACTGCCGCCAGCACCTCCACATATTTTATTCGCCGCCCGCTTTCTTTCTCCGTGCCGTAGCGGTTCTTAGTGCTGAGGATAATAGCGTCGGGTCCAAGCTCAGCCTTTACTTTCAAAAGGGCCTCTGAAACCGCTTTTGCCTTAAAGCGTCTTAGCTGCATGAACCCCCTCCTTACTCAAGTGAAATTACCCCGAGGGACTCAAGCCTTATGTTTCCCGGAATCTCGGAATGCGAGATCACGTTGACATCAGGAATGAATCGTTCGACGAGGCGCCTTAGGTGCCTCCTCACTGTGGGGTTGGTAAGGATTACGGGTGCAACTCCCATGCCTTCTGCCTCCTCCACAGCCTTTTTCACCGAGTTTATAATATTTTGTGCTGCTGCGGGATCGAGGGTGAGGAAAACACCGTGTTCCGTCTGTTGCAGGCTGTTTCGTATGGTTTCTTCAATGCCGGAATCAAGGGTGAGTACCCGCAGGGTGTCGTTCTCGTCAAGAAATGGCTTGACTATGGCCCTTCCAAGCCGCTGTCTTACATACTCGGTAAGAATTTCTGGGTCTTTGGTCATTTCACCGTAATCTGCTAGGGCCTCCGTTATGGTTAGAAGGTCCCGGATGGAGATGTTTTCCCTTACGAGATTCTGCAAGACCTTCTGGATGATGCCAAGGTTCAGTACGTTTGTTACCTCCTCAACTGCCTTGGGGCTTGTTTTTGACAGGGTATCAAGAAGACGCTGAACCTCCTGCCTTCCCAGGAGATCAGCAGCGTTCTTCTTTATAACTTCAGCGAGATGAGTGGCTATAACTGTTGAAAGATCAACCACGGTGTAGCCTGCAAGCTGTGCCTCCTCTTTCTGTTCCTCTGTGATCCAGATCGCAGGCAGGCCAAAGGCTGGCTCCGTGGTCGGTATGCCCTCGAGCTCTTTCCTTAGGTCCCCTGGATTCATGGCAAGGAGGTGGCCGATCATAAGATTGCCCTTCGCCACGTCTATGCCCTTTATAAGAAAACGGTATTGGCCAGGCTGGAGCTGAAGGTTGTCCCTGACGTGAAGCGGGGGCACTATTATCCCCATTTCCTGGGCGAACTGGCGCCTGATGGACTTTATCCTTTCAAGCAGATCCCCGCCCTGTTCCTCGTCCACAAGGGGGATGAGTCCGTAACCCACCTCGAGCTCCAAAATGTCAAGCTGGAGTAGCCTTTCAACCTCTTCAGGCTCTGATGCCTCTTCCTCTGCTCTGGCATCCTCCTCCGCGCCCCTGCCCGCAACTTCCTCTTTGATCCTCCTTTCTTCCTTGAATAGCGTATAGGCAAGAAAGGCCATTCCAGAGGCAAGCACAACAAAGGGCATGGTCGGAAGGCCGGGGATGAAGCTGAACAGGAAGACTATAACGCTTGTCACGGCAAGGGCCTGGGGATGGCTCGAAAACTGGCTTATAAATTCCTTCCCCATGCTTGCTGTTGAGGCGGCCCTGCTTACGAGTATACCTGCCGCAGTGGAAATTATGAGAGCGGGTATCTGGGAGACAAGCCCGTCACCGATGGTTAGGAGGGTGTAGCTTTGAGCCGCGCTCGCAACTTCCATCCCCTGCTGAAGGACGCCGATAATGAAGCCCCCGATTACATTTATTGCCATGATTATGAGCCCAGCTATTGCCTCACCCCTAACAAATTTGCTTGCACCGTCCATGGCGCCGTAAAATTCCGATTCCTTTGCAATCTCCTCCCTGCGTTTTTTTGCCTCGGCCTCGTCTATCAGGCCCGCATTTAGATCGGCGTCTATAGCCATTTGCTTGCCAGGCATAGCGTCCAAGGTAAAGCGGGCGGCTACCTCGGCGATCCTGCCAGCGCCCTTAGTGATGACCACGAAGTTAATGATTACCAAGATGAAGAAAACAATGGCCCCCACGACAAAGTTTCCTCCGACCACGAAGTGGCCAAAACCCATGATTATCTTGCCCGCTGCATCCACACCTTCATGCCCGTGAAGGAGTATGAGCCTTGTTGAGGCGATGTTCAGGGAAAGCCTGAAGAGCGTGGTTATAAGTAAAAGGGAGGGGAAAACTGGGAAATCCAGGGGCTTCAATATGTATATGGACATGAGGAAGATAAGCAAGGAGATGGTGATATTGAGCGCCAGGAACAGATCAAGGGCTGGCGCAGGCAGGGGCAGGATCATCAGCAGCAGAATGCCAACGACTCCCGTTGCGGCCATGATGTTGCTCTTGTCCACCTCCATTTCGCTCCATATAGATCTTACTGCTTCTATGGCTGCCACTATCCTTCCTCCTATCTCCTGCTATAAGTCGACTTTCGTCCCTTCAGCCTGTAAACATATGCAAAAATCTCCGCCACCGCCTTAAACAGGTTCTCGGGAATAACCTGTCCTATATCCACGAGTTTGTATATGCCTTGCGCAACTGGCTTGTTTTCTATTACTGGAACCGAATGCTCCCTTGCTATCTTCCTGATCTTCTTGGCAACAGGGCCGGCACCCTTAGCCACTACCATCGGTGCCTCCATCTGTCTGGGCTCATACTTCAGCGCCACGGCGAGGTGCGTTGGGTTGGTTATGACAACGTCTGCCTCGGGGACCTCCTGCATCATGCGTTTTCTGGCCATTTCCCGCTGGATACTCCTTATGCGGCTTTTTACCTGGGGGTCCCCTTCTGTCTGTTTAAATTCTTCCTTTACTTCCTGTTTTGTCATCTTCAGGTTCTTCTCGTGGTCGTAGCGCTGGAACATATAATCCAGGATTGATAGCAATATCATTGCCAAACAGGATTTCCAGAATATCTCGTAACTAACTATGCCGATGTAGGAAGCGATCTGATAGGGTGTCATGTCAAGAAGCGGCACGATCCGGTTCATTCCCTTGGAGACCGTGGAGTAGACTATCCAGCAGACCACTATAAGTTTGAACAGAGATTTAATGAATTCCATGAGCGCCTGCATGGAGAATAGTCGCTTGACGCCCTGGAGCGGACTGATCCTGGAAAACTCCGGCATAAGGGGTTCAAGGGTCAAAAGTGGCCCCACCTGCAGAAAATTCGACACCACGGCTACAACTGTAATAACGAGGAATAACGGGGCCATGATGGAGGCCATCTGTGCAATACCAAGCAGGCCCATGGAACGCATGGTAGTAAGGGTTATGTTATGGCTGTAGAGGTTTTCAAGGTAATAGGCAAGCATTCCGTCCATTCTGCTCATGAAAAAACGGCTCCCCCAGTACAGGGTGAAAAGGGCCGACAGCAGGACCGCCACAGAGGCGAGCTCTCTGCTTTTTGGCACCTGTCCCTTTTTTCTGGCCTCTTCACGCCGTTTCGGTGTTGCCTGTTCGGTCCTTTCCTGAAATGATTCTTCTGGCATATCAACCTCCCATGGCCCGGAGGGCTACAGGCATCAGTTGAACTGCTTTGTTCAGCGAGCGAGCAAGGACCGGCCAGAAATATTGGAGAGTAAGGCCAAAGAAAAAAAGCCCCAGGGCAACGTTTATGCTGAAGCTGACTATGAGCATGTTTATCTGGGGAACCAGTTTTGCGAGTATGCCGAGCGCCACCTGCGAGAGGAACAGTATGGCCATGACCGGTGCCATCAGCTTAATTGAAAGGACAAACATCTCGTGGCCCATGATCATGACTATTTCATACAGGGGCTTGGAAAAAAGGAGGCTGCCCGGCGGAAGTATCTCAAAACTTTCAAATAATATTCTCAGTATGGCGTGGTGGCCGTTGGCGGCAAGAAAGAGGAGAAGGGCTATCATGTAGGCAAACTGGGCTATTATTACCGATTGTACCCCCGTCTGTGGATCCATTACGTTTGCAACGCTGAGTCCCATCTGGACGCCGACCATCTGGCCCGCAATCTGTAGCCCGGCAAATACGAGTCTCAGGAGTAGGGAGAGAATCAAACCGATGATTATTTCCTGGATCGTCATAAGAAAGAAGCCGAAGGCAGTGTACGGAAATAGGCTGTCTGGCACATTGAGCAACGGTGCGATCATCCATGACAGCACCATCGCCATGGCCGCCTTGACTGCCATGGGTATGGTCCGGGAATCAAAGATGGGCATAAAAAACAGGATGGTCGAGATCCTAATCAAGACGAGTAGGAAGACCTTGTAGTGAAAAAACACCCAGGCCAAGGCGTCGTTTCCCATAAATAGTTACCTGATGAAGTGAGGTATGTTGACTATAATATCCCTGGTGTAGTCCACCATCTTGTTCATCATCCAGGGAAACGCAAGCAGCAGCCCGAGAAGTACGGCAATGATCTTTGGAACAAAGGTCAGGGTCATTTCCTGTATCTGGGTTACGGCCTGAAAAATGCTCACTGCAAGTCCGACTATCAGTCCAAGGCCTAGCATGGGGAGGCTTATAAGCAGTGTTATCTCCACCGCGTTTCTTGCAAGTCCAACAACCATGTCCTGAGTCATTTCATGTCTCCTATGTAAAACTTTGAAGCAGGGAACCAGTCAGCAGGTGCCAGCCGTCAACAAGCACAAATAGAAGGAGTTTGAAGGGCAGGGAGATAAGCACAGGGGGCAGCATCATCATTCCCATTGAAAGCAGGACACTCGAGACCACCATGTCGATAATAAGGAAAGGGATATATAGTAAAAAGCCTATCTCAAAGGCAGTCTTCAGCTCGCTTATCATGAAGGCCGGAACAAGGACCGTGGTAGGAATGTCAGCTTGATCCTTTGGGTCTTCGATCTTTGCGAAGTGGGCGAAAAGCGCCAGGTCCTTTTCTCTCGTATTCCTGAACATGAAGCTTCGCATTGGTGCTTCCACGTTTTTGAGGGCCTGCTTGAAGTTAATCTCGTCGTTTAGATATGGCTGGATGCCTTTCTCATTGGCAATACTCCATACAGGCTGCATGATGAAAAACGTCAGAAAGAGGGAAAGGCCGATCAGTACTTGGTTTGGCGGCATCTGCTGGGTACCGATAGCTTGACGCAGAAAACCGAAAACGATAATAAGCCTGGTAAAGGAGGTCATCATCAGGAGGATAGATGGGGCTAAGGAAAGCACCGTCAGGAGCAACACTATTTCTATGGCGGCAGATATCTTTTGGGGATCGTCTGTGTTTTCAAGCCCGATATTTATGTTTGGAACGTGCACGGCCCAGGCATGAGCGGGGGCAAGAAAGACAAGGCCCAAAAGTGTGCCCATAAAAAGCCACCGCTTCACGGTTTTACCTCCATCTCGTTATCTCTGTGGATTTCCTTTGAAAGAATCTGTTCAAACCCGCAGAAATTTTCTTCATTGATGGAACCAAGGAGGGTGATTCCCTGTTCCGTGGAGCCTATTACAAGGTAGTTGTCGGCAACGCGGACAAGAGAGATGTAACGTTTTGGCAGGATAGCCCTGTTTTCTACCACCTCAATTACGCCCTTTGCGCCGGCCTGTGCTACAAGGCCGAACCTCCTGAGCAGATAAACAACAAGGAACAGCAGCCCGAGTATGATAGATAGCGCGCCTGTCATCTTCGCAACAAGTTCTATGGTGCTCATTATCTTTTATCCAAGGGATTTAACCCTTTCCTGGGGGCTTATGATCTCTGTAAGCTTTATGCCGAATTTTTCATTTACCACCACTACCTCTCCCTTTGCCATGAGTTTCCTGTTTACATATATGTCCGCCGGCTCCCCAGCCATTTTGTTCAGCTCAACGATAGAACCCTGACCAAGCTGCAGAAGCTCCTTGATCTTCATGGTGGACCTTCCAAGCTCTACCTGGATCTCCATTGGTATCTCGAGCAGGAAATTGAGCTCCGGCCGCGTGCCAGGCTTGGCCTCCCCGTTCGAGGTAAGCTCGTCAAAACGGGCTGCGGGGGCCTGTTCCTTTGAAGGGGCTGTGGGGCCGCCGGATGATGCCTGGGCATCCTCTGGCAGGCCTTCGCTCACCGCCTTTTTTGCCGCAGCATCTCCGCCCTCCGCCGCTTCCTGGAAGGCGTCTGACCAGTCTATGTCATCAGAACCGGCCGCAGTCTCTTCCCCGGCTCCGGCCGTTGCATCCTTGGCCGGTTCTGTCCCTCCGGATCCGCCTTCATCGAGAAGCCTGTCAAGCTCGTCATGGCTAATAGCCCCTGATGAATCTGAAGCTTTCTCCTCGCCGGCAGTCTCATCCTTGGCATCGTCGGAGCTTGTTCCCTCTCCTTCTTCCTCCAGGAGCTTATCCAATTCATCCTGTGTCAGCATAATCTGCACCAACCTTCGTTAATCATCAAATAGCACCTTTTCTATCTTCAGGGCCTTCTGGCCCCGGTAAATCCCAGGTTGCCCAAGAAACTTCGGCTGTTCCTTAATAAAGGCAGTCAAGAGATCATCCATCCTTGTATCAAGCTGAATGATGTCCCCCACCTCAAGATCCAGAATGTCTGCCCCCGGAAGCTCCGTAGAGCCAAGGGGTACATCCACCCTTACCGGTATGTCCAACACGTTTTTAAGCAATGCCTGTCTCCACGCAGGGTCTTCTGCTTCATCAACCTGGAATGATTTCTGGAGCTTGCTCTTTATGGGCTGTATCAGGCTTACAGGTAAACAGATATAGATGACACCGCTCATCTCCTCGATATCGAGCTGGAACTTGCAAACGATTACCGCATCCTCTTCCTGTATGATCTTGGCGAACTGTGGGTTTATCTCACTCCGAACGTACTGGATTTTAATGGGCTGTATGGAGGCCCAGGCACGGCTCCAATCTTTGAGAATGGAGTTCACGATTCGCTTTATCAACCTCTGCTCAATGGATGTAAATTCCCTGCCCTCTATGCGGCTTTGGCCAATGGTGGTTGAACCGAGAAATATTTCTACTATGCAGAAGACAAGCTGGGAGTCCATTACAAGCATGGCATGACCTCTGAGCGGCTCCATTTTTATTATGTGGAGGCTGCTTGGCACTGGAACCTTCTTCAAAAAGTCCTTAAACAGGATCACCTCTATAGGCACGGCAGAGCTGTCCACCATGACCCTTAGTATGGAGGAAAGGGTGCTCCTGAGGCCTCGGTTGAAATGGTCGTTGATAACGGCGAATCCGGGAAATTTTACCCGGGACATGGCCGTGGCATTGGCAAAGTCGTAAGGTATTACCTCCCCTTCAGTCTCCTTGGAGGTATCTTTTTCCTCGGACTCCGGCTCCACCGCCTCATCGAGTCCCCCTAGTAATGCATCTATTTCATCCTGGCTCAGTACCTGGGCCATCGTCTTATCCTCCTATTGGACAACGAACTGGCTGAAATAGACATCTTTCAACCTTCCTGGGCCTATGATTCTGCTGACCCTGGACATTATCTCGTCCTTGAGCCGCACCTTCCCCTCAATAGTGATAACGTCCTCAAGGGTCTTGCTGCTTAGCAGCAGCAGCACGTCATTTCTTATCTTGGGCAGGAATTTCTCTACGAGACTTTTGGCCTCGTCATCCTTAACTGAAAGGGATATCGTGGCCTTTAAAAAGTGCCGTGCATTTGGGTCGGCAAGATTAACCAGGAAAGGTTTCAGGTCCACCACCACACCAATGCTGTCAGGGGATGGGGCCACGATTTCCTGAGGCGTTTCGTCCTTTTTGATTTCCTTGGCCACTTCTTCGTCGCTCGGCGCGGAATAGAGGAAGTAAAAGGCCCCTGCCCCCCCAATAATGACAAGAATCAAGAGGGCAATGATAATGATTAGGAATTTGGAACCGCCCTTTTTCTCCTTTTTTCCCTTGACCTCTTTCTTTTCTTCCTTCGCCATTGAATACTCCAAAATTTGTCATAAATTTGTCATAACAAATTTCAGCAACTGCTGTGCCAAGTACCTTCTTGACGGTTAACATACTGATATGGCAAAGTTATTTTATAAAAGGCCTATAGCAGAACAGGAAGTAGAGGGCCGCCGTCCTGTTTGCTTCGTCATATTTATGACGCACGCGGAGGCAAATAAAGGGAGACCACCTTTTTATTGTGAATATAACCTCTTGTAATCACAGTGTATTTATGGTGTATTAAGCTATATGAAAGGCTTGCTAAATTCTTTTCGTATGTAACAACTATGGCTTTTCCCGGCAGGGTACACAGCGCTCCTGGGCCTTTTAAGAAGTGTATCCTGCCGGGGTAGTACCTGCTAAAAAGGCAATACTTAAGGCCTTCGCCGTCAGGTTTTATCCCAACCAGGAAGATACCGTTTTTCGCACCCGCCTCTTGCTCCGTATGAAGGACAAACTGTCTTCCAGACTCCTTTTGTGACATAGCTGGTTCAAGCAAAATAGTGACCGCCCCTGTAACGAGGAATATCAGTAGGCAAAGAAAGGTGATATGATGGAGCTTTTTATGGATATTTTTTAAAATGAAAGCTGAAGACAAGTAGCAACATGATATAAAGGCCGCAAGGCCAGCGGCGCCAGCAAGGTTTCTCCCCGAAATGATGGGAAATAGAATAAAGAGCAGTAAGGAAATAATCAAAAAAATCTTCTTCTGATAATGTTCAACAGCACGGGCGGCCCTTTTTTTTTCAAACACCGTGACGGCCTTTTCCAGTGTGCAGCCAAGAAGGATGGCTATAGGGGGAAAAGCAGGCAGAAGATAGCGCCCGTGGCGTGAAGAAGCCAGGAGAAACGGCACTATGCCTGTTAGCGTAAATAGCGTTATGAACAGGTTAAAATCGGTGGAACGGAGGCAAGAAAACATCCACATGGTACATTTTCTTGATTTTTTGAAACATGCCGTACCAAAGAACAGTATCCAGGGGAAAAAAACGACTGCCATGTAGACGAAGTAGTAATAGAACGGCCTGTTGGCCTTCCCGGATATCCTTGAAATAAGTTCGGCATCCAAGACCCTTAGTACGAGGTCTTCGCCGCCTTGATAATACAACCCTCCTAAGTAGAGGGATGTTATGAATATAGCGAAGAGGCCTGAAGATAGCATGCATCTGCCAAGACTGTGGTAATCCTTCCTTATAGTCAGAAAAATGGCGCATGGAAAGAAACACAACACTATGCCGATAGGCCCTTTGACGAGATAGGAAAGGGCAAGGAATAGAGGGCCAAGGGTCTTTTCCATGGACCTTTTGCTTTCGTTTAAGATATAAGCCTCGAAGAAAAACCAATTGGAGCAAAAAACGATGAGGGCCAATAACATGTCCACTGTGGCCTTTTCAGACTTAAGCCAGAATTCGGGTGTGCCCAAAAGTACCAATGAGGCTGCTGCTGCTACGTTGGGGCCAAGGTGTTTTCTGGCGGAATAAAAAACCATGGCCAAAAGGATTGTACCGCTGAGGAGACTTGGCATGGCGATACAAAGGGCGCTATCCGGGGCTTTCAAGGAGCAAAAAGCAGCTGCAATGAGAAAATAAAGGGGCGGATAATCCGGATAGGGCCTGTTAAAAAGAACTGGGCAAAAAAGGCCCTGGCCGTTCAGAATGGCCCGTACGAACAGGGCCGCTCTGGTCTCAAGACCGTATACATCTCTTTGTAACAAGACGATGACACCGGATATAAGAAAAAGGAGGCACAGCGAAAGCACAAATACAAACGATGACCCATTGAAGATGTCGCCTCTTTTCCCATCCTGCATCATCAGATGGTTGACAGGATGCCTTAAATATCCCCTGGCCTACCAAGTTCCTTCAGGGCAATTTCCCCGGAATCAACATAAAATGAGATGGTTTTTTTAAGGGCCTCCCTCAGGCCCACTTTAGGCTCCCATCCAAGCACCTTCTTGGCGTTGGAGATATCCGGGACCCGGTAACCAACGTCCTGGTAGTCGGGGCCGTAATAATCCTTGGCAGATATTTCACGGAATTCAACCTTTTCTCCAAGATGTGCCAAGTGCGGAAACTCCTTTACCACATCTATCATCATTTCAGCGAGTTCCCTTATTGAGTAATCGTTACCTGGGTTTCCAATATTGAATATCTTAGAATCGCAGCGGCCATCCCTGTTATGGACAACAGAGAAGAGACAGTCCAGCCCGTCGTCAACATAGGTAAAGCAGCGCCTCTGGCTACCTCCGTCCACGAGGGTAATGGGCTCGCCCCTGAGGATATGGCCTAGAAACTGGGTGACTACTCTGGAGCTGCCCTCTTTTGGGGTTGCAAGGCTGTCAAGGCCCGACCCTATCCAGTTGAAGGGCCTTATGAGTGTGAATTGAAGCCCCTTGTGTCTTCCCATGGCCCAGATAACCCTGTCCATCATCTGTTTGGCGCATGCGTATATCCATCGCTGTTTCTCAATGGGCCCGTATACGAGAGTGCTGGTCTGTTCGTTGAACATACTATCCTGGCACATCCCGTAAACTTCGCTCGTTGATGGAAATATGACCCTTGTTCCATACATGGCGCACTGCCTGACGATGCGGAGATTCTGCTCAAAGTCCAGTTCAAAGACCGCAAGGGGGTTTTTGACATAGCTCGCAGGAGTGGCTATGGCGACGAGGGGAAGGCATACATCGCACTTCTTGACATGGTACTCGATCCACTCCTTGTTTATGGAGATGTCTCCCTCTATGAAATGGACCCTGTGATGGGTTACCCGCTTCCCAAGCCTGTCACAGGCAAGGTCCATGCCGTATATCTCCCAGTCCGTCTCCTCTATCGCCCTTCTTACGAAGTGACTTCCAATGAAACCGTTTACTCCAAGTATTAAAATTTTCATTTTTTAAACCGCTCCTGTTCCGTGCTTGGAATGTAAAAACAAGTCATTTGAGCAAAAGCCCCTTTCTCATGAGCTCCGTAGGAATCTCCCCCTTTTTGGGTGTTTGCCTATTGTCAAAGGAGGCAGAAAGGAGCCTCAAAATGCCCCCGCCAGTCTGTACCATTACGCTTCCGTCACTTATATCCGTCTCACCTTTGCACACGCCGAGATTCACATCTAAGCGGGGTTCTGCGTCCCAGATGAAGAGCTTCTTGTCACCGAGCATGCTGAATGCGCCAGGATATGGCCAAGTAACGGCCCGAATGAGGTTATAAATGGTTTGGGCATCAGCATTCCAGTCTATTTTCCCGTCTTCGGAGCGTCTCCCACCAAAATACGTCGCCTTGGAGTGATCCTGAGGCACCCTTGGCGCGGTACCGTCAAGAAGCTGAGGCAAGAATCTCCGAAGGACCCCGTCAGCGGCCTCTTCAAGCTTGGCATATAGAGTTACGGCCGTGTCCCTTGGATCAATCCTCACTGTCTGCTGGCCAACTATATCCCCGGCGTCAGCCTTACGGACCATGTGGTGAAGAGTGACACCGCTGACCGTCTCTCCATACACGAGTTGCCAGTTGACGGGGCAGCGACCCCTGTATTTTGGAAGCAGAGATCCGTGCAGGTTTACTGAAGCGATCCTGGGAATGGATAGAACCTTTTCCCCGATCATCTGCCTGAAGTAACAAGACAGAAGGATATCCGGTTTCATGGTCCCTAACAACTCCACCCATCTTTTTTCATTTATGTTATCAGGGTAATGGACAGGGATTCCATGTTTCATGGCTATGTCGGACAGGGATTTGAACCAGATATTCTCTGATGGGCTGTCTCTGTGTGTAAAGACTGCAGTAACCGGTATGGACAGGTCCAAGAGAACCTTTAGAGCCCGGCATCCCATGTTGTGGTAGCCAAGGAGTACTACAGACATCGCATCTCTCCATTATTATTAATGAAACGGTTCATCTCATAAATTTGTTTTTATTGGCTGATACCCTGCTCTGAGTCGGTTTCGAACAAAGGTCTTTTGGCTGAGTACGAGGTCAGATGTAAACATGGCTATGAGCAACCCTGCTGCAATATCAGTAAGGAAGTGCGACTGTCCTACAAGCCTTCCTAAGGACACAAACAGGGCAAAGGATATCAATGCGGGTCTGCAGCTCGGGAAGTAACTCGAAAAGACAAGGGCGATGGCGAATGCTCCAGCGGCATGGCCGGAAGGAAAGGAATGAAAATCGTTTTTCACTGAAAAAAGGCTGAGATTCCAGCTATCAAGCCCGGTGCCAGGCCTTGGGCGTCCAACTACGAACTTCAGAAACTGTCCGATTATGCCCGTAAGAGCTAGGGCTTCCATGGAAGCTGCCATGCATTGGCGTCTCTCAGGCCCCTTGCTTCCGGGAACGGTAAAACATAAGACTAAGGTTATGAGCAGCAGCACAAACCCGTTGCCGAGCATGTCCGCCGAATGTGCCCAAACGGTACCAATTTCGCTGTTTGAAAGGGGCAGAAGGATGACATAGAGCCACCTGTCAATGGGAACGATTACAGAGTAACCTATAAAACCTATAATAAGACAACAGACGGACGCAACTGTCCGCCTCCGAATGGGAAAAATGGTTGAAGGGAACACTTTACCAGATTCCCCTCATGCCGAAATCCTTCCTTATCCTGTCTATGCGTCTTTCGAGATTAACGCGCCACTGCGCATGTATTCTGGCGCTTGGCGGCGCAATGAGTTCTGGAAGCCCGTAGACAAGTTTGTCGGCAGCCTGGCTCGCCTCTATAACCGCCTCTATACTCCTTGCACCAAACTTGTACTTCGCTACTAGGAGTCTCAAAAGGAGCCCGGATGTCTTCCTTGCCGCTTTTTTCCAGTGTGTTTCCATCTGGTGAGCTATGATAAAGGCCCTCTTTAGCAATATTCTCTTGAGCTTTTCGAGCTCTGCCCCAGAGGCCGAGTCCCTTAAAAGTTCATCCGGTATGTCTATTGCGTCTATATCAATGATGACCCTTAGCCTACTCATGAAATCGGGTATTTTCAGGGCCTTTACCATCCTGATCTCTTCCTGGTCTTTTCTGTGGAGCATAGCCTCCATGGCTGAGTATGAATCCTTCACGCCGCCGGCGAATACAAACACGCTTCTTCCTATGTACCTCGGTATGCCGTTAACATAAGTAACGCCGTCCTGCATGGACGGAAGGAAGTAACGCAGGTAACCGAACTCGTGGTTGTCGTACTTGCAATCAAATTCGTCCCAGAAGGCAACAGGCACCCTACCCTTAGCAACACTTGCTCGGACAAGATCTATGGCTGAGTTTATCTCTTCGGGTCCTGAAAACTGTGTCAGATTAAATTCATAGAACTCAAATGGATTTGATTCAAAATTTTCTGCGATTACACCGGCCACCTGCTCAACGGCAAAGGATTTTCCAGAGCCCGGGGGGCCAAATACACCGATACATAGTGGCCTCTTGCAGACTTCCCGCATGACATAGCTATTCATGACCCCACGGAGAGTAACAACAGGCGCCATCTCAGCAGGATCGGTAGTGCGTAGATGGCCTATGCTGAACATGCGCAGGTTCTTGAACCCCTGTTTCCTGTTTACCTCTTCCTTTAGGTTTTTTAGTACCTGAAGTATTACCGATATGTAGCCGAGATTCTTGGGTTTTTCCTCTACATGGCATGACGCCCTCTTTTCCACGTTGGTAAAAAACTGGCGTATGGCGTCTTTCCTTTCCTCGTTCCAATACTGGCACGAGACCTGCTCGAGCATTCGCTCCATCTCAAGGCTGTATGGAGGGAGCTCAAAGAAACATGGATCCGAGCCTGTTTCGAGAAAGGAACATGGGACTCCTTTGGGATAATTGCTTGAAAAATCCAGATCTGGAAATTCCAAGGCACCGGAAAAGGCATAGCCCTTTTGCCTCAGTAACTCCCAGTTCATCAGGACCCTCTTTGAAAAATCGAAAAAAAAGCTTCTTTCGCCGGGAATCTTTGAAAGCCTGAGTGCATCAAGTGATAGCATGGCCGTAACAAGCGTATCATAGCAGGGAACTGAGCCACGCTGCCTGTTTGAGCCCCTTTCTGGCAGGCTGGCGTCCTTGTGCCTGAACATCATCCGTCTAGGTCCTACGTAAAGAAGCGCGTTCGGGAATATCTCTACAAGTATATGACATTTGAATTTCATGGACGAGGGTTGCCACAGCCCTACCTCGTCAGACTTCAACGCCCTGATACACATGGCTACAAGGGATTCCCAGACCACAGCGCTGTCCATTTCCATGCGGGTGGTTTCGAGGTCGGAAAGACGGCAAAACAGCATAAACTTGTTACCAAAGGCGTCAGCCCAGTCCTCCCAGTGAGCAGGCGTAATCCCGAGGGCCATTACCCATGCCATTGGATTCAACTTCTTCATTTTTTTTGCGATGCGAGGCGGGTTGCCTCCATCATCGACAATTATAATTCCTGCATTGTCTCTTAGTTTTTGCTCATTTTCCCCATCAAGATCAACATGGTCCGGTTTTTGGGGCCGACCTCCAGGAGGTAGTATCTGGCGCATCATAAACCAGCCGTGGCCCGATTCGTCAATTACATCCCCCCTTTTGTAAAATATCTGGAAAACATCACGTGAGTCACCGTAGGATATGGTGCTTATCTTGGGAGAAAGCTCAGATGGTGTAAGAAAGGCGGAAAGCCATGTAAGGCATTCCTCAAGTCTCCCTTCCTCGGTGGTTACGTCTCCAGCGAGCAATTCGATTAAATCACCTGGATTGTAACCATAGGCCGGCAGGCTGCCCTCGGCGATCATGCTCACCTCTTTTATTGGTAAATTGGTAATCCTGACGTTGGAACCGAGTAAAAGGAGTCTTTGATCCGGTTTCACTCTTGCCACCCCTTCTCGTTATCTGTTACATGACACCTAATTCCATTGCCATATCGGGCCTTCCACCTGTCCTCGCATGGGTTCGTTGTTTTCTCTGGCCGACGGTGTCTTGACAATGCCCTCCGCCTCCACGGTATCCGTTCCCGCTCCGAGCCCCGGCTTTTTAGGGGATTCAACGGGCTCGGAAGGTGTTAAGGATATTACTCCAGTGTCTCTCTGTGTATTCACATGTCTTCGTAATGCCTCTATTTGGGATCCTGAGTCAAAGGCGTGAAGGTCACTGTCCCGCGTCTGCTGAGACACCGTGCCTAAGCCTGAACTTGAAATTTGTGCCGACGATGCCGTTTTGACAACGGCCTTTTCCTCTTTTTCCCAAGGCCAAAGTCTTGCAAGCCAGCTTCTTTCATGCCTTTTCTGAACCTTTATATTCTCTATCTTGCTAAGGGCCTGGTCAAGTGGGACTGGTTCCGGCAGCGTAAAGTGGACCTGGGGAGGATGGGGAATGGGAAGTCTGCTGCCCGGACTCAAGACAATAGGTTCCTTGTCCCGCCTTTCCTTCTCTATCCTGATGGCCTTCGCCTCCGAAACGGTCTTGTCCGGATTCTTCTTATTTTCACTTTTCCCAAAGGGCCAAAGCCGTGAATACCAGTTTCCCTTGCCTGATCCTTCCTTTGTGGTAACTGTTTCCCCCTTGGCCTTTCCTGTATTATTGCTTTTGACCGATGTTTCCGGAGCCTTTTTCTTCGGGGTATCCACAGCGTTTTCGTCCGTATCAGGGTCGTAAACGTCTGGTAAGGGGAAAAACGAGCTGTCGTCCTCTTCTTCCTTTTGTTTCACAGATGCAGACTTGTTTGCCTGATCATTGTCGAGCTCCTCCTGGGATGGGTTATTTTCCGACTCGTAGACGTCTGGAAAGGGCATATCGGAATCGTCATCCTCGTTAGCAACCGGATAGTTTCGGCGCGCAGCATGACGTCTCCCCTCTTCCTGCTCCCTTATTTCCCGTTCCTGGTCCTTTGCAAGCCTTTCCCTTATAAGAATATCAGGATGAAGCCTCGCCATTTGGAATTCGTCATCGGTTTTTATCTTTTTTGATCCTGGTCCGGAAAGTTTGGCAAAACTTGACACCGTATCAGCAACCAGTACCTCCCCGGCGTTCTTGATGGTATCAGCAATCTTTGCAGACAGAAGAGAGGTGTTCCTCGCCAGCATGCCAAGGGAGGATGCCCTAACATCCCAGTTTTTGATAAGTTTGCCGTTTTTGGGTGACCTCAGTCCAAAAGAGGCATCAAAACGGCCGTCCTTTTCAATCACATGCCCGGTAAGAACAAAGTCCGCAAGTTTGGTCACGTCTGATCGGGATTCCCCATTGTCCACCAGCACCGTATCGATGTCTTCAGAAGAAAGCCTTGTTAACAGCATCTCGCTCAATGCCTTGCCCACGTAGACCTGGGAAGGGGAATCACACTTTACAGGTTCAAGTACCACGAGGGGATTCTTGGGATTTTCAGCAAACGCCGGAACACCCAAAAGCTGGAAAAGGAAAAGTGAAAGGAAAGCCACTACAATCAGATACGATTGACAATACTCTTTTGACATTTTTTGCTATGCTGCCTTCTTTGATTTTGGCATAAGCCCTAGTTTTTTCATCTTTTCTATTAGGGTGGTGCGGTTCATCTTGAGGAGTTTCGCGGCCCTGTTCTTGACTCCTCCAGTTCGTTCAAGGGCCAGCAGGATGAGCCTTTTTTCGAGCTCGGAGACCGCCTGGCTCAGGCTAAGACCATCTTCCGGAATTGCAATGTCCCCGGCGATGGCCCCGCCCGGGGATCCCACGGTTTTCTCTATGATCTGGTAAGGGAGATCATCCTTGGTAATCATCTTTCCATTTGCCAGGATTACCATTCTCTCCATAATATTTTCCAGTTCTCTTACGTTCCCAGGCCAGTCATAACGGGTCAGGATATCCAAGGTCTCGTCTGTAATTCCCTCTACACCTTTCTTTTTACCACTACAGTATTTTTTGAGGAAGTATTTTGATAAAAGAGGTATGTCGCTTCTCCTTTCCCTGAGTGGTGGTACGTGTATCGGAATGACGTTAAGCCTGTAGAAAAGGTCTTCTCTGAAACGGCCTTCCTTAACTGCGATTTCCAAGTCTTGATTGGTTGCTGATACCACCCTTATATCCACGGAAATGGTCTTGACCCCTCCAACGCGCTCAAATTTTCTCTCCTGAAGCACGCGGAGGAGTTTTACCTGAAGAGAAGGGCTCATTTCCCCTATCTCGTCAAGGAAGATAGTGCCCTTGTTTGCAAGCTCGAATCTGCCAATCCTCGTCTTGATTGCGTGGGTAAAGGCCCCCTTTTCATGGCCGAAAAGCTCGCTTTCAAGCAGTTCTTCAGGAATGGCCGCACAGTTAACGGGAATAAACGGGCCATCCTTTCTGTCGCTTGCGTAATGAATGGCATGGGCGATGAGTTCCTTTCCCGTACCGCTTTCTCCCGTTATGAGAACGGTGCTGTCCGTGTCCGCCACCTTCTCCACGAGACGAAATACATCCTGCATGGCCTTGCTGCTGCCTACGATGTTTTCAAAGCCGTACCTCGTTTTCAGTTCCTTTTTCAGGCTCTTGTTCTCACGTTTGAGATTCCTGAGCTCAAGCGCCTTGTCTATCAGAATCGTAACCTCGTCCGGCTTTATAGGTTTGCAAAGGTAGTCGTAAGCCCCTATTTTCAAGGCCTCTACGGCGCCCTGGATAGATCCGAATCCAGTAATGATTATGCAGATAGTTTCCGGGGAATGCTGGGAGACATGTCGCAGTACATCCATGCCCGTCTTCCTTGGCATACTAAGGTCAGTGAGCACTATATCAAAGAAGCGGTTATCAAGAATTTCTATAGCCTCTTGACCGTCACTCGCACTTTCAACGGAAAAACCCTTGGCCTTCAGCACCTCTGACATGGTAAAGCGTATGTCAGGAGAGTCGTCGACGACCAGTATACACTCATTCCTCATCTGTCTGATTCTCCTTGTTCTCCTCTGCCTCTCAACCGTCCTACCTTAAAAAGGGCGGCCGACAAAAATACCCTGTTATCCCCATTGTTGGTAATTTCAGCTTAATAAACAGGCAGATAGGTGTCAAATCTTTTGTGCCATTTTTTTGACAGGAAGGAGTTGAGAAGGCCATTAAAACCGGCAGGGGAATAACTAATATGCGAATTATTTTATTAACACGAAAAAACACTGATAGACATCCGTGACCCCTTAGTACCTCAGGATATACTCCTGAGTCTGAGGGTCACGCCATCTTGGTTGAAATGGATCTCGCATCCAGCCCGTTTCATGTTGGCCTTCGCAACGGCCATTGCCATTACCGTCGGCTCGAGAAACAAGGAGTCTCCGAATTTCTCCCATTGCCCGCCGTAGGCAATTGCTGAGACACTTTCCAGCCTTTCTATGGGAAAACGTACACCGCTCGGCCTGAAATGCAGGGAAACGGCCCGGTTGTCGGAAGGGTCAATGCCGATTACAAGGGCCGGCTCCTCAGCGTTCCTTAAAAGCTCGATTAGTCCGAAAACGACACTGTCAAGGCCATCCCGTACATACTGCTCATTTATAATGAGCACCGGAGAGGTTCCAGGCGTGGAGAGGTCCACGTCCACCTTGTGTTTAAAAAAGAGATCGGATTTCCAGAACTCGATTGTTTCCTCCACGAGCTGTTTTACCATAACCGGACCTTGGTCATTTTCATGCTCCTCGTCATAGGCCCGTGAGCCCACGAGCTTTACAAGATGATTTATCTTTTCGACAATTTCTTCGAGCTGTCCAAGCCTGTTCAACGCCTGGCTGATACCGGCCTCCATCTCCATGTTGTCACATTTTAGGCTAGAAAGATGATTAAGGTCCATTGCCAAAAGCTCCATGTGCATGGAGAGCACCTGAAGAGGACTGTTCATGTTATGAACGATACCCTTAATATTTTTTCCAATCAGGCTGTCCCTGAAATACCTCAACCGGTTTGCAACAACCCTTTCCATATCAGAAGACATAAAATACCTCCTGGCCAGCCCCCCGTTTCCCTTGCAGGCCGGTTGAACTGACTCTTGTGAAAATACCAACAAGACACCAAAGACCTCTTTAACAGGTCAAATATATTGATTTTCTCGCTTTCTACAACACCTAAAGGAAAAAATCGACCATGCAGTCAAAACTATTGCAGTAATATCCTGTAAAAAATTAACATATTGGTTACGGGCATAACGGGGATGGACGAGGATGGCATGCGTTAACCGTCTTCATATTTACATAGCCTTTCCTCTATAAGGGAAGAAAATGCATCCACAACAAGCGGATCAAACTGGGTGCCGGAGTTTCTTATAATCTCCTTGCAGGCAAACTCGTCCGACTTGGCGTTGCGGTAAGGGCGTCTCGATGTTATGGCGTCATAGGTATCGGCAACCGCCAGTATTCTGCTAAGCTTCGGGATATCCTTCCCTTCGAGACCGTCTGGATAGCCCCTGCCGTCCCACCTTTCGTGGTGGTGCCTTATTATGGATGTCTCCGTCTGGAGCAGCCCGAGGAGGCCTACTATCTCTGCGCCAATAACAGGATGGGTCTTGATGATCTCGTATTCTTCGTCGGTGAGCCTGCCCGGCTTCATCAGTATCTGGTCCCTTATACCGATCTTGCCTATGTCGTGCAGGTGGCCTGCAAAAGTAAGGGATTCAATCTCTTCTTCGGTGCAATCCATTTTTTGAGCAATTTTCACGGCCCATTCGGTAACCCTTTCCGAGTGGAGCTTGGTGTAAGGATCCTTGGCCTCAAGGCTTCGGACAAGGGCCCTCAAGGTTGCATGAAGATTCATGAAGAGGCTGTCATAAAGAAGTATGTTTTCTACCGTAAGGCTTGCCCTTTCAGAAAGAATGTGGAGTAGAAACAGGTACTCTTGGGCTATCTCTGTTTCTATATCGGGACAAGACACCCCAAGGACACCAAGAATTTCTTCCCTGATCTTGAAAGGGACCATCATGTAACATCCAGCAGGATCTGTCCCTCCGTCAGGGTCAAAAGAATCTGCAATAGGATTTTTCCCGAGGACCGGTATCCCCTCTCTGACTACCTTGATAACGGGGTGGTTAACCTTGTCAGCGGGCACCTCGGAAAGACCGGCGTCATGAGTGCCATGGGAAGCAACCATTATCAGGGAATTTCTTTCCTCTTCCTTTATCCATAGCATCGCAGCCGGGGCGTCCAGGAGGCTTGCGCCAAGATCAACGAGCGTATGGTACAGTTCGTTAGTGTTCTTGGTCTTGGCCAGGGTTTCATTGATGGAAAAGAGAATGCTCTGCTCCCGCATCTTCTTTTCAAGTTTCTTGTTCATTTGTTCGAGAAGCTTTTTTACCCTTACCTCCTCGGTAAGAAAGGCGTTTTCCAGGAGTATGCTTCTCTCCTTTATTAGTCTTTTTAGGGCCACCTGAAACTGGTCAAACTTGAAAGGCTTGGAAAGGAAATCGGAGGCACCGCTTCTCATGGCCTTTATAATCACGTCCATTGAAGGGTCACCTGTTATTACGGCGGCAACTATTGTTCTATCCTTAGCCTTGAGCCTCTTCACGAACTCTATACCGTTCATTCTCGGCATGTTGATGTCAACGAGCACTACATCCAAATCCACCACCTGGTCAATAACGGTAAAGGCATCGTAGGCGTTAGGGGCCCTGAAGACCTCGTAGCACTTCTGAAATTTGAGAAACGACTCCAGCATGTCTATTATTTCTGGATCGTCATCTACTATGAGAACGCGCCAGTTCCTGTCTTCATCGTTTGGAGTAGCTACGGAGGTTTTGGAAACATTTGAAGGCTGCATGAGCTGGATCAGATCTGGTCAAACAGCTTTTTTTTCAGTGTCAGGAATTCATCCTCGGTAATAGTACCCTGGGCCTTCAGCCTGGCAAGGCGTTCGAGTTGTGTGAGTACCTCTTCCCTGTCAGGGCTGCCCTCGTGATGTTGGAGGATGAAGGGTGAAAACCATTCCGGGCCGAAAAGCGCCTTCTGGTTCACGCCGCTTCCAGTTGACTCGGGCTCGGCCTCCAGATCCTTCTTGTCAGGCTTGGAGCATATTTTGACATATTCTATCAGTCTCTGATTTTCCCGTTGGAGCCTTATTTTCTCGCAGGCATTGTCCACGCTGATTTTAAGCTCTTCAAGGCGAAAAGGCTTTCTCAGGTAATCGTAGGCGCCCTCCTTCACAGCCTGAATGGCCGTCTCGAGAGAGGCGTAGCCGGTGATGATGATGACCATGATGCCTGGATGCAGTTTTTTTGCCTCGTGCAGGACTTCCATGCCATCTATTTCTGGCATCATGAGGTCGGTAATCAACAAGTCGTAATATTTCTCCCTCAGCTTTTCAAGGGCTTCCAGACCGTTTTGAACAAGGGTTATCTCCCTGTCTTCTTGATCAAGTAACTCGCTTAAAAGGTCGCCGATGTTCTTCTCATCCTCGGCTATAAGAATCCTAAGAGAGGTATGCTGGTCCGCCATTTTATAATGCCCACTTGTAGAAGCAATTAAGTATGATTAACGTTTGGAGCTGCAATAAAGATACCCAAAACTTTTACTGTTCACAATTAGTTGATGTTTTTTTCTTTATCGGAGCTATGACAAATAACTTGAAGTCGGTAAACAACAGGGAAAGAAAAACAGATATCGAGACCCGAATCAATAGTCTTGATCTTTCTCGCCAGATTAATCTCGTACTGACAACCCCTTGGGAAAAACGTGTTGGGCTTATAACTGCATCCGAACAGGCGGGCAAGATAGTTGAGAACATGCCTGTTGAGGAACTTTTTTGGACCATCAAGGCCACGGGCATAGAAGACTCTTCTGAGATTTTTTGCCTTGCCACGCCGGAGCAGCTTCAGTTCATTTTCGACCTTGACTGGTGGCAAAAGGACAGGCTTCGACCGGAAAAGATCGCAGCCTGGCTTCTTGTACTTTACGAGCTTGCGGAAAACGGCCTGAAAACCTGGCTCAAATGGATACTTGGCCGTGATCCCTGGCTTTTTCCTGCGGTTCTGCACGAATTCGTAACCGTGGTCAAAAGACCAGACGAAATGGATATCCAGGAGGCAAGAGACCGGCTTCATCCCTTTACTCTTGATAACGACTATTTTATCGGCTTCAAAAAAAAGAAGCTATCGCCCCTTTTCATGAGGCTCGCCACCACTATGGTCGAGATTGATCCGGGCAAGTATAGAGACATTCTTGAGACCATGTTGTGGGAAACCCCGAGCCAGAATCTCGAGACCGCCTATAGACTCCGCTGCGGACGCATAGGGGACTTCGGCCTACCTGACTATTACGAATCCCTTGATATTTACGTACCCCTTTCTATAGGTGACATGCATGTCATTAAACAAAGCGGTCCCCAGGCGAGTCTGCCACTCAACTACGAGCTCCCCGCCTTTGTCCCCACCCTTTACGTTTCAGGCTGTCCCGCCTTGGAAAGAGCCGTTTCCGTCCTTATGGGACAGCCGCTAATGGAAAGAATTGTACGGGAGACAACCGGTGTGGCCAACAAGATCCTTATGGCGGATATGGTTGACCTTGACGACCCGGAACAATTGGAGTTTGCAATAAGAAAGTCCTTCTCTATGATCAACCTTGGAATTGAAGGGCTTTCTATAAATATGATGAAATTACCTGAAGAGATACTTCAAACCCGCTATGTAGAGGAAATTGCCAGGTTCGCCGCCGGACTTTTGCTTCCCATGGGTGCCATGGCAAGAAGGATTAAGTCTGCAAAATACTTTGATATTATCCCTCCCGGGCTAAAAGAGGCCGTTGAGGCATCTGTTCAGAGGCCGCCCGAGCTTTATAGCGAAAAGACCGGAACATCACGGCCGGTGCGGGACCTCTCCGACCTTAAAAGGATCCGTTCGCTTCTGGACCAGGCATCTTCATGGAGCAAGGTGGCTCCATTTCTAAATCCTTCCCCTGAAAGATGGGTCAAAGCGTTCCACTGGGAAAGAACCAACCTGCTTTCCTCTGAAGAATTGTCGGCAGACAGGGGCTTATTAACGGCTCTGATCAACCTGATGGTTAATGGAAGGTTCAAGATCTCCCCCATAGACAGGGAAAAGTTACACAGCCTTTACCAAAGGCTGCAAGGATTGAACGAGGAACAGATAGACTCCCTATTGTTCGAGCTTCTCAGGTCTGTATGCCCTGAAAGAAAAAATGGGCTTAGTGAAAGTGAACTCGAAAAAGTAATAGTTCCCCGCCTCTCAGGAATATTCCGGGAGCTTCTTACTGAAATAGGGCACTATACGATAGAACCCCGTTTTGTCAGGGATATCCTTGTCCGTATTTGAGTTTTTTACCCTCGTGAATAAATAAGCGCGAAAACCTGGACATTGACGCATCAGTCTTTATGTCTTAAATAGGGATAACGTCCTGTGCGCTGGGAATCTGGTGAAAATCCAGAACGGGCCCGCCACTGTATGTGGGGACGAACCCTGAAATATGCCACTTTAACGTTTTTTACGTTATGGGAAGGCTCAGGCATTAGGTCGATCCACGAGTCAGGATACCAGCGCCAGGAACGAGGTTTGCGTTGCTGGCCAAGGCCCGGTAAGCAAGCAGCATAAGGATATTCGGGAAAAGGGCGCCCGGATCCTGTTTTTACGGGGTCCGGGCTTCTTATTTTGCAGGAGATTCGCATGCGTTTTTTGAAGATTTCTAAGATATCTACTCTTTCATTTTTGTGGCTTTTTTTTCTATCCTGTTCCGTCTGCTTTGCCGAAATAACCGTAACGGACGATGCCGGAAACCGTATTACCCTGGCGGGCCCTGCAAAAAGAGTAGTAAGTCTCTACGGAGGCTCTACGGAAATAGTTTGTGCCATTGGCGCCTGTGCCAGCCTGGTGGGGGTTACGAAAAGGGATTCCTGGCCCCATGAGGTAAGGCGCAAGCCAAGGATCGGGACTCACATGAGACCGAATTTGGAATTGATACTCGGGCTGAAACCGGACCTTGTGCTGCAGGGATCGTCCAGGCCAGGGAGCCAAATGGTCGTGGAAAAGCTAAAAAAAATGGGTGTTAAGGTTGCTATATTCAATCCTACAAGTTTTCAAGCCCTCTATTCCACCATAAATAGGATATCCTTGCTGTGTGGCCATGCAAGCGAGGGAAGGGAGCTCGTGGATGAAATGAAAAGGCGGATCAGGAATTGCGCAAAAAGATACCCCCTTAAAAAGAGGCCGAAGGTCATCTTTGAAGTAAGTTATCCGAGCCTGCTCTTCGCCGGCAAGAAAAACATGGTCAACGATATAATTGACAAGGCCGGCGGGCAAAACACGGTGACCAAGGCTAAGAAATTTGTAAGGTACAGCCTCGAGCAGATTATAGTGGATAACCCAGATGTTTACATAGTTCAGAAAGGCCCCATGAATCGTTCTGGCCTCTTACCTTCGCAGCGGCCTAATTTTAATGCCATTAAGGCAGTCAGGCAGAGACATGTGCTTGTGGAGGACGAATTCCTGTTCTCTAGACCAGGGCCCAGGTCTGTGGAGGCTGTTGAGAAGCTGCGCAGATATCTGTACTCGTTATATGGGGCACATGCAAAGGGGACCGGTGACGAAAAGGCAGGTAATTGAGTTGGGCATTAATCTAAGGCTGAAAACCGGCACCCTTTATGCCGTGGGAGTGGGACCGGGAGATCCGGAGCTTTTGACAATCAAGGGACGCAGAGTACTTGAAGAGGTGAGCTGCGTTTTTAGCGCAACGTCCAAGGGGAGCAGACACAGCCTTGCCCTTGATATTGCAAGCCCCTTCCTGAAAAGCGACGCGAAGGTCATTCCCCTTGTTTTTCCAATGGTCCGTGACAAAAAATTGTTGGAAAGGGCCTGGCAAGATGCTGCGAAAAAGGTGATAGAACCTCTCGGAAGAGGGGCGAATGTTGCATTTGTGACCCTCGGAGACCCATGTACATACTCGACTTTCACCTATCTTCACAGGACACTGTTATCCATGGAGGACAGGTTGCATGTCGAGATTATACCGGGGATAACCTCCTTTCAGGCTGCGGCTGCACGTATTAAGACACCACTTTCAGAGGGAGAAGAATCCCTGTCGGTAGTTTCAGGAGCCAAGGGCAGTGCGGAAATAGAAAAGATTGCCAGTTGCACGGATAACCTTGTGATTATGAAGGCATACAGGCACTACAATAAGATTGTTAAGTGCTTAGAGAAACTAGGCCTTCTTGATAAGACCGTTGCGGTAAGACGGGTTGGACTCCAAGGGGAATCTGTTACGAGAAGGCTAAAGGAATGGAATGGCGACAAGGCGTCATATTTCACCCTGCTTCTTGCCAAGAAGGAGAATAGGGCAAGGAAACTGCACAACAGTTAACCGACCTTGCAAAGGGGCGGCAGTTTTCCTGCAAGCTGGTATGCCTTCGGCTCTCTTTCGAGGACGTTACTGTGTACAGCCTTTAAGTACGACCATGCCTCGCGGGTTACCTCCCTGTTTATTCTTAGCCTGAAAATCTTATCTATGGATTGGCCCTGCCAGAAATCCATGGATTTAAGGGTTGGCATACCTACATCGTGTTTGCCCTTGGAGCTACTGCACCCCGGACAGAAAACCTGGCCTGTGCCCGGATCATATTCAGCCCTCTTGCCAGATAACTCCTGCCTGCAACCGTGACAGGTGATCAGGGAAGGGAGAAACCCGCAGGCCCTCAGGAGCCGCGTTTTAAAGATGAGCGTGCACAAAACACAATCCCTGCCGTTTTCAATGCCTTCGAGATACCACATGAGAAGCCTGTAAATCTCTTTCTCCGCTTGGCGTTCCCTGCACCAAAGGTCTATAAGCTCGAGACACAGGGAAGCCATGACAAAGCAGGTGTAATTCGTTCTTAGGGATTCAAACCCCTTTTTTAGTGAACCGCTTTCAAGGAAGAAAAGGCCGGTCTTTGATGGCTCCCTGACGACCGCGTCTATGCTTGAAAATGGCTCCAGCACGTTCATAAATCTCTTTCTGCTTTTTCTAGCGCCCTTTGCAATGCATCTTATCTTGCCTTTTTGAAGGGTCAGGAGGTTTACGAGAAGATCACTTTCTCCAGTGGCAACGGTACCGATTACGATGGACTGAAGCAGATGTTTATTGAACATGCCAAAACGGCTGATGCTGACAGGCGGACAGATGCGATTTTTTACCTGCCCTTGCCATCTGCATCAGGGATCGCGGTAGTATTTGTCTCCTGTTCAAGAAGTATTTTCGGGCCGGAAACATGCTTTTTTAAGGTGACGGAGTCGTTTGAGCTGCCTTCTACCTGTCTTGGAGCTTCCACAGTCATGTTTGAGCTTGGCACAGGGGACAGGATGAAGGTGTTGACTTTTGGGGAAAAGAAAAAATAGTAAAGCCCGGCAGCGACAAGAAGAAGCAGGATGATGCCTATGGCTATGCCCAAGAAGCGTCCCGCGTCCCTATTGCCCACATCAATGGAAGTAGCAGTTACCATTTCGGGCTGCTTGGCCCCTGAAACGGCCTGTCCCTTCAGGTCCTCCTCAAGCCTCATGATGGCTTCTTCCGGATCGAGACCTATGTATTCAGCATAGTTCCTGATAAATCCCCTGACGAACACTTCTGCAGGCAGACCATCAAACTTGTTTTCCTCAATAAGCCTTAACCTGCTTATGGAGATCTTCGTCCCGTCAGCCACTTCCTGTATGGAAATCTGCCTAAGCTGCCTTTCTTTTTTCAGGTATTCGCCTACTGTTTCCTTTGACATGGGTTTAGGTCCTGTTTTTTTGGTAGAGGCCCCTACAAAAGTATTCTTATAGTCGATTTGGATCTTAGTTCGTTTAACCAATCCTGGAAACGCTCGTTGATTTCCTGGTTATACAATTTCCTACGAACCTGTTCCATGGTGTCGGGGTCCACCTGCTCATCCTTTTCACTTGATATGCCAGCAAGATGCAATATTTCGAAGCCTACGGGTGTCTCGAGCACGCCTGAATGCTCACCGGGTGAAAGTTTCTTGACGGCTTCCTTGATATATGGGGCCATTTCATCGAGGCTGAATACACCAAGTCTGGTATCTTTTGCAACAGGCGTATCACTTGAGTAGCGCCTGGCCGCCTCCTCGAAAGACATGCCATCATCAAGGGCCCTTAGCGCTTCTTCGGCCCTTTCCCGAGCGGCATCCTTATCTGAAGCCGAATCGCTCTTAGGCACTACGCATATATGGTCAAGGATGTAAAAAGGGCCTGCATATCCCGTGGTGCCCTTCTGTTTCCTGATATAGTCCTTCACCATCTCATCAGTGATGACGATCTTTGATTTAACCTCAGCGTTCAGGAGCTGAAGCCTCTGTATCTGGGTGGCTATCTGTTTCTTGTACTGTTCAATGGATATCCCTTCCTTTTTTAGTTTCTCCTCGAATTCCTGCATAGATATCCCGTTGCTTCTGCATAAATTGTCAATGGCAGTTTTCACCTCTTCATCGCTGACCTTTATACCAAGCTTCTTTATCTCCTGCTCCACGAGATAATCATCTATCATCTGAGGAAGGATCTGGGCGTATATTTTTTGTTTCATTTGTGCCCTTTTTTCTGAAGACATGTCAGGAGTGAGGTACCTGTCAAGAATTGGTGCCGCCCTCTTTTCAAGCTCGGAAAGGGTAATGACCTTGCCATTTACCACAGCCACTATCCTGTCCACGATAACCGCTCTCGCCCTGGGAACCCCCACTGAAAGCGCAGCGGTGACCGCAAGAAAAAGACCGAAAACAATCAAGTTAATGCGCATCATCTTCCTTTTTGAACTGCCAGATGTTGATTTAGACTTAGAAAAAAGATAACATAAAACATAGAACCTTACTTAGTAAGTTTGATCAATTCTTTCAATACCAGAATGGTCTCTTTTAGAAAACCGTTGGCTTCCACACCTTTCGGATTCATCCTGAACAACACCCTTTCCCCGGGAAGAAGTTTCAATTTGCCGTCTCCCTGGATAAGCCTGATGAATCCGTCGCTGTTGGTGGGCCCCTCTGCGCCGAATGAAAGGGTCAGCCTTGGCGACTCCTTGGTAGCGCCGTCTAGCCTCACGCAGTTGAGCTTTCTAAGCAGGGCCTTGATCACCATTATGTCGAGGAGGTTACACACCTCTTCCGGCACATAGCCGAACCTGTCCTCGAGTTCCTTCATTGTCTTTACCCTGTCAGCCTCTGATTCAATTTCAGAAAACCTCCTGTAGAGCTCGAGGCGCTGACCAATGTCCGGCGCGTATTCCTCTGGAACGAATGCGGCAACAGACAGATTAACCTCGGGCTCTGGTCTTTCCGTTATCTTGTTTCCCTTGATATCCTCTATTGCCTCTTTTAGAAGCTCAAGGTACAAGTCATAGCCAACCTCAGAAATCTGGCCTGCCTGGGCGACCCCGAGAAGATTGCCCGCACCTCTTATCTTCAGATCATGCATAGCAAGGTTCATTCCTGCTCCAAGCTCGCTTGTCTCCATTATGGCCTTCAGACGCAGTGACGCATCCCTGGTCATGAACTCGAGACTTGGCACGAACAGATACGCAAAGGCCTGCAGGTTGCTACGGCCGACCCTGCCCCTTAACTGGTAAAGATCCGCGATGCCGAGGCGATCCGCCCTATTTATAATCAGGGTATTGGCGGCAGGAATGTCAAGGCCCGACTCGATAATCGTAGTGCAAACCAGACAGTCTATTTCCCCCCTGACAAATCTGATCATCTTTTCCTCGAGCTCCGCCGGGTCCATTTGTCCATGGGCTACGTCTATCCTGGCCTTTTGCACAAGCGAGGCTATGTGTTCTGTAACCCTGTATATTCCCTTAACCCTGTTATGCACGAAAAAGACCTGGCCTCCCCTGTCGATTTCTCTGTAGATGGCGTCTCTTACGATCGAGTCGTCGTACTCGGCAAGAAAGGTCTTTACGGCAACGCGTCCACGAGGCGGTATCTCAATGGTGGAAAGGTCTCTTATCCCGAGAAGTGAGAGCTGAAGTGTCCTGGGAATGGGCGTTGCCGTCAGGCTCAGACAATTTATGTCCCTAGCGAGAAGCTTCAGTTTCTCCTTATGCTTCACGCCGAAACGGTGTTCCTCGTCTATGATTATTAGGCCAAGCCTTCGGAAGATGATATCGCTTTGAAGGAGCCTGTGGGTTCCAATGAGGATATCAATTTTTCCGCTTCTGACCCGAGAGATGATGTTGCGCTGTTCCGCCCTAGATTTCATCCGGCTAAGCCCCGCGATGGTCACCGGGAAATCCCTGAACCTCTCCATGAAGGTCCTTTCGTGCTGTTCCGCAAGCAGGGTGGTGGGGACAAGGACGGCAACCTGGTACCCGTTTTCCACCGCGAGAAATGCGGCCCGCATTGCCACCTCTGTCTTGCCAAAGCCCACGTCTCCGCAGAGGAGCCTGTCCATGGGATAATCCGCTGAGAGATCCTCAGTGATGTCCCTTATAGCCTCCACCTGGTCCATGGTCTCCTCGTAGGGGAATGCGGCCTCAAACTGCCTGTACATCTCGTCAGGCCCCCTGAACGACAGACCTTCTTTAACCTTTCTGAGGGCATAAAGCTCGACCAGCTCGTGCGCCACCTCCTTAATAGCCTTTTTTACCTTGGTCTTTCTTGCTATCCAGGATCGCCCGCCAAGCCTGTCAAGTCTGGGTTCACGCCCTTCAAGCCCCACGTACTTCTGAAGAAGGCCGAGTCTGTCCACGGGCACATATAACTTGTCGCCTCCCCTATACTCGAGAAGCACAAATTCCGATTCCAAACCCGCTGCATTCATGCGGACAAGGCCAAGATACCTGCCTATGCCCTTGTCCCTGTGAACCGATAGGTCACCAGGGACCATTTCGCTAAGGGAAAGGGGGGTTGTCTCCTTATTTTTTGGCTTTTTCCCCTTGCCCGGACCGGCAGATACCCTAAAAAGACAGTGATCAGGTATAAATATCTCGTTTGTATCGTTAAGCAGGAACGCCTCCTCCACGTAACCCTTCGCAAGGAAGAGCCCCCCATGATGATTTTCGTCCGGCGTGGAAAAAGACGTGTCCGTAACCTGGAAGTCCTGCCCGTAATGCTCTATAAGCCCCGATAGTCTTTGAATGCCTGAATCGGAATCTGATAATACCCAGGTATTTCTTCCCTCTTTAAGCCATTCGTTGATTTTATGAAAAAAAGGACCAAACAGTTCTGCCCTTGAATCCGCCACTGAGGTAAAAAGGGACGGCTCCAATGTCCTTGAATCAATCTCTACAACCTCCCCGCACTTTCCAAGAAACATCGACACCGGCTCGGACGTGTGGGAAATAACAGGTGGAGGGTTAAGAAAAATACGCATGACGCCCTGCAGACCATCTGAAATTTCCCTCATGTCCTGTCTGAAGGATTCTATTACAGGCAAGAGCCTTCCCTTGTTGACCTGAGACAGATAAGAGTCGTCCATTCGTTGCAGCGTTTCAACTATAGAGGTTGCAATGGCAAGGGGTGACTCCAAAACGATAAGGGCGTCTTGCGCCAAGAAGTCAAAAACCGACCACAAACGGTCATATAAAAAGGGCATTAAGGCTAGACTACCCTCTGCCTGGCGTCGGCTTTCAAGGCTATGAAGTACCTGGGCTACCTGCGCCCCGCTCCAGTCTGACTTTGCAGCCCCGGAGACGATCTTGTTCCTGGCCCTTTCTACCAGTATATCGGAAAGAATGCTTTCCGCTGCCGGGAGCAACACCACCTCTTTTCTCCTGCCGGCCGTCCGCTGGGTCTCAATGTCAAAAAGCCTTATCTCTTCAACGATCTCGTCAAATAAAACAAGTCTGATGGGCCAGCCGAAACCTGGAGAAAATATATCTATTACCTCACCCCGCACGGAAAAATGGCCCGGATGTAATACCTTGGGCATCCGCTCGTAACCCGTTTCCACAAGCCATTTTAAAAACGCTTCTCGGTCAAGCTCCTCCTCTTCCATCACAAGTTCCGCATGTTTTCTTATCTCGTCTCCTGGAATGAATCTGTCAATCAGGACAGAGGGACCGCCCACGACAATCTCTTTGGTGCCTTCCATGAGATCATGGAGTATTTCTATCCGTTTTGAACCCGTTTCAGCAGCAGGGACAAGAGGCAGGAATCCGAAATGCTCGTATGAAGGTAGCACCCTTGCCGGATTACCTGAAAAGAATGAAAGTTCCAGCATCCTATTTTCTGCAAGTGCCTTTTCTGACACAATCCAAAGCACCTGCCTGTTCTTTTCTCTCAGGGCACCTGAAATTAGGCGAGAACAGGCTGAAATAGAGCCGCTGCTTATTGATAGACACCTGTAGCTATCTGTCAATTTGTCTAAGAGGCTGATAGTATTAAACACCATGTTCGTGGCTCAACTATCCGTGAATCACAATCAATAAGATCAGGAAAGGAGGGCCTTGGATATCCTCAGAAGGGTTATTTTTACAAGTTTTTCTGTACGCCGGAGCAAGCCGCTCTTCAAATAATCGGCCGCTAAGCCGTGCCTTGTCCAGGATGCGACAATTTCCCGGGATAATATGAGGGAAGGTTCCATTTCTTCAATGCTTTTAACAATAGGCGTAACCAGTTCCCGTTCAACCTGTTCGTATTCCTTTTGGAAAATGCATGAGAAATACTCGTATTCCGTGCCGGCTGGAGCCCTGTCGAAAATGGATTCAAAGAAACTGGCGCATATACCGCTTTTAAGTCTGGTTAGAAGGAAGGTAAAATCAGGGATGCTCGCAAAAAGGGGATCATGCCGACTGAGGGCAAGACAGCAGTAGATTACATCCTTGGCGAGACGAACCGGATCCATGTCAGGGTCGCGGTCACCATCAGGAACGCTGTCCTGAAGGTAAGTCATGATATCCTCAACACCGTTCATAACCAGGGTCACTATAAATACTGACTCCTGGTCCATGACGGCACTTTTCCACCCTTTCCGGCTTCCATTGATAGACGAACGCCGTTTTTCCCCTTCCCTGTCTTGAAGATTGTTTTTACGCGATGCTGCCATAATCAAAGGTTAACACTTTCTCTGAAAGATTACGCTGTCTTGTCTTGTAATGTCAAGAAATAGAAGAAATGAAATGAAAAAAATATGGAAAAGTGGGAAAGGCATTGGGGGAGAGTGCCTCAGACATGGGAAATTCAAGCAAGCCGTCCATGAAACTTGCCCGTTTTGCCAAGGGTGTTTGACAAAAAGATAAAATGTTCAAGGGAAATATCCCCAGCCCTGCTCGAGGGGTCTATACCTACATTTTTCAGAATTTCTGCCATATCCTTTTTGGGTATCTTCAACTGGTGAGAAAGGCTGTTTGTTATCTTTTTTCTCCGCTGGGAAAAGGCCGCCTTGACCACCCTTAAAAAGGTATGAAAACACTTGGTACAGGGCCCCGCTTTTTTCCTTTCAAAAAGCACAACGGATGATACGACCTTTGGCCTTGGCCTGAAGAGATTCGGGGAAATATCCATGACCTTTTTTACGTCAAAAAAATACTGGGCAACAAGGCTGAGCACCCCGTAAGTCTTTCTTGAACATGAAGAGGTTATTCTTTCGGCCACTTCCTTCTGGAAAAGAAATAAAGCAGCAGGGATAACTTCTTGTTCCGCGCAGAGCTTGAATACGATCTGGGATGAAATGTTGTATGGAAGATTTCCTGCCAGGACGGCCTTTCTGCATCCCATGTCCTTAATAATTGAAACAAACGAGACCTCTAATACATCTTTGTGAATTAGTCGGCAGTTCTCTGGCAGATGACCTTGGTGATATAGCCATTCAATAAGCCGGTCATCCTTTTCAATAGTTACGACACTTTGAAACCGGCCGCAAAGTAGCTTGGTAAGGTGGCCGGTCCCGGTGCCTATCTCGATGACAAGCCCTGAAGAGCCTGATGGTAAAAAGGAAACAATCCTGTTTAGCGCCGTTTTATCCAGCAAGAAGTTTTGCCCGAGACTCTTCCTCGCGGGAGGAATGTCCACCTTATTAGAAAACGGATCCAATGCTACTTTTTTGATATCCTCTCTATGAACCTTTCTTGTTTCTTCCTCTGTCTGTAAAAGTAAAAATAGGCTGCAAGGAAATATGACAGCAACCCTATTGGCAGCGCAACGACCACGCCGCCTGTAACTAAGCAGTATACCACCTGGAGAAACCTTGCAGATATAAGATGTAGTGCCTCTATAAATCCAGCATTGTGGATGTCGCGCATCATCAACTGCACTTGCTGCCAAGTTATTGGCCGGCCCGTAATCAACACCCCTATCTTCCATGAAAGGTAGTATTCAACCGGTATGGTCAGGGGGTTACTGACGATCCAATTGATCACTACGGCGGCAATAATGTTTGCCCGGAAAACAGCGCACAGGAAAAGGGTCAAGACAGTATGGAAAGGAATTGTTGGAGTGAAACCCACAAAAGCCCCCACGGCAATTCCCCTGGCGATGAAAAAGGGATTGCCCCTGAGCCTAACAAGTCTTAACCAATAATATCTGATTTGACGCCGAGGCGACATGGCCCTTTTCAACATAAGACTCCTTTTTACCACAGGTAAAGTCCCAGGGCTACGTAAGACTTGACATGATTTGCACTGAGCAGGGGTGTGAAAAGTCTAAGTAAGCACCTCCGTTTTTCTCTTGACAGGCTAAGCAAGGGAGATTATTTAGTTGACCGAACTTGAGGGCCGTTAGCTCAATTGGTAGAGCAACTGACTCTTAATCAGTAGGTTCGGGGTTCGAGACCCTGACGGCCCACCAGAGAAATCAGGCACTTACGTTATATCGTGAGTGCCTTTTTTGGTTGCTTGCTAAAATTTGCAACAAATTTGCAACATTTTGGATGGTGTTGTAACGGCTATTTTGCAGCCCAAAAAGCCTTTTAGACTTTTTGTTTGGAGGGTATCATGATTTGAAAGCCGCAAAGGAGCAACTATATGAAGGAAAAGAAAACATCCCTCCAGATACTCAACGAGATATTTTTCAAAAGTCCAAAGGTAGCCCAAGCAGTACAGGATTCAATCAGAAAGGCACAGGACTCCGAAAATACGGAGGAATCCGAGAATCAGGACAGGAAATACCTGGTGGACGAAGACGATACTTGACAGGTTAGAAACCATAATTTTCCCTGTCAAACCGTTAAACAGCCGTTTTAAGCGTTTAACAGATAGTCTCATATCATCTTGGATTTGAGATAGTCCATATCCTCACCATAAAAAACTCCCATAGCAAGCGTACATAATCTCATATGCCTTTTCCGTGGCTCGGTACGCCTCATTTCTTAATCGTTCAAATGTCTTCCAGTGCATATATTTCGGCTTTTCAGTAATAGGATCACTGGTGCATAAGCTGGCACCTAGGCGTTTCCTGATTTTTTGAGCCTTCCTGGTGAGTCTGAGGGGCGGGCTTTCCTGCTGACAGGCGTATGTTAAATTGTGGCAATGACGGCAACGGAAATATTTGCCACCGTAAATTATTGCTACCCGCCTGTGACATCCAGGGCAGAAAAACCACTGCCTTTTTCCACCGTAATTACAACCTGTCCGGGTGAAGAATATTTCATCTTCAATGAGACCTCTTAAAAAGGGTCTTCAATTCGGCATTTTTGAGCTTAAGCTCACACAAAAACAGCGTGAACCAAGTACAGCCAAATTTTATCACAAATTAGGGCATCGTATGCATGATTTTCGTGTCATATTTAAGCTTATTTCCGTCTATTTCTGCCAAAAGGCGCACTACTCCTGTAAAGTCCTTTATACTGTAGCCAATGAACAGGCTCGTCGCA
>WGDC01000041.1 GCA_015493475.1 Deltaproteobacteria bacterium
CCTGCCGTGACTCCTTCTGCGCTGTGGAAATGCACTACGATGTCTATGGGCCTTTCCACAATACTCCGGTAAAGAAGCCACATCCCAATGGCAAGCGCCACTGCGGGAAGTATCCAAATGGGGGAGATGCCCCTTTTGCTTTTAACTGCACTTTTTTCCATGATCATAATCCTGAATCTAAATCATCCTGGCCGTCCATGCTGCCCCCGGCATCAACTTCACCGTCTTCCTTGCCACCCCCGGCATCCCAGATAAGCCTTGTGTCAAAGACCTCGGCCGCAAGCATTGTGGATATGACCACGCCGCAGAAGAAGGGAGCGGCGGGCGCAGCAGCTATGCTTGACAGAAAACCAAAATCCACAAGCCCTGTCAGCAAGGCTATAACGAATATATCGAGCATAGACCAGCGGCCTATGAATTTTATGAAACGAAACATAAGGGTCTTGTGTTCAAGCCAACTCTTGATGTCAAAGTGTATGGATAGAAGAATCATCATGATACCCACAATCTTGAACACAGGCACCAAGACGCTTGCCACGAGTATCACTACGCCGATCCCGTAGGAGCCCTCCTTGAAGAAATAAAGTATGCCGTCCATAATTGTGGAATATTGAGCGGCCCCCATGTAATCCACCTTCATTATGGGAAGAAAATTTGCAGGGAAAAGCAGTATAAGGGAGGTTATGATAAGCGCCCAGGACTTCGTAACGCTCTCGGGCTTTCTAAAATGCATGCTGCTTCCGCACCTTGGACATCTTACCTGGGAATTTTCCCCGTGTACTGGCACCACCTTCCGACATTCATGACAAACCGACAGGCCTGCCTCCATGCCGGTTATTGGCCCTTTGGCCTTCTTTTCAGCGCCCATAGCCATTCTCAGCGGCTGGTGAACCCACGGAAGATGCCTCCGGAGACAGATACTGGCCCGCCTGAGCTTCCATTCTGCTCCAGTAAAAAACCTCATCAAGGAAAAACGAAGACAAGAGAGTTGCGCTTAACAGACCGATAAAACAAAAAAAACCAACATCGTATTGGATCTTGGCCATGTGCAGCAGTTTTATGATGGTAACGAGGATACCTATCATGTACACCTCAAGCATCCCCCACTCATCTAGCCTCTTATAGGCCCTAAACATGCAGATGGTTGACTTGCCGCTGCGGGACATACGAATCTGTACAGAGACAATGAAAAGAAGTAACAGCTTGATAAAGGGGACGACCATGCTTGTGACAAATACAGCAACACCCGTAAACAAATAACCTGATTCAACCATTGCTCGGGCACTTGAAAAGATGCTACCAGAGCTCTCAAGGCCCAGCACGTCAAGGGTGAGAAGGGGCAGGAACACAGCCGGGGGAAAAAGTAAAAGGCCGGTAAGCGCAAGCGCCATGGTCTTTTCCACGCTGTCTTCCACGGGAGCCGATAACGTGCACTTACACCGCGGGCAGCTGAGCTTCTGCCCAGGCTCAGGGGCGCTATAGTCCAAAACCAGGTCGCAATCCGGACATACCAAAATCTTTTTTAGATTCATCCTATCCACAGCAAAGAGTCACCACAGGAAACACCGCGCAGCTAATTTTCCCCTGAACCTTTCCTCGCAAACTGTTGTGAAACCTGTATCCCTACCAGCCGCGCAACAAGCACCGCCATGAAAAACTGGCCCATAATGGCCTCCGAGATACAGAGGGCGGACGCTCCGGAAGTCTTGGGCACAATATCTCCGTAACCAAGCGTAGTGAGGGTAACGAAGCTGAAGTATTGAAAATGCTGCCGCAGACTTACCATGGACATGCCGTCTGTAGTGAGAAAATCACCGGAAAACGAGGCAGGGTAGAAGCTGTATAGCACCTCGTAGAGGTATCCCCAGAAGGTTCCCATGAACAGATATAGGCAAAGAGCGGCGCATATCAGCCTCGAATCAACCACCTTGGCCTTGAACACATGCTTTGAAAAGGAGTAAATCAGTATACCCATGTAAATCATCATTAGGGCTGTATCCACCTCCCTTGGCTGTTTCCAGATATTCAGTACATCGAGCCACAACAGAAGAAGAGAGCTCCCAAGAAGCATTACGGCCATCTTGAAAAGCCTTTCTCTCCGTTCCATGGCATAAACAGCGAAAAACAGCACCAAAGAGATAAAGAAGGAAAAAAAAATCTTGGCCCCAGGCGCATGAACGAGAAACGGGGAGACAATAATATAAAGAAGAAGCCATACTAAGAGGTTATGGAAACTGTATCTGAATCGGAATCTGGCCATGGAATAAAGCCGAATCAACCTGAAATTTCCACAGGTAGCGTCTTCCTAAGCACTATGTAACCCAGTATCCCCGCCACGAAGGAGGCTATGAAGATGGATATCTTGGCCTCGTCTATGAGGACAGGAGAACCGAGCCCCAGCTCGCTTATAAAAATTGACATCGTAAAGCCGATTCCTGCAAGGATACTTACACCCCATACGTGTAACCACCCGACGCCGTCTGGGAGGTCTGCAATCCCTGTAACGGTTGCTATCCAGCTGAAAAGCGTTATTCCTATTTGTTTGCCGAGAACAAGCCCGCAAATCAGGCCTAGGCTCACATGGCTTGGGAACGAGCCTATTGTCTCGGCATTTATAGTAACGCCGGCTGCGAATAGTGCGAACAAGGGCAAAATGAAAAAGGCCTGCACGGGATGCAGGTGCCGCTCGAGAAAAATTCCCGGAGGAATCATGTCGTCTGCCGCAAGGTATATCTGTTCAACAAGCCTCCATTGCTGCCTGTTGTAAGTAAGGCTGTCCCTGGTGAGGGGACCCGTCCTTCCAAGCCCCTCTATGCAATTTTTAATCTGTTTCAGGAATTTACCTGGATCTATCTTGGATTTAACAGGCACTAGAAGGGCAATGAGCACGCCTGCGATAGTTGCATGGATGCCCGAGACCATGAAACTTGCCCACACACCTATAGCCGGAAAGAGATATAGAAATAGCCTCCTCGTATTGGACTTGACAGCCATGAAAAACAAGAACAGGAACAGGGATGCCAATAGAAGGCCCCTTACATGTATCTCCTCCGTGTAAAATACCGCTATAACGAGAACGGCTATAAGATCGTCAACTATTGCCAGCGCCGTAAGAAACACCTTGAGACCTGTTGGCACCCTCTTGCCGAGAAGGGCGAGTATGCCGATTGCAAAGGCGATATCAGTGGCCATGGGTATGCCCCATCCAGACATTGCGGCTCCAGTCCTGTTAAAACCGTAATAGATTAGGGCGGGAGTCACGCTCCCTCCTATGGCTGCAAGGACCGGAAGAGACGCTTTCCTGAGAGAGGACAACTCCCCGAGGAGTACCTCCCGCTTTATTTCAAGGCCCACTACGAAGAAAAAAATGGTCATGAGCCCGTCCTTTACCCAGTGCGCAAGACCCATGTGATAGGTCTTTCCGGCAAAAATCACACCTATGTCGAGATGACTCAAATGTTCGTAGAGCCCTGCCGAGCCCGAATTGGCCCACAAAACCGCGCCAACTGCGGCAATCATCAAGATTATGCTGCCAGATGCCTGGGAATGGGCAAAACGTTCAAAAAAAGTCCCGCTCGTGTCCCGATCCACCTGTTTCTCCATGTAAGTAGTAGCTATAGTTATTTTACAGAGGCCGCCTTTTAAAACGGGCCTGTTCTCTTGACAAGAATGCTCAAATAAATCAACTCTGTTGCGCCTTTCACATTTTCGTGCCTTGGCCTTTAAAAAACAGCCACTCTTTCAGGAGCATTTTGGAGAGTAATTTTTGCAGCCTCAAGTGTTGTTAAACGGCCGCGGCAAGAACGAGGTCTGTCTCCTGCCACAGGGCAAACTGCGCCCACCTGCAACTAATGCAGGCTGACTTTTAGCGCTGGCCAAACTGCGAGACCGGCCGCAGAATTTATCAGTTCTCCTGTCTTTTTGTTAAGGGCGGTAGCCCCAAGGGCCGTACGGATGGTGACTTTTCCCTTCCCGGAGATGCCTCTCCACTTCTTCTCGCCGCCTACTATTACGAAATTGCCCTCAAGAGCACCCATCTCGCCTTTTGCGGTAAGCTTTGCGTAGGCCACCCTGTTCTTGCCCTTTGAAATCATGCAATCTGCATTTATGGAGGCCCGCTTTGTATCAAGATTGATATATTCCGTACCAGGACACATGAAAACAGCGGCATCAAGGTCTCCTTTGCCCTGATCAATGTACATAATACCGTTAAATGAGCCCACCACCTTCACCTTGTTGGGAGCCACCTTGAATACCTGGCCCTTCCCCTGCCAAGGTGCAAGGATCTTCAGAGTCACCTGCCCCCCAAAAGCCGGAAGGACAAGGAGCACCGCAAGGAAAAAAGTAATCAAAACCATTCCTGTGTTTAAAATCTTCATAACTATTGTTTCTCCTTTCTTTTTAATTACCACTGATAATAACCCACAAGTCAAAAAATTAAACAAAAAATACAAAAATTGTCCAGTTTACACTACCTGCTACGGGTTCCAATAATAAGACTCCTCTTAAAAAACTGTCCGTGGAAAGGCCATGTTCCCAGTGAAAAAGCGCTGTCAGCACAGACCGAGCTTACCGCGCCTCCCATCAGCCTGGTCATTAAAAAAGACTGACCTTCAAATGCCTCGTTATTGCAAGGGCTTCTTGATACCTATTACAGCCCTGGCCCTTTCCATCCACTCCTGGCGCTTTTCCTGTGGCATGAAGATTATGAACTCTCCCATGGCCCTTTGTACGCCCATGAAATCAATCAAAAAATTGTAAACCGCGTTGGCAGCGTCAAGCTCGGCATTGAGGTACTGGTTTTGCGCATCCAGAAGGTCAATTATTGTCTTTATTCCATGGATGTAGGAGTCTGTTACCAGCTCCAGGTTTTTCCTGGCAGCACTAGCGGCCTCTCTTGTAAGGCTTATGGAAGGATAGGAGGCCCTGGTGCGGTTGATTGAAGAAAGCACGCGCTGTACGATGATCTCGGCAACGGCGTTCCTGTCAATCTGGAGCTTTGACACCTCCTGTTCGAGCCTTCCTGCCTTTGCTGCGGTCTTTCCACCCTCAAACAGGGGAATTCGAGCGAACACACCAACATTCCAATCCGTATCGTCAAAGGGGGTTCCCTCTCTCCTACCGTGGCCATCCTCGGCTAAATACTGATCCACCTTCCATTCTACTGTAAAATCCGGCAGCCAAAGCTCTCTCCTTGCCCCCGATGCAAGCCTGGCCTTGGCCTTAATGGCCTCGTCAAATCCCTTTAGCTCTGGCCGTACGGATAACGCCTCTTTTGCGGCAAATCTCTTGAATTTCCTCAAAAGCAGGGGATTGTCCATGAGCCTAAGATAGAATTTGTCTCCCATTATAAAAAGCGGATCACTAAGACTTGCTTCCTCGGGCACAAAGGCCTCGTCCAGTGGCCTGTGAAGTATCCTGTTCAGGGCCTCCATGGCGTCCATGGTATCTGATTCCCTGTAAAGGACCTCACGCCGGTCGTTTGCAAACTTTGACTCCCACCTGTACACCTCGTCAGGGCCTGCCGCGCCGGTTCGCACCTTTATCTTTGCCCGCTCCAGATTTGCCTTGGTAAGCTTGAGATTCTCCTTGTAGATTCTCTCTATGGTTTGTGCACGCAGCACATTCAAGTAGGCAACTGAGGCGTCATAGGTGACATCAAGGCGGACCTTTTCCTTGCGCATCCGCCTTGCCCTTTGAAGGTGGGATTCTGCCGTGTATCTGGCCCACTTCTTCTCTGAATAAAGGAGAACAGTCCCCTGGGCAGTGCCCGTCCAGGCCCTTTCAGGGTTGAGGCCCGATGCCGCCTTGGAGCGATCCTGATCAAGGGCCCTGTAGCCAGTTCCTATGTCTACCCTGGGAAGAAGCTCTGCCATCTTTTCCCTTACCGCATGCTCTCCTGCCTTGACGTTAACCCTGGCAGACTGAAGATGCAGGTTTGCTGAGATGGCCTCCTTTACGGCCCTGGCGATGTTCAGATGCCTGCCTCCTGTCTCCTTATCGTTCAACACTGTGGCCTTTGTAAGAAGAACCAGGTTGGGATACACACCAAGCCTTCTCGCAGTGGCCATGTTGATTACGATATCGCTTTCATTGGAAAAATCCACGCGGAGTCCAGAGGGCACCTTGCCATGCAGCACATCAAGAAGTGCCACCGCAGTCCTCCTGGCAAGTATCTCCTGCTTGTCTTTGGGAACAAGGCTTGCCAGAAGACCAAGCTCCACCTGTTTTTGGCTCCAAAGGCCAAAGCCTGCAACGTCCTTTCCAATAAGGCCCTGGGCGAGCCTTCTCTGCTGCTCTTCATCCATGTGCCAAAGGGGTCCAACGAACACGGCATCGATTCCCCCTGGGAGTTTTTTTAGTACATCATCCGCAGAGGAGCCGGCCCCCAGGACATCCATTTGAAGTCCGTGCTTCTTACCAAACTCCTTCACCTTTTCCTTCAGCCACTCCATGGAAGACAGCTCCCGCTCATCAAAAAGGACCAGACAGCGCTTAAAGGGGGCGATCTCCTGTAAGGTTGAAAGGTCCTCATCCAGGGAATAGAGCATATTGAGGTAAACAAAGTTTGGGATATTCTTTCTCTTGTTTCCTGTTAGCTTGAATCTCCTTTCCAGGACAAAACGGGAGACAAAGGGTGCAATAACCGGTTTGGGGAGTCTCTTTAAGGAAAGGGCCTGGGTGGAGGCTACCACTCCCAGGGCAAATATCACGTCTGGCCCGCCAGGTGAAAAAAGACGTTTAAGCGCCCTTTTTGTATCCGCCCTTGAATCACGGCCCGATAAAGTCCACTTTGGCGAAAACACC
>WGDC01000042.1 GCA_015493475.1 Deltaproteobacteria bacterium
CTAACAGAGGCATGGCCAAGAATTTTTTGTATGGAACGAAGATCGGCACCTGCCTCGAGAAGGTGCGTGGCCATGGAATGCCTGAAAACATGGGGAGTGAGCCTTTCATTTATGGCAAGGATCCATCCCGCGCGCGAAATCATTCGCTGGACGCTCCTCGGAGTCAGCCTGCCTCCCCTTGTATTCAGGAACAGCGCCCCATTATCCCTTTTGTGCAGTCTGTTTATGAGATCTTTTCTCCCCTTAAGGTAGTGTTCCAATGCCTCTTTTGCCTTCTGCCCATAAGGCACAATGCGTTCCTTTCTTCCCTTGCCCCTCACCTTGAGTATTTCGGGGGAAAGTACTATGTCCTTGGTATTCAGGCCTGTAAGTTCACTTACCCTTATGCCCGTGCTGTAAAGGATTTCCTTTATGGCCTGATCCCTGATGCCAATAAAATCGTCTCTCGGCTGCGCATCAAGGAGCTTGGCCATGTCTCTATCTGTAATGTTCTTGGGCAGTGGACGTGAATGCAGAGGAAAGCTTACCGGTTCAGCGGGGTTTGAGAATATGCAGCCGTTTTTCACGAGAAATCTGTAAAAGCTCCTCACCGAGGAGAGCTTTCTGGAAATGGTGGTGCGTTTCAGTCCCTTTTTGCCGAGAAACATCAGCCACTTCCGTATGTCCCTCGGTTCAAGCTTGTCCAACTCCTTGCCCACATCTTTTATAAATGATCCAAATTCGAGGAGATCGCGCCTGTAACCATCTTGTGTATGGGGCGAGTAGTTTTTCTCAGAATCTATGTAGGTGAGAAATTCGTTCAGAAAACGGGAAAATGTCATGATACTTGCCCATTATGGCCGATGATAGTAGAAAAGGACTTCCTGATTGTCTCAAGGTTGCAGTTGAACCGTTTGGTTATCTGTTGTCCATTAATGATACAGCTTACCATGGAGGTAGGTAAAGAAAAAGTTTATATGCAAACAGAAATGTCTGAAAGGGATGCCATCCTTTCCTTGCTGCTTATAAAGGGTCTCGGCTCAAAGAGGTTTTTCAGGCTCAAGGAGGCATTTGGCACGCCAGCCGGTATTTGGAGACACGCGAATCGGGATCGGCTCAAGGGCCTCGTGCCCGGTTCGGTTGCAGGCGCCATAGAAAAGGGCCCCGATAGAAAAGGTCTCGATGAATTGAAGAAGGCTTGCCAGGCAAGCGGGATATGGCTTCTTTTCTATGACGACCCTGATTATCCAGAACCCCTAAAAAATATACATGATCCCCCGGTGGTGCTTTTTGGCAGGGGGCAGAAGCAGGTTCTAAGCACACGATGTGTGGCCGTGGTCGGCTCCAGAAAGGCATCAACCTATGGCCGTAGGGTTTGCGCCATGCTTGCAGGGGCTGTCGCAAGGGCGGGCTTAACAGTAGTTTCCGGACTTGCTATAGGAATAGATGCCTTTGCTCACAAGGCTGCGGTGGAGTGCGGAGGGTTCACCATAGCTGTAAAGGGGTGCGGCATAGACGTTGACTATCCCATAAGAAACGTCCGCCTTGCAGAAAAGATCAGTGAGCAAGGCGCGGTAATAAGCGAGTTTTTCCCGGGTATATCAGCGGAGCCTGGCAACTTTCCGTCAAGGAACCGGATAATAAGCGGTCTGAGTCTCGGAGTGCTCGTTGTAGAGGCGGGCAGTAGAAGCGGTTCTTTGATAACGGCTTACCTTGCCCTTGAACAGGGCAGGGAAGTGATGGCCGTTCCTGCAAACATCTTTTCTTTCGGAGGCAGGGGGTGCCATAAACTGATCAAGGAAGGCGCGACACTGGTGGAATCTGCCGAGGATGTATTCCAAGCACTCGATATGGGCGGTCTGTTAAGGAAAGAGTCCTCCTTTGTGCGAGGTCGTTCTGTGCAGGCGATCTCGGAAGAGGCTGCAGCGGTTATTGACAAACTTGAGGCCGACCCTCAACATATTGATGATATAGCTGTGAAATGTTCCATGACCGTTTCAAGGGTTTCTTCCATTCTTATTGAACTCGAGCTTCAGGACATGGTCATTTCTCACAGAGGCGGTATGTACAGTTTAAGTAACAGGAACGAGTAGAAGCAGATGAAAAAGGGACTTGTAATAGTTGAATCACCAACAAAAGTGAGGACTCTCAAGCGGTATCTCGGGGGGGACTATGAGGTAATGGCCTCTGTTGGGCACGTAAAGGATCTCCCCCCGAAACGGCTTGGGGTCGATAAGTCTAAGGATTTCAAGCCAGAGTATGTTGTTATCCGGGGCAAGGGTAAGGTGCTGAAACAGCTTAAAACAGCCGCATCAAAGGTCCAGGATGTCTATCTTGCCCCCGATCCGGACAGGGAAGGCGAGGCGATTGCGTGGCATATAGCCGAGGAACTCAAGAAGGGCAAGGCCCGCAACGGCCGGCGTTATCACCGGGTGCTTTTTCATGAACTTACCAGGCGGGCAATTCTCGAGGCCCTTAAATCTCCCACGAGCTTGAACAAAAACCGGTTTGAATCCCAGCAGGCAAGGCGTATTCTTGACCGTCTTGTTGGTTACGAGCTTTCTCCACTCCTGTGGGAAAAGGTGCGCCAGGGACTTTCCGCGGGCCGTGTGCAGTCGGTGGCGGTACGCTTGGTATGTGACAGGGAAAGGGAGATTCAGCAGTTTGTGCCTGAAGAATACTGGTCCATAACCGCGAAGCTGAGGGCCCAACAGCCACCCCTCTTTGAGGCAAAGGTAATCAAGGGCAATGGCAAGAAGCTCCACATAGAAAACCAGGAGCAGGCAGACGAAATAGTCAAGGTCCTTGAAGACGCAGCCTTCAAGGTGAGGAATGTAAAGAGGGTGGAGAGGAAAAAGAATCCGCCTCCTCCATTCATTACAAGTACCCTCCAGCAGGCGGCAGCAAGGCAGCTTGGTTTTTCTGCCAAAAAGACCATGATGCTCGCTCAGCGTCTTTATGAGGGCATTGAGCTGGGCAAGGAGGGCCCTGTTGGCCTCATAACCTACATGAGGACCGATTCTGTCAGGCTTTCTGATGAGGCCATAAAACAGGCAAGGGGATTTATTAACGAGCTATTTGGAAAGGCATATTTGCCCTCCAGACCCCGTCGATACAAGAAGGGTAAGCTTACTCAGGATGCTCACGAGGCTATCAGGCCAACTTCTGCAAAGAGAACCCCGGAAGATATGGCGGCCTACTTGGAGCCCGCCCTTTTGAAACTATATGCTCTCATATGGAAAAGATTCGTTGCCTGCCAGATGGCCCCGGCCAGATATGATCAGACCACGGTCGATATCGAAGCGGCAAATTATACGCTGCGGGCGGCTGGTAGCGTGCTCAAGTTTGAAGGTTTTCTGAAGGTGTATGGAAAAGAGGTCCAGGTGGAGGGTGAAGACAAGTTGATTCCTCCACTTGAGTCCGGACAGGCCCTTGACCTTGCCGGCCTTGAACCCAAGCAGCATTTTACCCAGCCTCCTCCAAGGTACAGCGAGGCAAGTCTCATAAAGGCCCTTGAGGAAAAAGGAATAGGCCGTCCGAGTACATACGCGGCCATTTTGTCCACAATCCAGGATAAAAATTATGTAAAGCTCCAGAACAGGCGGTTTTCTCCCACGGAGCTTGGTTTTGTCGTCACTGATCTTTTGACGTCCCATTTCCCTGAAATACTAGATGCGGCATTTACTGCCGAGATGGAACAGGGCCTGGACAAGGTTGAAGAGGGAGCGGTTTCATGGGTGGATTTGCTCAAATGTTTTTACGGCACCTTTTCTAAAAGGCTCGAAGAGGCAAAAGAAAAGATGGAGTCGGTAAAGGCAAAGGGGGTGGCAACTAATGTAAAGTGCGACAAATGTGGCGCGGAGATGGTTATAAGATATGGAAGGACGGGGGAATTTCTTGCCTGTTCCGCATACCCCAATTGCAAGAATACGAAAAATTTCAGACGCGCCCTTGACGGCTCCATAGAAGTTATTGAAGAAAGTGAAAAAGTAACCGATTTTCACTGCCCAAAATGCGGCGCTCCTATGGTGAAAAAGCGTGGACGTTATGGGGAATTTCTTGCCTGTCCCGCATACCCGGAGTGCAAGTCAACGATGCCCATTCCTACTGGGGTTAAATGTCCGAAAAAGGGGTGCACAGGAGATATTGTGCAGAAGAGTTCAAGGCGGGGGAAGGTCTTCTTTGGGTGTAGCAGGTATCCAGAATGTGACTATGCAGTCTGGGACAAGCCTGTACCTGTAAGTTGCCCAGCCTGCGGCGCGGATTTCATGTTTGAGCGCCAGACGGACAAGGGTGGTGGGATAATCTATTGCGGGAACAAGTCCTGCGGATACAAGTCTGGTGCCCAAGATTTGAAAAAGGGGAAAGGGCCTTACAGAGAAATAGTAAAATCACATAGTTAGTACCTTGAAGATTGAAAATTCAAAAAAGGGCGAAAATTTTTCTTGCACCTTTGAAAAAGGTAGGCTATATATCTCGAGCCTCAACGGAACAGACCAGTTGAGGGCGGCTGCTGCCGATGGAGAAAAAGGCGAGGGCTGCCCGCATCGTGGAACATTCGGGGTTGACAAGAAAAAAATATATGCTTAAACTTTATTTCGCTCTTTTGAAAAAGCTGATCTTTGAAAACTGAATAGCGTCTGTCGGGTTCAAGGAAATAAAACTCAAGTAGCCATTTGTATGGCGCTTACCATTTAAACTTGAGGGTTTGATCCTGGCTCAGAATGAACGCTGGCGGCGTGCCTAACACATGCAAGTCGTACGAGAAATTCCACCTTCGGGTAGAAGAGTAAAGTGGCGCACGGGTGAGTAACGCGTAGGTAATCTGCCCTCGAGTCTGGGATAACCTCGCGAAAGCGGAGCTAATACCAGATAATATGGGCGGAAGGGATTCTGTCCATCAAAGGTGGCCACTCCATGGAAGCTACCGCTTGGGGAGGAGCCTGCGTCCCATTAGCTTGTTGGTGAGGTAACGGCTTACCAAGGCGACGATGGGTAGCGGGTCTGAGAGGATGATCCGCCACACTGGCACTGAAACACGGGCCAGACTCCTACGGGAGGCAGCAGTGAGGAATATTGGACAATGGGGGAAACCCTGATCCAGCGACGCCGCGTGGGCGATGAAGGCCTTCGGGTCGTAAAGCCCTGTTCAGAGGGAAGAAATCAGGAGGTCAACAATATGGCCTACTGTTGACGGTACCTCTGCAGAAAGCACCGGCTAACTCCGTGCCAGCAGCCGCGGTAACACGGAGGGTGCGAGCGTTGTTCGGAATCACTGGGCGTAAAGCGGGTGTAGGCCGTCTATCAAGTCAGATGTGAAAGTCCACGGCTCAACCGGGGAAGTGCATCTGAAACTGGTGGACTTGAGTACCGGAGAGGGAAGTGGAATTCCTGGTGTAGGGGTGAAATCCGTAGATATCAGGAGGAACACCGGTGGCGAAGGCGACTTCCTGGACGGATACTGACGCTGAGACCCGAAAGCGTGGGGAGCAAACAGGATTAGATACCCTGGTAGTCCACGCCCTAAACGATGGACGCTGGGTGTCGGGAGGTACTCTTCCCGGTGCCGTAAGCTAACGCGTTAAGCGTCCCGCCTGGGGAGTACGGCCGCAAGGCTAAAACTCAA
>WGDC01000043.1 GCA_015493475.1 Deltaproteobacteria bacterium
AGGCCGATCGTTACCAGCTGAAAAATCCTCACCAGAAATCCCCTGTGCTGAAATGTCGTGAATTCTCTTTACATCTTTCATGATTATCTCCTACCCGCCCTACACTAATTTAGCAACAAGTAGGTGTCTCACTTACATTGACACAGAGGGGAATGTCCAAACCTTCATTACCATGATTTACCTCATTGGAGCACCACTGGGCGATTTCCTGAAATCCACATGAAACGTCGAAGAACCTGATTAGTTGTTTTTCGGTGCAGGGCCATTTATTAGAATGTCCTTCTCCTTTAAACCCTTGGGGTATCCAGGGATGACTCCATAGGATGCCATGATATCCTGCCCTTTCATGGATAGGCAGAACTGCAAGAATTTCAGGCCCACTTCGCCTATGGCTTTCGGATCGAACCTGGCATACAGGGAAGCGGAAAGCGGATAGAGGCCCTTCCTGATGTTTTCAGGGGTGGGGAGGAAGTAGTCTTCTCCCTCATCTTCCGATATGGCTACGGGGTGTCCCCTTTTTTCATTATCAATGAAGAGATAAAATCCTACTCCTACTGGTTGGGTAGATATGGCCTGGAAAAAGTCCACTCGGGTATCAAGAAGCTTTACGTTATTCCTAAGTGTACCGCTGCACATGCAGATGTTGCGGAACCACTTGAGGATATCTGGTGAGAAAGACACCCCGAAGGGTGATATGGGCAGCTCTATCCATTGGCCGGTAAGCCCTATCTGGCCGAAGGTCTCTATGGGATACGGAAAGCCGCACCTTCTTTCCCGGGAAAATATGGCGTCGATTTGGGTCACCGTAAGGCCCTTTAACGGGTTGGCGTCATTGACATAGATGGCAAGGGCGACCATGCCGAGGCGCGTGAAGGCGTCTGTAGCCCCGGGCCTGTTTTTTACGACATCGGGGGCGCCCTTTTGAAACGGGACAATAAGGAACCTCACGATGTGACCGTTTCCGATCATCACGTTGTCCAAACCAGGTTTTCTGTCTATGACACATACGGTCGCCTTGGGTGCTGATTTACGCCACTGTTTAATCAGCTCCTCTACGCAGGGTCTCAAAAAGACAGGTGCGCTGAGAAAGAACCGCTGGGCAGCCACTGTCTCGTTTGTTTTACGGGGTGTCCCCTGTTTCAAAGCATGCGCAGTTGGCACAACCACAATGAATGAGAAAACGGCGATAGCTATGGGGGAAAACGCTATGGATAGCAGTTTTCTCATGGCATGTTTTGCCCGATATCGTCCGAAGTTAGCCCTGATATAGCTTCCAGTTCCTTTCTGTTTATTATCTCTATCTCGGAGCCCTTAACGGATATTATCTCTAAGCGTTGCATCTTGGAAAGGATTCTGGAGAGCGTTTCCGGTATAGTGCCGAGAAGGCTTGCGAGCTGTGTCTTCGTCATGTCTAAGGCGACAAGGCTTGTCCCACCCCTCTTGGCGCTTGCTATAAGGAGAAAGGTTGCAAGCCTGCCGGGCACTTCCTTGAGTGATAGGTCCCCTATCATCCTGGTAAACATCATTAGCCTTTTCGAAAGAATGGCAAGCAGGTTGAGGGACAGGGATGGGTTCTCGTGTATAAGTCTCTCGAACCCGGCCCGCGGTATGTAAAATGCCTCGGTTTGCTCCATGGCGGACGCATTTGCAGGGAAAAGGCCCCCAGAGAACACTGCTGCTTCTCCAAATGGTTCACCCCGGCCGAAGATGTGTAGTATTTGTTCCCTGCCTTCAGATGACAGTTTAAATATTTTTACCTTTCCTGACAGCACTACATAAAAGCCTTCAGCCGGTTCTCCTTCAAAGAAGATAGGCTCCTTTTTTGCAAAAGGGCGGAGCCGACCCAGGGCCTCCAGTTGTTCTATGTGGGGCTCAGCAAGGCCATTGAACAGGAAGCAATATTCCAACACCTCTTTCACGTTCAATGCCGGCACGTCAATTGGACCTCTTTTCCTTGCCTTAAATTATACCCTGTCTTATAAATGTAGAAAAATTTTTCGCAGGTGACGTTTTGCTTCAAATATACAAGTCCCAAAAGGGTGCCCTTGAGTCCATAGAAACCATAGGGAAGGGCTGCTGGATAAATCTGGCGCATCCAACTGATGATGAGCTTAATAGGATATTGGCAGAGACTCAAGTGCTGCCTGAGTTTTTGAAATACCCTCTTGACATGGAAGAGACCTCCAGGGTGGAAACTGACGAGGGGCAGCTTTTGATTATTGTTAAGATTCCCCACCCCGAGCATATGGAGGACGTGGTGCGCTACGAGACTATTCCTCTCGGGATTATCCTGCTTGAGGACGTCGTTATCACTATTTGCCCGGTTAGGTCTCCTGTTCTCGATAAGGTCGTGGAGACGGCCGGGAAGCAAAGGGCGCTTTCGAGCCACATACGTTTTATTTTCAACATATTTCTCAGGGTCGCTGGGGAATATTTGCGCTATCTCCGTCTTATAGACCGGCTAATGGACGAATACGAGGAAGAACTTCACCGCTCGATGAGGAATAAGGAGCTTATAAAATTACTCAACTTAGAAAAGAGCCTTGTTTATTTCAATACGAGTCTTAAGGCCAATGATATGGTTATGGCCAGGCTTGGCAGCGGCCGCTACCTGGCTATTACAGAGGATGACGAGGACATACTCGAGGATGCTCAGATAGAAAACCAGCAGGCCATAGAGATGGCCAAGATATACAGCGACATCCTTGCCGGCATGATGGATGCGTATGCGTCTGTCATTTCCAACAATCTCAACATAGTCATGAAGTTTCTCACCGCAGTGACCATCGTACTCATGTTGCCCAACCTCGTGGCGAGTATATACGGCATGAACATAGAGTTGCCTTTCCAGCACAATCCTCATGCCTTTTTTATCGCCATGGGTCTGTCCTTTCTTATGTCTGCCATCGTGGTCTATATCTTTATAAGAAAGAAGATGTTCTAGGATAAATGGACCTTAATAATCAGGCCAAAAAGGGCAGGAGTCCTGAAAAAGAGGCATGGATAGCCAACTTTTTTACTGAAAACCATATTGCCTATGAGGCGTTTCCTCATGAGGTGGCTTCTCTGGAACAGTTGCGGTTTATGGTCTACACGGAGCCATGCCAGTTTTACTATCCCTGTTCTGACCGTACGTTCAATGCCATCATAAATAAGACAGATAGTGACTGGCTTATCATGAACTATGTAAAGGTTTGGGACAAGATAAAGCCCCTTGTGACGTCAATTGTAGAAGACAAGTTCAGGAGGGAGTTTTTACTGAACCTTATCCAAATCAAGTTCAGGCATGACACCGCCTCGCTCGTAATGCTTCCCTCGAGAATAGAGAAGCGGTTGCTACACATCTTCATAAGGGTCAGCGAGATCGACAGACCCCTTGCCCGGAGAAAGGAGGAGATGAACCGGAAGGTGAGCGAGCTTCTTGAATCCACGGCTTACAGGCAGGCCATCAACGACCGGGAAGGGCTGGCTCTCGATACGGATTCTCCCCTTGACGAGATAGGACTGCGTATAAGCTTTCTGAAGCTGAAGAGGCTCTTCAGCCTGGCTTTCAACATGGAAAAGGTTATGGCAATGGACGGGTTTTCCAAAGAGAAGCTCATGGGCTTCATGTCCACGGACGTAACGGGGCCCGGTTGGGAGCATCTTGAGGAAATTCTGAGAAAGTGGCACAGGGACCAGGAGTGGCATTACATCTTGTGGAAGAGTCCCCTGTCAGGATCGGTCTTACTGGATCTCGAGGTTATAAAGATTCTTGTGCGTTTTGGCATCAAGGTGATAATATCCGTTAAACACGCCTTCTATTTCGACGAGATAACAATGGCGGATGTCATGGAAGATCCTTATCTGACAAGCAGTTTCAAGGCCGCCGAGATTATAACAGAACGTCAAATATCCAAAAACAGCCTCCTTGACAAGCTCAAGAGCGATAAGACCATCTTCGTGATAGATGATGGGACCCAAGAAAGGTTCAACCCTCTGCTTACCTCTGTAACATTTGCAAGGGCCTTCAAGGAGGCGGACGAGGTGTTGATCCGTTCACCCAAGGACGCTTGGTGTATTTCCCGCTCGAGTTTCAGCTATACCAGGAACATGCTTCTTCGCAACCTCGACGTGTCGAATCGCCTCGATATCCTGTTCAAGCCCAAACATCCAAGGGCGGTTCGTTTCTCAGAGGCTGATCTGCGGGCCAAGGCGGAGGCCCTTGTTTATCATCTCAAGATGGAAAAGCGGAGGGGCAAGACGGTAATGTTTTACAGCGCCATAGTGGGAAGTATTCCGGGTCAGCTTGAAATGGCCAAGAAGATTCTAAAGATATTTGTCAATTATCTGCGCCAGAAGCACAAGGGTCTGGTCATTATCAATCCTGCCGAGCATTTCGAACCAGGCATGGATGCTGATGATTTGATGTATATGTGGGAGATTGTTCAAAGAAGCGGCTTGATAGACATTTGGCGTTTTCAGACTTACGAGGATATTGAAAAGGCCTTTGAGCTGATGGGTGAAAAAGTACCCCCTGAATGGGTCGGGAAGGACGCCACCTATAGTACAGGGTGTACCAAGGAGATGCAGATAGCAAGAGAGGTCCAAAAGGAGCGTCCTGAGATGCAGATAATTGGGCCGCCATGGGAGAAATTTTTGAGGAGAAAGGAATACGGGGTAGGAAAATTGTACGATAGAACCCTCGGAGATATCTCATAACGGCATGACAAGCATGAATCTCGATTTCGAAGATAACACTGTGGTGATCGGCCTTTATGGCGAGCATGGATGCAACCTGAAGCTCATTGAGGACGCCCTTGGCGTGGATATTCAGACCAGGGGCAACAAGCTTACCATTACTGGAGATGCAGATGATATCGATCTGGCCCGCAGGGCTTGCCTTCAGCTTTACGGATTGGTGCGGCAGGGCTATCCCTTGGAATCGAAGGACGTGGAGTTTGCAATCGGTATACTCAGCGAAGACCCCAAGGCCAAAATAGCAGATATTTTTCTCGACAACCTCACCATCAAATCTGGCAGAAAGAAGATTTCACCAAAGAGCCTCGCCCAGAAATACTATGTTGAGGCCATAAGGGGAAATGACATCGTTTTCGGAATAGGTCCTGCGGGTACAGGAAAGACATACCTTGCCATGGCCATGGCCATCTCTTTCCTGTTAAATGATGACATAGCCCGAATAATAATGGTTCGGCCCGCTGTGGAAGCCGGTGAAAGGCTCGGTTTCTTGCCGGGTGACCTTGAGGAAAAGGTTAACCCCTATCTCCGCCCGCTTTACGACGCCCTTTACGACATGCTTCCTTTTGACCGGGTGGCAAGATTGCTCGAAAGGGGGATTATAGAGGTGGCTCCCTTGGCCTTTATGCGGGGAAGAACACTAAATGACGCCTTCGTCATTCTTGATGAGGCCCAAAATACTACCTCGAGCCAGATGAAGATGTTTCTTACCAGGATTGGTTTCGGTTCCAAGGCCGTAATTACCGGTGACATTACCCAGATAGACCTTAATGACAGGAGCGAGTCAGGACTTGTTGAGGCCAAAAGGCTGTTAAAAGACATAAAGGGAATCGGGTTCTGCACCTTTTCCAAGAAGGATGTGGTAAGACATCCACTGGTAAAACGGATTATCCAAGCCTACGAGGAAGAGGAAGAAAAGAAGAGCCGGAAATGTACTTGAGCTATGCCAGCCTTTATAATCCTTGAATCTGTTGTGCCTGTTTCTCTCCTGAAAATCAGGAGGTATGCGGACAGGCTCTTGTCATGTGAGGGACTTTCTGACAAGGATATGACCGTCCTTCTGACCGGTAACGGAAGAATCATGGAAATCAACAAGAAATGGTTCGGCCGGCCATGGCCAACGAATGTCATTTCTTTTCCCATGAAAGAACATGGTCAGCTAGGGGATGTTGTTATATCCCTTGACAAGGCTATGGAAGAGGCCCAAGCAGGGCTTACGTCCACGGATAACAGGGTACTTGAGCTTCTGACCCACGGTTTTGTGCATCTTCTAGGCTATGATCATGAACTTGGTTCTAAGGAAGAACAGCTTATGTTCGAAAAGGAGTTTGATCTTAGGAAAAAACTTTTCAGGAGGAGAACTATGGCGGACCTCTGTATAAACGTGGATCACGTGGCGACAATTCGCCAGGCGAGGGGCGGTGTGGAGCCCGATCCCGTGGTGGCGGCAGGTTTGGTGGAGCTTGCAGGTGCTGACGGAATCGTTGTGCATCTCAGGGAAGACAGGCGCCATATTCAGGACAGGGACGTGCGCCTGCTGCGCGAGATGGTGCAGACACGCCTGACCCTGGAGATGGCGGCCACGGAAGAGATGCTCGGTATTGCGGCGGATATCAGGCCAGATATCGTAACTCTTGTTCCGGAAAAGAGACAGGAACTCACCACCGAAGGGGGGCTCGACGTAAAGGGCCTTGAGAAGGCAATAACGGATGCTGTGAAAAGGCTGCATGACGCCGGGATTCCAGTGAGTATATTCATCGATCCTGAAAAGGAGCAGATAGAGGCTGCGAAGAGGACAGGGACTGAATGTATCGAGATACACACGGGCCGTTACGCGGATGCGGCAGGAGAAAAGGCGAGGGAAATGGAGTTTGATTTGATCGTCGATATGGCCCGGTTCGCCACAGATATTGGTCTCAGGGTACATGCAGGCCATGGTCTGAACTACCAGAACACCGGCAGGCTTGCTGCCTTGAGCGAGATAGTCGAATTCAGCATTGGCCATTCCGTGATCTCTAGGGCCGTGTTTGCCGGGATCGAGAGGGCGGTAAAGGATATGCTCACCCTTGTAAAGGGCTGAAGGAGTAGTGCATGATTGTGGGGATCGGGATAGACGTGGTCCAGGTTTCCCGTATAGAGCGGGCTATCAACCGTTTTGGCCAGGGCTTTCTAAACAGGGTGTTTTCCCCTTCAGAAATTGCATGGTGCAAGAGGAGGAGAGATCCCTATCCCTGCCTTGCGGCAAGGTTCTCCGCCAAGGAGGCCTTTGTAAAGGCCCTTGGTACGGGGTTTGTCGGGGGAATTTCCTTCAGGCACATCTGGGTTGACCAGCTCGAAAGCGGCGCCCCTATCCTGACCATCTCGCAAAAGGCAAGGCAGTTGACGGAAGATATTGGCAGGGTAAGGATTCACGTAAGCCTTACCCACGAGAAAGAGATGGCGGCAGCCGTGGTTGTTATAGAGAGGGAGGCAGCCGGCTGAGAAAGGCATGCCCGCTCATCTAAGCGGATTTCAAACAGAAACGGCCGCTCTGTCGGCAGCCGTTTCTGTTTTGTTTGCGGTGTCTCTTGCCTTATTATCGTTTCATGTTCAGTAGTTCGTTTAGCATGTCATCTGTGGTTGTGATGACGCGGGAGTTGGCCTGAAAGGCTCTCTGGGTGGTTATCAGTTTTACGAATTCCGTTCCCATGTCCACCGTGGACTGTTCCAGGGCGTTGGCCGCAATGGAGCCAAGGCCGTTTGTCCTTGGCGGGCCTGTGATGGCCGTGCCTGATGCGGTCGTCTCTCTCCAGAGGTTTCCGCCTTCCTTGGAAAGGTCAGAGGGGCTGTAAAACCTTGCAAGGGCGAGTTGTCCCAGGGCGATTATTCTTCCATTTGAATACGAGCCCGAAATCACCCCCTCTGCATCCACGCTCAGGCTTTCGAGAAATCCCGCACCGAATCCGTTCTGGTCATAAAAAAGGGTGCTTGAGCGGTTGGCATACTGGGTTGTGGTGATGGTTTCCGGTGCCCAGCTCAGTACCTGGTGAGAGCCGGAATCTATCTGTGCGTGGGCGCCGTAGTTGAACTCTATTTTTTGGGCGGTGGTATCAAGCCCTGTAGTGGGATCTTGTTGCCCGGAAGGAGGCTGAAAAAAGGCAATGATCTGCGGATAATTGTGGTCTCCAAAGGCCTGGTTTGTGTCGGTGTGCGCCTCGAGGTTGTCTTCTTCGGTGGTATCATTATAACGGGAAATGTCGAATATTCTCTCGATCTGTCCATCAGGAGTAAATTGGATATGTCCCCACATGAGCTTGCCGGCGTTTTGGGTGCCTGCGTTTCCTGACTTGTCTTCTTCCGGGTTCATGGAGACCAGGAATTCCCATGTGCGCTCATCACCCTGTACGTTTGGATCATCGATCTCCTTGTCAAAGTATACGGTAAGCTCGTGTGTGTTTCCGAGGCTGTCGTAAACCTTGAAGGTGCTTTTGTACTCATAATTTACGTTTTGCTTGAGCCCTCCATTAGGGTCTCCGGTGCTGCCGTTCCAGCTTTGGTAGAGCCTGTTGGCGCTATCTACCGGTTTTGCCCCGTCATCAAGGTTTACTGCGATGGTTGACAGGCTTGTTGCGACTGGTGGAGATGTATTTTGGATCTCTATGTCCTTTATGGAACCGACGATTTCAAACGTCCCATCAGGCTGTTCCTCCATGTCCCAGCCCTGGACCCGCAAGCCGGCAGGGTTTACCAGGTTGCCATTCTTGTCCACATGGAACTGTCCCGCTCTGGTGTAGTAAATACTGTTCTCAATTTTTGGATTCGAGACCATGAAAAAGCCGTTTCCTGCAATGGCAAGGTCAGTGGGAGAAGACGTGGACTCAAAAGAGCCCTGAATGAACTGGGGGGCCACATCGGACATAGATGAGCCTCTGCCCACCTGGGAGCCGCCCCTGGCAGTGTTTATGGACTGGGCCATGATGTCTTGGAATGTGGCCCTTGCCGCCTTGAACCCAGTGGTGTTGACATTGGAGATGTTATCTCCTATTACCTGCATGGCGTTGCCCATGTTGACGAGCCCGCTAACGCCTGAATATAAAGAACTTGTAAGTGCCATTTTACTACCTCCTATATCTTAACCTGTTCAAATATCACGAGAAATCTGAAAAATTGCTTCACATGTCCAAAAACTGAGCTCAAATGCTGAAAAACTGATTACATGCCTCAAGTAATCCGCTCTTTATCGCTCGTAAGGTCTTGTTCTGGAAAAATAACTCTTTTTCAGAGCCCTCATCATGATTCGACTTTTGTTATTTGCTTGAAATCTATGGCATTGTCGCCTTTTATTTTGATTTTTGGGAGTCCATCCGGGCCGGTTTCTATGCCTGATACCGTGCCCATGGTCCTGGTTTTGAGCTTAATTTCGTTGCCGCTGGCATCTTCTGCCTCTATGACCACCTTGTATGCACCCGGGGTGACGTCTTTCCCTGCCGAATCTTTGCCATCCCAGTCAAGTTTTAGATCCTCCCCAGGATCTACAGGACCTACGTCGATCTTTCGTACAAGTGCCCCTTTTGAAGAATAGATAGAGGCAATGCATCTTGACGCCCCAGTATCTTTGTCGTTGCGTATGTGGAAGGGTTCAACTCCCTCATCCGTAACAAATGCGTTGCTGCCCTGGTATTCTACCCGGTGGCCGAGGAGGCTTGTAGCCGATACGGAAGTTGCCATGGTTTGGGCCTTGGTCATGTTTTCTATGGCCGTATTGTTCTTATACATCAGGTCCACCATGTTGAACTCGGCTACTTGTGATGCCATTTCGGCGCTTTTCATGGGGTTCATGGGGTCCTGGTACTGAAGCTGGGTAACAAACAGCTTCATAAAGTCATCACGGTTAAGGGTGGCGTGTTCTTCCTTTGTCTTGTATTCAATCTTGTCAAGACCGTTGCCCTTGCCAGCGGGGAGGCTGTGTGGAGTTCCGATGGTTGTCATTGTTCTCTCCTATGCAATCACGTGGACGCCGTATGGTCCAACTCCCGCTGTCTGTGCCGGGGCGGGTTCCTGTGTCGAGGTATCCGCAGGCTTGTTAAGCCACATGCTCGGAAGGCCAAAGGGTGTGAGTTTTTCCTGCTCATTGCCCGACCAGTGAGAGAAACCTCCCCCTACGTCCACGTTGACGTGGGATACGGCAAAGCCGTTCTGGGCGAGGCTGTCACGGAGATGCTGCATGTTGGCCTCGAGAATGTGCCTTGTCTCCGGATGGTCTGCCACGAAACTGGCCTGCACATGGTTGTTGTGTGAAACAGAAATGCTCACCTTTACACTGCCGAGCTCCGGAGGGTTGAGATGAAGGACGGCCTTGTTCCTGTTCATCTTCAGGGCCTGGTTGATGCCGTCTCTGATTTGTGCTGTCACGAGTTGACCAAGGCTTGGTTGCTGGGGTTGTCCCCCCTTAGCTTGGTCTGCTGCCAGGCCGTGACCAACAGAGACGGCATCCTGGCCGCGGGCATTCTGTAGGGTAGCATGATGCGGATGGCTGCTGCTGGCTGGTTGGGTTTGGGCGCTATGTCTCTTGGCATCAGTGTCTTTATTGGAATTAAAGTCTATCGTCAGAGGGGTGCCCAGTCCCGAGCCGTTTTTCACATCCTCTGTCCTATCACCGCCTGTGCTTGGCCCGTTAACGTTTTTATCCTGTCCGGAGAAGGCTGAGGGGACGTGGATTTTTTTAATGCTGATACTTGAGCCTTTCTTGCCCTTGACGGTTGCCTTAGCCATCTCGATGCTGGGTGTTGCCTCGCCTTCACGGGACAGGTTTGCTACGGATGCGTCAACCTTGGCGTCGCCCAGGCCCATGTCGTGTGCCAATTCAAGACCGTTGCCCGCAGGACCTTTATATTCCACATCCGTAATGTCCATGCCCTTTTGCCTTGTATAGGAAAAGGTGAGCAGATGAAGATCAAGATTGTCCTGTCGCCCTGGGCTTGGTACAGTAGTTATTTCCGGTTTGGGCGTGGTCTTGATTATTGTATCATTCGTCTGTCTTTCCCCGGGTGTTCCAGCCTTGCCGTAAACCGGTTGCTCCTCGTGGGAAGTAGCCTGCCTCGGATCAATAACCGTGGCGGGAGACTTTCCCGGCATATCCGTCCTGTCATGCGCGGTCTGTTTTCCCTGCCTGGTTAAAGGTTTTTGTGAAAGGTTGATGCCAGGTGCCACAACCGGTGCCTTGACCACAGGGCTATCCGTGGTGTTAAAAACGGTTTTCCCGGGCTGGGCTCCTGCTGTTACGCTGCCCGTTTCGTTTGGTAAAATAGGCGCTCCCTGTTCGGGTGCGGTACCGGTGTTCGCGGTTTCATCCGCAGATTCAAAGGAGGAAGCTATTTTCTGGAACATGGACATCATTATCTCGAGGTCCGAAATAAAGCCGTTTTCCGACAGGCCATTCCACCTGTTCCCATTGTCATTAATATCAGCTTTTCCGGATTCGCCAGTCGGCGTTCCTGATGTTTCCTTTATGTCACCTACGTTTTCCTTGCCCGTCTCTCCCCATAAGAGGTTTATCAATTTAAAAAGTTCTTCGAGGGGGCTGGCCTTCTCCTGGCCCTTGGCCGATGCATTTACCGGTTCCGAGGGCGCCATTGCGGACTTGGCAAGAAAATCCTCAAAAGTGGCGCTCCCTGCCGGATGCCCGGTGAGCGCGGTCTTTTGGCCTGCAATTTGTGGGCTGCCTGGAAATATGTTTGGAAGTGCAGCTGCTGTCATAAGGGTCTCCTGTAATACAAGATTTGGCTGATGGAATTTTATTCACACAGTGATATGCAAGTAGTGTTCCTTGTACAAAGGCCGAACGCAGAGGCTAAACACCCCGTCTTTCCAGCTTTTTTGGTTTTTATTTCCCGGGCGTCTGAAAAAGAATGGAAATTGTTTCCCATAGGTGGGAAACAAGTGCCACTTTGAGTTGACAAGGCAACGCCCTTTTATTTTTTTACCTATGAATAATCTTCCGACGTCACTATGCGCGGATTTGCGGGAATCCAGGGTTTGAAACTTTATGCAGAATATTATTGAATCTTCTCTCGAGGCAGCGCTTGATGCCCTGGCGTTGACGCTCTCGAGCCAGTTAAATGTGATAAAGGAAACGGCCTCTATCATAGCTTCATGTTTTGACAGCGGCGGCAAGGTGCTCTTGTGTGGCAATGGAGGAAGTGCTGCAGACTGTCAGCACATGGCAGCCGAGTTCGTGAACAGATTCAGGCTAGAAAGATCGCCCCTGCCGGCAGTTGCTCTTACGACGGATTCTTCTATATTGACCTCGGTGGCGAACGACTACTCCTTTGACGAGGTGTTCTCAAAACAGGTAAAAGCCCTCGGAGCGGCAGGTGACGTTCTTATAGCCATATCAACAAGCGGTTCTTCTCCCAATGTTCTGAGGGCCCTTGCTGCGGCCCGTGTCAAGGGGTTGGCAACCGTGGGATTTACAGGAAAAAGCGGCGGTCAGATGGCGGAAATGTGTGACTGCCTTTTGCGGGCAGCCTCTGCAGATACGCCGAGGATACAGGAGGTCCATATATTTTCAGCGCACCTTATTTGCGACCTGGTGGAAAGGAGGATGTTTAGGCAATGAGTTACCCGAAGCCTTTTTCTTTCAACAGATTGCACACATACAGCCTCTTTGAAAGACCAAGTAAGGTGGGCGTGAGTGACCTAGGAAGGCCCGTGCGTCCTGGTTCTACCATGAAGGAGTTTCTGGCCGGCTTGCCTTTGCAACTTGCTGCGAAGGATATCAGGGAAGTGGCAGCAAGGTGGGCCAGGGCCGTTAAGGACCGGAAAAGTGTCATGTTTGCCATGGGTGCTCATGTTATAAAGGTAGGGCTCACTCCCCTGCTCATTGACCTTATGGACAGGGGGCTTATCAGCGGTTTTGCCCTGAATGGCGCTGGCGTAATACATGACTCTGAGCTTGCAATGGCGGGAAAGACATCGGAAGATGTATCTGCGGTTCTTGGCAGCGGGGCCTTCGGCGCGGCCCGGGAGACAGGGCAATTCCTTAACAAGGCCATTGGCTACGCCTGCGAAAGGGATATCGGCCTGGGCAGGGCCGTGGGAGAATGCCTGCTTGAGGCATCGTTTCCTTACAACGAGTACAGCCTTCTTGCCCAGGCGGCGGAAAGAAAGATTCCGGTAACCATACACGTTGCCATAGGTACGGATATCATCCACATACATCCTGATGCTGACGGGGCCAAGATGGGCAGGGCCACATTCACGGATTTTCAGATTTTTTGCTCCCTTGTTTCAGGGCTTCAGGATGGTGTATATTTTAACATTGGTTCAGCAGTAATTCTTCCCGAGGTCTTCTTGAAGGCGCTGACTGCGGTAAGGAACCTCGGCTACACGGTAGACAGGTTAACCACTGTGAACCTCGATTTTATCAGGCAGTACCGGCCCTTGACCAACGTGGTCAGCAGACCTACCTTGAATAACGGGAAAGGTTACAGCCTGACAGGTCACCACGAGATCATGCTGCCTCTTCTGTCAGCGGCCGTTATGGAAGAACTAAACACGAATCCAAGCTGTGGAGGAAAATGAAATGCCCATTTATGAATATGTTTGCAACTCTTGCGGAGATGAATTTGAACAACTCGTTTTTGGTTCAGACAAGGTCATAAAGTGCAGGAAGTGCGGTTCCAAAGATACGGTCAAGAAAATGTCCATGTTTGCTATGAAGTCTGGCGGCAGCTTCCGTGGTGCCGGGAAGAAGGCTTCTGCTGGCTGTGCAGGCTGCACGAGTACAAACTGCAGTTCCTGTGGTACTTAGACGGGCAGGCCGTAAATGAAAGAAAGGCTCGTGCTCGCAACCCGCAAGAGCAAGCTTGCTCTTGCCCAGAGCGCCTTTGTAAAGAAGAAGATAGAAGGCCTCTGGCGGGGTTGCACTGTTGAACTGTTGGAGGTGACCACTAGGGGCGATAAGATACTCGATGTCCCTCTTGCAAAGGTTGGGGGCAAGGGTCTCTTCGTAAAGGAGATAGAGGAGGCTATGCTCGATGGCAGGGCGGATATGGCTGTTCACAGCTTAAAGGATGTCCCGAGTGAAACGCCTTCCGGTTTAGAAGTAGGGATATTTCCAGCGAGGGAAGACTGCAGGGACGCACTCATTAGCAGTCATGGAGCCTCCTTGGAGGATCTGCCCCAGGGAGCCCGTGTTGGAACGAGCAGCCTTAGGCGCATGGCGCAACTGCGCATTTTGAGGCCGGATCTCCATATAAAATCCCTTAGGGGAAACCTTGATACCCGCATCAGAAAACTCGACGAAGGAAATTTTGATGCCATCATACTCGCTGCCGCAGGCCTTAACAGGCTTGGTCTGTCCGACAGGATTTCCTGCCTTATTTCTACAGATACCATGATTCCCGCTGTCGGCCAGGGTGCTCTCGGAATAGAATTCAGGTCTGAGGACGAGGAAATCAGGCAGATGCTCATGCCAATCCATCACTCGGAGACGGCCATACGGGTGCGTGCGGAAAGGGCCTTTCTGCAGAGGCTTGAAGGCGGATGTCAGGTTCCCATCGGAGCATTAGCGGTTCTTTACGGAGAAAGGCTTGAAATCGAGGGCATTGTTGCCGATGAAAAAGGAAGCAGGGTTATCCGTGAAAGGACCGCGGGATTGGCGTCGGATGCGGAACGTCTCGGAGTGAGGCTTGCTGAAACCATACTGGATCTTGGTGGCAGGGAGATTCTAAAGGAAGTTTACAGTGCAGGATAGCAGGACGGGCAAGGTGTATCTCGTGGGTGCAGGTCCAGGCGATCCGGGGCTCTTGACTTTGAGGGGCAGGGAGCTACTCGAGAAGGCCGAGGTGGTGATATATGACAGGCTGGCATCTCCCCGTATCATGGAATTCGTAAATCCTTCGGCGGAAAGGATATATGTGGGCAAAAGGGTTGGCAGGCACGTGGCGAAGCAGCACGAGATTAATGACCTCATTCTTAGGAAGGCTATGGAGGGTAAGAGGGTAGTCAGGCTCAAGGGAGGCGATCCCTTCATATTCGGCAGGGGTGGGGAAGAAGCCCAGATACTCGCAGAAAACCACATTCCCTTCGAAGTAGTCCCGGGTGTTACATCCGCAATTGCCGTACCAGCCTATGCGGGTATACCGCTGACACACCGTTCTTATACTGCATCAGTGGCATTCATTACCGGCCACAGGCGTTTCGAAAACGAGGCAGACGTGGATTGGGAAGGACTTGCAAATGGGGTTGGAACCCTCGTCTTCCTCATGGGGATGACACATCTGCCAAACATTACTGAAAACCTTATTCGTTTCGGCAGGCACCGAGACACGCCGGCGGCGGTTATAAGATGGGGCACCACGCCGCTCCAGGAGTCGGTCACCGGTACACTTTCGGATATAGCCAGGAAAGTGCAGGAAGCCGGCTTCAAGCCCCCTGCCATAATTGTGATAGGGGACGTGTGCAGGGTGCGGGACAAGATTAACTGGTTTGAGAGGCAGCCTTTGCTCGGTAAAAAGGTCCTGGTCACCAGGACGCGCCAGCAGGCAAGCCTTATAGTGAGACTTCTTGAGAGAAAGGGGGCAGGCTGCATAGAGTGTCCTACCATAGAAGTGCGGCAGGTCAGGGATACCTCCATACTTGACAGTGCAGTTTCCGGGGCCGCCGGTTTCGACTGGATCATATTTACAAGCCCTAATGCGGTAAGGTTTTTCTTTCTGAGGATTGACCAGCTCGGCCGGGATGTCCGTGTTCTTGGTAACGCTATGATTGCAGCGGTGGGGATCAGCACTGCCGAGGAGCTTCAGAAACACCATATAAAGGTTTCGGCAATGCCTGATGATTTTAGAGCGGAGGGCCTTCTAAAATTATTTTCTAGAGAGGCGGTCAAGGGAAAGAGAATTCTAATACCAAGGGCTGTAAAGGCCAGGGAGATACTTCCAGAGGGCCTGCGGCAGATGGGCGCCAGCGTGGTGGTGGCCCCGACCTACGAAACGGTTTCTCCGAAAGTGGCGCCTCAGACCTTGGAGCTTCTTGAGGAAGAGGATATAGATGTAGTTACGTTTACCAGTTCTTCAACGGTAAAGAATTTTTTCAAGACGGTGCCACAATATCTTGTCGAAAGGGTTGTATCTATGGCAAAAGTGGCCTGTATAGGCCCGGTTACCGCAAGGACAGCGGAGAAAAAGGGGCTAAACGTCCATGTGGTGCCTGAAAAATCAACTATTCCCTGTATGGTGGACGCCATAGAAAAGAGTTTTGCCAGGGAAGAGTTCTGAAAAAGATGTCTTTTTGAGAATTATGCCAGAAGGGCGGAAGAAATGCAGCATATTTGGGATATGTGAGCGTGTTTTTGGAACGAGAATGCAGTTGTTGAACAAGGGAGCCGGTTTCTCAGGGGCTTCCCAAGAGGATTAATCAGCCGCATAGACATGACAATTTATTGTGCGCAACCTGACCCTCCGGAACTCGCAGTTGTTCTTTCCCGCATAAGAAAGAAAAAAGAGGATTATGAAAGGTACAATTTTAGCGCCACCCAGGACAGGACCCTCCGGGCCTTTTTCGATCTCGCCCAGGAATTCGAGACACTTGATAACTTTTACCGTATAGCCGTGTTCGTTCCCAAGGTGTTTATGGATTTTGACTCCTGTCTGTACCTCGTGGATTTAGACACTGAGGAGTTGAAACGCATTGCAGATTCGCTGAACGCACTCGGGGTTTGCGGCATGGAACCTCCCAGCGGGGTGAGGATTTCATCTAAGCCCTATGAACTCGGTGATTCCTATTTCGTTCCCATTCGGGGCAACAAGAGGCTGTTTGCGGTGAGGGCTATAGCAAGGTCAACTGACATAATTGGCATGTACGAGGTCTTTCCAAGGAAACATCTTTCCGACAAGGATAGGCTTTTTTTCGAAAAGTACGCCAACCGTATCGGCTACAACCTGCATTACAAGATGCTAGCCCGGCAGAACGAGGAACACATAAAATTCATCAATACCCTAGTTGCAGACATTGAACACAATGTTATAGCCCCCAACATCAAATATAAATATTTTCTGAAACTCATAGAGAAAAAGATCAAAGAGCTTGATTTTATCATGGGCCTCCTGACCAAGCATCTAAGGGATGCAGAGAGCTGCAACTGTCCACACGTGAAACAGGCGGAAGAAGTGGAGAGAAGGCTGAAGGGGGCGGTGGGAGACCTGCGCTCTTATTACAACGATATTAAAAAACATTTCGAGAATACTAGCCTCTTTCTCGAGAGCCTTTTGCGAAGGGAGCACTTTCAAAAGGGAGAACTGGTTCTCCGGCGGAGAAGCTGCAACTTCAGGAAGGAGGTCATAGAGCCTCAGCTTGAAAGGTTCCGGGACCGTCTTGCAAGAAGGGGTATTGTGATAGATAATCAGCTCGGTGGGGTTCCCAACGAGGATATCCCCCTCGCCGTGGATATTGGCTTGATATCTCAAGTCTATGCCAACCTTTTTTCCAACGCTGAGAAATACTGCCAGGAAGTCACGGATTCCCATGGTAACAGGATAAAGTTCATGGCGTATGGCAGGCAGGTCCTGCCAGATTATTTCGGACCGGGCAAGGACGGCATCAAGTTCAACGTGTTCACTACCGGTCCCCACCTGAGCCCCGAAGAGGCGGCCCATATATTCGAGGAAGGGTTCCGTACCAGAAACGCCTCCTCAACGAGGCCAGGCACGGGCCACGGCCTTCACTTCGTGAAGAAGATAATAGAGGTTCACGGAGGGGAGGTTGGGTATGAGCCCGTTCCCATGGGCAACAATTTCTTCTTTATTTTGCCAATTCAGAGGAAGCCCGGAGAGGGGTCGAAGTAACTGTTTTCTCAAGGATTTCCTCTGCAAAGGGTAAAAACTTTTCCATGAAAGGAGGTGAAAATACATCTTGACAAAAATGGTCACTGGTAGTTTAAGAAATGAGTAGGCATTTCAGGAGGTTGTAAAAAAGATAACAAAGGAGGGATTATGCGCAAAGAACTAGCACCAAAAAGGAGTTTAGGGATCCTGCTTCTGTCTCTTGTATTCCTGCTGACTGCGTCAGCAGCGGCCTTTGCTGGTGGCGTACCGCCAAACCAGCAACTGTCCGATCTCAAGGCTCAGGTAAGGGCACTAACCAAGAGGATCAAGCAGCTTGAAGCACGCCAGCAGACGGCTCCTTGCCCCGACACTGCGGCTCTTCAGCAGAAGGTGCAAGAGCTCGAAAAGTGGAAAAAGGACAGGGGCAATTTTAAGGTATTTTGGAAAAATGGTTTCAGGATTAAGTATCACAATCCCAAGAGCAACAATGACTATCTCATGAGGCTTCGCGCCGGTATCCAGATGAGGTACACATACGTCTCTACGGACGATGATGTTTACGGGACAACTGAAAACTTCAGCTCCTTCACCATGCGTCGTCTGCGTCTCTTTGTAGATGGTTATGCACCCAACAAGGACTGGAAGTATTTCATGCACATCCAGCTTGAGCCTCAGGGCAAGGTCAATACCCATGATGCCTTCATCGTATGGCGCAAGTACAAATTTGCCCGTGTTCAGTTCGGCCGTATGAAGATTCCTTACTCCATTGAATACTGGCAGAGTGGATTCGGACAGAACGGAGCAGACCGCACAATATTCACCGGTGACTCCGAGATGGACAAGGACCAGTTTGGAAACCGAACCTACGATATTCCCGGTTACAATGCCCGCTTACGGGTCGGTAACATGTTGAACAAGGTTACCGGATTTCCAACCGGTGGTATGCTTCTCTACAGGTCCCAAGGTATTAATATCAACGGTGATCTGGACCTCTTCAACCAGAAACAGTTTCTGTCTTATTGGGCCGGTGTATACAACGGCAGGGACACCCGCGGAACTGCTAACTTCGATGACCAGATGCTTTACGTCGGCCGCATAGGCATTAACTTCCTGCCTGGTTCAGATCCAAAGGGGCCTATGGGTCCAAAGGCCTTCAGGCACTACTTTGCACAGGGTGACTATGGTTACAACACCACACCTCTCGCTGCATTGATTCTCGGCGTGTTTGACTGGAAGAACAAGGTCAAGAATGTTTATGATCCTTACCAGTACAATGCAAAGGGTAAGAGCGGAGTACTTGCCAAAGAAGTTGGCTTTGCTCATGACATCAACAACTACGGTGGTGACGCGGCACTGCTGTTCAGGTATCTTGGTTTCTCAGCAGACTTAGAAGCTGGTTGGGAAGAGTATCAGCAGGCCCCTAACAAGCATAACAAGTACAGTTACAACTGGGACCGCTGGGGCGGCAGGGCAAACCTTGGTTACTTCATAGTTCCAAAGAAATGGGAGATTACGGTCAAGTATGCATATCTCAAGAGACTTGACCAGAACAACCTTGAAAAGAGTCTTGCAAGTGGCCTTGGACTCGTAAGGATGTCCGATGACGGCGGATACGCAGTTGAGAAAGACATGCATCAGGTACGTGCAGGTATCAACTGGTATCTCCATGGCTTCAACCAGTACATCTGCGCTGAGGTAGGACTGTTCCACAGGAATTTCTACAAGATCAGCCAGGATGAGGCAGATGCCCTCGGATTCAAGGGAAAACTGGCCAAGGATCCCAAGGATCAGGATGATGTCCGCTTCAGGATTCAGTACCAGCACTTCTTCTAAGAACAGGAATAACAACATAACATAAACCTTAAGAAGGCTCTGCCCCGTGCAGGGCCTTTTTGTTTTTCAAGGGTATTGACATGATGCCTTTTCGTGTTATTTTTGACTCCGCACTTGACAGTGGCATTGATAAACAACGTATGGTCTGATTCTTCGGCCGGAGGAATGATAAAAATGTATGCGGTTGTAAAGACTGGTGGAAAGCAATACAAGGTGGCCAAGGGCGACGTTATCAAGGTAGAGAAGCTCGATGCGGATGTGGGGGCAGAGATAGATATCCCTGAAGTTTTGATGGTAATGAATGGCGAGAACATACAGGTGGGTAATCCCGTTATCGATAATGCCATTGTCAGGGCCAAGGTCCTTGAGCATGGCAAGGCAAAGAAGGTTATCGTCTTTAAGAAAAAAAGACGCAAGGGATACAAGAAGAAGAGAGGTCACAGACAACTCTATACCGCCCTCGAGATTCAGGATATAGGAGGCTTTTGATATGGCACACAAGAAGGCCGGAGGAAGTTCAAAGAATGGCAGAGACAGCAAGGGCCAGAGACGCGGGGTCAAAAGGTTCGGCGGCCAGTTCGTACGTGCTGGTAACATCCTCGTGCGTCAGCTCGGAACAAGGTTCCATCCCGGAAAAAATGTGGGTATGGGCAAGGATTATACCCTCTTTTCAAAGATTGACGGTACAGTGAAGTTTGAAACGAGGCGCAACAGGCAACTTATAAGCGTCTATCCAGCATAGGTTTTTACCCAACAACCCAAACCCTTTAAGGGCCCACATCTGATCTATGATGTGGGTTTTTTTATCTCTCGTCGGCTCTATTATTCAAAACAAAAAATGGATTTCTTGGGGATTGCATGAACTTTGTTGACGAGGCTGAGATTTATGTGAAGGCCGGAGACGGCGGTCCAGGGGCAGTGAGTTTCCGGCGCGAGAAATACGTCCCAAGGGGCGGCCCCGATGGCGGGGATGGCGGGCAGGGAGGAGATGTCCGGTTCGTGGTGGATCCAGGTCTAAATACCCTTCAGCCCTTCAGGTACAGGAAACGTTTTACCGCCCAAAGCGGTCAGGCCGGCAGGGGCAAGAAAATGCACGGCCGCTCAGGCCGGGACCTTATTGTCAAGGTGCCTGCCGGTACCATTGTCATGGACGCAGATACAGGTCTTGTTTTGTATGACCTTGGATATCCCGGAGACAGTTGGATAGCTGCCCGTGGGGGGCGGGGCGGCAGGGGTAACGCCCATTTCGCTACCCCGACTAACCAGGCACCCCGTTACAGCGAAGAGGGAATGAAGGGAGACGAACGGAGACTCAGGCTTGAGCTCAAGCTCCTCGCTGACGTAGGGATTGTGGGGGCGCCTAATTCCGGTAAGTCTACCCTGTTGTCACGCTACTCTGCTGCGCGGCCAAAGGTGGCGGCGTATCCTTTTACCACCCTTATTCCGCATCTCGGTGTGGTGGAGGTAGGATCGGAGGAAAGTTTTGTAATGGCGGATATCCCAGGTCTCATCGAGGGAGCCCACGCGGGGGTAGGCATGGGTACGGATTTTCTGAAACACATTGAGAGAACCTCGGTGCTGCTCCACCTGCTTGATGTATCAGCTGGCCGGGACGATGCTATGAGACAGTTCGAGATGATCAGGCAGGAGCTCTATAGACATGATCCGGTACTTCTTACCAAAAACACCATTGTCGCCCTTAATAAGATAGACATCTCCACAGAAAGCAATCTTTTATCAGTAAAGTCACGGATAGAGGCAAATGGTATCAGGGTATTCCCCATCTCGGCCCATACAGGCTGGGGGCTCAAGAAGCTTCTTAAAGTACTTTTAAGCGAAATCCGCGAGTGTAGGAAAGGTCCTCAAGATCATGGACAGGGAACTGTATAGGAAATACATATATGGAGCGAGGCGATTAGTAATAAAGATCGGCAGTGCTGTTCTCACAAGCGACCGGGGCCTTGAAAAGGCCCTGATCTATGATCTGTGCAGGCAAACTGCCTTTCTCCTTGAACAGGGTTGCCAGGTAGTGATTGTCTCGTCAGGGGCTGTGGCTGCGGGCATGTCCAAAATGCCTGACAGGGGTTACGGCCGATCCGTGCCTGAAAAACAGGCCCTTGCTGCCATAGGACAGGGGCTGTTGATGCAGGTGTATGAGGAGGCATTTTCCAAATACGGATTTAACGTGGCTCAGGTGCTTCTTACCAGGGACGGTCTCGTTCACAGAAGGCGCTACGTGAATGCAAAAAACACCATCAAGACCTTGATGGGATGGCGTGTGGTCCCGGTCATAAACGAAAATGACACGGTGGCCACGGAGGAGCTTCAGTTCACGGATAACGACGCCCTCTCGGTTCTGGTGGTCAATCTTGCGGAGGCTGATTTACTTGTTTGTCTCAGCGACATTGACGGACTGTATGATTGCGACCCTAGAAGGAGTCATGATGCGCAAAAGATAAGGATAGTCCGGGAAATAGATGATGAAATCCTTTCCATGGCCGGGTCAAGCCCTGGCAGGGCAGGCAGGGGAGGCATGGGTTCAAAGCTACGCGCTGCCAGGATGGTGACTTCCTTTGGCGTACCCATGGTTATAGCAGGGGGAAAACAGCCAAACATCATTCGGTCTCTTTTTGAAGGTACGGCAGATTGTACTCTTTTCCTGCCTCCTGAACGGAAGCGTATTTTTGGCCGCAAGCCCTGGATCGCATACGCCTTGGAAAGAAAGGGAACGGTGAGAATCGATAACGGTGCCGTATCGGCGCTCCTTGAAGGAGGCAAGAGTCTCCTTCCCGCTGGGATCGTCGGGGTTTCCGGGGATTTCGAGCAGGGTGATTGCATTGTCTGTGTTGATAGCTCCGGTAACGAGGTAGCCCTCGGGTTATCCAACTACTCGGCTGAGGATCTCAAGAAGATATCTGGTTGCCATTCGAGCCAGATATGTTCAAGGATAGGAAAGGACTCTGCAAAGGATGAGGTGATACACCGGGACAACATGGTGACTTTGTCATAGGCGCCGGTTAATGGCATGTTCCCGGCAAACAAAAAAGGGCCGCGCTATGCGGCCCTTTCTGTCTAGTGGGCTGACTGAGAATCCATTAAATGTCGTAGTACAGGTAAAACTCAATGGGATGCGGACGAAGCTTAACCTCGTTCACCTCGTTTTCAGTCTTGTACTCAAGCCACATGTCAATGACATCCTGTGTGAACACGTCACCCTTTAGGAGGAATGCGTGGTCCTCTCTGAGTGCGTCTAAGGCCTCTTCCAGGGAGCCTGGAGCAGAAGGAATGTTGGCCAGTTCTTCTGGAGGAAGGTCATAGATGTTTTTGTCAAGTGGTTCGCCCGGATCGATTTTGTTCTCTATGCCGTCGAGCACGGCCATGAGCATTGCAGAAAATGCAAGGTACCCGTTGCAGGATGGATCAGGTGTTCTGAATTCGAGCCTCTTTGCCTTGGGAGATGGGGAGTACATGGGGATCCTTACAGCAGCGCTTCTGTTTCTGCTGGAATATGCCAGGTTGACAGGTGCCTCGAATCCGGGAACGAGTCTTTTGTAAGAGTTTGTTGAGGGATTTGTAAAGGCACAAAGTGCGCGGCAGTGTTTCAATATTCCGCCAATGGCGTAGAGAGCAGTTTGGGAAATTCCGGCATACTTGTCCCCGGCAAAGACCGGCTCATTTCCCTTCCAGATGCTGATGTGGGTGTGCATACCTGTTCCGTTGTCGCCATACAGAGGCTTGGGCATGAAGGTAACGGTACGGCCGTACTTGTATCCCACGTTCTTGAGCACGTACTTGAACCACATAAGCTGGTCTCCCATCTGTAGAAGCGGCTTGAACCTCATGTCAAGTTCCGCCTGGCCCGCTGTAGCAACCTCGTGATGCTGGCATTCCGTCTCAATGCCGAGGGATTCCAGGGTCAGAAGCATCTCCGTGCGCATATCCTGGAATTTATCAGTTGGAGGTACTGGGAAGTAGCCCTCCTTGTGGCGGGGTTTGTATCCGAGATTTGGGCATTCGTCCCTGCCGCTGTTCCATATCCCTTCCACGGAGTCAACTTCATAGAAGCAGCCATTGCTTGCGTTGTCAAAGCGGACATCGTCGAAAATGAAAAATTCTGCTTCAGGGCCGAAATAGGCGGTGTCGCCCACGCCAGTGCTCTTGAGGTACGCTTCAGCCTTCTTGGCGATATTCCTCGGATCCCTAGAGTATGCCTCCTTGGTAACCGGGTCAACGATGTCGCCAATTAGGACAAGGGTTGGCTCCTCGAAGAATGGGTCAATGAGGGCCGTTGATGCATCTGGCACCACGAGCATATCGCTTGCGTGAATAGGTTGCCAGCCCCTTATGCTTGAACCGTCGAAGCCGAAACCTGCCTCGAAGGAACCCTCGTCGAGTTCGGTGGCTGGAACCGAAAAATGTTGCCAGACTCCAGGAAAGTCCAAGAATCTGAGGTCAATGACCTTAATGTCTTTTTCCTTGATAAGGTCTAGAACGTCTTTGGGGGTCATAAAAGTCTCCTCCTGTTTGTTATTTTTTTGGCCTGGAAGACAGGCCTTTGGCCCGTGTCTTTGTTTCCCTATATCTATTTGTCAATATAAACAGTTTTTTAATATAAATTTGAGAAAAAACCATAGTTTCTTTTAAAAAATACAGCTCGTGGCTGCATATTCCAGGGCTTTTCCAAGCTCTTTCAATAGCTCATCATCCTCTACGCGCTGTCCGAGGCTGTCAAGAACGTAAAAGACGTCCACCACCTGATCAGCGCTGGATCCTATTTTGGCCTTGTGTATGTTAATGTTGAAGTCCGCCAATGTTTTCGTGATGTTGTAAAGGAGGCATGGAGAGTCCTGTGAATATACCTCGATGATGGTGAAGAAGTCAGACTGTTTGTTATCTATGACCACCTTTGTTTTGGGACGAATGGAAACCTTGTGTTCCACAGGCCGCAGTCTGGAAAATTTTGCCGCAAGCCGGTGACTGATCCCGAGCCTGTCCTGTAGCGCCATCTTGAGGTCCCGGCAAAGGCCCTTCCAATTTATCTCAGAGAAACTGTCCTGTGTAAAGGATCGGACATCAAGGACGTCCACCACGGTCCCGTCCTTGAGGGTGAAAATCTGGGCCTGGAGAATATTGAGATTGTAGAGGGCAAATGTTCCGCATATCTTAGATAAAAGCCCAGTTCGATCCCTCGTCATGAGCAATACAGACCAGAAACACCCCCTGTCTTCTGGAAGGCAGATTACTCGGCTTCGGACAAGGTCGTTTTTCAGGTCCATGTGCAGACAGATGGCCTCAGGCGTAAAACTCAACAGGTAGTCTTCTGGAAGAACAGGGAGGACACCCCTTGCCCTATCTCCAAGAAGTTCTGATACCTTCTGCTTCATCCATTTGACTGCTGCTATCCTGTCTGGATCCACCAGCTCATGCTGTTCCAGGAGATGTGCCGTTTTGTGGTAAACTTCAAGAAGCAATGCCTCTTTCCACTCGTTCCACACGTTTGGTCCGGTTGCCATGGAATCGGCAATGGTGATGAGATATAGCATGGTTAGCCGGTCCGGACTCTGAATGTGCCTCGCAAATTTTAGTATCAGCGATTCATCCTCGAGATCCCGTCTCGTGGCGTTGTCAATAAGGTAGAGATGGTTTGCCACAAGAAAGGACAGACACTCTGTTTCATGGCCGTCAAGGCCGAGTCTTTTGCCGATATCCCTGACTATCTCGGCACCCTTTTGGGCGTGCCTGCCTCCCCTGCCCTTCCCGATATCATGCAGAAATGTAGCTATGAGCAGCACCCTGTCATCGGCTATGTCCTGGAAAAGGGCAGCATACCTCTTCCTCAATCTGTTGAGCTGTACGACACTTTCCACTAAGTGTTTGTCCACCGTATTTACATGATACACGTCGTGGATTACAAGCGCCCTCAGATGTTCGAACTCAGGAATGTATGCGCACAGGAGTCCACTGCCCATAAACTGCTCAAGTGCGGTAGAATCCGTGGAATGGGCCAGGATTTCCGTGAAGTATCGGGCGCATTTTTTGGAATAACGCCATTTGGGATTAAGGTCAGTGCATACGGATGCTATGAGCCTCCGGGATCGGTAATGTACAGGGATCCCTTCCCTCGCCGCAATGGCGAATGCCTTCAGCATGATGTATGGTTTTGTGCTGGCTATTTCCCTGTCCGAGATGATGAGTCTTCCCTTGATCTCTTCTATGCCCTCACAGAATCTCCTGCTTGAAACGGCCACTGGCGATGGTCTTATTACATCCTGCACGTGTTCAAAGAACAGGTCAGAGGCCACCGAGATTGTCTGAAGGTTTCTATGGACATTCCTCATGAACCTTTCCACGCCAAGCATGTCCTTTGTGTCGTAGAATCTAAGGGCCTTTGCTATCTCTTCTTGGTATTCGAAATAGAGCCGGTCGTTCTTGCGTCCGCTTGCATGATGAAGCCTGTTTCTGACCACGAAGAGTTCGTCTCTCGCCTTTACTATCTGGTCAAATTCTCCTTTGGCAAAGAGTCCCGCGTTACAGAATTCCTCCATGTTCCTGAGACCAAAAAGGATCTTGCCTGTCCAGATAATTGCGTGGAGGTCCCTGAGCCCGCCTCTGCTCTCCTTGATGTTTGGCTCGAGTAGGTAGGTGTGGTTACCGTAGCGCTTGTGTCTTTCAGCACGGTGAAGCATCATGTCTTTGGCGAATTTTTTCCTGGAGCCGGAGCCGAAATAATCGCTGAATTTTTTCGACAATTTTGTAAAAAGTGCCCTATCTCCGCAAATTGGCCGCGCATCTATAAGAGAGACCATAAAAAAGAAGTCGTTTTTGATGTCCTCAATGCAGGCCTCTATAGTTCTGACTCCATGACCAACGTCGAGCCCGGCATCCCAGAGCGGATAAAAGACGGCTTCCGTGACCTTTTCTATGAAGCTTGACCGTCTTTTGTCATAGAGAAGCAGTAGATCAATGTCTGAATAAGGGAAAAGCTCTTTTCTTCCGTAGCCGCCAAGGGCCACCATGCATAAACCATCTGGAGGTTCACCGACGACGGCATAGAATTTTTCCTTAATGAATTCGTCTATGAGCGAGGAGTGCTGCCGGAGCAAATCGAGGCCGGACAGCCCCCGCTTCCAAAGGCTGTCGAGGGCCTGTCTCGGCGTAAGTATATCGAAGACGCCTTTTTCAGCGAGAAGGCCCTGGTTCATGAGGTCAAGGCGGCCTTATATGGCGTCTTTGCCATGTTCTCCCGTTCTTACCCTAATGACATCATCCACTGGCAGAACGAATATCTTTCCGTCTCCTATCTTTCCAGTGTTTGCAGCATTCCGTATGGTTTCCACCACCTGTTCTACCATTTCTGCATCTATAATGATTTCTATCTTGATTTTTGGAATGAAGTCCACGACGTACTCGGCACCGCGGTAAATCTCCTTGTGGCCCTTCTGGCGTCCGTGGCCTTTCACTTCCGAAACCGTCATACCCTTTATCCCAGTTTCATAGAGAGCATCTTTAACGTCGTCGAGTTTGAAGGGTTTAATTATGGCTTCGATTTTTTTCATGGGGTTCCTCCATCATCAAATGTTATAGCCTATTTCACTGTGCTGCGTAATATCAAGGCCCTGGATTTCATCGTCTCGATCTACCCTGAGTCCAATGGTCATGTCGACAACCTTCAATATAACAAAGCTTAAAACCAATGAATAGACGATTGCGCTTCCCGCTCCGATCGCCTGAATAAAAAATTGCTTGGGGTTGCCATAAAAAAGGCCGTTAGCTCCGTCCGGGTTCCAGGCAAGAGAGGCAAAAAGACCAGTGGAGAGGGCTCCCCAAAGTCCTCCTACGCCGTGAACCGCAACCACGTCAAGGGCATCATCATAACCGAACTTTCCCTTGAGCATGATAGCACTGTAGCAGAGGGTCCCGGCTACTGTGCCAATGACTGCTGCCGAAGCCGGGCTCACGAATCCAGCAGCTGGTGTAATTGCTACGAGGCCTGCTACAGCCCCCGAGGCAGCTCCGAGTGTGGTTGGTTTGCCTTGAATCATCCATTCCGCCACTACCCAGGACATGAGGGCAAAGCCCGTTGCTATTTGAGTGGTAAAAAATGCGAGGGTGGCTATCCTGCCTGCCGAAAGGGCGCTGCCGGCATTGAAGCCGAACCAGCCGAACCACAAGATGCCGGCTCCAAGTACTGTCATCGGAAGGTTATGCGGATGAAGGGCCTCCTGCCCCCAGCCTTTTCTTTTCCCGAGCACCATGGCAGCTGCCAAGGCAGCGCAGGCAGAATTGATATGAATGACGGTTCCTCCTGCAAAGTCGAGGGCGCCGAGCTTTGCCAACCATCCACCCTGCCCCCAGACCCAGTGGCAGATGGGCATGTACACAAAGGTGCTCCATAGCGCGGTGAAGAGAAGGAATGCGGTAAAGCGCATCCTCTCTGCGTAGGCCCCTGAAATGAGCGCTGGTGTAATTATGGCAAACATGAGCTGAAACGCGCAGAATAAAAGGTCTGGAATGGTTTTAGAGTAAGGGCCGGGAGAAAGACCCACGCCTTTAAGCCCAATCCAGTCAAAATTTCCCACAAATCCCCCTACATCAGGTCCAAAGGCCATGGAGTAGCCGTAAATCAACCAGATTGCCGAGACTATACCAAGGCAGCAGATGCTGTGCATTATGGTGCTTAACACGTTCTTGTTTCTTACCAGTCCACCATAGAAGAGGGCAAGACCCGGAGTCATGAACATGACAAGGGCCGTGGCTACGAGCATAAAGGCGGTATCACCACTGTTCATAAAATTGTTTCTCCTTTTGTTTGTTCTGCGCGGTCTTCGCTACAGGTTGTATGCGGTTTCACTGTGCTGAGACAGGTCAATGCCTTGGACTTCATCTTCTGCAGGCACCCTCAATCCAAACAAGGCGTCCACTATCTTAAGGAGCACGAAGCTGACTACAAAGGCGTATGTCAAAACGACCACCACCCCAAAGAGTTGGGTGGCGAAAAAGCCAGGGTTGCCATAAAGTAAGCCGTTAGCCCCGCCTGGGTTGATGGCCTTGGAGGCAAATATGCCAAGCATGAGGGTGCCCGCAAAGCCGCCAAGCCCGTGGATTCCCACCACGTCAAGGCTGTCGTCATAGCCGAACTTGTCCTTGAGGGAAACTGCCATGTAGCAGATGACCCCTGCGACAAGACCGATGATGATGGCAGAATTGGCACTTATAAATCCGGCAGCTGGAGTAACGGTTGCAAGGCCGGCAATGGCTCCAGAAGCGGCGCCGAGGGTTGTGGCCTTGCCTTGCCGTATCTTTTCCATAAAACACCACGAGGCCATGGCCGCCATGCCTGCAAGATGCGTTGCAACAAAGGCGGTGGCGGCTATGCCGTTTGCGGCAAGGGCGCTGCCACCGTTAAAACCGAACCAGCCGAACCAAAGAAGCCCGGTTCCAAGAAGGGTCATTGGCAGGTTGTGGGGCATGAAGCTCCTTTTGCCGAATCCTTGCCTCGGGCCAATTACAATGGCTGCCGCTAGGGCTGCTGCTCCCGATGTGAGGTGTACTACCAGCCCACCTGCGAAGTCCAGAACCCCCTTTGCCTGTAGCCAGCCGCCGTGGCCCCATATCCAGTGACATACCGGGTTGTAGACTACTATTGCCCATAGCAGGCTGAAAATAATGAAAGGGCCGAACTTCATCCTTTCAGCAAAGGCCCCGGTAATGAGGGCCGGTGTAATGACGGCGAACATACACTGGTAGATCATGAATAGTATTTGTGGAATTGTAGTGGCATAAATTGTACTTGGTGCAGCTCCGACCCCTTTCAGGCCGAACCATGACAGATCTCCAATGATGCCGCCAACATCTGGTCCAAAGGACATGGAGTAGCCAATGTAAACCCATTCAAAGCTGATTATGGCTATCATAATCAGGCTGTGCATAATGGTGCCAAGGACATTCTTGTTTCGTACCATGCCTCCATAAAAAAGCCCGAGTGCCGGGGTCATCAGAAGGACGAGTGCAGCCGAAACCAGAATAAATGCGGTGTCTCCTGCCGATATTTGTGCCATTTCTCCCTCCCTAACGCTAATTTTTTCAAAATAAGAATAGTAAGCAAAAGGACTGCCATAAAGGCTGAGAGTATATCATGTTGAAATGACAGTAATTTTAAAAGAGGCAAAATTTTATAGTTATGCAAATTTGTTAAAAATGAAAGGGCATCTTACAAAAATGAAAGGAATTTTCCCGAATACGTTGGCTGCACGGAGTAACAATTATTGTCAATGGGTGCGCCATTTTTTTAAAGCGCTTTGCATGCTTGCTGTCTTTCCTTTGGCAAGGGGCCGTCTTGGGCAACTAAAGCCTATATGTTTGTGTAGATTTCGGTATGGATCATGAGAGTGCTTTGAATAATACAAGCGTCAGGAAAGGAGATTAAAAATGGGAATGAAGGTTGTTTATTGGGTTTTGCTCATTATTCTCTTGGCTTTCCTGCCGGGCAAGGGCTATTCATGAGGTGGGTCCCGACCGCTTGTTCCAAGCGGCCCGAGGGTTCGGGAAATAAGTCCCGAAAAGGTCCATAAGAAAGTGCCTGTAGTTAAGGAGAAAGAGACTCGCAAGAAAGAGGTTGTAGTTGCAAATTTGAAAAGAGAAACCTCGCTGCCTCATTAATCCTGTCAAATAGATAAAAGGGTTTTGACTTTTAAGGGGCGCCCTGTTCCCGGCAGCGTTACCGTTTGGTCGGGTGGTTGTTCCATTTTGTAACCCTGCGGCCTGCACATTTATGTGTGCAAAATTAACGGGTCCTCGACGTTTTCTGTGGATTTGATATATGGGAATATCAAATCCACAGAAAACAAACGAGGTGAAGAGGGATGAATGAGTATGATGTTATTTCTCTTGGATTAGGTATTCAGCCACCTTGGAGGATTGTAGGACAGATTCTTGATAC
>WGDC01000044.1 GCA_015493475.1 Deltaproteobacteria bacterium
AGCCAGAGCGGGTTTATAAGGACAGTGAACTGTTGCCGTTATCGGCAATCCAGCACCTTCTTTTTTGCGAAAGACAGTGCGCCTTGATCCACATAGAAGGTCTGTGGGAAGAGAATCTTTTTACTGCTCAGGGTCGCAATTTACATAAAAGGGTGGATCAGGGAGGAAACAGGCCGGGCAGCGACATCAGAGTGGAATATGGATTGATGCTGAGATCTTACACCCTTGGCCTTTATGGCAAAGCGGATGCAGTAGAATTTGTCAGAAAGAGTGTTAACGGTGATGAGATATGGACTCCCCGGCCTGTTGAATATAAACGAGGCCGTCCAAAGGCAGAGACCGTGGACTGGGACAGGGTCCAGCTTTGCGCCCAGGCCATCTGCCTTGAGGAGCAGCTTGGCATCCCTGTTGAGCTTGGCTTTCTCTTTTACGGAAAGACCCGAAGACGTGAAAAGGTGGCCTTTGACAAGAAGCTGAGACAAAAAACAGCCGATGCTGCCAAAAGGCTTCACGAACTGATTTTTTCTGGCATAACTCCCCCGGCATCCAGATCACCAAAATGTTCTAGATGTTCCATGAAGGACCTTTGCATGCCCGAAATTGGAGAGGATCTCAAAGTCCATGACTTTATTAACAATGCCCTGGATTCCCTATGAAGAAGCTCCTTAACACACTTTACGTTACGAGCCAGGGCGCATACTTGAAAAAGGATGGCGAAACCATAGCAGTGAAACTAGACGGTACCGTCCGCTTAAGACTCCCAGCGCACACCATCGGCAGCATAGTCTGTTTTGGAAATGTTTCTTGCAGCCCCTTCCTTATGGGCTTCTGCGGAGAGAAAAACATCGGGATATCTTTCCTCACCGAAAGAGGCAGGTTTCTTGCCCGGGTCCAGGGCCCGGTGTCTGGTAACGTGCTATTAAGGCGTGCCCAGTACCGGATGGCAGACGATAAGGAGCAAACAGCAAAAATTTCAGCAAGTTTCCTCATTGGCAAGCTCTATAACTGCCGGACGGTCATTGAAAGGGCTAAACGTGATCATGCAGAAAAGGTGGGCATAGAGACCTTGCACAAGGCTTCCGTGGAGCTAAAGCACACTTTAAGAAAAATAAGGAACGAAAAAGATATAAACAGGCTCCGTGGGCTGGAAGGAGATGGTGCCAACAGCTATTTCTCGGTATTTGATCATCTAATAACCAACCAAAAAGAAAATTTCTTTTTTAAAAACAGGAACAGACGCCCTCCAGAGGACAGGGTAAACTGTCTCTTATCGTTTTTATACACCATCGTGCTTCACGACGTAAGAAGCGCCCTCGAAGTAGTTGGCCTTGATCCACAGGTTGGCTTTCTGCACCGTGACAGACCTGGAAGGCCAAGTCTTGCCCTTGATATGATGGAGGAATTCCGCCCTGTAATTGCTGACCGTTTGGTACTTAGCCTGATAAATTTGGGCCAAATCAGGCCAGAAGGATTTGAAACATCTGGTTCCGGTGCTGTTTATATGGATGATGAGACAAGAAAAACAGTGCTGACTGCCTATCAAAAAAGGAAGCAGGATGTAATCACCCATCAATTTATAGGAGAAAGGATTCCTCTTGGTATTGCTTTTCATATTCAGGCCCAGCTATTGGCCCGATACATAAGGGGAGATATCGATGGTTATCCTCCCTTTTTGTGGAAATAGCTGAAATATAGCGAGGATTCATGTTCGTACTTGTAAGTTACGATGTCTCGACTACGGACAAAAGTGGGCAGAAAAGACTCAGGAAAGTCGCCAGATTGTGTCAAAATTACGGGCAACGCGTACAATTTTCAGTCTTTGAGTGTATTGTCGATCCCGCCCAGTGGGAAACCTTCAAACAAAAACTCATTGATATTATCGACCCGAAAAAAGATAGCTTGAGGTTCTATTATCTGGGGAAAAATTGGCGAAGGCGAGTCGAGCATGTAGGGGCAAAACCAGCACTTGATCAGGAGGGGCCTTTAATAATCTAATTCGATTGCGAACCAGGAGCAGGAAATTTTAACATTATGCGTAACACACTGAAATTAATAATAAAAAATACACATGAACCTAATAGGGTTCGCACTCTTCTAACCCATAGAATTTTTTCTTTTTTCTTTCCAATGCCTTTTTATTTCGGGATTTACTGGTTTGGATTTTGGCTATATTCGCAAGATTTGATGAAATTTTTATAATATTTTCTATAGTTAGGTGTGAACTGTCGCCCCCTACGCGGGGGCGTGGATTGAAACGACAAGGAGGTCAAGAAGAAGGTGGCAAGGTCTGGTCGCCCCCTACGCGGGGGCGTGGATTGAAACGCGAAAGACGCCAGGAGGTATCCATCCTCTGGGGAGTCGCCCCCTACGCGGGGGCGTGGATTGAAACCTCACCTTTGGAGGCGTTTTAGCCAGGTGGTGAGTCGCCCCCTACGCGGGGGCGTGGATTGAAACTCGATGCTCTTTGCCAGCAGGTCGAGCAGGATGCGTCGCCCCCTACGCGGGGGCGTGGATTGAAACCTGTATCAAGCCATGTATCGGTGAACTGGCTTGAGTCGCCCCCTACGCGGGGGCGTGGATTGAAACTCACTAGCGATTGGGCCAAGGCAGCGGTTAGCGGTGTCGCCCCCTACGCGGGGGCGTGGATCATTAGAAGATCTTAAAAGGTGGGAAGAAATTCTCTGGGAAACCTGCCCTCCTTTATGGCCTTTAGATGCCACCACCACTTCTCAAGGGGCTGGTTGGGGTCGTCCTCGTCAAAGTCATCTGGCAGCCCGTCAATGTTGGAGATGACGTAATCATCAACGCGCCTCAGCCTTTCCGCGTCCCTGGGCTCCGGTTTTTCTCCCGGGGAAAGCAACCTGGATATCTCCTCCTTAGTCCTGGGTATTCCAAAGACGAGGTCAGGGTCTGAAAAGGTTAGACCTTCAGAGCAAAAATCGTAAAACTCTATTTCAGCGCTTATATCTCTTTCCATAGGTCTTGAAGTCTTCCGATCCTCTGGAATTCCTTTTTCTTTATCAGGTGCGCCGCCTTTGACAAACTTCTGGACACTTGGAGGGTCAAGCGGAAACTATGTGGCCCGCATACCTCCCTTTCTTATTACAGTAACTTCCTTAAACTTTCCATTCAACCCGTAATATTGGCTTACAGTGCCACCTTTTCCGACTATCGCCCATATCTCCGTATCCTTATGCCCGAGTGCCCTTTCAAACCGCCTGTCAAGCTCCCTTGCATTCCCGATGCTTCCATCCCTAATGCGTTTTTTTACGTGGGTTTGAAAGTTTGTCCACTCCCTTTTTAAAAGGGCCCTGCCAACATTTTGAAGGGCAGAAAACTCTCCTTGGCGATCCTTTGGGAAATCTCCTTTTTTGCCACAAAGTCCATGCCGTATGGCCGGATGAGCCTTTCAAGGGGAACCCCTGCACGGTTAAGCTCCTAGGCCCACAAGGGAAAAAACGTCAGCGATAGCCTATGATGTCCAGGTCCTCCTCTGTTGCTTTTATGATTCCCCGGTGATGGGCCGTGGCCATCTACGCGCGCACAACACGCTTTATGAGGTAGAGTTGCTGATGGTAATGATACCAGGAGATTGCACTATCAATGAGATCCTCTCTTCCCAAGTTAACGGCCTCATCAAGCCTGTTTAAAAGCCTTTTAGATGCCGAAGAGCTTCCCTCGCGGGAGACCATCTCAACGTAGTTTGATGCCCTCATTACGCTTTTCTGCCACTGCCTGCACATTTTGGGGCTTTTAATGACTGCCCAGGCTGCCTCCATGAACCCCTGTCGCCCCCTACGCGGGGGCGTGGATCATTAAAAGATCTTAAAAGGTGGGAAGAAATTCTCTGGGGAACCTGCCCTCCTTTATGGCCTTGAGGTGCCACCACCACTTCTCAAGGGGCTGATTCGGATCATCCTCGTCAAAGTCGTCTGGAAGATTTTTTATATAGGCTATTATGTCCCGGTCTGCCCTTCTTAATCTCATAAGACTTTTTTCATCAGGGCTTGAGTCTTTAAGGAGCTCCGCTATCTCTTCCCTCATCTCGGGAAGGGAATAGGCAAGAGGACAGTCGGGCGCCATGAAATCCTCAGAGGCAAGGTCATAAAACTGTATCTTCGCTGCTAAATCCCTTTCCATAACTCACCAATCATGCAAGGTCCAATCAATCTGCCCTTTTTAAGTCCTCAGCGTTCATCAAAAAAATTTCCCCAGTTCTTTCGTTTAAGAAGAAACCAGCCATCTACCCATTAAAACCAAACAAAAGCGGTCTTGACAATGGGGTCCATGTTATTAATTGTGCTCTTATTAAGGAATTGGGAGGATTGTCGTGAACCATTGCCGTTTTCTAACCCAAATCTTCTTCCATTTTGCCCTTGTCGTCGTATTTCTACCTTCCTTTCTATTAAGGGATAGCCTTGCCATTTCAGATGGGGATTATCTTTCAGTTAGTCAGCCAGGTATGAAGCTTGAACTGGCTGGTGGGGACTATGATTATTGGATAGAAACCCCGGGAAAGATAGTTGATCTTCAGACAGGAAGTTATGAGATCAGAGGGAAATACATATATTTTCATCCAAGTGCCAGTGATATTGGTGACTTAAGGCCTTCAAGGGCTGAGATCATTGATAAATGTAGTATCAAATGGGGGAAGGCAGGGATCTTTAGGATGAAGGGATGCGCTCGTTCAAGCACATCTCCACAGGTTTCTGCACCACCAGTTAGTTCCCAAAAGGCCAGTTCCTTCACACTAAAAGAAGAAAAGGCCTTCCCAAAAAGATGGAGG
>WGDC01000045.1 GCA_015493475.1 Deltaproteobacteria bacterium
ATTAGAGGGGCCGTCTCCTTTGTGTAAACCTCAAGCCTTTTTCGGATGGTCTCTGGCTCATCATCGCCTCTTCGCACAAGGTGGGCGCCGCACCTGTCACACGTCTCGTTGTTCCTTGGCGGGCTTGTAATCATGTTATAGACTGCACCACAACTTGGGCAGACCCTTCTTGCACTAAGCCTTCTTACGATCTCCTCATCTGGAACATCGAGAAAGATGACTGCATGAAGGGGCCACTTCCTTGATTCCAAAATCCTATCAAGGCCCTTTGCCTGGGCAACGGTTCTTGGAAAGCCGTCAAGAATAAACCCCTGCCCCACCCTTTCAAGCTCACTACCAATAATTTCTAGCACCATCTCATCGGGGACAAGCTCACCCCTTTTCATGTATCCTTCCACCTCTTTTCCAAGGCTTGTGCCCTTTTCCACCTCTTTTCTAAGGATGTCTCCAGGGGTGATCCTTTTAAGTCCAAGTTTTTCCGAGATCCTCTGTGCCTGTGTCCCCTTTCCTGCTCCTGGTGAACCAAGAAAGACCAGATTCAAGGTATTCACTTCCTTCTCCTCTTTAATGAAATGTCTCAAGGTAAAAAACAGGGCCGCTTGCTTCAGGCCCTCTGGATTTAGGTAGGTATCATATTAGGCGTTGTCAAATCTCCCCTTTGGATACTCCCAGGGCTATTGAGTTTCATCGGCCTTGACAACAACAGGATATGCCAGTAATCATTTAGAACATAACAATATATTGTGCCTCAGGTGAACGGGAAGTCCGGTGAGAGTCCGGCGCTGGCCCGCAACCGTAAGCAGGGACGAAAGCTGGAACATGCCACTGTAAATCTTCATATTTACGGGAAGGCCCAGCAAGTAGGTTGATCTGCAAGCCGGGAGACCGGCCTGAGGGAGAGCGTATCCGGCTTCGTGGCTTAAGGCCGGATGCGGGAAACGCCCAATTTCCGCACTCTCCCCTTCCCCTTGCCTCTTGGCGCCCAAAAGGAGGTTCCATGAAGATCATAGCCCAGAACATCAACATCTTTGATCCAAGGGTTTACGAGGCGGTAAAGAAAAAGGATGCGGGTTTTATCCGCTTGATGACAAAAGGGCTCATTAAAAACGGCGCAGACGGCCTTGAAATCAACCTTGGCGGCTGGAAGGCCTCTGACCAGGTGATGCCCTGGTTGGTCCTGCAGGTGAGAAAGGAGACCGACTGCCCTCTTTTTCTAAGCCCCACAATCGCCTCCCTCAAGGAGGCAGTGGAGGCAGACCAAACAGGAAGGATATTCATCAACTGTGTCACCGCGGATAGAGACAGGCTTGAAAGCATGCTGAGCGCTGCCCATTGCCTTAAAACCAGCCTGGTGGTTCTTCTTACAAGAAAGGGGTTTTACCCTTCAGGACTTGATGAGCTCCTTCTTCTTGCAGAAGAGGTGATTGAAACAGCTGAAAGGGCCAAATTTCCCCTTGAAAGACTCGTTCTGGACCCTGTGCTTCGCCCAAGGCTTACCACTGACCCATCAGGATCATTGGTGAACAGACCGGATGCCACTTTTTTTGCAGAGGCCGTAGTGCTTATGAAGATGCTTAGAAGAAAAAGGCCAATAAAGACTTCAGCGGGCATAAACAACTTGACAGTTGGCATGGGCAGAAGGAAACGGAGAGACTTTGAGCCTGCTGCAATAAGGCTGCTTCAGGGCGCAGGCCTTGACTATCTAATAATGGACTGCTCAAATAGGCAGCGCCTAAAGCGGATAAGACAGGACGGAGACCACCGTTGTCTTTCGCTCATAAAATCAGACATGGCAAACAGGCTGGAAATTGCCACCTAGCCCATAATTTGGAAAATTGAACAGGGACATACTCGTTACATTCTGCCTCTATTTCGTTGGCCTCTTTGGCATAGGCCTTGTTGCGTGGGCAAGGACCAGGAACATCTCCGACTACATACTCGGGGGCAGAAGGCTTGGAAGCGTGGTCTCGGCCTTGAGCGCAGGGGCCTCTGACATGAGCGGCTGGCTCCTTCTTGGTCTTCCAGGCCTTGTTTATACGAGCGGCCTCCAGGGGCTTTGGCTTGCTGCTGGCCTTCTCCTTGGCACCTACCTGAACTGGACCCTTGTTGCCAAAAGGCTCAGGGTATTTAGCGAGGTCTTTGAC
>WGDC01000046.1 GCA_015493475.1 Deltaproteobacteria bacterium
GAATGTAAATCCAGCCACTGCCCAGATGTACATTGTCAATCCTCTGACCGCCTCTACCCTGGCGCGGCTTTTCAGCACCCATCCCCCTACGGAGGAAAGGATTAAGAGGCTTATGGAGATGGCCCAAAGGGGCGTCTAATAGGGCAGTTTACTGGAGGGGAAAGGTGGATATAGCCCTTATAGCCCCTCCCTGGCCGCTTTTTAATAGGCCGTCAATCCAGACAGGGGTCTTAAAAGCCTATCTGATTCAAAACCTTCCAGACGGTTACACTGTAAGGGCCCTCCACCCATATCTCGATGTTGCCGCAGCAGTGGGTTTTGGGGATTATCATGTTATAAGCCAGTCAGGCTGGGCTTCAGAGGCGGTATTCGCAAATCTCCTTCTCCCGGGCAGAAACGGTCCTGAACAGCTTTTTTACCAGGCCCTTAAGGATAGAGGCCTGCGGAAAATAAGCCTTGATTTTGTCAGGGTCTGTGAAAAGGCGCGTCAAGGTGTGGATTCCTGCATAGAGCGGTTCGATTTTTCCGCCACCAGGCTTGTGGGGATAAGTGTTTGTCTGAACCAGCTCACTGCTGGGCTTTTCATCGCAGGGCTTTTGAAAAGGAGGTACCCGGAGATCAAGGTAGTAATGGGAGGGGCGAGTGTGAGCGGGGGTATCGGCCAGGGAATACTTCGGGCCTTCCCAAATCTGGACTTTGTAATAGACGGGGAAGGAGAGAGGCCCTTACTGAATCTGTGCCGGTACCTTCTCGGGATGACTGACGGGATCGAATCCCGGGCGGTTGTTACCGGTGAAGAATCTGGGAAGGCTGGTGGCAAGGATCAGGTGGCGGATCTCGATAAGCTTCCTTTCGTAGACTATGATGATTTTTTCAAGGATCTTTCAAGGCTCGAGGGGGCAAGTGGCGTCAACGTAGTGCTTCCGGTCGAGGCCTCCCGAGGTTGCTGGTGGGGCCAGTGTACCTTTTGCAACCTTAACCTTCAGTGGAAGGGCTACCGCTCAAGGGCCCCTGAAAGGATAGCCGCTGAGCTTGATTCGTTAAGCAGGAGGTATTCCTCCATAGACTTTGCCTTCATGGACAATTGCCTTCCGAGGGGGACAGCGGCATCCATCTTTCAGAAACTCGCCGCCCATGCCAGGGACTATTCGATATTTGCTGAGATTCGCGCCGTGCATTCCAGACAAGAGCTAATGCGGATGAAAAGAGGTGGACTCGACAGTGTGCAGATAGGCATAGAGGCCCTGAGTTCCAAGGTACTCAGAAAGCTGAAAAAGGGGGTCTCGGTCATTCAAAACCTTGCCGGAATGAAAAACTGTGCTGAACTTGGAATTGACCTCCAGGCCAACCTGATCACCTGTTTTCCCAGCACAACCAAGGAGGATGCTATGGAGACCCTGGAAAACGTGGAGTTTGCATGGCCATACGGTTCACTGAAGCCGGTGAGGTTCTGGCTTGGAGTCGAAAGTCTTGTTTTCAGACACTACGGTGTATTCGGCATAAGGTGTGTAAGGCCGGATAGGAAGTATTTCATGCTTTTTCCCCGGGATGTAATGGAGTTATTATCTCCACTTATTCTTGAATATGTTGGTGACAGGAAAAGGCAGGAAAGGCAGTGGAGACCGGTTGAAAAAAGACTTTTTTCCTTCATGGACAGCAGGAAGGCCCTCGGGATAAGGGGCCCTGCTCTTACTTACAGGGATGGCGGGCACTTTCTTCTGATAAGGCAACTGCTGCCAGACGGCAGGGTGCTGCTTCACAGGCTTAGCGGGGCTTCGAGAAAGATATATCTCCTGGCGGCACAGCCGGTGGACAAGGAAGAAATTTTTTCGCTGCTGCCGGGGATACCAAGGGAAAAAATAGAACGGTTCATAGTGCAAATGGTTGCAAAGAAACTTATCTTTTCAGAAAATGGCCAGGTACTTTCGCTTGCATGCAGTACTTCATTTCGGGCTCGGGGCTGAATATGGAACGGGAATGGCTGAAGGAAAGGCGCGAGCTTTTCATAAAGAACATCGTCAAAGACTTTTTCGAGTGCTATGCATTCTTTAATGACTTGAAGGCGCATACGGCGAGCTACGGTATCCGTTACGATGGCTTTGATTTCTGGGTTGGCACCGAGGAAAACAGGGGCAGGTTGTGGATACTCAAGGATCTTTGCCATTTGATATGGGGAGGTTGTACGGCAGGATCGGGGGAGAGTGACGGAGTAATGCTTGATTGGATGATTGGGGCGATATTCCACGAGGCCATGAAGCTTAAGGAAAATGCCTACATGATCGAGCGTTACAGAATGAGCTTTCCGGACAAGGCCGCCGCTATTTTCAACGGAAAAGGGACAAGGGTTGTCCAGGAATTCTTCGAGGAGATGACAAGCGAGGCCAAACAAGGCATTCTTAGGATGCAGTGGCTCTTCGAGCACGCCGAAGGTCACCTCTTCGAGGTGATGAAGGCGGAAAGGTCCAACCCCTTGCTGGTTCGTTTCCTGCTTGAGGTTACGTCAAGGGGCCAGAACGGGGCGGGGAACCTTGGAGATGGGCCTGTCAGACTCCTTGAAACCCTGTTTCCTGATGGCCTCGACATGGCATACTGCCTTGCAGGAGAAAGCTACATGGAAGGTGGATGGTTCAATGAGGCAAGGCGCGTATTTGAAAGGGCACTCAGAATGAACCCGGAATGCAAGGAGGCGAAAAGTGGTATCGAATCCATAGAAAGGCGCGTGCAGCGCATTGGGGGGATGACAGCGTGCCTGTTCAACGAAGACGTCTTGCCTAAAAAAGGGGCGTACCTTTAGGGGGTTAACAGGCAGACTGTGGCCATTTTGTCCCCTGCCTTTTTATCGTATCCACAAAAATCTTGCAAAATTGTAACATTCCATTAAGCTCTGCCTTCAAAATGAAGGTGGCTGATAGAAAAAGAAAAAGGAGCAGAAGCCCACGGGCGGAATACGAGGCTTCAAGTGACATATCACAAAGCAGGCAGATAGAAGAGCTTTCGTGCCTGTACGAGGTGGCCAAGGCCCTTTCAAGCTCAAACAATCTCAGGGCGGCCCTCCTTGGTGTTCTCGACATCCTGGCACAAAAATTCGGCTTGATCAGGGGAACCGTAACCCTGCTTAATCCTGATTCTTCCGAGCTCCAGATAGAAGTTGCTCACGGCCTCAGTTTCGAGGCGAGGAAACGGGGCCACTACAAGCTAGGGGAGGGAATAACCGGCAGGGTAGTTGCCACGGGTCAGCCCATCGTCATTCCGAACATCACCAAGGATCCCCGTTTCCTTAACAGGACGAGGAGCAGGAAGACCTCCAAGTGCGACCTGCCTATCTCCTTTATTTGCGTGCCTATTAACCACGGTAACTTTACCATTGGGGCCTTGAGCGTTGACCGCTATTCCACACCAGGTCTGTCCCTTGAGGACGACCTGCGTCTCCTTACCATCATAAGCAGTATCATAGCCCAGTCCGTAATCAGACTTCACGAGGCCAACAAGGAGCGTCAGTCCCTTCTTTCCGAAAACAGAAAGCTCAAGCTTGCCCTGGCGGAAAAGTACAAGGTGAAAAGCCTTGTCGGCAATTCGAGCCAGATGCAGGAGGTTTTTGACATGATAATGCGCGTTGCAGACAGCAACGCAACGGTTCTTCTCCGAGGAGAGAGCGGCACTGGAAAATCCATGATAGCAAAGGCCATCCATTACAACAGCAGGCATGCAAGGGGGCCTTTTGTGAGCGTAAACTGCTCGGCCCTTCCCGAATCCCTCATAGAAAGCGAGCTTTTTGGCCATGAAAGGGGGGCCTTTACTGGTGCTGTCCAGAGAAAGAAGGGCCGGTTCGAACGAGCCAACAAGGGCACCATATTTCTTGACGAGATAGGGGATCTGCCCCTGAGTGTACAGGTAAAGCTCCTTGGCGTCATACAGGAAAAGGAGTTTCAGCGGGTAGGCGGCACAAGGTCCATAAAGGTTGATTGCAGGATCGTTGCAGCCACCCACAAGAACCTGGAAGAGGCAATGGAACGGGGTGAGTTCAGGGAGGACCTGTACTACAGGCTTAACGTGTTTCCCATATTCCTGCCACCCTTGAGGGAAAGAAAGACTGACATTATCCTGCTGGCCGAACATTTTCTAGAGAAGTTTGCCAGTGAGCATGAGAAAAAGATAAAGCGTTTTTCAAAGGCGGCTCTTGACTGTCTTATGCAGTACAACTGGCCAGGAAACGTCAGGGAGCTTCAGAACTATATAGAGAGGGCCGTTTTAATCTGTGACGAGGACATCTTGAGGATTCATCACCTACCTGCCAATCTCGAGATAACAGGAGACGACCTGGCAGAGTCAGGGGCGGGGCCTACATTCGAGGAGGCGGTGTCAAATTTCGAAAAGGAACTCATTATCGAGGCCTTGACAGAGACGAGAGGCAACCAGACCAGGGCGGCGAAGCTTCTTGGCACAAGTCTTCGAATCGTCAACTACAAGGTGAAAAAATACCGGATAGACGCCTCAGCCTTCAAAAAATCCACCTGACATTGTACAAATGGGCCGAAGGAACTACAGACAGCGCAGACGAAGGGTCCCGAGGCAGGGCAAGAGAAACCCGTCATTTTTTATTCCCCCTCCCTCCATGGAGGACGCCCAGAAGAGTCTGTTTAGGGGGGTGGGCACGGGGCCAAATATAATCCCGAGGCCGGAACATTGCATCAGCAGGAAGAACATTGAGCCGGAGGCCCTCAAGGTTCTTTACAGGCTGAAGGACCATGGCCACCTTGCCTATCTCGTAGGGGGAAGCGTCCGGGACCTTCTTCTGGGCAAAAGGCCAAAGGACTTTGATATAGGCACAGATGCCACCCCCGAAGAGGTGAGGAGGCTTTTTCGCTACAGCCGCATAATTGGCAAGCGCTTTAGACTGGTGCATGTCTATTTCAGGGGCGGAAAGATCATAGAGGTTTCCACCTTCAGGCGGCAGATCGAGCTTGACGACAGGGAGGCCATGAGGGAGGGTCTTGGACCTGACAGCATCTTTGGCACACCTAAGGAGGATGCATTCAGGAGGGACCTCACCATAAACGGCCTTTTTTACAACATAGCCGATTTCAGCGTGATCGATTACGTGGGAGGCATAAGGGATCTCTATTCCGGAACCGTCAGGACCATAGGCGATCCGGAAAGACGTTTCATACGGGATCCTGTCCGGATGCTTAGGGCCATAAGGCACGCGGCCCGGACGGGTTTCAGGATCGACGATGTAACTTGGCAGGCGATACTGAGCCATGGCCCGAAGACAAGACTTTGTGCAGTGCCAAGGGTCAGGGACGAATGGCTTAAAGATATAAGGTCGGGGTTTTCAGCGCCTTGGGCCAAACTCATGATAAAGTCGGGCATGTTTGAAAATGTTTTTCCAGGCCTTGCCGGGCTGTTTTCCGTTCATGGTAAAAAAGGCAGCGTGAAACGGCTTTTCGTGTCCATGCTAAGGGAGGTGGACAAGCTTGTGGGCACTGACGGGAAAGACCTTGGTGACTCTTTTTTCTTGTCCGCAATGGTTTATCCGTTGCTGTACCATTCACCCGAATGGAAGGCCCTGGAACCGTCCAAGGTCAAATGGCCCACCCACGAAATCAGGTCACTCGTTGATTCCGTCTTCCTGCCCTTTGATTTCAAGAGGGCCGACAGGGAACACCTATCCCAGCTTCTTTCTATCCAGTGGCCCATAATCTTTTGCGTCTCAACAGGAAGGTGGCAAAAAAGGGTGTATGCAAAGACCATCTTCCCAGAATCCCTTCTTCTTTACAACTGTCTGCAGCGCGCTCTCGGGAGGGAACCCCTGGAGCTTGCCGATATTTCCGGCCAGGTAAGACTACCGTCAAGGCCTGGCGGGAGACGCGGAAGGCGGCGGAGTAAGCCGAGACGCAACAGAATTAAATCAGGGAGAAAAGAGACATGAAGCTCAAACAGAATGCACGGGAGCTTGTCCTCCTGGATCTGCCGGGCACAGGGTTGCTTCTTGGAGAAGTGAGGTACAACAAGCAGACGGAAACGGTTGTTTTCGCCTTGGAGAAGTCTGCATTTTTTGATTTTTATTTTCCTTGTTCAGTGAATTTTGATCCTCAGCGTGGTCCTGTGGTGCATCCGCACGTCCTTAATGCCATGACAACGTCTTCCATGCGGATACAGCGCGACAGGGTGAGTTTCTTCGTCCTTTCCCAGGATATCGCCCCTGCCCTAAAGGCCCAGTACATGGATATCCTGAACCAGGTGACAGGCTTTCAGAAAAAGGAGCCCCAGGGCCAGGAAAGGCACCTGAAGGACAGCAAGAGCGTATCGAGGGTGGTTGACATCATAAAGCTGAAGGACAGGAAGAGCGATCCAAAGGACAAGAAATGATCCCCTACCCCCAGCTCGATCCCACCATTGTGAGGATTGGCCCCTTTGCCCTTAGGTGGTACGGGCTCATGTACCTGCTGGGGTTTCTGGCCTCCTTCTTTCTGGTAAAGAGGCAGATCAGGGAAGAGGCGGAAAGAGGGTTCCTTAAGGACCGGGAGCGTGAGGAAAGGCTCCTTGAGGGCATCCTGGTTGCCCTGGTTCTCGGGGTAATTGTTGGTGGCAGGCTCGGATACGTGCTCTTTTACAACCCGGGCTTTTTCCTTAAGCATCCCCTTGAAATCCTTGCCACCTGGCACGGGGGCATGTCCTTTCACGGTGGAGCAATAGGCGTTGCCCTTGCCGGCTGGATCTATTGCAGGAGGCATGACACGGATTTTTTTTTGTGGGCGGATCGTTTTGCCGTTACTGTGCCTGTTGGCCTCTTTTTCGGCCGTATCGGTAACTTCATAAACGGAGAGCTCTTTGGAAGGCCCACGGATGTTCCCTGGGCCATGATCTTTCCCCAGGGCGGCCTGGTTCCCCGGCACCCGTCCCAGCTTTACGAGGCCGTGTGCGAAGGGCCCGTGCTTTTTGCAATACTCTGGCC
>WGDC01000047.1 GCA_015493475.1 Deltaproteobacteria bacterium
AAGTATATTAAAAAGTTTTCCCATACGTACCTCCTGTTGTATTTTTACACGTATCATCAATTGTCACATCAAGCAAGTGTTTGATTGAATGCTTTTATGAGTAAATAAAATTCCGACAACCTAAAAAACGGGTGCTTTCCAATGGCCGGATAACTTCGGAATGGATGGCCGGATTGGTCGGGATAAGGAATACAAGGGCAAATCAAAATAAAGTGCTTAACAGCAGGTTCTGCAGTGTTTACTTGTGTTTTCATTTTGATTTTGGGTCCTCGACGTTTTCTGTGGATTTGATATATGGTGGTATCAAATCCACAGAAAACGTCGAGGACCCAAAAACCTTAAAAGCTGTTCTGCCTGCCTTGTGGCAGCATCGGCTCCAAGCTTGCAAATCGCCTTACGAGAACAAGCTCCTGCCTTTTTTCTGAATTCTTCTTCTGTAAGTAGTCTCTTTAACCTGTATGTGAGCTCAGCGTGATCCTCCACCACGAACCCGCCTCCCTCGGCTATGAGCGCCTCCGCAGCATCCTGGAAATTTTTCGTGTGAGGGCCAAAGAGCACCGGGCGTTCCCATGCTGCAGGCTCCATGATGTTTTGTCCTCCCCTTGGAACTATAGAGCCTCCTACAAAGGCTACATCACAAAGACCGTAAAGGTCAAAAAGCCAGCCTATCTCATCAATTACAAGAAACCTGCAGCCTGGATCAAAGGACCTGTCCCTGTGTTCAAGCATCTCCGTCAGGGTTTGAAACTTTTCCCCCCTTTTTGAAAGGAAATCCATTACCTCCTGCACTCGCTCAAGGTGCCTTGGTACCAGGATGAAAAGTGTCTCAATCCCCATGGCCTTGAGCTTCTGTGCGCACTGGTAAATCTGGCGATACTCATGCCCCCTTATGCTTCCCGCCACTACCAGGGGCCTATCCAAAGGAATGGATAGCATTTTGGCCATATTCCTGGCCTTTTTCTCATCCGGCCTTTCAATGAGATATTCGTACTTGGCGTTTCCACAGACCTCCACCAATTTGGGGTCGGCTCCCATGGCGCAAAGCCGTTTCTTATCCAGCCTGGATATTGCACAGATCACGTCAAGGAGCCCGAGGACCTCCTGGAAGAAGAAACGAAATCTCTTGTACGAAGGAAAGGAGTCTGCCGATATCCTTGCGTTTAAAAGAAAAAGCCTTGTTCCCCTTTTTTTTAGTGTCCACAAGAGATTGGGCCAGATCTCCGTTTCCACGCTGCAAAAGACCCTTGGAGAGACTATGGAGGCGGCCCGGACGACGGCCTGTGGATAATCAAATGGAAAGAGTGTTACGGGTATTTTGGGGTTAAAAAGTCTTCTCCCGTGGCTAAATCCACTTTTCGTAAAGGCCGATACCATTATTCTTGTTTCAGGACGAACCTTCAAGATTTTTTCCGCTATGGCCTTAACCGCTGCCATCTCCCCTACCGAGGCCCCGTGCATCCACACATCAAAGGGGCCCTTTTGGGAAATATCTGCCAAGAGCTTGCCCCTTCGACTACTCCAGAGGGAGGGCCTTTTGGAAAATCTTTGCATGAGTGCAAGGGCGGGGTCCCCCAAAAGGGCCGTAATGCCTGTCAGCAGCGAGTAGGACTTTATCCAGCTCATGAGATCACATTTTTTATTCTGCTTAGTTCGTAAAGGGCTACGGAGGCGGCATTAGAGACATTTAGGGAGTCGAGAACTGGATTTATGGGTATGGATGCCAGGGCGTCCAAACGCCTTTTAAGGTTTTTTCTAATGCCCTTTGACTCTGAACCAAGCACTATGCAGCAGGAACCCCTGGTGCCAAGCCTGTAAATGGGTGTTTGACCCCTTGCATCAAGTCCCACTGTGAAAACGGATTTTTCACGCATCTCTTCTACGGCAGGAAAGATGCTTTTTGTAGTGCATATGCGCGCTTGAAAAAGCGCACCAGAAGAGGCCTTGGCAACGGTTCCGTTTATGGGGGCATTTTGTTTTTGGGGAATCACGATCCCTGCGGCAAAAAAGGCCACGGCAGCCCTTATCAACGCGCCAAGGTTTTGCGGGTCCTCGATCTGGTCACATATTACTATTGTATCCTTAGAGGAAAGCGCCCTGTCTATAATTTTATCAAGGCTGGTTTCCCAGAAAACCAAGACCTTGGCACAGATTCCCTGATGTACCGCTCCCTTTGGGAACAAGTGCTTGTGAAAATCGTCCACCTGCCGGGTAAATACGTTTTGCGCTTTGAGTTTTTCAAACAGGAACTTTTGACTTTTTTTTCGTCCGAAGCTCGGCAGGACCTCAACCCATTTAATGGATTGAGGATTTGCCCTAAGGGCCTCTTCAACGGGATGGATTCCCCAGATCGTTAGCGATTTTTCCACTTGCGCGTAATTCCCGTATTTTTTTGACCCCTTTAACTTTATGCCCTTTCCAAAGGTAAGCTATGACAGGAACCAGGAATCAGGGCCGGGCCTTAACCTGGCAAGGTCTATCTTTCCTGCAAGGACCCTCCTGGTCTTGCTTCTTTCTGCCGAAACTATGGACTTTAACTCCCCAAAGGCAACATGGAGCTCGTCGTTTACAATGCAGTAGTGGTAGTTTGAGACCTCTTCAATCTCTTTTAGGGCATTTTGTAGCCTGGTCTTTATCTTTTTTCTGTCCTCGCTTCCACGTTTAAGCAGTCTTTCTTCCAGGGCCTGCCACGATGGTGGAAGAATGAAGATGGTAATTGCTCCAGGCAGCTTGCTTTTTACCTGTTTGGCGCCCTGGACGTCGATATCAAGGATCACATCCATGCCCATTGAAAGCTGCTCCATGACCTGCGCTCTGTGGGTGCCGTAAAGGTTGCCGTGTACCCTGGCCCATTCTATAAAGGCGTCTTCTGCAACAAGTTTTTCAAATTCCTGCTCCGAGACGAAAAAGTAGTCCTTTCCGTCGACTTCTCCTGGCCTGGGTGACCGTGTGGTATGGGATACGGAGAAGACAAAACCATCTACCTTTTCAACAAGCATGGAACACAGGGTGCTTTTCCCTGCGCCTGAAGGTGCGGAGATTACAAAGAGGTCGCCTCTTTCCATTAGGATCTCTGGGGGCTTAGTCTGAATCGTCGCCCTTGTTGAGCAGGTCAGAACTAAGCCTTTGGGAGATGGTTTCCGCCTGAATTGCCGAAAGTATAACGTGGTTGGAGTCCGTTATTACAATGGACCGTGTACGTCTGCCCTGCGTGGCATCTATGAGTTTGCTATTCTGTTTTGCCTCTTCCCTTAGTCGTTTCATAGGTGCCGATGAAGGATTAACTATTGCAACAACCCTTTCCGCAACAACAGTATTACCAAAACCGATATTCAGAAGTTTACATTTACAGCCCATAATTTATCACCTATCTTGAGTTTACAGATCCTTCAAAAATTGTCTTGCGTTGGTATCTTATCCGCAGGAACTGCCTTTTTTGTCTATTGGCAGCGTTATCATTAATAAAAAAGTCCAGATTCTTAAAGTATGACGCGCTTTTGGGTTCCCTCATGCCTTGTCCTTAAAAAAACAGTTGTTTTCCCCGGTCCTATTAATCCTGCATAATTTGCTCCAAAATGATAGGGATCCATATTAACCTGTTTTTTCTTCTATACAATATTTTGTAACTGCTCTCTGATCTTTTCAACCTCTGACTTAATTTCCACAACTATATGAGATATGGTGGAATCGTACGACTTGGAGGTTATGGTGTTTACCTCCCTGAATATTTCTTGGAGCAAAAAATCAAGCTTTCTACCTACGAGATCTTCCGTTTCAAGGTACTTGTAAAACTGGCTGATGTGGCTTTCGAGGCGTACTATTTCCTCGTTTATATCGAGCCTGTCCGAAAGGATAGCAGCCTCCTGGATGAGTCTTTGTTCGTCAAAGGGAAGATCGTCAAGTCTTGAGATTATTCTTTCTCTCATCTTTCGTTCCTGCTCCTTCAAGCTCTCTGTGGACCTCACACTGATCCTTGCAGCAAGTTCCTCGATACGTTTAAGCCTCTTCCGGATATCCTCCTCCGTGGCCTTCCCTTCCTTAAGGGCCATTTGGAGAGCTGATTCCACCAGCTCTTCCATGGGCGTTCTAAGCCTGTTCCAGAGCGAATCAACGTCAGCAAGTTCCTCCTTTGCCGAAATTGCGTCCTTAAATAGTGTTAGAAGTTCTCCCATGCTGATTACAGGGTGGATACCAATGGCCTTCCCGAGTCGTTCCACCGCTTCCAGGTATCCCTTGGCAAGGCCGATTTTTGGCCTGAAAGAGGCGCTGGCCTCCTCGAAAGATTCGTACTGTATGAAAAGGTCCATTCTGCCCCGGGCCAAGTTTTGCTTAAGATACCGTCTGATCCTGTCTTCTAGGGGAGAAAATTCCCTCGGGGCCTTGAAATGAAGGTCAAAGTATCTGGAGTTAACAGATTTGAGCTCAAGGCCAAGGTTCCAGTCAGGTCCCGCAGCCTCTCTTCTTGCAAAGGTGGTCATACTTCTTAACATGCAGGTTAACCTCTCTGTTGTTTGAGTATTCCAAGGTATTTTTTTCTTGCCCGGACAAGGAATTCAATTGCAATTTGCGACCGGTAGTCAGGATATGTCCAGTCCAGGAAAGAAAAACGCCCCTTATGGTATATAAGCGTGAGATCGGCAAAGATGCCTTTCCCGAGGTAAATGCGGTGCGTGAAATTTTTCCTCGTGGCGAGCACGAGCCGTTCCGCAGATAGTATTCCAGGGTCAATGTTCACTCTCCGGTTGCCATTGTTCATCCACATGGTTTCCATTTCCATGGTCCTAAGTTTAACGCATAGTAACTGTTCCTGCCCGAGGAGTGTGTCAAAGGCGACGAAGTACCTTTTTAGCCCTGGACCCATTTCTCTTTCATAATATCTGGTCCATTTAAATGGGACAGGGCCCGCATCTACCATAATATTTCCAAAAACGGACTCGAGCTGGCCGGCAATGTCTTTAAGTTCCACGGTAGGGGAGAAAATTATTCCCACTATGAGAAGGGCCATGGGCGGATTTTTTAAGTCCTCTTTATCCATAGACCTTGTTACTGGACTATTGATTCCAGGGGAGTTCTTTTGATGGCCAGCGCCAGTTCCTGCCTGTTCACAGTAGCAGTACCAACCTTTCCAACCACGATTCCAGCAGCGAGATTTGCAAGGAATGCGGATTCACATGGAGAAAGGCCGGTGGCCAGGCCGAGGGCCATCAGGGATATTACCGTATCTCCGGCACCGGTTACGTCAAAGACCTCCCTTGCCATGGTTGGAATGGTAAAAAGGCCCTTTCCACGTTGCCACAGGGTCATGCCCTCTGTTCCTCTTGTTATCAATACAATTTCGAGGTCTAGGAGACAGGCTATCCTGCTTGCCGCCTTTTCCAGCTCGTTTTTGTCCCCAATGGCAAGAGAGGAAAGCGCCTTTGCTTCCTTTTCATTGGGTGTGATGACCGTGGCTCCTTTGTAAAGGGGCGCGTTGACAGGTTTCGGGTCGATCAAGGAGGGTATGGACTTTTCTCTTGCCTGACCAACAACAATGTCCATTATTTCCCTGCACACAACCCCTTTATTGTAGTCAGAGATTACCACGGCCTCACTTTCTGGAATAGCCTCCCCCAACCTTTTTTTTAGTTTGGAGGCGATTCTTCGGTCAAGCGCCTTTACCTCTTCGCGATCTACGCGCACGACCTGCTGGCCACGGGCCACTATGCGTGTCTTCAAGGTCGTGGGCCGCCCGGTATCTTTCACTGTAGCCCTTGTTATTATGCCCTGTTTTCTGCAAAGTCCTACTATCTTTTCTCCAAAGCTATCCTGGCCAATTATACCTGCAAGGGCTGGCCGTGATCCAAGGCTTCTGAGGTTGTTGGCAACATTGGCGGCGCCTCCAAGCAGGAAGGATTCTTTTTCTACCTCTACTACCGGCACAGGCGCCTCGGGCGATATTCTGCTCACCTCTCCCCATACAAACTGGTCGAGCATTATGTCGCCTACAACGAGTATCCTCCTGTCTGGAAAGGAGTCGACAGCTTCTGTGAGCCTCTTTTTGAGGCGGTCAGGATCCATTTTCACCCTTGTATTCTGCCATGGTAATAGCCTCATCAACAAGCATGACTGGTATCCCATGCCTGATTTTATATACTAACTTGCACTTGTGGCAGATCAGGGCGTCGCTGTTCCTGCTGAGTTGCACCCCTGACTTACACTTGGGACAGGCGATTATTTCAAGGAGTTCCCTGCTGATTGTCTGCATTACTTTTCCCCCGCATGCTATGGAATTTTTCGCACGGCTTCCCAAGGAATGGCTGCTGTCGGTTGGATTTTCCGCCGGAGGCGGGTTGCCTTGTAGCCATATATCAAAGGAGCACTGTCTATTGAATCTGAGAGAGACCCCCTACCTTGTTACGGGATATCCGGCATTTATCCATGCCTTCATGCCACCAGCAAGGCTGTGCACATGGGTGAAGCCGTGGCGCTGAAGAAAGCTTGCTGCGATATTTCCCCTGTAGCCAACACCGCAAGTCACGATTATTTCCTCGTTCCTCGGTATGTCTGGAATCTTTTTCAGGAGTTCGTTCAGGGGAAGGTGTTTGGCCTGCTTGATATGTCCGGAATTCCACTCCATCTCTGTACGAACATCAATGAAGTGTTCATAGTCACCGGATTTAAGCTTCTTGTAAAGTTCCGCAACGGATATCTGCCACAGGTGTTCGATGGGCATCCCGGCTTCCTGCCAGGCTATGATGCCACCGCGAAGGTAGCCGATTATGTTATCGTAGCCAATTCTATGGAGCTGCATAGTCATGGCGCCGTAGGTCTCTTCATCTGCAACCACTAAGATGAGTTCTGAATCAGGCTCTATGACCATGCCTATCCAGTTGGCCGTCTGAGGTCCAAAACCTATATTTATGGAACCCGGAATATGAACGCCTCCAAAGGCCGCAGTATCCCTTGTATCGAGAACCACTGCGCCCTTTGCCATAACGTCTTTTACCTGCCTTGGTCCAAGGTCCTTCACCACGGGACACCTTTCGAGAAGCGGCGGTCCTTGGAGATTTGTGTTAATGATGTGGGTGAAACTCTTGGGCCTCTCCGGGAATTGCGAGGTCATTGCCTTTTCAAATTCTCCGAAGGCAAGCTTTAGGACGGGCACGTTGGCCATTTCAAAGCCAATTGTGGAGTTCGGCTTGGAACTCATGCCCCTGCCACAAAGAGACCCTTCGCCGTGTGCCGGATATATCTCCATGTTTGCGGGCAGGGAGCCAAGTTTGTTGTGAAGGGAATCGTAGAGATTTTTTACCTGTTCATGGATAAGTTCTTCACCTGCAAGGTCAGGGCGCCCTATATCACCGACAAAGAGGCAGTCGCCAGTAAGCACGAACCAGGGCGACTGAGACCTGCCAAGGTCTGTAACAAGTATGGACATGGAGTGGGGCGTGTGGCCTGGCGTTTTTAGAAACTCTATACGCACCATGCCGAATTCTATTTTCTGGTGTTCCTCTACCTCCTTGTGGGGAAATTCTACGGGTGTTCCCTCCATGAGGTAGATGTCAGCGCCGGTTCGCGACTGTAGCTCTTGATTGCCGCTTACATGGTCTGCGTGGACATGTGTCTCAAAGACATGGGTTATTTCCATGTTGTTGTCCCTTGCAGTCACAAGGTAATCCTGTACGTCCCGCTTGGGATCGACGACGCAGGCCTGTCTTGCCATGGGGCACCCTATCAGATAAGAAAGGCACCCCATTCCCTTTACTAAGAATTGTTTAAAAAACATGCTTTCTGCTCCTCTGGTTTCAGTCTGTCCTCCATGTGACGGAAAAAGGTTACGTAGTGGCGTATTTCTAATATCATATTCTATAGCACAAAAACCAGGCAAGGCCATTATGCGATAGATCACTAGAACGGTATTTTAATTAAATTTGAGCCGGAAACGAAGTAATGTGCATGGAGATTTATGGATAACGTCCAAGACTTTTTGAGCTTGAACAGCTTTTTTAGGGCCCATTTTGGCCAAAGAGTGCAAAAAATTCCCCTTGATGCAGGTCTTGGGTGCCCCAACAGGATCGACGGCAAGGGAGGGTGCATCTACTGTAATGAAAAGGGCTCTGGAACCGGCGCCTCCTTTAGGGGCCTTTCCATAAGGCAGCAACTGGAAACTGGCATGAAATGGGCAAGGAGGCGGTACAAGGCCAGGAGGTTTGCCGCCTACTTCCAGGCCTTTTCAAACACCTTTGCCTCCCTTGAAAGGTTAAGGGAGATTTACAGCCAGGTTGCCGACGTGCCAGAAGTGGTGGCGGTCGCCATAGGCACTAGACCTGACTGCATAGACACGGACGTTCTTGATCTCATCCACGCCATCTTTAAGGACAAGATGGTATGGATGGAATATGGGCTTCAAAGCGCTTCTGATGCGACCCTTCGACTCATTAACAGGGGCCACACCGTAAGGGATTTTACTAACGCAGTCAGACTTACCAGGAGATATCCATTCTGCATATGCGCCCACGTCATTTTCGGCCTTCCTGGGGAGGGTGAAGGGGAGATGACACAAACAGCCGAGCTCTTAAGGGACCTTGCAATAGACGGGGTAAAATTTCACGAGCTTTACGTTGTGCGCTCTACCCCCCTTTCCCGCATGTATCAGCAGGGAAGATACGAGCCAATAAGCCAGGACTTTTACGCAAAAATGGTGGCCAAGGCCATAGGAATTTTACCTAAAGAGACCGTGATTCAAAGACTTACAGGGGATCCTGACCCGGGAGAGCTTATTGCCCCAAAGTGGGCAACAAGAAAGCAGGAAACCATCTCCATGATCCATAAATACCTGGAAGCCCAGGTTTGATCTCAACAGTGAAAGAGCACACTATGGCCAGGCTTGGGCTTCTGAACTATTTTTAGCGGTGTTTCTTAAGTTTCTTCAACCACCTTGGCGCTTGGCCCTTCTTTTTTCAGTAGCTTGATGACCTCGTCCCTTTCTGCCTCGGTTTTGAAAAAGGTGCTTGTTCCCACAATCTGGCCATTTGAGGCCTTTATGTTAAAGTAGAATTTACCGTTCTTGGCCACCTTCATCTCGTATCTCTTGTCTTCCTGGCAGTTTTTCTTTACCGATTCTATGCCGTTTAATGCGCTTTGCCTGGCCTTGTAGGTTTCACTTTTGACAATGGTTTTCTCTCCATTTTTGAAGCTGAAAGAAAACGGGGAATCACCACTTCCTTTTCTAAGGATTACATGCATCTTGAGACCTCTTAAAAAGGGTCTTCAATTCGGCATTTTTGAGCTTAAGCTCACAAAAAAACAGCGTGAACCAAGTACAGCCAAATTTTATCACAAATTAGGGCATTGTATGCATGATTTTCATGTCAT
>WGDC01000048.1 GCA_015493475.1 Deltaproteobacteria bacterium
CTTGGTTTTTACGGCACTTGGAAGGTAAAATACCACCACGAGACAAAGAAAGATGAGGAAGAGAAGTGCCAAAAGGAGAGGCACCTTGTTCCCACTTTTTTCCTCTTTTCTCCTTTTTGTTTCAGGTGGCTTGGGGTCAGGAAATGGTGGTGTTTCCCTTTTCATATTTCACTTGGTTTTTTGCAGGCCTTTTTGCGGGGAATTTTCTTTGGCATTGCACCTTTGATCTGGGGCCGTGTCGTCTTTGGTTTGAAGCTCAGGGTTTTCCTGCCCTACAATCTGCGGCAGATCTTCTATGGAGCCTGTCTCCTGTCTGTAAATGTCTCTTAAGAGGCTTCTCCATGTGGCGTACTGCTCCTTTGCCGTGCCTGTAAGCCTTAGGGTATCGCCCTTTACCTTTACGAGCAGGGGCCTTGCATCTGATGAAAGGGACTCGCCAAGCTCCTTAATGGCCTCTTCGTTCATCTTTGCATCCTTTCTCATCTGGTGGCCCGTGTATATGGCGGCAACTCCCCCTGCTGCAAGTATCTCCCGCACAGGCGCCACTGCCCTTGCAGTATCGTCGTCTCCTGTGATTCCAAGGAGCACGGAACCTGCAATGGCAGCAACCCCGAGGAGCTGGGTGGCAAGGGCCTTGTGCCTGATTTTCCTCATGGTCTCCAGTTCCTCAGAGCGAAACTTTCTCCAGTCCTGGTAAGGAGTCCACAACTGCTGGTAAAAATTGTCATAGTACGCGGTAAGTACGTCCATGAGCATCTCGTCCCTGGCCCTTATGGCGCGCACTCGTTTATACATTGGGTCATCTTGGGCAGGAAGGGCTGTGAGAATAAAGTGTCCGTCCTTGTCCCTTTGGCAGTAGTAGCCAAAGGGCCTTTCCGCCATGGACATGGCAAAGCGCATTTCAGAAAGCCTGTGAATGTTTACAAGCTCACTTGTCTTTAGATGAAATCTGTAGGCGATAAGATCGTTGGAGACGGCATTAAAAAGGTCCTGAAAGGCGTCTGCCTTCTCCATCCTTGCCTCTTCCCGTTCCTTTCTGGTACAGGTTTCACAGTAGGTTTTGTCTATCCATACAATACCCCTGGCATCTGTGGCCTTGATCTTGAGGGCAAGCCTTTCGCCGTCTGAGTACTCGATTCGACCCGTAATAACCAGGTCTTCCATGATATCCCCTTTTGGCACCACCCAAACAGATCCCCAGTAACCGGAATTTTGAAGAGTGTCCTTAAGGTGCACTGCATAAAAGACAGCCTCTGCCTGTCGGATTTCCTCGGAAAGCCCCATTCGTTCCTGGGGATCATCTGGAAGGGTGCCGGGGTCAAAGACCTCTATGGCCACATTTAGCAGTTCCCTGTCGGGAATTTCACCTGAAGCCGTGATGGGTGAAACATCATTCTTTATGCTGTTTTGCCCAAGGGAGGCGCAGCCTGCAAGAAAAAATAGTGAAACAAGGAGAAGGGCAGCCGCGGCAAATCTGTAAATTTCCGGGAGGTCTTTCATCTTTGGCCCTCCTTGTATTTTCTGTATTCCTCCCAAAGCCTCTTTTTTAGTTCCGGGTCCTTTTCCCTTTCAGCTGCCTCCCGGAGCTGCCTTGCAACAATGTCGTCATCTCCTGAAAGGCTGCCAGGTCCATGTGCCTTGGCAGATGGCACTGAGGCACCCTGAATCCTTGTGCCTGACGAATTTTCCTGGGCTTTGCCCCTGTCCCCGGAAAGACCCTTGCCCTCTTGTCGGTTGCTGCCGTCCCTTTCTGAATCCCTTTCCTGACCCCCCCTTGTTCCATCATCTATTCCCGTCTCTGTCCCGGAGCCATTCTTCAGGCCTTTTGATGATTTTCCGTACCCTGATCCTTTTTCTCCAGCACCTTGCCTTGCCTGCATTGTCTCATTTTCTATCCTCTCCTGCTCCCTCTTTAGAAGGTCATCAAAATCCCCCAGGGACCTCAGAAGGTCGGTATCTGCCTTTTTTATACCTTCATCAGGAAAAGGCATTGCCTGGGCGTTGCCAGGCTGAACAAATAGAGTTACAGGCGGGCAGGGAAGCCCTGAAATCTCTTTAAGGCCAAAGCCCGAGGCCAAGGTCTCGCACAGGGATGCAATCCTCTTATCCAGATAGGAAACAAACTGTCTTTTATCCGCATGGTTGCTGTTTTGTTTCAGGTCTCTTACTGCCTTTTCCCTGGTGCGGCTCAATATCATTATCTCCCTTTTCAATCCGTTTTTGTCCAGGGGTTGAGCGCTAAAGGCATGGACTGAAAAAAGCAGTAAAAAAACTGGCAGAAACAAAAGGACAATCAGGGAAAAGGGCTTTCTAATCATTTGGTTTTTCGATAAAAATGACTGTTTTCCTATGACCAACAAATACAGCAACCAACGGAAGGTCAACCTATTTATGCATGGGCTCAGTCTAAGGAGTTGGCAGGAAAAATTCAAGTTTTCCTCTGAGCTTCCCATTTTCTTGTATTGGTAGGTTTTTTACGGAATTGACACTGGTTGGCTAAGATGTTAACAAATGTTGCACTTGTGCCGGAGTGGTGGAACTGGTAGACGCGCTGGACTCAAAATCCAGTGGCCTTCGGGCCGTGCGAGTTCGACTCTCGCCTCCGGCACCAAATTGTAGTCCAAAAAAGTCCATTTAGGCCCTGTATCCGCTGTTTATGGAAGGATTCAGGGTTTTTTTATTTTTTTATGTTCATGGAAGTCCGGGCAGGTAGGATAAGATTCAGACGGAGTCCGAAAGGGCCATGAAGGACAATTTATTTGCCTGTAACATCCTGGGATAAAAACCTTGAAATTTGAAAGAAAGGCTTTTGATTTTCAAGGAAGTTTTTTGAGCGTTCCCCCTTTAAAGACCCTTCATGAATCTCTCTTGATTCCCCTGTGGTGGGCTTTTGCGGGTTTCCGTCAGATAGGAAAGACCACTTTGGCCAAGGTATTGGCCTCATCATTTCGTCCAGCCGCAGTCTATTTGGACCTTGAGCTTCCTTCGGATCTCGCCAGGTTAGAGGAACCAGAGCTATATCTCACCCCCTTACATGATCGACTGGTTATTATCCCGGATTATGCACTTCGGGTCAATCCGGATTTCTCAATGAATATTTAGAACACTAAAAGTTCTTGAGCCCGAGGTAAAAAGTCGGCGTTCTCTCGCCGTCGGCACCTTCAGGTCAAGCAGGGTAAGGGGAATCTGTCAAGGCTGCGAAACGAAGTGGAGCACCCGAA
>WGDC01000049.1 GCA_015493475.1 Deltaproteobacteria bacterium
AAAAAGGGTCAGGAGGGGTTTTATATCCCTGGTCAGGGCCGACGGCTGGGACAAAAGGACGGTGCTTCCACACGAGAGGACCTTTGCTAAGGTGACGGAGGACCGGTTTCTTCTCAGGAGCGCTACAAGGGCGCAGTTTAGCCAGATATTCATGATATATAGGCACCAAGACGAGGTATCTAAATACATATCCGAGGCTTGCAGGGAAAAACTTATTGAGACGACAGACGCACTCGGCGCACTGCACTCACTGTCAAGGATCATTGACGATACGGCGCTCCACTATTTGAGGCAGGCCTTCGAGTCCATACAGCTTTACATTGCAGATGGCCACCACAGGTATACCACGGCCATACGTTACAGGAAGGAGATGGAGGCAAGGTTCGGGCTAGGGCCGCAGGCCCAGTACAATTTTACCATGGCCTACATAGTGGATGCTGCGGATCCCGGGCTGGTGGTGCTTCCTACCCACAGGCTCCTTAATTTGCCCGCAGGCATGGGGGAAGACGAGGCCAAGAGGAGGCTTTCTCTTTACTTTGACATGAATCCCATTGAGCTTCCCCACACTCCAAGGCCGGGTGAACATGCCGAGACATTCAGGGACGTTACTGCAAACACCTGCCCCCAGGGAATAAGCATCATGTTCGGGCTTGGAAGGGAGGCCTTTGTGCTCTGTCCAAAGCCGGAGGCCAAGCAGCGGCTCATGGACGCTGTCGGCCACAGAGAGCTTGCCGATCTTGACGTGGTGGTACTTGAAGAGCTTGTTTTCAAGGCGGCCCTTGGCATAGATTCTGAAAGGCTTGAGGCCGGCAGAGACATATTTTTTGTTCCCGATTCACGGAAGGCCCTCGAGACCCTGTCGTCTCATCAGGTCCTGTTTTTTATGCATCCAACCAGGGTGGAACAGGTCCTTGATGTGGCTGATGCCGGGCTTAGCATGCCGCACAAGTCCACTTACTTTTTCCCCAAGATCCTTACCGGCATGGTTATCAGCAGGGAGGACTTCTGAATCATCAAGCAGACCGCAAATTTCTCCTTTTCAGCTCCTTGAACAGTTCTTCGTGGTCTTGCACCACCTTGTGGGCATCTTCAAGGTATTTTCTGGGTAATGTGGTGGTTATGGCAATACAGGAAAGACCTGCATTTTTGGCTGACTCAATGCCGGCAGGGGCGTTTTCCACTGCTATGTTTCCCATGCTCTTGCTTGCACCTATGCCACGCAAGCCTGCAAGGTACGGCTCTGGATGCGGCTTTCTCCGGCTGACCGTATCTCCAGTTACGATGTGGCCAAAGAGGTCTCTAAGCTGACCTGGAAGCACTGCATCAAGGATTTCTCCATGGGAACTGGTAACAAGTCCAACAGGAACGCCAGTCTCTTCTATCCATTTTACAAGTTCAATAGCGTCTTTAAAGGGCCTTACCCTGTGGGCGTATTTTCCAAGGAAGATGCGCTTTTGCCGTTCATGGATTTCAAAAAAGTCACTTATGGTTAGCTCGGTCCCATTTTCCGCAAAGAGCGCGCAAGCAACATCGGGTTCCATGGCTCCTTCGTAAAGGTAAAATATCCTTTCGTCGACCTCCAAGTCCCTTTCCATGAATGCATCCTTCCATGCCTTAACGTGAAAGGGCATGCTGTTAAGTATCACCCCGTCCATGTCAAAGAGAACCGAGTTTATTTTTTCGTTGTTTTCCACCTTTTTCGTCTCCTTTGCCTTGACACCTACTTATAGGGTTCTTAGCTTCCTTAAAGAAATTCAGGGAGTTATCTGTTTTTTTTGAACGTTTTTGCTTAGTCTTCCAGAATTGTTCCAGGTTTTGAAAATTGAGAAAGGAGAATTCCTATGCAATATGACAAGTTTACAATGAAATCACAAGAGGCCCTCCAGGAGGCGCAGAAACTGGCCCAGTCCATGAATCACCAGCAGATTGAGCCGGAACACCTCCTGAAGGTGCTTCTTTCTGACGCGGCAGGCATAGTTCCCGCCGTTTTGAAAAAGATGGGCGTTTCTGTCCAGGCCATCGAGGCTGAGATGGAGCAGGCCCTTGAGAAACTGCCAAAGGTTACGGGAGCAGGGGCGCAGATATATCTCTCCCCCACCTTGAACCAGATACTCCAGAGGGCCTTTTCAGTAGCTTCTGACATGAAGGACGAGTACGTAAGTCAGGAGCATCTGGTCCTATCCATGATAGAAACCCCCGGTACCACCGTTTACCAGGCCCTTACTGCCCACGGCGTTAACAAGGACGCATTCATGCAGGCGCTGGTAGCCATCAGGGGGAGCCAGAGGATCACGGACCCGAACCCCGAGGAGAAGTACCAGGCCCTTGAAAAGTATGCCAGGGACCTGACAGAGCTTGCAAGATCCGGAAAGCTCGACCCTGTTATTGGAAGGGACGAGGAGATAAGGCGGATCATGCAGGTCCTTTCAAGGCGTACCAAGAACAATCCGGTGCTCATCGGGGAGCCTGGCGTAGGTAAGACGGCCATTGTTGAGGGCCTTGCCCAGAGGATAGTTGCAGGGGACGTGCCCGAGACCTTGAAGAACAGGCGTATAGTTGCCCTCGACATGGGTTCCCTGATTGCGGGAGCCAAGTACAGGGGCGAGTTCGAGGACAGGCTCAAGGCGGTTTTAAAAGAGGTCGCAGAGAAGCAGGGGGAGATAATTCTCTTCATTGACGAGATACACACCCTGGTGGGCGCAGGTGCAAGCGAGGGGGCAATGGATGCATCCAACATGTTAAAACCCGCACTTGCCCGCGGCGAGCTCCACTGTATCGGCGCAACCACCATTGACGAGTACAGGAAGTACATTGAAAAGGATCCTGCCTTAGAGAGGCGTTTTCAGCCGGTTCTCGTGGATGAACCTTCCGTTGAGGATACCATTGCCATCCTCAGGGGGCTTAAGGAGAAGTACGAGGTCCACCACGGTGTGAGGATAAAGGATTCCGCCTTGGTGGCAGCGGCGACTCTGTCTCACCGTTACATCACGGACAGGTTCCTGCCTGACAAGGCCATTGACCTCATCGATGAGGCGGCAGCAAAGCTCAGGATAGAGATAGACAGCCTCCCAACAGAACTTGACGAGATAGAGCGCCGAATCATGCAGCTCGAGATAGAGAAGGAGGCACTAAAGAAAGAGTCTGATCCTGCTTCCAAGGAGAGGCTTTTCAAGATAGAGGAAGAGCTTGCCAACCTGCGAGAGCAGAGTGATGCCCTGAAGGCCCGCTGGCAGGAAGAAAAGGCCATGATCCAGCGCATCAGGGACATCAAGGAGCAGATAGACAGGCTCAGGGTTGAGGCAGATCAGAAACAGAGGCTTGGTGATCTCAACCAGGTGGCAGAGATACTGTATGGTGAGATTCCAAAGCTTGAGAAGGAGCTTGAGGAAGAGCAGAAGAAGCTAGAGGAATTCCAGAGGGAAGGAAAATCCATGCTAAAGGAGGAGGTGGACGCAGAGGACATAGCGGCCATTATCTCCAAGTGGACGGGCATACCAGTAAGCAAACTCATGCAGGGTGAAAGGGAAAAGCTCGTCCACCTTGAAGAGGAGCTTGGAAAGAGGGTAGTAGGCCAGGAAAAGGCCATTATCGCTGTATCCAACGCGGTGCGGCGTGCCCGTGCAGGGCTTCAGGCGCCCAACCGGCCCATTGGCTCCTTCATATTCCTTGGGCCCACAGGCGTTGGCAAGACAGAGCTTGCAAAGGCCCTGGCTGAGTTCCTGTTCGACACAGAGCAGGCCATGATCCGTATAGACATGAGCGAGTTCATGGAAAAGCACTCGGTTGCACGTCTCATTGGTGCGCCTCCTGGATACGTAGGCTACGAGGAGGGGGGCTACCTTACGGAAGCGGTGCGCAGAAAGCCTTACTCGGTGGTGCTCTTTGATGAAATAGAAAAGGCCCATCCGGACGTCTTTAACATCCTGCTCCAGATACTGGATGACGGAAGGCTTACGGACGGAAAGGGCCGCACCGTGGACTTCAGGAACACCATAATCATCATGACCTCCAACGTGGGAAGCTCACTTATCATCGAGGCCACGAATGCAGCCGAGATGGAGGCCCGGGTCATGGAGGCCCTGAGGGCACAGTTCAGGCCCGAGTTCCTGAACAGGATAGATGATATCATCATCTTCCACGCCCTGACCAAGGAGCACCTGGCAAAGATCGTTGAGATCCAGGTGGGATACCTTGCTGAAAGGCTCAGGGATAACGGTTACGAGCTCGAGATTACGGACAAGGCAAGGGAGTGGCTCGCCGAGGTGGGTTACGATCCCAACTTCGGTGCGCGTCCACTCAAGAGGGCCATACAGCGCTACATCGAGGATCCGCTTGCCCTTGAGATCCTTGAGGGCGTGTTCAAGGAAGGCGACAAGATCATCGTGGATCTTGACGAGAATAACCACGTGATATTCAGGAAGGGCGAATAACCAACTGAATGCGGTCCATAAAGGGCTGTATATTTTCATTGGGGGGCTATACCCGGTGGGTCTTGCCCCCATTTCTATTTTGTTCAATCCCCGGGTGGAATCTGCTTGACAAAATATAGCTATATGGCTATATAGTTAAACATGATTAAGGGAGAGATTGTACAGAAACTTAGCAGGCGGCTTAAGGCCATATCCGATCCAACCAGGATAAAAATCCTTACCCTTCTTTCAGTAAGGCCATGCTGTGTATGCGAGCTTGCCGCAGTGCTATCGCTTTCACAGCCAACCATATCCAGGCACTTAAAACAGCTTGAGTTGGAGGGCTTTGTTACCGGTAAAAGGGAAAAGACCTGGATAATCTACAGCCTCGGCCCGGAAAGGAAATGCTGCCAGCACCTTCTTGATATCGTAATCCAAAGGGCCACGGAAGATAAGGCAATCACCAAGCTCACGCAAAAACTTGAGTCCATAAGCAGGGAAAACATAACAAGGGCCCTTTTTGAAACAAGGGCAGGGGGTGC
>WGDC01000050.1 GCA_015493475.1 Deltaproteobacteria bacterium
CACGTGGGCTGGTGGGGCAAAGAGCTATTCAGCTTGGCAAGCGACATTGTAGTGAAATCCATTATCCACTTACTGCATCCAGCTACCCCACTATGGAAAACAATTCAGCAGGTTAGCTGACTGTGGATACAAGTCCGAAAGTTGAGTAATAGATATCTTACAAGGATGGAGGCTCCATGAAACGTGAAATATTAATTGAACTTGATGAGGACAGGGTATCAGTAAACAAGGATACCCCCACCAGGTATGCCATCCATCCAGAATTTTTAAGGGGTTACTATGAAAATCGTCTGGATTCCGGCCACCTAAAGGCCCTTGGGAAATCCATATTTGATTCAATCTTTTCCACGCCTGAAAGAAGAGGGGTTATAGAAAATAAGGGGCAGGACGAGCTAATTATCCGAATAAAGAGCGATATCCCTAAAGTGCATGATATTCCCTTTGAGCTTTTAAACAAGGCCCCAGAAAAACCAGAGGAGCTTGGCTACCTGCTTAAGGACCCGGCCATAACTCTCCTAAGGGAACCTGGCAATGATATCATTTGGGAGCTGCCCAAAAGGCCCCTCAAGATGCTTTTGATCCTGGCCCAGCCCCTTGAAAAAATGCAGTCTGCACCCATAGACCCCTTGAGGGAGGTTGAAGAGATAAAGGACGCTCTTGGCGCACTTCTTGAAGATGGCTTCATCGAGCTTTTCATTGAAGAGAGGCCCTCTTTCAGGCGTCTTTCCGAGCGTTTAAGATCTGAATCCTTTGATATCGTCCACTATAGCGGGCACGGTGTAAAAGGGGGCTATCTCATCCTGGAAGACAACGAAAACCCACAAAGGGCAGCCCAGCAGACCCCTGACGAGTTTGCTGAAATATTCCATGATCGCCCACCCCGTCTCATATACCTTGATACCTGTGAGGGGGCTAGAAGCGACAGCATCTTTCCTTCCCTTGCCTACATCCTATCAAGGAGCCTGCCCCATTGCGCAGTGGTGGCAAATACCGCCTCCATAAGTGACAGGGCAGCCGCGCAATCAGTCAGATGTTTCTATGAAAAGCTTGATTCAGAAAAGTTTGAAGATGCAATGGGCCATCTCAGGCGAAACTCTTCGTCAGAGTGGTACAAGACAGTCCTTTTCGCCCTTCCGGGGCGCTGTTTCTTCCAAAAGGAGGCCATCAAAGTCCCAGAAAAAAGGACCCGGGTTGAATACGGGCTTTCACGTCCAGACATTGGTTCGACCTATGTTTATCGCTACCGCCTTGTGCGCAAGGCCTCAGATATCATCGAGCAGGAAAGGGCCCTTCTCCTTCACGGTCTTGGCGGCACAGGGAAAAGCACCATGGCCCAATACCTTGCCGCTTTTTCGGCTCCTATTTTGACCACATAGTCTTTGTTGATTTAAAGCTTGAAGAAATAAAGGGCCCTGATGACGTGCTTCAAATCCTTGAAGGCCCGGACTGTCTTGCAATCAAGGAGCCTTCTTCAAATACAAAAGAGCGCATAAAAAGGATAGCCTCCCAGGGGCGCTTGCTCCTTGTCCTTGATAATCTGGAAGAAATTGCCCAGGATGAAAAGGGCATCCTTAAAAGGGACTGGCGCATATTTATAGACGCCCTTTTTGATAGCCCCAATATATTCACTGTGCTAACGAGCCGTTTTGTGCCCTACAGGGACAAAAGAAACCGCCTCATTGGAGAAGGTGCAACCCTGGATATCCGGGAATATGAAGATGCAGATATAAGCCTCCTACTTCACCACACAAAAGGTGAAAATCTTGAAAGGCTCTCGGAAATGCTCCCCGCCCTCAAAAAGGAATTTGGTTTTCACCCTCTGGCCATCTCCCTTGCCCTTAGCCGGGGCTATAAAAAGGATTCTATTTTAAAGATACTTGAGGATGAGGAGCTAAGGGGGCTTTTGGAGTATTATACATATTATCTTTCACCCTACCCCCTATTGAGGGCCCTTTGTCATCTGCCTGTCTCTCTTAATAAGGAAATCGTTGAGGACATCCTTCCGGCCCAGCAGTGGAAGCTTGCCCTGGATCTTGGGATAGCGTGGGAAGTAAAGGATTTGATCCGCTTTTATCCCATACTGCGCCACTTTGTGAAGTTAGACGAAAAGGCCAGGGGCATGATGTTAGAGATGCTCAAAGAGCAGGAAGGGCCGCAAGCCGCCCTGAACCGCCTTTTTCTCGCTCCTCAAGAAGAAAAACTGGAGTGTTTTCTTGAGGCCTGGAGGGATGGAGTTGACCCCTCGTTGATTAAAGAGCTTGTTGATGTTGATGATCTGGGGAAAATGGCCCGTGGGATAGAAGGGCCAGAGAAAAAGGCCCTGGCCTTTAACAATCTTGGGGTTTTTTATAATGCCTTGGGCAAGTTAGAGGAAGCTGAAGGTAGTTATAAAGAGTCCCATGAAATATATGTTGAGCTATCGCGGCGGAATGCGGCATTTTTGCCAGATTTGGCTATGACCCTTAACAACCTTGGAAATCTTTATAGTGTCTTGGGTAAGCTTGAGGAAGCGGAAAGTTATTATAAAGAGTCCCTTGAAATAAGGCGAAAGTTAACCAGCCAGAATCCGGCCTTTGCACCTTCGGAATTCCAAGCCCTAATAAGTTACGCTATTTTTCTTGCAGGCGTCGGCAAATGGGATGAACTTTCCAAGCTTATATGCCGCTATTTTGAGCTTTCCGTATTGCTAAAGTCTGAAGAGATGCTTGAAATTATGTGGCTAGGAAAAAAGGTTCCTATTCCCACTCAAGAAGAGCTTTCTAAGATGCTTTCCTGCATTGATCTTCCCGATTGCACAGAAAAAACAAGGCGTCTTTTTGAAAGAATCTCCAGGCTTTCAAAAGAAATGGGAGATGGCACAGAAGGGGGGCTTTAATCTTTTTTTTCAGGAAAGATATAAACAGATGTGTTCTTGGTAATATCTTGGGCCTTTTCCATTGAGAAAGAACCCTTTTCCTTTTCAAAGTCAGAGACAGGACGTTTGGCAGCCTTTTTAAGGGCAAGGGCCAGTGCCTTTTGGTTTTTTAGCGGGAGAGAATCCAAAAGCTCCTTTACCAAGTGCTCATCAAAGGCGGGAAGCCTTGAGTGTCTTGCCAGATAGCCAATTCGTGCCTCGTGGGTTAAAAGGAGAAAGGTGCGGGCAAGGGGATCTACTGGTTCTCTAAGGCGCCTTAAAAGGTCCTCATAGGGAGGTCTGTCGGAACAGTCAAGTTCCAGGGCAAGCTCCTTGGCGACTGGGGTAAGGTCATAACCGGAATGTGTCAATGAAAATGAGACACCTGTATTCATAAATTAGAGAACAATTTTTTCACTACAGCCTGCCGACGTTTCGGCCATCCCTGGCCGAGCCTTACAGAAATCGGGCCGTCCCTGGCCCGCCCCTTCGGGCGCCTTTACAGGCGTTTCTGCAAGGTCCGGGGAAGGCTTGTTTATCCATGCCGCTTCTGGTAAAGGCCTTGGTATTGGTACCTTGCCCTTAAAACGACTTGGAAACTTATCAAA
>WGDC01000051.1 GCA_015493475.1 Deltaproteobacteria bacterium
CCATCTCAGGGATCTGCCTTGCTGGTATCCTTGCTGCCATAATGTCAACTGCAGACTCACAGCTCCTGGTATCTGCCTCTGCCCTTGCAGAGGACTTTTACAGGGCGCGTCTTCGCCCAAATGCTGGTCAGAAAGAGCTCGTATGGGCTGGAAGAGTTACGGTGCTCCTTGTTTGCGCTGTGGCAGTCTTTTTTGCAAGGGACCCGGAAAGCAGGGTGCTCGAGATGGTCTCCTACGCATGGGCGGGCTTTGGGGCATCCTTTGGCCCTACCCTCATCCTCTCTCTTTCATGGAAGGACATGACCAGGACCGGGGCAGTGGCAGGAATCGTAACAGGGGGCATTTCAGTCATAATCTGGAAGAATCTCCACGGAGGCATCTTTGATATCTACGAAATGGTTCCTGGTGTGATCTTTTCGAGCCTTGCCATAGTGGTTGCAAGCAGGCTCAGCCCTGGCCCGGGCAGAAGGGAAACAGGGCTTTTTCAAGAATCCCTTTCTCGTCTTTGATCAGCCTTCTTGACATCAATTTTTTTGGGCGCTACTAACACAAAAAGAATATATGGAGCCAAACGGACTGATACATCGCGTAACAAGTGGATTATGTTTTTTAGCGAGAGGGGGGAGACCATGAAAAGAAATCATTTTCCATTTGCCATTTTCCTGGGGCTTGTACTGTTTTTTACAGGTATTGTGGCATGAGGCATGAACGACAGATGCCTTGCTGTTCAAGGCAACGGCGGGCAGCAGAACTACTTCCAGATCTGGTACTACGGGGTTACCGAGAGCTCACCTGATGTGCAAAGGCTTGTACAGGCTTTGTATTTCGATGCTCAAATGGCCGGTATTTCTATCGACGACTTATCCCTTGTCCCCAAAGGGCCTTCCATCATTAATGACCTCAATAATGGTACAAACACCTACGGTTTTGACGTAACTGGCCCTACCACTGCCGGTAACGGTATGTACGGATACTTTTCTGACCCTGGAAATGCCACTATCCTCAACCAGGATTCCAATACAACAACGCGTCTTTTCGGCCTTGTATGGGTTGATGACCTGGACGGAGTGCCTGCAAGCACTGAAGAACAGGTGACCAACCCAACGGGTACTGGAACGGGTGACGGAAACGGTGACGGTGTGCCGGACAGGTATGAATCAAATGCCACCTCCCTCCAGGGTGCCGGAGGTGCCTTCGTTACCATCTCCAACACTGACAACTTAAAACAGACCAATGTTCGTGCAGTAAATCCCCCTGGAGACGTACCTGCAAACGTTACATTCCCCTACGGCATGTTCAGTTTTGACATAAGTGGCCTTCAAAACGGGGGCACGGCCCACATGAGGATATATGTCCCAAGAAACAGCGCTATTAACGGATACTGGAAGAAAAACAGGCTTACTGGCCAGTGGGAAAACATAGCCACTTCCATTACAACCACGGGCAACAAGACGGTCATAAGCTTTAACCTCACTGACGGCGGACCTTATGATGAGGATGGCAGCGCAGACGGGGCCATTAGCGACCAGGGAGGCCCGGGAATAGGGGGCCCAGCCCCAACCACGGTTCCAACCATGAACCAGTGGGGTGCAGTAATACTTACGTGCCTCTTGGGAATTGGTGCAATACTGGCGTTTAGAAGAAAAACTTTTGACATTTAAAGGCGAAATTTTTCTAAAGCCTGCATTTTATTTAATAAGGGCATGGCAGGAACAGGTTGACTTTCTATCTGTTCCTGCCATGTCCTATGTTATTTGAAAGGCGCTGCAAGAACCAGTCAAAATCAAAAACTTTAATTTCTGACCCAAAAGTCTTTTGGTGACTGACCATTTAAACGACCAAGGCCTATTGGGCCTTTCCTGTTTTGAACAAGAGAATTGGAACCTAATCCTGTCACCATGTTGGGTACATGCCAATATGAAAAAATATGCAGCTATCTCTCTTTGACGCCCCATTCATTGGCTACAACAAGGCCATAGATGCCCTTTTGAAACTGGACTGCATTGAGGCGAGAAAAAGGCTTAAACACTGGCAGAAGAGTTTTCCGGGCCAGAGGGATCTGTACTTAGAATTTGGTCTTACAGATTTTCTTTGCCAAAACCAGACCCGGCATGCCTTGGATATGGCCCCTATTTTGGCCTTTCATCTTTCGGATAAGCATTGGGAGAAGGTCTTCATATTTCTTGTTCAAAGGCTCAGGCATCGAGTCATCGTCCAGGGTAAGCCGCCACTATTAAAATAGGCCACGCTTTGCGTGACAACAGTGGGATAGAAATAAGGTGAACCCTTTTTTTGTGCGATTTTTGCATCATTCTTTTTTTCTACAATCATTTGCTACTAATGGAAAACGCTCTGGATGTTCTATAATTTCTTCTGTTAAATCAATATCAAGAAGCGGCCAATAAAAATGCCCGGGAGATAGTTCAACCACATTAAAAATAGCTGAAATTGGTTTATCTTTAAACCAAGGGAACTTGTCAAATGGCAAGAAAAACTCTTTATCTCTTACCAGCAGCCATATCCCATACATTGAAATATTGGAAACTTCAACTGCCGAAATGTCTTTCCCAAGCGTCACAAAACTCATTGTAGTAGTCCTCAATTGTCCTTTCTATTTTTTTTAGTTGTTGTCTTGTAAAACGATAATTTTTTGCAAGCTCAATTTCTGGTTCCAGCCAGAACTTTGCTTCACCATGACTGGACACAACATGAACATGTTTTCTGGATTCTTCGCGGGAGAAAAAGAAAAACCTGTAACCCCCTTTCTTTAATATGGTGGGACTCATAAATTTTTATTGGTTATTGATGCGCCTGCTTTTTAAAATGGGGTCACCCACTAACATATTAATTCTAACACAAATATTGTAATTTTTAACAAACGAAAATCAATTTTTAAACCAGAGCTATCCCAGCTCCTGGTGTCTGCCTCTGCCCTTGCAGAGGACTTTTACCGGGCACGTCTTCGCCCAAATGCTGGGCAGAAAGAGCTTGTATGGGCAGGAAGGGTCACGGTGCTCCTTGTTTGCGCCGTGGCAGTCTTTTTTGCAAGGGACCCGAAAAGCAGGGTGCTCGACATGGTCTCTTACGCATGGGCGGGCTTTGGGGCATCCTTTGGCCCTACCCTCATACTCTCTCTTTCATGGAAGGGCATGACCAAGGCAGGGGCAGTAGGTGGAATCGTGGCGGGGTGCCTTGCAGTTGTGATATGGTCCCGGGAGTGATCTTTTCTACCCTTGCCATAGTGGTTGCAAGCAGGCTCAGCCCTGGTCCGGGCAGAAGGGAAACAGAACTTTTTCAAGAATCTCTCTCTCGTCTTTGATCAGCCTTCTTGACATTTCTTAGTGGGGTATTAAGAACAAAAAAGACAATTTTTACTTAGAAACAGTCTAAGAGCTGCCTTATTTGGGCACAATGTTTCTTTTCGGGAGGGGAAACCATGAACAGAAATCATTTTCTAATGGCCATCTTTCTGGGGCTTACAGTTTTTTTAATGGGCATTGTGGCAGGAGGCATGAACGACAGATGCCTTGCTACTATGAGTATTAGCGGGCAAAACCATTTCCAGATCTGGTACTACGGGGTTGCTTCTAACTCAACTGATGTGCAAAGGCTAGTAAATGCATTGTATGCTACGGCCCGATATTATAATGTGTCTTTTAATAACTTATTCCCTGTCAACAAAGGGCCTTCCATCATAAATAACCTCAATAATGGTACAAATACGTACGGTTTTGACGTAACTGGCCCTGCCTATGCCGGTAACGGTATGTACGGATACTTTTCTGACCCTGGAAATGCCACTATCCTCAACCAGGATTCCAATACAACAACGCGTCTTTTCGGCCTTGTATGGATTGATGACCTGGACGGAGTACTTGCAAGCACTGAAGAACAGGTGACCAACCCAACAGGTACTGGTACGGGTGACGGAAACGGTGACGGTGTGCCGGACAGGTATGAATCAAATGCCACCTCCCTCCAGGGTGCCGGAGGCGCCTTCGTTACCATCTCCAACACTGACAACTTAAAACAGACCAATGTTCGTGCAGTAAATCCCCCTGGAGACGTACCTGCAAACGTTACATTTCCCTACGGCATGTTCAGTTTTGACATAAGTGGCCTTCAAAACGGGGGCACGGCCCACATGAGGATATATGTCCCAAGAAATAGTGCAATTAACGGCTACTGGAAGAAAAGCAGGCTTACTGGCCAGTGGGAAAACATAGCCACTTCCATTACAACCGCGGGCAACAAGACGGTAATTAGCTTTAACCTCACTGACGGCGGACCTTATGATGAGGATGGCAGCGCAGACGGTGCCATTAGCGACCAGGGAGGCCCGGGAATAGGGGGCCCAGCCCCAACCACGGTTCCCACCATGAACCAGTGGGGTGCAGTAATACTTACGTGCCTCTTGGGAATTGGTGCAATACTGGCGTTTAGAAGAAAAACTTTTGACATTTAAAGGCGAAATTTTTCTAAGGCCTGCATTTTATTTAATAAGGGCATGGCAGGAACAGGTTGACTTTCTTTAAAAATCCGGTTCTTGCTATGTCCGACGTCATTTGGAGGGATAGCGGCACGAGACTTTTTGGTGAAACTTCAAAAATATAAAGAGAACCTGGATGTCTTAAAAGGATAGGCCCATCTTAGAGAAACGGTCCAGGAGATAACACTCCAGCTTCCAGCCAAGAAACAGTTCCGCCCCCGACTGGGCCTTCAGCCTTGAAACTGCCTCCTCGTCAAGGGCTTTGTAGATACGCGGACAAAGATAATTGACACAAAAATGGTAACGGGCCTTCAGGGTACAGCCCTCCCTGCCAAGGAACCTGCAGCAATTTTTATAGTAGCTTTTATCCTGGATTTCCACATCCATAAGCAGGTTCAGTAACAGGACTATGGGATCGTACCATGTTGCAATGTGACTGCCGCAACAGCCTCCCCCTGGAATCTCCGTTGCACAATAGGAACAAAGCTCCGGGAGACCCAATGCCGTCATCAAAACCCTGCTATTTTCTATTTCATGGCCATACGCGCTTAGAAGCGAAGAAAATGTTTTGTCCATGGACATGACACGGGAATGATCCACATAAAGCCTCCTGGCCTTCTCAAGGTTCTTCTCGATTTCTATAGACTCGTCATTCATGAATCGCCTTTCCCATGGGTTTGAAAAAGAACACGTCAACTTTCACTTTCTGTGGCCTGATACAGGCAACTATAAGCCCCCGGCAAAAAAATTATTCACCTCTCCTACAGTTCACGCGGACTTGAGTATACGATCTGATAAAAAGGCAGGCAACACTTTGGTTTTCCAATTTCCGACCTTTTGAGAAAACAAGGATTCATGATTTCAAAAATGGGATTTGGTCCCTACAAGGTGATGAGCGAAGGCACCAGCCTACCCCCCTCCATCTCGCAGCATATCACGGTAGGGGGCCTCTTGTATCTCGGCAGGCTTGCACTTCCAGGATTGATGAACAGAACCCCGTCCCTCCTTTCTATCAAGGGAGAGTGCGTGTGGCCGAAGATGACGCTGTCTACCCCGGCCGCCCCTGGATCTATATCAAGAAGTCGGGGTTCATGGATAAGGTAAAAACTGTGACCTCCAAACTCCACGAGGTCTTTTGCGGGAAAACGCCTCCTTATTTCCATACCGTCCATGTTGCCGCTTACCCCGTAAACGGGGGCAATGGAAGATAGGACTTCTATCACGCGAAACGACCCTATGTCCCCTGCATGAAATATGGCCTCGGCCCCCCTGAAAACCTCGAGGACTCTGTCTTCTATGTGTCCGTGGGTGTCAGAAATAATCGCAATCTTCATAATTTAACCTTATAGCTCAGCAATGCCTGTATATTGACAAACGGGTATGCTCGCCACCAAAAAGGTACATGAAATGCCTATGCAAGGTTAATATGGTCCTGCACTGTCCAAGGCGAATCTCATAGATCTACCATAATTGATGTATAATACGCTGTCTTGAAGCAACCCTTTTTTTCAAACAGGTGATGTTCGCTTTTTCCGTGTAAGTAAAGCAGGATACAGTAAGGAGGGTAAGGACACAAACATATTGCCCTGCTTCATGGAAAGAATATATTTATCATAAACAGTGCGGTCTTGCCACATAATCCCCCCTGCTCTCACTATTGGCATCTATCACAACAGCCTGATTTTCAGACTAAAAATTTCTCAGTTCAAAACGAGATCCCTTATCCAGGTCCAAGTATCCGATCCGGAATTACTTGCATGTGCAACCTTAGTTGCTTGACATGCCCCATATGCGAACATATCTAATATTTAACAAGCAATTTGCTTTTAATGTTATGAGCATTCATTAACTGACTGTTTTATCTACCTTTTTAATTAAGTTGTTTTTCCATGACCAAGGAAGAACGGCAATAGGCTTAACATGAACTTCATAGGAGTCTGCATAATATGCCTTGCAGAGTTCCCTTTACCTTGGACAGGGGTCTCGGAATGGATGCCGGTCTATGCTGGTTGCTGAAAAACACCAGGAAAGGAGTGGGGAATGGAGGCCCCCAATGGATCCGACAGATATGATTTGCTCGCACGTTCATCATGGAAAGGGCCTTTTGAGCCCGCGGACATGAACAGGTGCGTATCAACCGCATTCCTTTACTTTAAAAAGCCGCCTGCCAGGACAACTTTTCATGGCGTTGGCGGGATGCCCAGGCCGGGCTTGTGCCGCTGTAGAAGTCAAGAGACGGAAATATTGTTACGGCCCGGCGCCTGTCGGAATGAATTTGGGCAGAGTGGTGAAACCGCAGAAACCCTCAAAGACAAAGACTATCAGTGTTATTTTTGGCAACCTTTGAACATAGGAGGAGCCGAATGAAAAAGACAGGTTCAGCCACCTTAGATCAGGCCTTTTACAGGGAAGAAACACTGCAACCGCCTGCGGTCTTGAGCGAAATAGCCGAACGGGCCGGGGTACGGTTCAACGGCACGGCCCCATGGGACATCCAGGTTCATGACAGGGAAGTATACCGGCGTATACTCACCCAGGGTTCTCTTGGTTTCGGGGAGGCATACATGGATGGCCTGTGGGATTGCGAGAGGCTTGATGAGATGTTTACCAGGCTATTGCGTGCCGATATAACAGAAGAACCAAGCCTGCGGACGCGGTTACGGTTATTGCTGCAACTGGCGCGGGAAAAAACGCTTAACCTACAGTCCAGCAAACGCGCCTTCCAGGTTGGAGAACACCACTACGATATTGGCAACGATCTCTTCGAGGCCATGCTGGATTCCAGCATGAGCTACTCCTGCGGCTACTGGCAAGATGCGGAAGACCTGGAACACGCCCAGCGCAACAAGCTCGACATGATCTGCCGGAAACTGCAACTAAAGCCGGGAGAACGTCTGCTTGACATAGGCTGTGGCTGGGGCGGGCTCGCCCGTCATGCCGCCCGTCATTACGGGGCCAAGGTCCTTGGGATTACGGTCTCCAGGGAGCAGCAGAAGCTTGCACAAGAACGCTGCAGTGGCTTGCCGGTAACTATTAAACTGTGCGATTACAGGGAGTTGACGGGCAGTTTTGACAAGATCGTTTCGGTAGGCATGTTCGAGCACGTGGGGCCCAAAAATTACGGAGTCTATTTCAGGACGGTCTCATCCATCCTGGCTGACAACGGCCTGTTCCTCCTGCATACCATTGGCACATACAAGCTGTCCCACACCATGGACCCATGGATAGACAAATACATCTTTCCCAATGGCAAACTTCCATCGGCCCGGGAAATATGCGCCTGTATAGAGGATCGGTTTTTGATTGAAGACTGGCAGAACTTCGGACTGGATTACGACAGGACACTAATGGCATGGTGGGAAAATTTCCGCGCCGCCTGGCCGGAACTCAGGCGGAGATACTCGAACCGCTTCTATCGAATGTGGAAGTACTACCTGCTGAGCTGTGCCGGTTTCTTCCGTTCCCGCCAGGGTCAGTTATGGCAGATAGTTCTCAGCAAGCGGGCCAGGCAGGCTGTTTACAGGCCGGTTCGCTGAAAACTCGAGATGAAAAACATTCGGAACAACACTTCTGCGAATATCGCCATACCGGAACTCCCGGAAAGGATTTCCGGCCTTGGTGAAATCGCGCTTAACCTGTGGTGGACATGGAATCCAAGGGGAAAGAGACTTTTTGAGATCGTGAATCCATACCTCTGGAAGGAATGCAAGCAAAATCCCATCGCAATGCTCAAGAAGATACCCGAAGAGGAACTTCATGGCCTATGCGAAAACGAAAACTTCATGGATGAATACAGGTACGTTCGCGCGCTGTTCAAACAATACATGAATGATAACGCTGCATACGGGGATGAAGAGCCCCTGCCCATCGCCTACTTTTGCGCAGAATACGGGCTTCACCATTCTGTTCCCATATATTCCGGTGGACTCGGTTTCCTTGCCGGAGACATACTGAAGGAATCTAGCGACATGGGGCTGCCGATGGTCGGCATGGGTTTCATGTATCCCCAGGGATACGTGCGCCAGGTTATTGGGAGCGACGGCTGGCAAAGGGGTGCCAACGAATCCATAGACAAGGACACGGCCCCCATAGAACGTGTCTTAGACAAAGACGGAGGCCATTTCACCGTCAAGGTGCCGTTTATTGACCCTCCCGTCTATGCCACGGTGTGGAAGATCAATGTTGGCCGCATAACCCTCTACCTCCTCGACACGGATATCGAGCAGAACGATCCGTGGGACAGGCAGATATCCTCTCACCTGTATACGCCCGACATGCATCAGCGCCTCCGGCAGCAGATCGTCTTGGGGATCGGGGGCTACAGCGTGCTCGAAAGGCTCGGTATTGAGTACTCCATACTGCACCTGAATGAAGGGCACCCGGCCTTCGCCCTTTTCGAAAGGGTCCGCACCTTTATAGAAAACGAAAAAATGGCCATGAAAGATGCAATTGAACGGGTAAGAGCAACATCCATCTTCACGACCCATACACCCCTGCAGGCCGCAACCGATGTCTATGGCTTCGACATGATGGGCCATTACTTCAGCGACTACTGGAATAGGCTCGGAATGAATAAGGAACAGTTCATGAGCTTTGGGCTGAATCCAGACGCACCCGAGTCCGGTTTCAACATGACGGTTTTCGGGCTGAAGATGTGCGCCCACAGGAACGCCGTTAGTAAAAAACACTGCGAAGTAACAAAGGGTATATGGAAAAATGTATTTAGCCTGATAAACACCAGCGAGGTCCCTATTGATTACGTAACCAATGGAGTCCACCTTCCCACGTGGCTCGGAGATGAACTCTTCGTGGAATTAGACAAGATACTTGGAGAAAACTGGATAAAAATGCAGGATAACCCTGACTTATGGTTGCGCCTGAAGGATATTCCCGGTAGCAGGATATGGGACATCCATTATGCCTGCAAGGAGAGCATGGTCAACTTTATACGGGAACTGGTACGCCGTAAATGGGCCGACGAAGGAATCGACCCCCTCGTGGCCATGGCCGAGGGTGTGATGCTTGATCCAGACGTCCTGACAATCGGCTTCGCAAGAAGAATGACAGGGTACAAACGGCCTGATCTCATTCTGCATGACATGGACCGTTTGGACCGGATTATAAATAATTTTGAGCGCCCCGTCCAGGTGATATTTGCGGGAAAGGCCCATCCTTCGGACAACCCGGGCAAGCAGATCCTTCAACGAATATTCAAGGCGGCGCAGGATCCAAGATTCAGGGGACGAATCGCATTTGTGGAAGATTACGGTGAGAGCCTGGCAAAGTACCTTGTACACGGCTGCGACGTGTGGCTCAACAACCCTGTTATTCCATTGGAGGCCTGCGGCACAAGCGGGATGAAGGCAGGCATTAACGGCACGCTGCATTGCTCGTCTCTCGACGGATGGTGGCCCGAGGGATACAACGGTAAGAACGGGTGGGCCTTCGGTGGCGATGTTGCAAATGATGACACAGACGCCGCAGCCCTTTATGACACCATAGAGCACAAGATCGTCCCCCTGTACTACGCCGTGGATGAACAGGGGCGGCCAGTGGAATGGATACGCATGATGAAAGAGGCCATGGGACGCATCTCCCCGGCATTTAGCGCAAGGCGCATGATGAAGGACTATCTGAACAAATTTTATATTCCTTCCTCCATTAACGCAGTAAAAAACGTGCAAGGGACAGGTGCATGACAGTGAGAAAGGAGCATAGACGTTGCGGCATATATCCCCTGTTTCATTCGAAGAGTTAGGGATTTTGATGCATGATAAGGAAAGATAACCAAGACATGACACAAGAAGGGACAGAAATAGAAACAGACAATGAGTTGTTGAAGATAATAGAGGCTCGTCACCATGACCCTTTTTCCATCCTCGGCAGACATGAAAAAGGTAACGGGCATGCAGTAGTCCGCGTATTTTTACCGGGCGCGTCGAGCGTGCGTATCCTTGACATAGGCCAGGAAATGTCTCGCCTCAAAGGTACGGATATCTTTCAATGGGAAGGGCCAGGGGATAGCCTTCCAGGGCATTACAGGATCTGGTGGCAGGATCTGGAGGGTATGGAGCACGTTTACCACGATCCTTACAGCTTTCCGCCCTTGATTCCCGAATTCGACCTCGGCCTTTTTGCAGCGGGAAAGCATTGGCACATTTACCGTATTCTTGGAGCACACAAGTACGAGGTTGACGGGATACCAGGGGTCCTTTTTGCAGTATGGGCACCTAATGCAGAGCGTGTCAGCGTGGTGGGGGATTTCAATTCATGGGACGGCAGGAGGCATCCCATGAGAATCCGCCAGGATTACGGAACATGGGAGCTCTTTATTCCAGATCTTACGCCAGGCGGTGTTTACAAATATGAAATCAGGAACCGTGAAACTGGCATGGTCTTTTTGAAAACCGACCCATACGCTCAACAGCTTGAAATAAGGCCCAAAGAAGCAGCAATCATAACGGATGAACCTCGTCATGTATGGAATGACGACGAATGGACAGAGGATAGAAAGGCCTTTGACTGGCAGCATTCCAAGATCTCCATCTACGAGGTGCACCTTGGCTCATGGCAGAGGGGGCCAGAGGGCGAGTTTCTTAACTACAGAGAGCTTGCAAGGCGCCTTGTTCCCTACGTGAAGGAGCTCGGTTTTACACACATAGAACTGCTTCCCATTACGGAGCATCCCTTCGACCTTTCCTGGGGATACCAGAGCACGGGTTATTTCGCCCCGACGAGCAGATTCGGAACCCCGGACGACTTCCGGTTTTTCGTGGACTTCTGCCACGAGCATAGGATCGGGGTATTCCTCGACTGGGTGCCCGCCCATTTTCCCAAGGACGCACACGGCCTTGCCCGGTTTGACGGCACCCCCCTTTATGAACACGAGGACCCCAGGCTCGGAGAACATCTCGACTGGTCCACGCTGATCTTCAATTACGGGAGAAACGAGGTCAAGAATTTCCTGCTTTCGAGCGCCGTATTCTGGCTTGAGGAATTCCACATAGACGGCTTGCGGGTGGATGCAGTTGCATCCATGTTATACCTTGACTATTCACGGACAGACTGGGTGCCTAACCGTTTCGGCGGCAGGGAAAACCTCGAGGCCATAGACTTTTTGAGGGGACTTAACGAGGTAACACATGGGCAATTTCCAGGCGTGCTAATCATGGCCGAAGAATCCACGGCATGGCCCCAGGTCACCCGCCCTACCTATGTCGGAGGCCTGGGATTCGACCTCAAGTGGAACATGGGCTGGATGAACGACACCCTTGAATACATGTCCAAGGATCCGGTCCACAGAAAATACCACCACGACATGCTCACCTTCAGCCTTCTCTATGCCTTTAGTGAAAACTTCCTGCTTCCCCTCTCCCACGACGAAGTAGTGCACGGGAAGGGCTCGCTCTTGAACAAGATGCCCGGAGACGAGTGGCAGGCCTTTGCAAACCTGCGTCTCCTTTACACTTACATGTTCACTCACCCTGGGAAAAAGCTCTTGTTCATGGGGTGTGAATTTGCTCAGAAAAGCGAGTGGAACAGCGCCGGCACTCTTGAATGGAACGTTATAGAATACCCTCTTCACAAGGGAGTAATGAGCCTTGTCAAGGACCTCAACGGCCTTTGTGGGCGTCTTGCCTCCCTCCACTATTTTGACTTCGACTGGAAGGGTTTTGAATGGATAGACAGCAATGACGCTGTTCAGTCCGTACTCACCTATATCCGGAAAAAGGGGGATGATTTCCTCGTTATCGCCTTAAATTTCACCCCGGTGCCCCGTGAAAACTACCAGGTAGGGGTGCCCGCAGGGGGAAGATACCGGGAAATCTTCAATTCCGATTCCGCATTTTACGGAGGAAGCAACCTCGGAAACGGCGGGCTGGACATCGTTGCTGAAAACAAGGGGTGGATGGGACGCCCCTTTTCCGTGAGGCTCACCATTCCGCCCCTCGCTGGCATCATCCTGAGGCCTACGACCATTGGTGGTTATCAGAACGGTTAAATCAAGGCGCACTTGTGCCGCTTGTCTTGGAGAGTCATCAGATGGAAAATCACCGCACGTTTCATGCCTTAGTGCTTAACTTTCATCAACCTGCCGGGAACCTGGAACACCTCCTCGAGCATGAGCCATGGGAGGCGCGCCAGATTCTCTACAGCCTGGACCGGGTACCCCAGACACTCTGGAAATACGAAGACGTGGGCAAGGCGCATCTTTCCCTGTCCGGAACGCTTCTTGAGACAATCTCGAACCCGGATTTTCAAAGAAAAATTTACGGAATAGTTGATTGCGGCTCTCTCCTGTGGCATCTCCAGAACAGGAGGATCATCGAGATACTCGGGACGGCATACTACCATCCCGTGCTCCCGCTTATCCCCAAGGCAGACCGTTTGGAACAGATTGGCAGGTGGCGTGGCATTGCAGCCCACCTCTTCTGGCGAAACGATTTTCAGGGATTTTGGCCCCCTGAAATGGGCTTCTCCATGGAAATTATCCCCATTTTAAAACGCTTCGGATATCGTTACGTGGTAGTGGACAGTGAATACATAAAACCACTGACGCCCATGAGCTGGCAGGAAATACGCTACCGGCCTCATGTTGCAGAATACGGCGGAGAAGAGATTATCGTAGTGGTGAGAGACCGGGAGCTTTCCAACGCCCAGGAAAGCGGAATGACATTCACCTGGTTCGATAAAGAGGTCCGTTGCCGGACTATGGGTTGTAATTTCCCGCCCTTGGTAGTCACTTGCACGGACGGAGACAATGGCGGCTGGTTTAGGAACACCTCGTCTGAAGCGAATTTCTGGGGGGCATTTTACCAAGAGTTCATGAACCGGGCTTCTCGCGGCCACACTGCCCTGCTTCCCGTATTCATACATGAATATCTTGACAGGTACGGGGCGCACGGGAAAATAAACGTGGATACCGGGGCATGGAACACAGGGTGGCATCACGGAAGAGGCTTCGTCCAGTGGCAGGGCTCAAGGGCACAGAAGGCAGCCGCTGAAAGGGTGTTTGAAACAAGCAGGGCGGTTTACGAGGCCATTGAAATGGTCGGCAGACAAGGCGTGGGCGGTTACGCACAGCAGTCTATTGAAAACGCAATGTGGCATCTTCTTCGAGCAGAGACAAGTTGTAACTTTTACTGGGGCGAGGCCTGGGTAGGAAGGTGCCACACTGACCTTGACCAGTCATGGAGATACATAGAAGAAGTCAGGGCCCTTTTGGACCGAACAAGAGAACAGGGCGAAAATGGTTTGAGGTGATGAAATGTATATTGTAATGGTGAGCTCGGAATGCGCCCCGGTTGCAAAGGTAGGGGGCCTGGCAGACGTCGTGTTCGGCCTCAGCAGGGAGCTCGAGATTAGGGGAAACGCAGTCGAGATCATTCTGCCAAAATACGATTGCATGCGCTATGACCACATTTGGGGCCTTCACGTAACGTATCAGGACCTGTGGGTGCCTTGGTTCAACGGAGCGGTCCATTGTACAGTCTGGTTCGGTTTCGTACATGGTCGCAAGTGTTTTTTTATAGAACCCCATAGCGGAGATAATTTTTTCAACCGGGGGGCCTATTATGGCTTTCCAGACGAGGCAATGCGCATGGCCTTTTTTACCAAGGCAGCCCTTGAATTTATGCTCAAGACAAACAAGAGGCCCGATGTCATCCACACCCATGACTGGCAAACCGCCCTTACCCCGGTCCTGCTGTTTGAGATATATAAATACCACGGCTTGGAGAACCAGAGGGTCTGCCACACCGTCCACAACTTTAGGCATCAGGGCATAGCGGGTGAAGACATCCTGTGGGCCACCGGGCTCGGGCGGCCCGGTTATTATTATTCCAGGGACCGCCTTGGCGACGATTTCAACCCCCAGGCTATAAACTTCACCAAGGGAAGCATAGTGTATTCCAACTTTGTAACAACGGTTTCACCGCATCATGCCTGGGAGGTGCTCAACACAGACATGGGCTACGGCCTAGGTCACATCCTTAACGTGCACAGCCACAAGTTCGGTGGTGTTCTGAATGGTCTGGACTACGACACATGGAATCCGGAGACAGATCCACTCATACCTTGCCATTACATCAGGGACCACATAGAGGAAAAATACCGGGACAAAGAGGCATTAAGACACAGGCTGCTTCTTCGCCAGGATTACAAGCCGTTGATCGCCTACGTGGGAAGGCTCGATTTCCAAAAGGGCGTGCACCTCATAAGGCACGCCCTTTTTTATTCCATATATAACGGGTCCCAGTTCATACTTCTTGGTTCCAGCCCCCAGGAAGACATCAACAGCTATTTCTGGCACCTAAAACACTACCTGAACGACAACCCGGACTGCCATCTCGAGATAGGCTTCAACGAGGAACTGGCTCACCTCATATATGCCGGAGCAGACATGATCGTCGCTCCGAGCGTGTTCGAACCGTGCGGCCTTGTACAGATGATCGCCATGAGATACGGAACTGTACCCATAGTAAGGGGCGTGGGAGGCTTCATAGACACGGTATTTGACAGGGATTACTCCAACAGGCCGATGGAGGAGAGAAATGGTTACGTATTCTACCATCTTGATTATCAAGCAATAGAATCCGCCATGTCAAGGGCCATAGGTCTGTGGTATACCTATCCTGGAGAGTTCAGAAAATTACTACAGAACGGTATGGCCTATGATTTTTCATGGAATAGGCCTGCCCAGGATTACTTGAACATCTACGAATACATAAGGCACAAGTAAACGTCCGAGCCCTTCCCTGTTTTTTAGGGGCCGGAATTTTTGTAAGGGTGCAGAAAAGGTGGCTATACTATGAAAATACCTGAATATATTAACGGCCTTCCTGCCGTTTCTGGTTTTGAAAAAGAGGTGGAAACCGCTGTGAAAGAGGCAGACGGCGCCCCGGTTTTCCTGCAGGAAAGTCCGGTAAAATTCAACGAGATCAGGAGCGCGTTTTCCATAGCGCTTCACATGCACCAGCCTCTTATTCCTGCCGGGGGCCGCGACCTGAGCACGGCTGAGGTCATAAGCAACCTGCAATACATGATGGAGCACCAGGATGTTGGAGATAACCACAACGCCCCGGTGTTTCTGTGGTGCTATAAACGCATGGGCGAATTCATTCCGCAGCTTTGCAAAGAGGGTTTGGAACCTCGTGTCAGCCTAGACTATTCTGGCACCCTACTTCACGGCCTTAGGCATATGGGTGCAGATGACGTCATTGACAGTCTCAGGAAAATCACCTGCGACAAGGCTTACAACAGGTGCGTGGAATGGCTTGGTTCTGCTTGGGGCCACCCGGTTGCTCCTTCCACTCCCATGCAGGACTACAGGCTTCACGTTAAGGCCTGGCAGCAGCATTTTGCCGGTATATTCGGCATAGAGGCCTTGAAGCGGGTAAAGGGTTTTTCTCCCGCCGAGATGGCGTTGCCAAACCACCCGGATGTGGCCTATGAATTTGTAAGCATATTGCGAGAATGCGGCTATAGATGGGTATTTGTACAGGAACATACTGTCGAGATACCCGAAAACGGAAACGGCCCCGTGCAGCCACATCTCCCCCACCGCTTAGTATGCACAAATTCCGAGGGCGGGTCCGTGGAAATAGTGGCGATAATCAAGACCCAGGGAAGCGACACCAAGCTTGTCGGACAGATGCAGCCCTATTACGAGGCAAAGGGCCTGTCCCCCCTTGAGATAAAAGGGAAAAATATTCCACTTATGTCTGCGCAGATTTCTGACGGAGAAAATGGCGGCGTGATGATGAACGAGTTCCCACCGAAGTACTTTGAGGTAATAAGGGAATGCAGCGGTGGCAGCACCCCTGCCATGAATCCCACCGAATACTTAGAACACCTTTATGCAGAGGGCATAGGCATGGAAGACCTGCCTGTTGTGCAGCCCGTTTGTCAAAGGGCGATATGGGCCCGGTTTAGGCCGGGCGATGGACGGGCACGCCTCGAAGAAGTCATAAAGGAACTGAGGAAAGACATAGGCGTAAACTTTTCAATGGAAGGTGGAAGCTGGACGAACAACCTGTCTTGGGTCAGGGGCTACAAGGATGTACTTACTCCCATCGAAGAGGTCAGCGCCCTGTTTTACGAAAAGGTCCTTAAGCCGGGCGTGCCTTCCTCTGAACACAGGTACCGCAACGCCCTTTTTCATCTCATGTGCGCGGAGACAAGCTGCTTTCGTTACTGGGGAGAGGGTATATGGACCGATTACGCCAAGGAATTCTGCCGCAGGACTAAGGATATTCTTCAATACGATTTTTAGACTACTGAGAATATCCTTTTGGGTACCGTAACCCGTAAATTCACGGCATAGTTCCCCATACATTCGACGGCATATTGGTTTTCGAGTAGACTTCACCGCATACCGGGTACATCTACGGACTTCAGGTTGACAAGGATAATCGAAAGTGGTTAGATTCTTCGCCGTTTCTAAGAAAAGATTCATTCTTTGGCTATCAAGGAGACCAAGACGTACGATTACGTCCCTTGCTTATCAACAGCGGCCGGCCACAGATTTCATTCAAGAAACCGGGCCGGGAAGGAGACTGCCCATGGATAGCGCTACTCCTGTGCTTCAAAAAAATCCGGGTCAGAATAGACAAAAGGCGAACATGCTAAACAGCGCCCTTGCCTGCGGTCTGAATACACACCTGCTTGTGGAAATGTGGCACACCCCTTTTTCTTCCCTGGCTAACGCCAAGGTGATTGGAACCGTTCTTGAAAAGGCCGCCTCGACCTGTGACACTTTCAGTAACAACCGGGATGCGAAGATCAACACCTACCAGTTCGACCCTTACGGTGTATCAGCCACCGTATCGAACTCCACCATGCATATCCTGATACATACGTGGCCCGAAAAGGAATATGCTGCACTCGATATCTTTACCAGGAACCAGGATCAGGCCCACAGGATCCTCGAGAGCCTCAAGGCCACCCTGAATCCGGGACATGTGGCAGTTATAGAACTGAACAGGGGTCAACTGCTTGACTTGGAGGATACTTGACTCGCTATTGGTGGTCTGAGAGTATCGGACCAGGGTTTGTCCACGGTTACGAGGTGGGACCGCTGTTTGAACAGCGCACTCCATACCAGCGCCTGCTGATCTTTGATAACCCACAGTGGGGAAAGGGGTTAGTCCTGGACGGTATCGTACAAACAACCGTTGGGGATGAATTTATATACCACGAGATGATGACCCACGTACCCATTCTCGGGAGAAAGACGCCGGTGGAATCTATCATGATAATCGGTGGCGGAGACGGCGGAGTCCTGCGTGAGGTCCTGAAATACGATTCAGTCAAGAAGGTGGTGCAGATAGAGCTCGACGAGGCTGTCATCGTTGCCTGCAGGAAGTACATACCCGAGATATGCGGCGACTGGAAGGACAGCAGGGTGGAGCTATTGATCGGTGACGGAGCGGAGTTTGTAAAGAAGGCCCGGGCCAGAGGCGAGAAATTCGACGTAATCATCCTGGATTCCACAGATCCCATAGGGCCCGCAATATCTCTTTTCGAAAGGCCCTTTCACGAAGACCTTGCCGCCTGCCTTTCCAAAACCGGCGTGGTCGTCCGTCAATCAGGGCTGCCCGCAACAATGCCAAGGGTTATGCCTTTTATCAGGAAGAGGTTTCAGGACGTATTCTCCAACGTGGAGGTCTATCTTGCGCCAATACCAACCTACGGTGGTGAAATCGCATTTGTAGCCGGCACCAAGGAGCAGGGGCTTTCCATAAAAAGGCCGAGACAACCATTTGAGGGGCGGTACTATAACCCCTCAGTCCACGAGGCGTCGTTCTGCCTGCCCTGCTGGTGGGAAAAACTAATGGACGAATACGTGGACGACGGCGAGGTCCCCATAGAAACACCATCATACTGGTAAGTGAAAAATCAGCGGACAATCGCATTCCTGACAGACTTTGGCCTCAGTGACCCTTTTGTAGGTATATGCAAGGGGGTCATTGCATCTATAAACCCGAAGGCCATCGTTATAGATCTCTGTCACATGGTCTCACCGCAAAACATCCTCGAAGCGGCCATATACATCAAGGTAAGTATGCCGAGTTTCCCTGCAGGAACGGTGTTTCTCACAGTCGTTGATCCCGGCGTGGGGACCAGCAGGGCCGCCCTTGTGTTGAAAAACGGGACGAACCTGCTCGTGGGTCCGGATAACGGCGTCTTTTCCATGTCAGTCCCCCATCAGGATCAAATAGAAACCTACAAGATAAACAGGCAAGAAATTGAGGCCATACTCCTTGGCAGGGGCATAAGGATAGGTAACAGCTCGACCTTTCACGGAAGGGACATATTTGCACCGGCAGCGGCGTTACTGTCCCTTGGCACAGCCCCGGAAGAATTCTGCTCTGTGTATAATGAAAAACCTGTCACCATTAACATCCCCAGGCCGAAGGTGTCTAAAAATGCCGTGGAAGGTTGCATCCTCTACTTTGACCACTTTGGCAACGGAGCAACCAGTATTGCCTATGAACACATGGCCCGGCTAAGCTGCCCCAAGGACAGGGTAACGGTCACCGTTTATGACCCTGACGGAAACAGGTTCGTACTTCCCTTAAAACACACTTTCTCAACGGTTGAGCCTGGGAGCCTGGTGGCCTATATAAACAGTTTCGGGTTTCTCGAAATCGCCTTAAACGGGAAAAACGCCGAGAAAGAGTTGGGGCTTAAAGGGGGCCTCAAGGTTCAAGCCAAGTGCATAAATACTCCGTGACAATCGGCCGGAGTCGGGGCACCTTCCCTTTCTTATTCCAAATTCCTTGAAAAAAGGCGGGGTTCAGCCTAATCTTTTAAAAATGATGAAAAGCCGAGTTTTATCTTACCAATGAAAGAAAAAAGCAAGCCCAAGGTTTTCGTCGAAAAGACCAGGATACTCCTGGACATGATTAAATTCGAGCATACCGTCTTCGCCTTGCCATTTGCCTACGCGGGGGCCTTCCTTGCAGCCCGCGGCGTTCCAGACTGGAAGACCAACCTCTGGATACTTGCAGCCATGGCAGGGGGGAGAACCGTGGCTATGGGGGTCAACAGGATAGTTGATTTCCACTTTGACGCAAGGAACCCAAGAACCAGGTCCAGGCCATTAGCAAGCGGAGTAGTGAAAAGGACAGATGCCTGGACCATGGTCATGGTGGCGGCCGCGGTGTACTTTCTTGCCTGCTGGAATCTTACACCTCTTGCATTCAGGCTTTCCCCGTTCATCCTCTTTTTGCTGGTCTTTTACTCGTATACAAAGAGGTTTACCCCCCTGTGCCATCTTTTTCTAGGGCTTGGAATAGGCATAACGCCCACTGCGGGATGGATTGCAGTGAAAAATTCCATAGGAATGGTGCCGTTGGTGCTCAGCCTCGGGGTGATGTTCTGGATAGCCGGCTTTGACATTCTTTATGCATGCCAGGACATTCAGTTTGACAGGTCCCAGGGGCTCCACTCCATTCCTGCCTGGCTTGGCGTTGAAAAGGCATTCAGGGTCTCGAGCCTCTTTCACGTGACCGCCTTCCTGTCTTTCATGGCCGCCGGCATTGCTGCAAGGCTTAACTGGATTTACTTTCTCGGCATGGCGTTGGTGTTTGTTCTTCTCATGCTTCAGAGACGTGTTATTACTCCCAGGGACCTGAGCCGCATGAACATAGCCTTTTTCCGGTTGAATGCGGCTATCTCCCTGATACTATTTTCATGCACTGCCATATCCATTCTTACTGCCGGATAATGGAAAAGAAACGGATCAACAAGGATGCCAAGATAGTATGCAACGTAGAGATAAGGCCGGGAATCTTCCTTATGGAGGTACTTGCTCCGGAGATAGCCGCATCCTCCTTTCCGGGCCAGTTCTGCATGATAAGGGCGGGCAGCATCCAGGGATTCGACCCGCTTTTGAGACGGCCGCTGTCAGTGCACCAGGTAAATGAAAAAAAGGGCCATGTTAAGTTTCTTTACCGGGTAGTCGGCAGGGGCACAAAAGCGCTTGCCATGCAGGCTCAGGGAGAGCTTGTGGAAATACTCGGCCCCCTTGGCCGTGGCTTCGAGGTAGGCAAGGGTGAAATCCCTATCCTTGTGGGAGGCGGCCTCGGGGTTGCCCCCCTTCTCTTTCTTGCCGGACAGCTCAAAGGAAGAAGGGCGGTAGCCATTGTCGGGGCAGTTACCAAAAGCCAGCTCCTCAGGCTTGAGCCATTCAGGAAAACCGGCATCGAGATACTCGTGTCCACTGAAGACGGAAGTTTCGGTAACAGGGGACTCGTAACAGAGGTCCTTGACAGGCTCCTTTCAAGGCTCGATAAAGAGGCTAGAAATGATGTCGCGGTCTTTTCCTGCGGCCCCTACCCAATGCTTCGCGCAACCCATCATCTTTGCCAAAGCCGGGATATAAGGTGCGAGGTCTCCATGGAAACGGCAATGGCCTGTGGAAGCGGCCTGTGTCTCGGATGTGCGGTAAAGGCCAAAGACGGTGGTTATCTCCACGTATGCCGTGAAGGTCCATGCTTCAGGGCGGAAAAACTGTCCTGGGAATAGGAAGGGATAAACATGACCAAGGGCGGGAAAAAGGAACCGGATATTAGGCTCAGGCTTGGACAGCTATCCCTTGAGAACCCTGTACTCCTGGCATCCGGCACCTGCGGATACGGCAACGAATTGTTCGATCTTGTTGATCTTCGCAATCTCGGGGCGATAGTTGTAAAGGGCATATCCGTTGAGCCGAGAACCGGCAACCCCCCGCCCCGAATCCATGAAACCCCTTGCGGGCTGTTAAACGCCATAGGCCTTGAGAACGTAGGCATTGAGCGTTTCAAGACAGAGCGGCTCCCATGGTTGCAGCGGCATAAGATCAAGACAATAGTCAACATCCTTGGGAATAGCGTGTCGGAATACGAAAAGATGGCCGCCTGCCTTGACGGACTGGAAGGCGTGCATGCATTAGAGGTAAACATATCGTGTCCCAATGTAAAGGAGGGCGGAGCGGCCTTTGGGATTGACCCCAAGACTGCGGCGGAGGTGACAACAGCGGTAAAACGGGCATGTAGCCTGCCGGTAATAGTAAAGTTATCCCCCAATGTTACCGATATATGTGAAATAGCAACGGCCGTGGAAGGTGCAGGAGCCGACGCGGTATCGTTGATTAATACCCTGATTGGCATGGCGATAGACATTCGCGGCAGACGCCCGGTGCTTGGTAACGTGTTTGGAGGTCTCTCTGGTCCTGCCATCAGGCCCGTTGCGGTCAGGATGGTATGGCAGGTTGCAAGGACCGTTTCCATACCTGTTATAGGCATTGGAGGCATTTCAACCTACAGGGACGCCGTCGAATTCCTGATGGCGGGAGCCAGCGCGATACAGGTGGGTACGGCCACCCTCGTGGATCCTGGCGCCCCTGAAAAAATTTTGCATGGACTCATTGACTTTATGGTCCGAAATAACTATTCATCCCTCGATGAATTAATAATCAGGGATTAATCAGACCATAGTTGACATTATAGATAGACCTTGACAAAAGACCATCAAGCAGTTAGATAGGCAAGCCTCTAAAGACTTCCGGCTATAGATTTCTTTAATCCGCATCAAATTTCACAGGTAAACATTGCTTTAGAGGATAGTGACCGGCCCATTTTCAAAGGCCACAGAAACAATTTCGTCTTATTCAGAGGTAAAGAAAATGAAGAGAGATCCGCAGAAAGTCAGAAACATTGGTATCAGCGCGCATATTGACGCTGGGAAAACCACCCTTACGGAGAGAATCCTTTACTATACCGACAGGATTCACGCCATTCACGACGTTAAGGGCAAGGACGGGGTAGGCGCAACCATGGATTTCATGGAGCTTGAAAGGGAGCGCGGCATCACCATAACCTCGGCTGCGACTTACTGCGAATGGAACGATCACGAAATCAATATAATTGATACGCCGGGCCACGTAGACTTCACCATCGAGGTGGAAAGGGCGCTAAGGGTACTTGATGGCGGCGTCCTGGTCCTTTGTTCTGTGGGGGGCGTACAATCCCAGTCCATAACCGTTGACCGCCAGATGGCGAGGTACAAGGTTCCCTGCATCGCATTTGTTAACAAGTGCGACAGGAGCGGTGCCAACCCCTTGAAGGTGGTTGAGCAGCTCAAGGAAAAGCTCCACCACAACGCGGTCGCGCTGCAGATCCCCATTGGCTTGGAAAACGACTTCAGGGGCGTCGTTGACATTGTAAAGATGAAGGCCATTTACTTTGAGGGCCGCCAGGGCGAAGAGATAAAAATAGAGAAAATACCTGATGAGCTCGCAGAAGAGGCAGAGAAGAGGAGGGAGGAACTTGTAGACGCCGCTTCCATGTTTTCCGAGGAACTCATGGAGGCCGCCCTCGAAGGCGATATCCCAGAACAGCTTCTTATTGATGCCATAAGGATCGGCACCCTCAACAGGGAACTTACCCCGGTATTAATGGGTTCCGCATACAAAAACAAGGGGGTCCAGCCCCTGCTCGATGCGGTTACCCGCTATCTCCCCCATCCCTGTGAAGTAAAGAACATAGCACTTGACCTGGAAAATGACGAGAACGAAGTTATTCTCGATCCGGATATAAACAAGCCCCTTGTCTCCCTGGCATTCAAGCTCGAAGAAGGGAGATATGGCCAGCTCACTTACATAAGGGTCTACCAGGGAACACTAAGGAAAGGGGATTTCATAGTAAATTCCCGCACCGGGAAAAAGGTAAAGGTAGGCAGGGTGGTGAGAATGCACGCGAACCAGATGGAGGATATCGAGGAAATACCGGCGGGTTACATCGGCGCCCTGTTCGGGATCGACTGCGCTTCCGGGGACACGTTTACGTCTCCGGGAATCAGGTACTCCATGACATCGATGCACGTGCCCGATCCGGTCATATCCCTGGCCATTGTCCCCGAGGACAACAAGAGCCAGCAGAACATGTCAAAAGCACTTTCTAGGTTCTCCAAGGAAGACCCAACCTTCCGGGTGAGGACAGACCACGAGACCGGCGATACCATAATTTCGGGAATGGGCGAACTTCACCTCGAGGTGTACATAGAGAGGATGAAAAGGGAATATGACGCTATGGTGCACACCGGAGCGCCCCAAGTCGCATACAGGGAAACCATTACCGAGCATGCGGACTTTAACTACACCCACAAGAAACAGACAGGGGGCGCTGGCCAGTATGGGCGCGTTGCTGGCTACATGGAACCCTTTGAAGGGGAATTCGAGTTCGTGAACAAGATCGTTGGAGGCGCAATACCAACAGAGTTCATCTCATCAGTGGAAAAGGGTTTCAGAGGCGCCCTCGACAAGGGTCAGCTCCTTGGATTCCCGGTCACAGGCATCAGGGTGGTTATCAACGACGGGCAAGCCCATTCCGTGGATTCCTCGGATACCGCATTCCAGGCAGCAGCGAGAGGCGCGTTCAAAGAGGGATTTAAAAAGGCGAAGCCCGCCATACTCGAACCCATCATGAAGGTGGCGGTAGAGACCCCCTCTGAGTTCCAGGGCGCGGTCATGGGCACGCTCAACCAGAGAAGGGGAATGATCCTTGGCGCACAGGATGAGGGTGATACATGTGTCATAGAGGCGGAGGTTCCACTGTCCGAGATGTTCGGCTATTCCACTGACCTTCGCTCAATTACGCAGGGCAAGGCCCAGTTCACCATGGAGTTCTCATGTTACCGCCAGGTACCAAAGACCATCTCGGAAGAACTGATAAAAAAGGCCCAGGAAAAGAACAGGAAGGCCGCGTGATGAATGGATACAAGACAAAAAAAAAGACGAGACGGTACATCCGGCGTAGTAACTAAGAATAATATTGTATACTTGAGAGAAAGGTCCATTGCCATGTTGAAAAAAGATCTCATTTTAAGAAACCCCTTGAGGATACTCGGCAGCGGAGACAGAGAACCCATCAAGGAAGGCGAATTCGGGGGCGTTTTGGCCAAGGCTGGTGTGGGCAAAACGGCCTTTCTCGTCCAGCTCGCACTTAGCAACCTGTTAAGGGAGAGGAACGTACTCCACGTCAGCCTTACCCAGCCTGTAAGGAAGGTATGTCTCTGGTATGAAGAGGTATTTCATAACATATCCCAGGAATACGAGCTGAAAAACGCCTCGGAACTCTGGGATACCATACTGCCTCACCGTTTCATAATGACTTTCAATGTGGAAGACTTTTCCGTTGCGAAACTCGAAGAAAGATTGAACGACCTTACAGAGCAGGGAATATTCTTTCCGCAGCTTGTGATTATAGACGGGCTTCCCATAGGAGACGAGAGCAGAGAGCCCCTTGCAGAGCTGAAAATACTCGCGAGAGAGATGAGATTCCCTATCTGGTTCGCAATAACCGTGAGGCCTGAGGATGCCTTAGAACCGGCGCACATCCCGGCATCGCTTGAACCACTGTCTGATCTTTTCGAGGCCCTTATAGGGTTAAAGGCAGTCAAGGGAAAGATCAACGTCATGGTCATGAAGGGACAAGGAAGTGAGATAAACAATGTATTTCTTGACCCAGCAACCCTCCTGATAAAGAACCGTGAATGACGAGACAAAAAGCCCGCTTCTCAGCGTCTTGGATCTCACCGTTACCATCGAAGACGTAAAACGCCCCTTGCTACCGGTAAGGGGCGTTTCTTTTTCGGTAGAAAAGGCCCAGCGGGTCTGCTTAGTCGGTGAATCCGGCTGCGGCAAAACCATGACCGCCTACAGCATCATGAGACTCCTCCATAGGGAACGCTTCACCACATCCGGCAGGATCCTCTTTGATGGCAGAGATCTGCTTACATTGTCTGACGAGTCCATGAGGCAGTTAAGGGGCAAGGATATAGCCATGGTATTCCAGGAACCCATGACCGCTCTCAATCCGGTGCTGTCCATCGGTTTTCAGATAAGGGAGGCTATCAAGATCCATAACGTGGATATCGAAGGAAACACCCGTTCCCTCGTGCTATCCACCATGAGCAAGGTGGGGATACCTGATCCGGAGCTGGTCTACGACCAGTATCCCCATGAACTTTCAGGAGGACTCCGCCAAAGGGTCATGATGGCCATGGCACTTTCGTGCAATCCAAGACTCCTTATTGCAGACGAACCTACAACTGCCTTGGACGTATCAATACAGGCTCAGATACTTGACCTTATCTGTCGACTCAGCTCTACCATGGACCTGGCTCTCCTGCTCATCTCGCACAACCTCGGGGTCGTTGCCAGAATCGCCCAAAGAGTCATGGTCATGTATGCTGGGAATATTGTGGAGGACGGTCCTGTTAAAAGACTCTTCGACCATCCCCTGCACCCCTATACTCGGGGCCTTCTCGCCTCTGTCCCTTACGGCGAGAATGTAACCGGAAGGAGGCTTTCATCCATTCCGGGCAGCGTTCCATCACTCGATGAAATTCCAGCCGGATGCGCTTTCAGAAACAGGTGTGCCATGGCTGAACCCATTTGCTCGGAACAGACTCCCCCTTTGGAACAGGTTGAAGAAGACCACATGGCTGCGTGTCACCTTGTTGCGTCAGGGTAACATTAAAGAACTGCCATAAGACGGTAACCCCTCCGCCTTATCTCGTGCATATCATGGTGATAGTCTTCAGGAAATAGACCTTTCCAAGGAAAAAAAAGGATACGCACAGCAGGGCTGCCGCCGGCACAGTGACAAACCAGGCCCCGAATATCCTGTTGGCCACGTCCCTGTTTATACCGGTAAGCCCCCTTGCAAGGCCGATCCCGAGAATGGCTCCCACGAGGGTATGCGTGGTGGAGATAGGAAGTTTCAGCCTTGTACAAGCCAACACAGTGGCGGTCGCAGCGAGGTCCGCAGCCACTCCCCGGGAAGGTGTTATTTCTGTAATTTTCACCCCCACGGTGTAGATAACCCTGTAGCCAAACGTGGCGAGTCCAACCACTATGCCGCTTCCCCCAAGTACCAGGACCCAAAATGGTACCCCCACCTTCTGGGCCACCTGCCCGGTCTGGAGCACCCTCACAACAGCGGCGAGGGGACCCACGGAATTGGCCACGTCGTTGGCACCATGAGCAAATGCGACGGAGCAGGAGGTAATAATAACAAGGGGTACGAATACCTGCTCCACCTGCTCGAGCTGTTCATCCACTGGCAGGCCGTCCTTTCCAGAAAGCCGCATGGACATCCACCACCTTGAGATAAACCATGAAACAACACTTAACACCACGGTAATGTATATGGAAACCTCGGGTGTAAGCCAGGAAATATGGCCAATCACATGCTTCAGCCCCTTGTATATCGTGGCAATAACTACCGAAGCAGTAACGGCAGACACGAGAAAGGGGGCGTACCTTATAGCGGCTCTCGCTGGCCGTTCCCGCCCGAGAATAGCCCCGGTGATGAATTTGAAAACGAGAAATGCCATGATTCCACCGGCTATCGGGGATATAAACCAACTCATTACTATTTGGGCCATCTTTCCCCACTGTACGGACTGCCACCCTGCTGCCGCTATACCGAAACCAGCAACGGCCCCAACAATGGAATGGGTTGTGGAAACAGGCAGGCCCAGGAACGAGGAGACATTTAGCCAAATGGCTGCCGACAGAAGGGCCGAGGTCATGCCAATGACGAACAGGGCCGCTGCCTGCTCCGGGGTAATACCGGGTATGGCAAGAAAACTGTCCGGGCTGACTATTCCCTTCCTTACCGTGTCGGTAACAGGGGCGCCAACTAGCACAGCTCCCGCGAATTCACATATACCCGCAAGTATAACTGCATTTTTAACAGACAATGCCCTTGAACCCACGGCGTCTGCCATGGAATTTGCGACATCGTTGGCACCGATGTTCCATGCCATGTAAAACCCGAGTAGAGCAGTTATCCCAATTAGAACGGTTTCCATTCGATCCGTCTATCAGCTGAATCTACCATGGATCCGCACCTACCTTATAAGCATGTGTCTCAGCATATCCCCCGCGTTTTCTGCCTCGTTGGCTACCTGCCCCAGGGTGAGTATCATCTTCTCGTAAAAAATAATGGTCATGGTCTGCACCTCGCCCTCAAGCAAATATATATCCCGCGAAAGATCCCATGCTATGCGATCAGCTTTCCATTCTTCCTCGCCAAGCCCGTCAAGCCATTTAAATACCCTTCTCGACTCTGCACCGCCAAAAGATACCTCTGCAAGATTCTGCAACTCCACGGCTGCGGCAAGAAGGCTACCTGTGACCTGAAAAACCTGGTCAGTCAGCCTGAAAAACTTATCCATAAGACTTGGATGGATGGGCGTATTTCTGATGGTCAGAATTACAGAAAAATCTTCTGTATAGTCTGCTATCTTGTCCTGGCACCTCAGAAAATTCTCAAGGTCAACCTTGTCCACCGGCAAGAAAAGACGCTTGGACAGCAGGCTGCGAACCTCGTGTTTTATCTTGTCTGCCTCGTATTCGAGCCTTGACACCTTTTTGTGAAGCTCTCCAACGAGCTGAAAGTTCTCCTCGGCAAGGGCGTCCATCAGAGGCCGTATCATCTCCACACACTCGTGAACCTTTTTAGAGTGCTCTACCATGGCTCCGAAGGGAGACTTGCCAAGAAGATCGGAAATGATGCTCATTATGCGCCTCCTAACGGAACTGTTTTCTCCTGAATACTCAGGGCCGCATGGGAAGGCTTCCTTCTCGGTCGGCCTGGCTGTGCAAAGGGGACGACTTGGACCCCTTGAATACTACAGGTAGGATTTTATAAGTTTTTCCGCTATCTGAACCGCATTTGTTGCAGCACCCTTTCGGATATTGTCTGCAACGATCCACATATCCATACCGTTTTCCTGAGATATATCCTTCCTTATCCTTCCCACAAAGGTATCATCCTTACCCTCTGCCTCTATGGCCATGGGGTAAACAGCCCTCGAAGGCTCGTCAAGGACGGTTACCCCCGGCGCAGCCTCGAGAAGCTCCATGGCCTTTTCCACACTTACCTCAGAGTCAAATTGCACGTTTACCGATTCAGAGTGGCCAAAAAATACTGGGACCCTCACACAGGTGGCCGATACCATGATAGAGTCGTCCTCGAGTATCTTCCTAGTTTCGTTAACCATCTTCATCTCTTCCTTGGTATAGCCGTTGTCCTCGAAAACATCTATTTGAGGAAGACAGTTAAAAGCAATCTGGTGAGGGTACGCCTTGTACTCGAACTTTCCTACATAGCCCTTTGATTTGCCGGGCTCGTTGCCGCATCCCTTTATCACCCACTGTTTGACCTGTTCTTCAAGTTCACTGATGGCCTTCTGACCGGTGCCAGAAACCGCCTGATAGGTGGCGACCACTATTCTCCTGATCTTCGAGTAGTCATAGAGGGGCTTCAGGGCCACCACCATCTGTATGGTGGAACAGTTTGGATTGGCTATAATGCCCCTTTTTTTGTACCCGGCAATGGCATGGGAATTTACCTCTGGAACCACGAGAGGCACATCCGGGTCCATACGCCACGCGCTGGAGTTGTCAATCACCACGGCGCCTGCCCTTGCCGCCGAAGGAGCAAATTCCAGGCTCCTTGATGCTCCCGCGGAAAAAAGGGCAATATCCACGCCGCCAAAGGAATCGTGGCCAAGTTTCTGAACCACTACGTCTTCTCCCTTGAAGGATATCTTCTTCCCCTCTGAGCGTTCCGAAGCAAGAAACCTTATCTCCCTGATAGGGAAATCCCTCTCGTCCAAGACCTTGATCATGGTCTTGCCAACGGCACCCGTGGCGCCCACAACTGCTATAGAGTATTCATCGTTCATAATACCTCCCAAGACAACTAACCCTTCACGTAGTCTGCAACGAGGTCCCCCACCTCGGTAGTAGAATAACCCATCTTGCCCGCCGAAAGGCTCTTCAGGTGCTTGTTCACCACCGTCTTGACAGCCTCCTCAACCGTTCTGGCAGCCTTCTCTTCCCCTAGATAGTCAAGCATCATCTGCCCCGCGCATATTGCTGCCAGGGGATTTATCACATTTTTGCCCGTGTACTTTGGAGCAGAACCACCAATTGGCTCGAACATGGAGACTCCTTCCGGGTTTATGTTGCCGCCTGCGGCGATTCCCATGCCTCCCTGTATCATGGCGCCAAGGTCGGTAATGATGTCTCCGAACATGTTATCCGTAACTATTACGTCAAACCATTCGGGATTCTTGACCATCCACATGCAGGTGGCATCAACATGGGCATACTCCTTCTTGATATCAGGATACTCTTCCCCGACTTCGTAAAACGCGCGCTCCCATAAATCAAAGGCAAAGGTAAGCACGTTTGTCTTTCCGCACAGCATCAGGGTCTTTTTCTTGTTCCTTTTCTTGCAATATTCATACGCATACCTGATACAGCGTTCAACACCTTTTCTGGTGTTAATTGACTCCTGCACCGCCACCTCGTCGGGTGTTCCTTTCTTTAACACCCCTCCTGAACCAGTGTAGAGGCCCTCTGTGTTTTCCCGTATCACGACAAAATCTATGTCGCCAGGGCCCTTGTCCTTTAAGGGCGTGTCGACCCCTGGATAGAGGATGACGGGCCTCAGGTTTATGTACTGGTCAAGTGCGAATCTCAGCGCCAGGAGTATGCCCTTCTCGAGAATTCCTGGCTTCACGTCGGGATGGCCAATGGCTCCAAGGTATATGGCCTTGTACTGTTTAAGGTCATCCACGGCACCTTCCGGCAGTACCTCCCCAGTCCTGAGATACCGGTCTCCGCCGTAATCATACCACGTCATATCAAGCTCGAAGCCGAACCTTTTTGCCGCTGCCTCGAGCACCTTCACTCCCTCCCTTATGACCTCCGGACCCGTTCCATCGCCGGGAATAACCGCTATCTTGTATTTTGTCATATCACTTCTCCTTCAACCTTTTCAATTTACTTTATCCATATTCTTCATGATATGCGAGATAAGTCCTCCGTCCCTTATCAGCTCCTGCATGAAGGACGGGATGGGCTGGGCCTTCATGCGCTCTCCTGTGGTTACGTTGACTATCTCGCCGGTGTCCGCGTCCACTTCCACCTCGTGGCCTTCTTCGATCAGCCTCGGTGCCTCTTCACACTCGAATATGGGCAGTCCCATATTGAAGGCGTTCCTGTAAAAAATACGGGCGAAACTCGGGGCTATCACGCAGACAACCCCAGCCGCCTTCAGCGCTATCGGCGCATGTTCGCGAGAGGAGCCACATCCAAAATTCCTGTCTGCCACCATTATGTCACCTGGCCCCACCTTGCTCGGAAAATCTGGATCCGCATCCTCCATGCAGTGTTTTGCAAGCTCCCGTGGATCAGAGGTATTCAGGTACCTTGCCGGAATAATCGCATCGGTATCTATATTTTTCCCAAACTTCCAGACCTTGCCTCTTAATTTCATGGAATGTTCCCCTTATCTTTTATAGTTCTTCAGGGCTTCCGATACGCCCGAGTACCGCGCTTGCAGCGGCGATGGCAGGACTTGCGAGATATACTTCGCTTTCGGGGTGTCCCATCCTCCCAACAAAATTCCTGTTTGTCGTGGAAAGGGCCCTTTCTCCCTTCGCCAGAATACCCATGTGGCCGCCAAGGCATGGTCCACAGGTTGGGGGGCCAATTACGGCGCCTGCGTCCGCGAATACCTTCAGGAAGCCCCTATCCAGGGCCTCTGACCATATAGCTGGAGTAGCAGGAAGCACAATGAGCCGCAGGCCCCGGGCAACCTTCCTTCCCTCCAGTATTCCCGCCGCCACTTCAAGGTCTTCTATCCTGCCGTTGGTACAGGAACCGATGACGACCTGATCAAGCTCCACGGTCCCCACCTCCGACATGGAAACAGTGTTCTCTGGAAGATGAGGAAAGGCTATCTGTGGCTCTATGGTGGAACAGTCATATTCAATAACCCTGGCGTATCCGGCATCCTCGTCACTGTGGAAAAACTTATACGGTCTGCCAGCCCTTGCTTCAACATACTCTTTCGTCTTATCATCGGGGTTGATGAGACCCGCCTTACCTCCGGCCTCAATGGCCATATTGGACATGGTCATCCGCTCCGCCACAGAAAGTTGTTCTATAACCGGGCCTGTAAACTCCATCGCCATGTAAAGCGCGCCGTCAACCCCAACATCCCCTATGGTATAAAGGATAAGGTCCTTGCCTCCCACCCAGGGCTGAAGCCTGCCTCTATATACTATCTTCAGACTCTCCGGAACCTTGAACCAGGTAAGGCCGGTTATCATGGCCGCTGCAAGGTCCGTGCTTCCAACACCAGTGGCGAAGGCCCCGAGAGCACCGTAAGTGCATGTGTGGCTATCTGCGCCAATTACAACGTCTCCCGGAACTACTATTCCCTTTTCGGGCAGTAGACAGTGTTCCACGCCTACCTCCCCACCCTCGTAGAAATGGACTATCGCCTGGTCTTCTGAAAACTCCCTCAGCAGCCTTACCTGTTCTGCGCTCTTGATATCCTTGTTGGGAGTAAAGTGGTCTGCCACCAAGGCAATTTTCGTACGGTCAAACACCTCTTTCACTCCGGCCTTTTTGAATATATCAATGGCGATGGGAGCGGTGATGTCGTTACCGAGGGCGACATCCACCTTCACCTCCACAAGCTGGCCAGGCTCCACAAACTCACACCCGGCATGATCAGCGAGAATCTTTTCTGCAATAGTCATGGATCGACTCATAAGAAAAACCTCTTATCTTCCAGTTTTGATGGTACTGATACAAATTGCGTCATAGAAAGCGTCCGAATCAAGTCACCCGCTTCAGGTTGCAAGTCAACACATAGACACGTACCTTCTCATTTCCCATCATAACCCTTTCCCATAGAAAAGATGGCCGTCTTCTAAGGTCCTCGTGTTTCAGCCACATTTTCTGTAACTATTTATACGATAGCCGATTAAGGGCAGTAAGATAGGCCCTCACGCTCGCCGTAATAATATCCGGGTCCGCTCCCTGGCCGGTTACAACCTTTTCCCCTTCCTTGAGCCTTACGGTCACCTCACCCTGTGCATCGGTTCCCCCGGTAATGGAATTTACGGTGAATCGAAGAAGGTTGCTCTTTGTATTCACTATCTTTGACACCGCGTTGAAAGCAGCGTCGATTGGCCCGGCCCCAATAGAAACGGCCACCTTTTCCTTCCCGTCCACCTCTATACCCACTGTGGCGGTTGGCCTTATTCCACTACCTCCGGCAACGTGAAGATAGGTGAGCCTGAACTTCTCAGGTATTCTCAGAATCTCCTCTGCCACGATGGCCTCAAGATCTTCCGGAAATATCTCCTTCTTCTTGTCAGCCAACTCCTTGAAACGCTCAAAGACTCTTGCTATCTCTTCTTCCGAAAGATCGTATCCCATTTCATGCAGCTTGGCCTTGAGGGCGTGTCTTCCAGAGTGCTTGCCGAGCACCAGGCTTCCCGAAGAAAGGCCTATGTCCCTTGGGTCCATTATCTCGTATGTGGTTCTCTTCTTGAGCACGCCGTCCTGGTGAATCCCAGATTCGTGGGCAAAGGCGTTTGCCCCGACTATGGCCTTGTTGGGCTGGACTACCATCCCGGTAAGCATGCTTACCATACGGCTTGTGGCCGCTATGTGCATGGTATTGATGCCGGTTTCATATGGAAGAAGGTCGTGCCTTGTGCGAATTGCCATTACCACCTCTTCCATGGCGGTATTTCCCGCCCTCTCCCCTATACCGTTTATTGTACACTCAACCTGCCGTGCGCCATTGTTAATGGAGGAGAGCACATTTGCCGTGGCAAGGCCAAGATCGTTATGGCAGTGCACGCTCAAGACCGCCCTGTGGATATTGGGCGTATTTTCCATTACGTACCTTATCATACGTCCAAAATCCCATGGAATCGCGTACCCCACAGTGTCTGGAAAGTTTACCGTTGTAGCTCCGCAATCAATGACCCGTTCAAATACCTTGCACAGGTAATCAAGATCGGTCCTGCTTGCATCCTCGGCGGAAAACTCCACATTCGAAGTATACATAGAGGCGTACCTTACTGCCTCGCCTGCCATTTCAAGCACTTCATCCCTGTTTTTGCGAAGCTTATACTTGAGATGGATGTCAGAGGTCGCCAGGAAGGTGTGAATCCTGGGATTCGCCCCGTCCTTTATGGCATCCCAGGCGATATCTATGTCCTTCTTTACTGCCCTGGCAAGGGCTGCGACCTGAAGGCCCCGGAGTTCCCCGGCGAGATTCTTGACTCCCTCGAAGTCCCCATGGGATGCGACTGGAAAGCCCGCTTCCAGAACGTCCACGCCGAGTTTTTCAAGCTGCCTGCCAATCTGGAGTTTATCCTGCATGTTGAGCGCAACCCCAGGGGACTGCTCACCGTCCCTCAAGGTGGTGTCAAATATGATTATCCTGCTGCCCGGTCTTTGTACCTTCTTTTTGTCCAAGGTACTCATAACTTACCCCCTTTTCCCTTCTATTGCTGTTTCACTGATGCCTTGCCAGCCTCCCTTCTCCGCAACAAGAATCCCGATAACGGATATAGGAGAGGGCCTGACAAACAATAAAACAAAAATAGAACAAAAAGGGTAACCTTCGGCTCTATCGCTATGACGACCATTGTTAAAAGCAAGGCCACGAGCCCGCGAAAAGGATGCTGGTTGAGCCACTGCATCTCTTTGAAACTGAAGTAACGGACATTGCTCACCATCAGGAACGACAAGGCATAGATCATGAGCAAAAGCCCGTAGTGATGCACCGGTCCACTGATACCAAGGTGATGACACATGAGAACCGTGGTGGCCACCATGGCCGCCGCAGACGGACACGGAAGGCCAAGAAAAAACCGCTTGGAGCCCGGACCTGAAGATCCAAGGGTGTTGAATCTTGCCAGTCTAAGAGCAGTAGTAGCAACGTATAAAAAGGCCGCAAGCCATCCGAGCCGGCCAAACCCCCTGAGGGCCCAGGTGAATGCAAGAATTCCTGGGGCCACTCCAAAGGCGACAAGATCGGCAAGGGAGTCGTATTCAAGCCCAAATTTGCTCGTTGTCCTGGTAATCCTGGCCACGCGACCATCAAGACCGTCAAATATGCCGGATACGAGGATAGCCCAAGCCGCTGCAACAAATTTTCCATCAATACTTGAAACCAGGGAATAAAAGCCAGCAAACAGGCTCAAGCTTGTCAACAGATTGGGTAAGATGTATGCACGTCTTCTCGGGTTCTTGAATTCCGTTTTTTTGTCTGTGTCAGTCATTTAGACACTCTCCATTCTGCCCAAAACACTCTGCCCCGCCATCACCCGCTGGCCTTTTTCCACAAAAATAGCTGCATCTGGAGGCACATAAACGTCAAGGCGGGAACCGAACCGTATCATGCCGTAACGCTGGCCACGCCTGAGTCTGTCGCCCGGCTCCGCCAAGCAAACTATGCGTCTTGCAACAAGACCTGCAACCTGTACCACCGTTACGCGCCTGGCCTTTTCATCCTCTAAAAGCATGGCGGCCCGTTCGTTCTCAGCCATGGCCCTTCTCTTGTTGGCAGCAAGAAAACGGCCCTCTTTGTATTTGATGTCAAGAACCCTCCCCTCAATTGGCGCCCGGTTGACGTGGCAGTTGAACACGTTCATGAATATACTTATCCGGGTAGATGTTCCCATAGAGAAAAAGGGTTCCTGGGCCTTGCCTACCTCAATAACCTTACCATCTGCCGGTGAAGTAATCAAATCGACCCCGGTTGGGATTATTCTTTCCGGATCCCTGAAAAAATAAAGGACAAATCCGGAAAGAATCAGACAAGTCATGGCTGCCGCCTTCATATACAAAAGTGCAAAAACAATTGTAGCCAAGGTTGACATACCGATAAAGGGTATGCCCTCCTTGGCCACAGGTACTGTGACTTTGTGCATATTTTTAATTAATTCTTGAGCCAACTCATCATGTCTCTCAACCGTTCACCCACCTTTTCGAGCATCTGTTCCTGCTCCCTGCGCCTTAGCGCGTTGAACGCGGGACGGTTCACCCTATTCTCGAGGAGCCATTCCTTGGCAAAGCTGCCTGACTGAATCTCATCCAGTATACGCTTCATCTCCCTCCTGGTATCCTCGGTAATGATCCTTTTGCCTCTCGTAAGGTCACCATACTCTGCCGTATCGCTAATGGAGTATCTCATCATAGACAGGCCTCCCTCGTAAATAAGGTCCACTATGAGCTTGAGCTCGTGGCAGCATTCAAAGTAGGCAATTTCGGGCTGGTAGCCTGCCTCAACCAAGGTTTCAAAGCCCGCCTTTATGAGTTCGCTCACCCCGCCGCAGAGTACGCACTGTTCACCGAAAAGGTCGGTTTCCGTCTCCTCTTTGAAGGTTGTTGCGATAACGCCTGCCCTTGTCCCACCGATTCCCTGTGCATATCCCAGAGCCAGGTCTAAGGCATTCCCAGACCCATCCTGTTCTACAGCCACGAGGCATGGAACACCCCTACCAATCTCGTATTCCCGCCTGACGAGGTGACCAGGGCCCTTGGGTGCCACCATGGCCACATCCACCTCCTTGGGCGCCACAATCTGTCCAAAGTGGATATTGAATCCGTGAGAGAAAAGGAGCATGTTCCCTGGGTCAAGATTCGGCTCAATGGCGTCCCTGTAAAGGTCTGCCTGGACGTGGTCAGGAACAAGAATCATTATAAGATCGGCCTTCTTGGCTGCCTCTGCAGCCGACACAGGCTCGAAACCATGTTTCACTGCAAGGTCGTAGTTTGGAGAACCAGGCCGCTGTCCCACTATAACATCCAGGCCACTGTCCCTTAAATTCTGGGCATGGGCATGTCCCTGACTTCCGTAACCAATTACTGCTATGATTTTGTCACTGAGAATCCCGTCTCTTACATCCTTTTCATAGTATATTTTCATATCTCGGCTCCTAATTAAATTATAGGTTTCGACCTTGGGCTAAACGGTCTTCTTCTCACGCTGGATGGCAATAGTACCCGTTCTCGTAATCTCCTTTATTCCAATGGGCCTTAGAAGCTCCATTACGGCCTTGAGCTTTGATTCCGGCCCTGTAACCTCTATGGTGTAGGTCCTCGGGCTCACGTCCACCACCTTGCACCTGAAGATATCGCACATTCTCAGGACCTCCGCCCTGGTTTCGTCCTCTGCCTTCACCTTAATCAGCGCCATTTCTCGCTCGACAAACTCCCCTTCACTCACGTCCACCACCTTGCACACATCCACCAAGCGGTTGAGCTGCTTAATTATCTGCTCGATTATGTACTCGTCGCCGGAAGTGACAAGGGTAAGGTGAGACATGGTCTGATCCAGGGTGGGGGCAACACACAGGCTTTCAATATTAAAACCCCTGCCGCTGAAAAGCCCAGTAATACGTGAAAGGGCTCCGGGTTCATTTTCTACCAGTACAGAAAGGGTATGTTTCATGGGTTAAAACTCCTGACTCGTTATTTTAAAGACCTGTGCATGACAGGCCCTATTGGTTGTCGAAGGCTTATACCAGAAGCATCTCTGTCGTGGCCTTGCCAGCAGGCACCATCGGAAACACGCCCTCTTCCCTAGCAATGGCGAACTCCATAATGGTCAGACAGTCTGTTGCAAGGCCCTTCTTCAAGGTATCCTCCACCTCTTCAGGCTTTGTAGCCCTGAATCCCTTGGCCCCGTATGCCTCTGCCAGTTTTACAAAATCAGGGGTAACGGAAAATTCAGTGGCGGCGTAGCGCCTGTCGTAAAAAAGCTCCTGCCACTGACGAACCATCCCCAGGAACTGGTTGTTAAGGATAATTATCTTTACAGGCAGTTTCTGCTCCATTGCGGTGGCCATCTCCTGTATGCACATCTGTATGCTTCCATCTCCAGCCACGTCCACAACAAGCTTGTTCGGAAAGGCCATCTGTGCCCCAATGGCCGCTGGGAACCCATAGCCCATGGTGCCAAGGCCCCCTGATGTGAGCAGAGTGCGAGGCTCGTCAAACTTGTAAAACTGGGCCGTCCACATCTGGTTCTGGCCAACTTCAGTAGTAATTATGGCCTTACCCTTTGTGAGTTCGTAGAGCTTTTCTATAACGTACTGCGGCTTAATTACACCCGGCTCCGTCTTGTAGGTAAGGGGGTGCCTTGCTTCCCAAGCGCGAATCTGGTCCCACCAGGGCTGGAATTTTTCTCGCCACACCTCTTGCGGACGCCCATCTTCTTCTATCGTCCTAACGAGTTTCTTGAGGGCCTTTCTGCAGTCACCCACTATGGGAACATCCACCTTAACGTTTTTCTGGATGGAGGTGGGATCTATATCTATATGGATAATGGAGGCATTCGGCGCGAATGCCTCTATCTTACCGGTCACCCTGTCATCGAATCTGGCACCCACTGCTATTATGAGATCCGTGTTGGCCATGGCCATGTTGGCGCAATAAGTTCCGTGCATGCCAAGCATTCCGAGGCTTTGTTCGTGGGTTCCGGGAAACCCTCCGAGCCCCATCAAGGTCATCGTTACAGGCGCACAAATTGATTCGGCGAGTTTCCTAAGCTCCTTGTGGGCATTCGCTATGATTACGCCCCCTCCTGCATAAATTATTGGCTGTTTCGACCTTTCGATGAGTTTGAATGCACGCTCGATCTGTCTTGTATGCGGTTCTACCACAGGGTTATAGGAACGAAGCTTTATCTTATCCGGGTAATCGAACTCGGCCACCTGATTCTGGATATCTTTTGGCAGGTCTATCAGGACCGGCCCTGGTCTGCCTGAACTTGCGATATAAAAGGCCTCCTTGAGGATTGCAGGGAGCTTATGAACATCCTTTACAAGGTAGTTATGCTTCGTGCATGGCCTGGTAATCCCCACTATGTCTACTTCCTGAAAGGCATCGTTTCCGATCAGGCTCGTCGGGACCTGGCCGGTAAATACCACCATCGGTATGGAATCCATGTATGCGGTCGCAATACCGGTTACGGTGTTGGTGGCACCTGGGCCTGAGGTTGCTATGCAAACGCCAACCTTTCCTGTTGCCCTTGCAAAACCGTCCGCCGCATGGGCCGCGCCCTGTTCATGCCTGACAAGAACATGCTTAATACCGCCATCCTTTTCCAAAGCGTCGTAAACATCGATGATGGCACCGCCCGGAAATCCAAAAACCACGTTCACGCCCTCCCGTTTGAGGGCCTCTACTACCATCTGTTTTCCTGGCAACTTTGTCATATGATTCTACCTCGGAGCTAGAATTTTAAGTGAACCAGTACCATATTCCTACTGAAATTGCTTGTCAATGGATAGAAAAAATGCATTTTTCCATTAAATTTTATGCCCTTAAAAAACAGGGGAGTGCAATTTTTTAGTCCTTTGCTATTTATTATATTGGAAAAAACAGGTAATTATTTAGTCCATGGAACCTTCCCCTATGTCACTTAAAGTAAGAAGCCCCGCACGACGGGCTGGAAGATGGCTGCTGCTGTGCATCACGGTAGGGCTGCTCGCCGGTCTCGGGGCTATAGCATTCCACTTCCTCTGTCACATCGGCCATTTTTTCTTCCTCGATTACCTCGCTGGTTACAAGCCAAGCCATCCTGCCGGGGATCCGCCCCTGTTTCATTACGAGGGCGCTTCGGAGTTCAGGTGGTGGGTGCTTTGGGTGGTTCCGGCGGTTGGCGGGCTGCTCAGCGGCCTCCTTGTCGCACTTTTCTGCCCAGAGGCCCAGGGCCACGGAACCGATGCAGCCATAGAGGCATATCATAAATACAACGGCCTCATCCCCGCAAAGGTACCCTTTGTCAAGATGATTGCTTCTTTTCTTACTCTTGGTTCCGGAGGCTCTGGAGGAAGCGAAGGGCCGATATGCCAGATAGGGGCGGGACTTGGCTCTCTTCTCGCACAGACGCTCAAGGTTCCGCCAAGGGAAATGCGGATACTCATGGCAGCCGGTCTTGGAGCAGGCATCGGAAGTATATTCCGGGCACCCCTAACCGGGGCGCTTTTCGCATCTGAAATACTCTACAAGGACCCGGAATTCGAGGCGGATGTTATCATCCCCACAGCCATTGCATCTACTATCGCTTACTCTCTATTTTGCAGCGTGTACGGTTGGGGCTCTCTTTTCAGGGCCGAGGACTACAGATTTTCTAATGTGCTGGCGCTCGGTCCCTACGCGGTCCTGGCCCTTTGCCTTACCATAGGTGTCTTTCTATTCGTAACTCTTTTCTGGGGATTCCACGATTTCTTCCAAAAAAAAGTCAACCTGCCTCTCTGGTTGAAACCTGCCCTTGGAGGAATAATGACAGGTACCCTTGGACTGTTCCTGCCCCAGGTACTTGGTTTCAGCTACGGATTTATCCAAGACGGCCTTTACAACAAGGTAACCATGTACCTTTTTATAGCGGTAGCCATTGGAAAAATTCTCGCTACGACCTTTTCAATCGGATCCGGAGGAAGCGGCGGTGTCTTTGGACCGTCAGTGGTCATAGGAGGCTCCATTGGAGGCGCGGTAGGACTCTTTTTCCATAATATTGTTCCAAATATCGTACCTTCCGCCTCACCTTTCATTATCGTTGGCATGGCGGGCTTCCTGGCCGGCAATTCCAATATTCCCATAACGGCCGTAATAGTGGTCAGCGAGATAACCAGTTCCTACCACCTTCTTCTCCCTAGCATGATGGTATGCTCCCTGAGCTACTTTCTTTGCAGACGATGGAATTTGTACAGGGCTCAAGTTAAAAGCAAGATCGACAGCCCGGTTCACAAAGGAGACTTCCTTAACGATATACTCGAGGGAATCACCGTGGCAGACATTTTCAATCCGGAACGGGTCTTTGCGGTAATACCCGAGGACATGACATTTTCCCAGTTCAGGAGATTTTTCCAGGCTACCGAACAGCATTACTTTCCAGTCGTGGACAAGGAGGGAAGGCTTTCCGGAATCTTTTCTATAAATGACATAAGGCACTTCCTGTTCGACAGGGATCTCGGTGACATACTACTCGTAAAGGACTTTGCCCGGAAACATGTGATAACAACGACACCTTCTGAAGACGTGAATACGCTTTTAAGGAAATTCACCATCAGAAACATAGACATGATGCCCGTGGTGGACGACGACGACCCAAGAAAATTCCTTGGCATGATCAGCAGAAGAGAGGTTATAGACTTCTACAACAAGACCCTGAACCAGTTAAAGGAATCAAAAAGGGATGTTCAGGAGATACCTTTTTAAATCCGGGAAGCTGCCTTTTAGGGAAAGGGTTGTCTTTAAACGGCAACGGCAAGGCTCCCCCCAAAAAAAACCCCGGCTATACAAAAAACCGGGGGGAAACCGATCTCCAACAACCCAACCACCATTTTTTCATAAAAAAAGCCCTTCCAATCTCATTGGAAGGGCTACCATAGCCATTTATCTATTGATTTGTTCCAGATAAATTTGGTTACTTATTAACCTTTTTCACAGACATAGTCAAGAAAATTTTAACTATTTCCCCTCCTCATGCGAATTCTTGTCTTCCTCTTCCCCCTTTGACGCCGATTCACTGGCTGCTGAACTCTCGTCTGGAGCTGGCGGCTCCTCCGTGGATCCATCCTTCAGAGTTCCTTCCTCCATTTCCTCCACTGGCGTGACATTACCGTCACTTGCTCCTTCTCCATCCTTGTTGTTAGTGAGAGGAGTTTCATCAGGCCCCGCCTCCACAGCCTCAGCCATAGAATCAAGGATATCTTCAGCCGAAGCTTGACCTTGGGACTCCGGTTCAGATACCGAAGAACCCTCCGCCTCTGGCTCCTGGCCCTCAGCAGCAACCTCTGGGATAATCGTGGGCGCCACCTGCTCGGCAACCTCCTTCTTCCGACCTGGCTTTGAAACTTGGAGAGATTCCGTCACGAGCTCTATGATACACATCATTGCTCCGTCCCCCGTCCTAGGGCCTATTCGGACTATTCTCGTGTATCCACCTCGTCTGGCAGCCATCCCGGGTCCGATTTCAGCGAAAAGCTTGCCCACCACACCCTTATCCATGATGAATGAAAGCGCCTGACGCCTTGAATGAAGACTGCCCTCCTTTGCAAGGCTTATAAGCTTATCAGCCACCCGTCTGAGCTCCTTCGCCCTTGTGACCGTGGTGGTTATCCGGCCATGCATGAAAAGAGAGGTAACCATGTTCCTGAACATGGCCTTTCTGTGGGCCGTCTTGACCCCAAAATATTTCGCTCTTCTTCTGTGCCTCATTATTTGTTACCTTCCTTGTCCTCATCCGTCTCCGGAGGTATCCAACCCTCCAAATTCATTCCGAGGGTCAGCCCCATGGAATCTAGTATCCTGAGAATCTCTTCGAGTGACTTCCTGCCAAAATTTTTGGTCTTCAGCATCTCCTGTTCGCTCTTTTGCACCAGCTCGCCAATATAGTGAATGTTGGCATTCTTGAGACAGTTGGCAGAACGAACTGAAAACTCAAGCTCGTCTATACGCTTGTTTAGATCCTTCAATTTATCCATATATGGAGGACCGGCAGGCTTTTCTTCTGGTTCCTCAGTCTCATCGAAGTTAATAAAAACGGTTACCTGCTCTTTCAGGATCTTCGCAGCATAAGCCACTGCGTCCTCTGGAACCGCACTCCCATCAGTCCAGATTTCCATAATCAACTTGTCATAATCGGTTCTCTGGCCTACCCTGGCTTGCGATACCTTGAAATTTACCTTCTTGATAGGGGAAAAAAGGGAATCCACCGGAATGGTGCCAACAGCTTCGTCCTCGAGGCTGTGGGCGTTTTCCTCTGCGGGAACGTAACCCTTTCCCCACCTCACCAGCATCTCCATGGAAATCTCGCCATCCTCTGTAAGAGTGGCGATTTTATGTCCAGGATTCAGCACCTCACATCCCCCTTGGGAATCCACGAGGTCTCCGGCAGTCAAAACACAAGGACCCTTTTTCTCTACATGAAGTCTCTTTTCCTCATCATTGGAAAGCCTGAAACGTACGCCCTTCAGATTGAGAATTATGGCGGTAACATCCTCTATCACACCAGGTATCGTGGCCAGCTCATGCTCTACCCCCTCTATGCGCACTGCTACTATTGCTGCCCCTTGCAGGGAGGCTAAGAGGATCCGCCTCAAGGCATTGCCAAGAGTGATACCATAACCCCTTTCCAGGGGCTCGCATGAGAATTTGGCATATTCATCCGTCCTGGTATCCTTTTTGACTTCTATACGCTTTGGCTTGATTAACTCTCGCCAGTTTCTGTAAAATGGTTTCTGATTTGTATTAGCCATAATCCCTTTTGTTTTGCTACCGCTTACTTGGAGTAGAACTCAACGATGTATTGTTCCTGAATGGGCATGGTAATGTGAGAGCGTTCAGGCATGGCCTTGACGACGCCTTTCTTGTTGTCGGCGTCGAGCTCGAGCCAGTCCGGCACTCCCCGCCTCGCAACTGCCTCGATGGCTTGAACTATTGGTACTATGTCCTTGCTCTTCTCCCTAACCTTTATCTCGTCACCAACCCTTACTTGAAAAGAGGGAATATCCACGCGGCACCCGTTTATGAGGAAATGGCCATGCTTAACGAGTTGTCGTGCCTGAGACCTCGAATCCGCCAACCCAAGCCTGTAAATCACGTTATCAAGGCGCCTTTCTAGAAGAACCAGCAAGTTGGTGCCCGTAACACCCTTTTGACTATCGGCAAGCTCAAAATAGTGCCTGAACTGTGATTCCTTGATACCGTAGATTCTCCTGACACGCTGCTTTTCTCTCAAACGGATCCCGTAGTCCGAAACCTTTATCCGTCCCCTCCCATGCTGGCCAGGGGCATAGCTTCTTCTTTCAAAGGCGCATTTTTCAGAAAAACACCTATCCCCCTTGAGAAAGAGCTTACTGCCTTCTCTTCTACACAATCTACACCTCGGTCCTGTATACCTTGCCACTATATTCCTCCGATTCTTCTCAAAGACTCACTCGTATGACGGTTTTAAAAGGTGAACCTACACTCTCCGTCTCTTGGGCGGACGGCAGCCGTTGTGGGGCAGAGGGGTAACATCCCTTATCACTGTTATCTGGAGGCCTGCGGTCTGAAGCGCCCGGAGGGCGGCCTCCCTGCCACTGCCAGGCCCCTTGACCTCAACCTCCAGGGTGCGAACTCCATGCTCTACAGCCTTTCTTGCAGCATTTTCAGAAGCAACCTGAGCCGCAAATGGAGTACCCTTCCTGGAACCCTTGAATCCGTTAGCCCCTGAACTTGACCATGATATGGTGTTGCCCTGCTTATCCGTAATGGTGACAATGGTATTGTTAAAGGTGGCCTGTATATGGGCTATGCCTTCCGGTATGTTCTTTTTTACCTTTTTTCCGCCACGTCTCGGTGGTGACATTTAATCCTCCGTTAATTATTTCTTTTTCTTCTTGATAGCCGCACGCCGGGGGCCTTTCCTGGTCCTGGCGTTGGTGCATGTACGCTGGCCCCTGACTGGAAGGCCACGCCGGTGCCTCAGGCCCCTGTAACAGCCAAGGTCCATAAGCCTCTTTATATTCATGGACACTTCCCTTCGCAGGTCACCTTCCACTTTGTACTCGGCATCAATAATTCTACGAATAGCGGTAATGTCCTCATCTGTCATCTCGTCGGTCTTCTTATTCCAGGATATCCCGGCCTTGTCGAGAATCTTCTGGGCAGACGTCCGGCCTATTCCGTAAATGTATGTTAGGGCAACCTCAAGTCGCTTGTTCTTGGGCAGATCAACCCCTGCTATTCTTGCCATTTTCCCCCCTAATTCCTAACCTTGACGCTGCTTGTGCCTGGGATTCTTGCAAATTACCCTGACGATTCCCTTACGCCGTATTACCTTGCAATCCTTGCATCTTTTCTTTACAGAAGCCTGAACTTTCATTTTTCAATACCCTTCGTAATCCTTATTTGGACCTGTAAACCACACGTCCCCTTGTTAAATCGTAAGGAGACAGTTCAACCGTTACCCTGTCACCAGGTAAAATCCGTATGTAATGCATGCGCATCTTTCCCGATATGTGGGCTAATACCTTATGGCCATTATCGAGCTCCACACGAAACATGGCGTTTGGTAGAGTTTCAACGACCTTGCCTTCCACTTGTATTGCATCCTGTTTGGCCATGGTAACACTCTCTTAAAAATTTAAATGAATCCTTTGCTTAGTATATCCGGACCCTTGTGAGTTATCGCTATGGTATGCTCAAAATGTGCTGCAAGGGCCCTGTCAGCCGTTACGGCAGTCCAACCGTCTTCCATTATTTCAACGTCAAAAGAACCCATGGTCAGCATGGGCTCTATAGCGATAACCATGCCTTTTTTAAGTATTGGTCCGGTCCCTCGTACACCAAAATTAGGCACCTCCGGAGGCTCATGCAATGCCCTTCCCACACCGTGCCCGACGAATTTCCTGACTACCCCAAAGCCATGTGATTCCGCAACGTTTTGAACGGCGCAGGAAATGTCGCCAAGTCTATTTTTGGCCTTGGCCTTCCGGATACCCGAATATAGAGCCTCCTTGGTGACCCTGACAAGCCTTTCCGCATGCTCCGTAGGGGCCTCACCTGCAAAACAGCTGAAGGCGGCATCACCATAGTAACCATCCAAAATAACACCTAAATCTATACTTACAAGGTCGCCCTTGTTTATAAACCTCTTATCTGAAGGTATCCCGTGTACTATTTCCTCATTTATCGAAATACAAGTACAGGCAGGATAACCATGATATCCCTTGAAAGCCGGTTTAGCTCCCCTTTGATTTATCCTTTCGACAGCTATCCGGTCCAATTCCGCAGTCGTAACACCTTCTTTAACAAGCCCCCTGAGCTCCGATAATATATCCGCAACTATCTGGTTGGCAGCTCTGAGTTTCTCTATCTCCCACGGCGCCTTTAAAATTATTCTCCGACTACCCAGTTTTTTTCTCACAATATTGTAAACAGGGTCTACCTGCCTTTAAGTTTGGCTCCCTGAATCAGTCCTTCGTAGTTTCTCGTGATTAAATAGGACTCTATTTGTCCAAGCGTATCCATGGCAACGCCCACCACGATTAAGAGAGCGGTACCACCAAAATAGAACGGTACGTTGAACTTAGTAATCAGCACACTCGGCAACACGCATACAAAGGAGACGTATATTGCGCCTATAAGAGTAATCCTAGACAAGATATTATCTATGAATTCCGCCGTTTTTCTTCCTGGCCTGATACCGGGTATGTAACCACCGTTCTTCTGCAGATTTTCCGCTATATCTGTAGGATTAATTATGATGGCTGTATAGAAATAGCAGAAGAATATAATAAGGACCACATAGATGGCCTCGTAAACCAGGCTGCCTGGTCTCAACGCCTGGGCCACAGACTGCATCCACGGCACCCTGATAAAGTTGGCTATAGTTGCCGGAAACATGATGATGGAAGATGCGAAAATGGGCGGAATAACCCCTGCCGTATTCACCTTCAGGGGCAGGTGTGTACTCTGCCCACCGTAGACCTTCCTGCCCACTACCCTCCTGGCATAATGAATCGGTATCCTTCTATGGGCCTTCTCCATAAAACATATAAAGGCCACCACACCAATCATGAGTATCAGCAGGATAACAAGCAGCGGGGCATTGATCTCCCCTGTCTTCATCAACCTAAAGGTGTCTATTATGGCCGATGGCATTCTCGCTACAATTCCGGCAAATATTATAAGCGATATACCATTGCCGACTCCCCGCTCCGTAATCTGTTCACCAAGCCACATCAGGAAAACCGTACCTGACATGAGGGTCAACGCAGTGAGTAGCCGGAACGACCAGCCAGGGTGAGCCACTACCGGTATTCCTCCGGGAGCGACCATACTTTCCAAACCTATTGAAATACCAAGACCCTGAAGCAGACTCAGTCCAACAGTGCCGTAACGGGTGTACTGGCTCATCTTTTTGTGGCCTTCTTCACCCTCTTTCTTGAGTTCCTCTAGCTGCGGTACAGCCACCTGTAGCAACTGCAAGATAATGGAAGCGCTAATATATGGCATTATTCCAAGGGCAAAGATGGAAAATTTTCTCAATGCCCCGCCGGAGAACATGTCAAACATGCCAAACAACGTCCCCTGTGCCCTTGAGAAAAAGGAGGCCAAGGCCTGAACATCGATGCCCGGAGTCGGTATCTGGACGCCGATCCTGTATACGGCTAACATCAACAAGGTGAATATAATCCTGTTCCGGAGTTCAGGATAATTTCCGAGGCCTTCAGCTCCCTTTAGCACTTATAGCTCCTGCTTCAAATTCCTTTTGAGACCAGTAAAACCGTAAGCAGCTCTATTTACTTGATACCGATCAACTCTATGGAGCCGCCGGCACCTTCAATTTTTTCCCTTGCTGTACGGCTCACCGCATGGACCTTAATCTGCACCGCCCTGGCGATATCCCCTTCGCCAAGGATCTTGACGTATTTCTCTCTCTTCTTAACAAGACCCTTGCCCTTGAGCACCTCTATATCTATAACGCCGTCATGTTCTACGGCAGACAAGTCGGACACATTAACGACGCCGAATGACTTCCTGAAGGGATTTTTGAAACCCCTCTTGGGCAACTGCCTGTAAAGAGGCATCTGACCGCCCTGGAATCCCGGCGGAATCGTAGCCCCAGACCTGGACTTTTGCCCCTTGCTTCCGCGGCAAGACGTCTTACCGTGGCCGCTGCCTATGCCCCTTCCTACTCTCTTTTTTTTCCTTGCCGATCCTGCGTTTGGTTTAAGGATATCTAAGGTGATCATTGCTTTTTCACTCACTCCCAATTATGCAGCCTTTGTCCTTACAGAAGCCATCTTGACACCCCTGAGACTCGCCCTGAACGCCGAATCCCCGAGCTCCTTCAGCCCCACAAAGGTGGCTCTTAGAACATTATGAGGATTATTTGTTCCGATGCACTTGGTAAGTACATCATGAATGCCAGCAGCTTCCATGATGGCCCTGACCACAGCGCCGGCGATAACTCCTGTACCAGGGGGAGCAGGCTTCAAGAGAACCTTTCCGGCCCCGAAATGGCCTATCACTTCATGTGGGATGGTGGTCTCCACCATGGGCACGTCGATCATTGATTTTCTGGCACGTTCTGTCGCCTTTCTGAGGGCGTCCGGCACTTCCTTCGCCTTACCAAGCCCGAAACCGACCCTGCCAGATCCGTCTCCCACCACCGCCAGGGCACTGAATGAAAAACGCCTACCGCCCTTAACGACCTTGGCCACACGATTGATGAAAACGATCTTCTCTATGAATTCCTGTTCCTTGTTTTCAATATTGGTAAGCAACTTTGACCTCTCCGGTTAAATTAAAATACAAGTCCCTTTTCCCTCGCAGCATCCGCGAGTGCCTTGACCCGCCCGTGAAAGAGGTAACCACCCCTGTCAAACACCACGCTGTCTATGCCCTTTGCCTTTGCCTTTTCAGCAATCAGCGCACCCACCTGGTGTGCCATGCCCTTTTTGCCACCCTCCACCTTCTTATCTCGCAACTCCTTGCTAAAAGAAGAGGTAGCCACGAGTGTTACTCCCTTTTCATCGTCAATTATCTGAGCAAAGATGTGGCGGTTACTCCTGAAAACCGATAACCTCGGCCTTTGAGCAGTCCCGTAAATCTTCTTCCTTATTCTGGACTTCCTTCTGCATCTTGCCTTAACCTTAGGATTGGTGCTCCTTTTCATATCCATTTCTCGACTAAACCTTTTATTTTGCGGCCGCCTTTCCCGCCTTTCTTATAATAATCTCGTCAGCATACCTGATTCCCTTGCCTTTGTATGGCTCAGGCGGCCTGTACGCTCTTATCCTGCTAGCGGTAAGCCCGAGCAGCTCCTTGTCATATCCCTCGAGTATAATCCTAGTCTCTTTTTTAGTATCTACCTTTGCGCTGATTCCTTCAGGCAATGCAAAATTTATGGCGTGAGAATAACCAAGGTTCAGAACGAGCGTCTTACCCTTGGCCTCCACTTTGTATCCGACTCCCGTAACTACGAGCTCTCTTTTGAAACCTTCCGTAACTCCCTGAACCATGTTTGCTATCAAGGCCCTTGTCAGTCCATGAAGAGCGCGGGTGGGCTTGTTGTCATCGCTTCTTGAAACCTCTATCAACGGTCCATCTATGACTACCTTGATCTTGGGATGTATGGACATCTCCATTTTGCCCTTTGGACCCTTTACTGAAAATTTCTGCCCATCGATAGCGACCTTGGCTTCCTTGGGCAACTTTATGGGTAATCTTCCTATACGCGACATAATTAACTCCGATTGCTACCAGACTTCACAAACAACCTCGCCACCTACTCCAGCTTTTCTTGCGGCAGAGTCGGTCAATACTCCCCTGGAAGTAGAAATTATGGCGATGCCCAACCCCCCTCGAACCACAGGCAATTCATCCTTACCGGCATATATCCTCCTGCCCGGTTTACTTACCCGTTTCAGGTCTTCCAACACCGGCATCTTCCTGTGCAGCTTGGAGGTATGATAGCGCAGCGTAATGCGTATTATTCCCTGCTTTCCATCCTTAATAATACGGTAACTGTTAATATAACCTTCATTTTTAAGTATCTGCGCTATGTCGGTCTTGAGACGGGAGGCCGGTATATCCACTTTTTCGTGGCCCGCCCTTAGTGCATTTCTAACTCTTGTGAGCATATCCGCTATGGGATCAGTCATTGACATGAGACAACACCTTCAACCTTATTTTTTTACCAGCTCGATTTGGTGACTCCGGGAAGCTGTCCGAAGGAGGCCATTTTTCTGAAGCATATCCTGCAAAGGCCGAATTTCCTTAAATAGGCCCTGGGCCTTCCACAAATCGGACACCTGTTATATTTCCTCACCCTGAATTTGGGTTCTCTTTTCACCTTTTCCATCAACGCTTTCCTGGCCAAGACATCCTCCTATTTTCTAAAGGGCATTCCTATCGCTTTTAGAAGACAAAGAGCCTCGTTATTCGTGTTTGCAGAAGTAACGATTGTTATATTCATGCCCTTTATCTTGTCTATCTTGTCGTAATCAACTTCCGGGAAAATAATGTGCTCCTTGATGCCGATACTGTAGTTGCCATGCCCATCGAAGGCCTTTTTAGAAATCCCCCTGAAGTCTCGGATGCGCGGAATAGCAATGTTCACCAGCTTGGTTAAAAAATCATACATGCGTTTCTTTCTGAGGGTCACCATGCAGCCTATTGGCATCCCCTCCCTCAACTTGAAAGCCGCGATGGACTTGCGCGCCCTTGTAATAACCGATTTCTGACCGGCAATAAGGGTCAGCTCTTCTGCTGCTGAATCAAGTATCTTTGCATTCTGGATGGCCTCTCCAAGCCCCATGTTCAGCACCACCTTCTTTATCGTTGGCACCTGCATCTTGTTTGCATATCCAAACTCCTCCATGAGCTTGGGTACGGCCACCTGATGATATCTTTCTTCCACACTTAACATTATTCGACTGCCTCCCAAAGCCTACTTGGTCTCAGTAGGTATGATTTCCCCGCATTTCTTGCACACCCTGACTTTGGAACCGTCATCCAGGACCTTTCCTGAAATTCTCACAGGATCCGTGCACTTGGGGCAGATAAGCATCAGGTTTGAAATATGTATGGGGGCCTCTTTTTCTATGATACCACCGGAACTCCTCTGGCCGGGCTTGGTATGCCTCTTGATGATCTGTGCACCCTCTACTATGGCCCTGTATTTGCTCAGTTCTATGAGCTTTATCCTGCCCACCTTTCCCTTGTCCTTGCCAGCCATGACCATTACCCGGTCATTTTTTCTAAGGTAGGTCCTTGTCTTTTTTGTAGCCTTCATCTGTTTAAGATCCCCTGCTCTAAATCACCTCTGGAGCCAAAGAGATAATCTTCATGAATCTCTTCGCCCTCAATTCTCTCGCCACAGGTCCAAAAATACGGGTGCCCACGGGCTCTCCATATTGGTTAATAAGGACTGCTGCGTTCTCGTCAAACCTGATATAGGACCCATCGGGCCTCGGGATTTCCTTCCTGGTCCGTACGACCACTGCCCTTGCCACATCACCCTTTTTGACCTTGGAGTTGGGTATCGCCTCCTTGACCGACACCACGATGGTGTCGCCAATCCTGGCGTATCTTCTGCGGGTTCCCCCAAGAACCTTGATGCACAAGACCTTCTTGGCCCCTGAATTGTCTGCTACGTTGAGCTTGCTTTCCTGCTGGATCATTTTTCACATACCTCACAATGATAATTAAACGGCCCGTTCCACGATCTCCCGGACAATCCAGCGTTTTTTCTTGCTAATGGGCCGATGCTCTTCAATGGCGATCTTGTCTCCCACCTGGCATTGGTTTTTCGGATCGTGAGCCATATATTTTTTTCTTTTCTGGACAAACTTCCCATATATAGGATGCCTGAATCTCCTAATAACCACCACCGTCACAGTCTTGTCATTCTTATCGCTGACCACCCGTCCGGTAAGCGTCCTGCGTAATCCCTTTGCCTTTTCCATCAGACCTCAGCACCCTCCAGATGTTTCTCTCTTATGATCGTGTTCACCCTCGCGATTTCACGTCTAACAATTTTCAACCTGGCGGTATTCTCCAACTGGTGCGTTGCATGCTGAAAACGCAGATTGAACATCTCCTTGCGAAGGTCTTGATCCTTTTTTCTAAGCTCTTCAGTAGTCATCTCTCTCAATTTGTCTGCCGAACTCATAGCATGGTACTCCTGCTGACGATTTTGGTTGGAATAGGAAGTTTGTAGGATGCCAGCCTGAGGGCCTCCCTCGCAGTTTCTTCATCAACCCCTTCCATCTCGTAAAGAATGCGCCCGGGCTTCACAGGAGCAACCCAATATTCAACTCCTCCCTTACCTTTGCCCATTCTGGTCTCAGCAGGCTTTTTCGAGACGGGCTTGTCGGGAAATATCCTGATCCATATCTTTCCCTTCCTCTTCACATGCCTTGTAATGGCGATACGGGCTGCCTCGATCTGCTGGGCCGTTATCCTTCCCTTGCCAAGGGCCTTGAGACCGAAATCTCCGAAGTTAAGCTGGTTGCCTCTCTGTGCGACCCCTTTCACTCGTCCCTTCTGCTGCTTGCGATATTTTATCTTCTTGGGTGCTAACATCTTTACTCACCTGCTATATGTCAGCTGAAATGAACTCAGCATCCTTGTCAGGCAGAACTTCGCCTTTGAAAATCCAGACCTTGACTCCTATAACCCCATAGGTTGTAAGCGCCTCAGTGAAGCCGTAATCTATATCCGCTCTCAGGGTGTGAAGAGGAACTCTGCCCTGAAGGTACCACTCACGGCGCGCCATTTCCGCGCCGCCGAGTCTTCCGGCGCACGCAATCCTGATGCCCTGGGCACCGAACTTAAGCGAAAGGCCTACGGCCCTTTTCATCGCCCTCCTAAATGAAACCCTTCTTTCAAGCTGGGCGGCCACGTTCTCCGCAACAAGCTGAGCATCAAGTTCTGGCCTCCTTACCTCTGTAATGTCTATAAGAACAGGATGGGTCACTATCTTCTCAAGACCACGCTTGAGCGCCTCTATCTCAACACCCTTTTTCCCAATCACTATACCGGGACGCGCCGTGTGAATCTTGACCCGGACCCGCTTGGCAGCCCTTTCGATCTCAATCCTGGAGATCCCTGCGTGGGCCATGCGTTTTTTAACGTGTTTTCTGATCTTATGATCCTCTTCCACCAGCCCGGGATACTCCTTGTCTGCAAACCACTTGGAATCCCACGAACGCGTAATCTTCAGTCTCAGTCCTATTGGATTTACTTTCTGACCCAAAATTGCCTCCCAGTACAGCGAACTAATATTCGTCCAAAACTATGGTAATGTGCGAAAGCCTGTGTCTGATGCCATATGCCCTGCCCATTGCCCTCGGTCTCCACCTCTTGAGCTGCGGCCCTTGGTCTACACAAATCTTTTTGACATAAAGGCTGTCCATATCGAGGTTCATATTCTCTGATGCATTTGCAAGTGCAGATTCCAGCACCTTTTTTATTATGCGGGCCCCCTTCTTGGGAGACAGGCTGACGATCTGCATGGCCTCATCCACCGGCTTGTTCCTTATGAGATCGGCTACCAACCTCGCCTTCTGTGGAGAAACACGCCTGAATTTGCCTATTGCCCTAGCCTCCATGATAAACCTTCCTATTTCTTCTTAACCTTAGATTTCTTGTCTGCCGCATGACCGAAAAAAGTCCTTGTCGGCGCAAACTCTCCCAACTTGTGACCAACCATGTTCTCGGTAATAAACACGGGTATAAACTTCCTCCCATTGTGGACGGCAAAGGTCAAGCCTACCATGTCGGGAATGATCATAGAACGCCTGGACCAAGTCTTGATAACCTTTCTGTCGCTAGTATCCAGGGCCTTTCTGACCTTTTTCATCAAATGTTCATCAACGAACGGTCCCTTTTTTACTGATCTTGGCACGAGCCTCTTCTCCTTTTATTAAGACCAATTACTTTTTATGTCTGCTGCGCACGATAAACCTATCGCTCGGTTTCTTCCTCCTCGTGCGGTAGCCTTTGGTGGGCCAACCCCAAGGACTGCAAGGATGGCGGCCGCCTGATGACTTCCCCTCGCCACCGCCCATTGGATGGTCAACCGGGTTCATGGCGACTCCTCTCACTCTTGGCCTCCTGCCAAGCCAACGGCTCTTTCCGGCCTTGCCATAGGAGACATTTTCATGATCAAGGTTTCCGACCTGGCCAATGGTGGCGCGGCAGTCTTCAAGGAACATCCTCACCTCTCCGCTCGGCAGCCTTATCTGGACGTACCTGCCCTCCTTCGCCATAACCTGGGCCGCTGTTCCTGCGCTCCTCACCACCTGTCCGCCCTTGCCGGGCCTCATCTCTATGTTATGCACCAGAGTACCCAGCGGGATATTCTTGAGCGGCATGGAATTGCCGGGCTTGACATCTGTAACATCATCGGCGATTACCTGATCCCCAGTCTTCAGGCCGAGGGGAGCAAGTATGTAGCGTTTTTCTCCATCAGCGTATTGCAGCAGCGCGATCCTTGAACTCCTGTTGGGGTCATATTCTATTGCTGCAACCTTGGCTGGTATTCCAAGCTTGTTCCTCTTGAAATCAATGATTCGGTATTTGCGCTTATGTCCACCGCCCCTGTGCCTGCTTGTAATCCGGCCGTAAACATTTCTTCCTCCGCTTCGTTTTGCCGGTTCTATCAGCGACTTTTCAGGCTCTTTTCTCGTCAATTCTTCATCAACTACGACGCTCATAAAGCGCCTGCCGGGAGATGTAGGCTTGTATTTTTTAACTGGCATTACGCACCCTCAAACAGATCGAATTTTTCACCAGGATACAGGCGCACGATGGCCCTCTTGGTATTAGGTCTCCTGCCGACAAACTTGCCGCTTCTCTTTTTTTTGCCTTTCCTGTTGAGTACCTGCACTGCAAGGACCTTTTTATTGAGAACCTTTTCCACGGCCTCTTTGACCTCTATCTTATTGGCCCGCCTGTCAACCTCGAGGAATATCTGGTTGTATTTCTCGTTGTAGATCGTGGCCTTCTCCGTCAATATGGGAGCCCTGATTACAGAATAAATATCTTTCATTACCTTAGCCTCTCATCAAGGTATTCTACAGCCTTTTCCTCAATCAGGAGATATTCGTACTTGAGCAGATCGTAAACATTCAGGCCCTTTTCGGGGAGAACCTTCACTCCAGGGATATTCCTTGCGGAAAGTTCCAGTGTCTCGTCCTTGTCACCTGTGACGACCATGGCCTTCTTGCAGCCGAATATATATAGAAGCTCTGCCACCTTCTTTGTCTTGATCTCGTCTATGCCGAAATCCCTGAGAACGAAAACGCGGTCTGAAGCCACCTTGTCACTGAGCGCCATCTTCAGGGCGAGCCGCCTAACCTTCTTGGGGAGGTTATAGGTATAATCCCTATGCTTGGGGCCATGGGCCACTCCGCCATGCCTCCAAAGAGTCGAGCGGATGCTTCCAACCCTTGCCCTGCCAGTGCCCTTTTGGCGCCATGGCTTCCGCCCGCCGCCACGCACCTCCGATCTGGTCTTGGTTGATGCTGTACCAAGCCGCCTCTTCGATAGCTGCCACTTAACTACCTCATGAAGGATACCTATCCGAGGCTCTAAACCAAAAACGTCATCTGAAACCTCGATGTCCCCCACCTTGTCCTTTTGTGAACTATACACTACCAGGGTAGCCATAATTTGCCCTGTCTCCTGCATCTTATTTGAAATACACAAGGACCATCTGATTCATGGCCCCAGCTACTCCGCCCTTGACCAACAAGAGATTGTCTTCGGGGCGGACATCAACAATGAGAGAATTCTTTACAGTCTTCCGTTTTCCACCAACACGGCCGGGCATCTTCTTACCCCTGAGCACCCTAGAGGGATAGGCACTCATGCCCGTTGACCCTACTGCCCTGTGATGCTTTGAACCATGAGCCATAGGTCCCCTTGAGAAGCCGTATCTCTTGACCGTGCCGGCAAACCCCTTGCCCTTTGTTACACTGACGATATCAACGAGCTGGCTTATCTCGGCATCAGAAAGGGTCAGCTCCTGTCCCGGCTCAAACTGGTCGGGATTTTCTACGGGAATCTCACGAATAAAACGGAATCCTGTATTCGCACTGGCCTTTTCAACATGCCCCTTGACAGGACGGTTGAGCCTCTTGAGAGGTATTTCACCGTAACCAATTTGCAAGGCATTGTAGCCTTCCTTGTCGCTTGTTTTCTTCTGCAAGACAACACAGGGCCCTAGCTCAAGTACGGTCACAGGCACACTCGAACCGTCTTCTCCGAATACCCTGGTCATCCCTATTTTTTTGCCCATGAGGGCATTGATACCAGCCATAACCGTAGTCCCCAATTAAAGTTTTATCTCAACATCAACGCCTGCTGAAAGCTCCAGCTTCATCAGTGCATCAATAGTCTGCTGGGTCGGCTCAAGTATGTCCACCAGTCTTTTATGGGTGCGCACTTCAAACTGCTCCCTTGACTTCTTGTCTATATGGGGAGACCTCAGCACTGTATAACGACTGATCCGTGTAGGCAAAGGAATCGGGCCTGCTATTCTTGCCCCAGTCCTTCGTGCCGTATCCACTATCTCGTTAAGAGACTTGTCAAGCTGCTTATGATCGTAGGCCTTGAGCCTTATTCTTATTCTCTGTGTAGGGACCATCATCCCAATCGCACCTCTGTAAGTTAGAAAAGCTTATTCGATAATCTTGCTGACAACGCCTGCGCCAACAGTACGTCCGCCCTCTCTAATGGCAAACCTCAGCCCCTCTTCCATGGCTATGGGCTGGATCAGCTCGGCCTTTATCTTTACATTGTCACCAGGCATCACCATCTCCACCCCCTCGGGAA
>WGDC01000052.1 GCA_015493475.1 Deltaproteobacteria bacterium
AGGAAGCTGAGAAAAAAGCCAAGAAGAAGCTCGAAGCCTGTGGCAAAGAGAAAAAGGAAGATGGAAAGAATAGAAGAGAACATCCTCCACAAAAACCTGATGAGACAGTAAAGCCTGAGGCCAAGGTCAATATGACTGATTTTGAAAGCCGCATCCAGAAGAATGCCAAGGGATACCTTCAAGGGTACAATGCCCAGGCTGTAGCAACAGAGGATCAGGTAATAGCAGCCTTTGATGTAGTAAATGATGCCAATGATTATCATCAGTTTAAACCCATGCTGGATCAGGCCCAGGAGAATCTTTCCATGCTGAAATCTCCAGCTAAAACAATCCTTGCCGATGCTGGATATTGTAGCGAATCCAACCTTGAAGCTCTCGAATCCAGAAAGGACATAGAGGGCCTAATTTCTACACGCAAAGAAAAGGAGATGAGGAAGAAGGAACCAGCTGCTTCTTCGAAACGCCGCTCCCAAAGATACAGGGCCATGGACAAGAAGCTTCGCCGGCCTGTTGGAAGATATATCTACGGATTTCGGAAACGAATCATAGAGCCTGTATTTGGCCAGATGAAACAATGCCATGGTTTTTCTGGATTTCTGCTTCGAGGTCTCCAAAAGGTAAAAGGTGAGTTCGGCCTATGGTGTAGTGCGCACAATATCTTGAAGTTATATACCAAAAACCTGGGGAAAGGGGCAATAACAGCATAAATAAGGGAAATATAGCGGGGAAATAGGAAAATATTGGTATTTTTTGTGGCATATTTTGTTTTGTGCTTTCCTAAAATGAGCATAGGCCAATAATTGGTTGAAAAACAGTATGGTGTGCGAGGTGATTTGCAGGACAGCCTCTTAAGGGACATAAAGCAGAGATTTAGATTCAAAATAGTGTCAAAGAATAATGCACATGCCGACTGATATTTCCCTTAACCATCTGAAATCAAATAAAGTATCTTGTGGTATTTTTCTTGCTTTGACCAAGGCGTTTAGCTTGACGAGACAACTCGTTGAGGTGATTTTAAGGCGACTAATTCGTCCGAAAAAATAAGGTAAGGTTAGGCAGATAATTAAATGAAACAATTAATAAATATCAAATCTAATAGAATTTTAACAAAAATCCAAAGGATAAAAGCATGAAACAACAACATCAACTTGTTCCTAAGTTAGCCCAAATAGGAAAAGAAAGCTATATAGACCCAAGAGCCATCATTCAGGAGCCGGAAAATATCTCTATTGGAGAAAATGTAGTCATAGAGGTAGGAGTAGTCTTGCGTCCAGAGAACGGGTCTATCCACATAGGTAATCATGTTACCATTAATCATTTTTCTGTAATTCATGGCAAGGGTGAGGTTGAAATTGGCGATTGGACTATCATTGCACCGCATGTTGGGATATTTGCTCAAAACCACAGTTATTCCTCATTTAAGGAACCAATCACATTACAGGAAAATAAGGATTATGGAATAACATTAATGGGTGACAACTGGATAGGGGCTAACAGTGTCATTTTAGATAATGTAACACTTGGCAAGGGTACCATAGTTGACGCTGGCGCAGTAGTAAAAAAATCATTTCCAATGGGTTATGTTATTGCAGGCAATCCTGCTAAAAAAATTAGGGAACGGCTAAGTGACAAAACTAAATGGCAACATATTACTGAAGAAAGGTTTTCACCTTTACGAACCCCAGACGAATACCTGAATTATGTTGAACTACGGGTAGAATATGCTAAAAGGCTTCTCCATCAAGACGACCTGGTGTTGGACGTTGGATGCGGAGAAGGCTATATCACCAATAAACTAAGGGGACACTGCCGACGCATTATAGGGATTGACTATTCTGAAGACGCCCTGAAAGTAGGAAAAAAATTATACAATCTTGAAGCCTTTCACATGAATACGACTCATCTAGTTTTTGATGATAATCTTTTTGACAAAGTGATATGTTTTGAAGTTCTTGAACACTTAACAAGGTTGCAAGCGCGTAAGACTCTAAGTGAAATCCATCGAGTTTTGACAAAAGGAGGCCTCTTAATAGGCTCCACACCAATAAGGACAACACCATCCTCAGAACCTAAATTATATGCCCACATTTATGAATATTCAAAGGCAGAATTGCAACAAATATTATGTGAGAAATTTAAAATAAGGCAAATAGAGAACACCTTTTTTCTTGCAGAAAAAACTTGATAGTCTGGGAGAATTTTAATGAACATCCTACTTACAACCTCAGCAGCACCTGCACAAGCACCCTTTTCTACTACAGAAAAAAGACCTCCGTTGGGAATCGGATTTCTAATATCTGTATTAAGAAAAAATGGCCACAGCGTTTTTTTTATTGATAACTATTTAAAACCCTATGACTTTATTAATAACGGCTATCTTCAGAACAACCATATTGATCTTGTAGGAATCTACGCCAATACTATCTGTTTCAGAGACACCCTTCGGATGTGCTGGAATCTTGAGTACCTAAGGCGAGAAAAAAAATGGCGCGGCAAAATAGTTATAGGAGGACCACACACCACAGTAGCTCCGGAAACCATCCCGCATTTTGTTGATCATATAATTCAAGGCGAGGGTGAAAAGGCAATATTGGACATTGTTGAAGGCAAGGTTCAGACCAGGACTGTCAGAAGCTCCAGGATCAAGCAGCTTGATACGCTTCCGATGCCTGCCTGGGACTATTTCGTTAAACTGCCTTATCACTGGCATGTTGATTGGTTTCCCCAACAACCGGTTTTTACCATGAATACAAGTCGCGGCTGTCCTTTTAATTGCAGCTTCTGTTCCGTAGGTTCAATATGGGGAAAAACATATACATATTTTAGTGCTGAACGAATAATTGAAGAAATTAAATCTTTAAAAAAAGATTATGGCGCAGCCGGAATTTACTTTCGTGAAGACAATTTCACCATCAACAGAAAAAGACTGATAAGATTTTGCGAATTGATGCTTTCGGAGAATATTAATATTCCTTGGGCCTGCGAAAGCAGAGTCAACTCGCTTGACAAAGAAATCGTTAAACTCATGGCCCGCGCCGGTGTATGCGGATTTTATTTCGGAGTAGAAAGCGGCTCCCAGAAGGTACTGGACGATCTACATAAAGATATTACAGTGGATCAAATAATTAATGCATTTAATTTATCGAAGAAATACGGAATTAAGACAGCGGCCAGCATTATTGTAGGTACACCAACAGAAACAGAAAATGATATAGATAAAACTTTTGAATTAGTAAACCTTATAAATCCAACAGTAACTTGGTATAATGTCTTTGTAGGCATACCTAATAGCAAACTCCATAAATATTGCAAGAAAAACAACATATATGAATTTGTAGATGATAGAGGCCTAGGTTATCTCTATGGACATAATGAACGAGTAAAAAGATTCTATGGTGGGCAAATTAATGCAAAAATACCTATAGAAATAGACTCTGATTCTGATAACAAAAGAGTCGTTTCTCCAGAAATCAGCGTTATAATGTCTGTTTATAACCAAGAGGAATATGTAGAAGCAGCAATTAACAGTATCTTGCAGCAAGACTTTTTAAATTTTGAGTTTATCATTGTAGATGATGCTTCGACCGACCAAACAAGGAATAAACTAAAGCAATTCAAAGATCCACGTATTAAAATTTTTTGTAATAGTCAGAACATAGGACTGACAAAATCTCTTAACAAGGCCCTTAAACTCACTACCGCTGATATTGTTGCAAGAATGGACGGGGATGACGTATCACTTCCTTATAGGTTATCGACCCAATTTAATTTTTTGAAAGAACATCCAGACATAGCTTTGGTGGGTAGCTCTTATTATCTAATTGATAAAAAAAATAAAATCTTATCAACCGTCAAGGTTCCAACGACTCCAGACGAAATTAGTATTTTTTTATCACAACAGAATTGCTTTGGCCATGGAACTGTAATGTTCAGAAAAGAAGCAATATTAAAAGTTGGAGGATACGATGAAAAATTTTACTATGCTCAGGACTATGATTTATGGCTAAGATTAGAAAAACGGTTTAAAATCGCTAATATCAAAGAACCATTGTACTTATGGAGAGCAAACGAAAAGGGTATATCTTTTAGGAGACAGACAGAACAAAAAGTATATGCTAAGAAGGCAAAGGAAGCAAATAGTGTAAGTTGTATAAACAGAAAGCATTATTATAAAGAGAAACCTATAGTATCAGTAATAATACCTACATTTAATAGACCTGAAATGTTAATCGAGGCAATAGACAGCATATTGACTCAATCGTTTGATGATTTTGAGATTATAGTAGTAAACGACGCCGGAGAATTGGTTGAAAACAAGATAGTAGACAGAGACGATAGAAATAGGATCGTCTATATTAGGCATAATAACAATAGGGGACTGGCAGCAGCAAGGAATACGGGACTTTTATTAGCAAAAGGTGAGTATATAAGCTATTTGGATGATGACGATATTTTCTTACCAAATCACCTTGAGCTCTTAGTGTCAGAATTGCAAAAAGGTGAGGTTAAAGTTGTTTATTCGGATGCATACCGGGCTTTCCAAGTAAAAGAGGGTGACAGCTACAAAATTCTACGCAGAGACATTCCATATTCCATCGATTTTGACCGAGATTTTTTATTAAAGCATAATATAGCGCCTGTAAACTGTTTTATGCATGTAAAAGAGTGCGTGGAGAGGTCTGGGTTTTTTGATGAGGAACTTAGCGTGTATGAGGATTGGGATTTTTGGATAAGATTGTCGAGACATTTTGACTTTAAGCATATTCCCAAGGCCACCTGTGAATTTCACGTTCGCACGGATGGATCTTCAATGACCGCCCAGAGGCGGCGTGACTTTTTTACGAGCGCCACAACTATTTTCAAGAAATACAGAAAATATTCCGACAATAATCCGCAGCTTGTTAATGAACAGCTTAAATTACTACGATTACTTAAGGATGAATCAAAACTTGATCATGATGTACAAAATCACCTTTTCCATAAAAGCATACATAGTTTAGAATCAACAATAACCCGAGAAGAAATTGAAACTTTTTTTAAGAAGAAAAGAATTTCATCAGAAAATATGAATATCTGGGCTAAAGAGGTAGTAAATTGGTCAAATACTCCCATTATATCCATATATGTAATTATGGCTGACAGTAATTCGGAGTCACTTGCTGATACAATCGATTCTTTGGCTGTGCAGATTTATGGCAACTGGAAACTGACAGTTATATCTCACCATAAATGTATCAGCCCAGTCTTTGAGGAACATGAAGAGCTTTCATGGGTTCATACTACCGGAAATCAGTGGGAAGCTGTAAATAATTTGGTTGATAATGACCGCTGTAACTGGCTATTGTTTTTGTCCGGTGGAGATCGGTTGGCACCGCATTGTTTGTCATCACTTGCAAGTGTCGAAAACAGCGTGGGTGAAATGAAGTTTGTCTATTTTGATCATGAAATATACGGGGCTGGAGAATCTTTTCAGTATATGTTCAAACCCGATCTAAATATAGACCTTTTACGTTCTGAGGATTACGTACAGGGCGCTTTTTTTGTCAAAAAAGAGGAATTTCAGGCAATCAATGGATTCGATAAGAGTTTAAAATCTGCGGAATTGTATGATTTAACCTTGAGAATTGTTGATAATGTGTTGCCAGAAGATATTTATCACCTCAGTGACTCATTACTTATCAAACGCAAAAACACTAATGCGGTCCAAGAAGAGAAAGAATTGCAAAAAATAGCACGTAAAGTAACTATACAGAATCATCTTAATCGCAACTATTTAAATGCTAAAGTAATAGATGGTAACATACCTGGAACGTTCAGGTGCGTGTATGATTATGAGAAGGAGCCCCTTGTCAGTCTCATTATACCTAATAGAAATCAAGTTAAGTTGCTTCAGAAGTGCATCGATTCCCTGTTTGCAAAAACCTTATATAAAAATTATGAAATAATTATTGTAGACAACGAATCCGATGAGCAAGCGACCGTGGACTATCTTGAGCAGCTCAAAGAAAATCATTCAGATAGGATACGAATTTTCTCCTACGAGGGAGTTTTTAATTATGCAGATGCCAACAATATTGCTGCCCGAGCCGCCAAGGGGGAATATCTGCTGCTTTTCAATAATGACATCGAGATTATCCAGGAAAACTGGCTAAATATACTTATATCTTACTGTCAGAGAAAAGAGGTCGGTGCGGTTGGGGCAAGGCTGCTTTTTCCAGACGGTCTGATACATCATGCCGGAATTATCATTGGTCTTGAAGGCATGGCTGAGCACCCCTTTATCGGTGCTCAAATTGATAAGCCTGGCTATATGAACCGTCTTCAGGTGGATCAAAACTACAGTGCTGTTACTGGTGCATGCATGCTTGTGAAGAAAAGAGCCTTTGATGTGGTAGGGGGATTTGATCAAAAGCACTACCAACTTAACTTCAATGATGTGGATTTTTGCCTGAAGCTTGGAAAGGCGGGTTACAAGATTGTCTGGACGCCCCACGTCACCCTGATCCACCACACATCGGCAACCCAGAAAAAAGAGGCAGAAGACCCGGAAAAGGCCAAACAGGCAAAAGAACAGTTTGAGAAAGACAAACAGGCCCTCGTGGAGCGATGGTTCCCGGTGCTATGTAATGATCCGGCATACAATTACAATCTTTCCTTGGAAAGCCGGCAATTTGACATAGACATCACGGAAAATCCCGGATGGCCTGTAACCATTTATAATGCGCCCCGTATCTGGGCCTTCCCCAGGGCCAAAGATGGAGCCGGGGAATACAGGATAAGACGGCCCCTGGCGGCCCTCCAGGATAAAGGACTTGCGCTTACTCATGCCGGCGAATTGATGCTGGTCCCGAATGCCTTACTCAGGCATCGCCCGTCCACCATCATATTTCAGACCCCTACTGCCGATGAGGCCCTTGATTACCTGAAGCAAATCAGGAAATACCATGACGGATTGTTAATCTATGAAATAGATGACCTGCTCCACCATATCCCCTTTCAAAATCCAGCCTTTCAGAATCTGAAGGGCAAAAACCTGAAGCATAAAATCAAGGAAGGCATTAACTGCTGCGACAGGATGGTGGTTTCCACGAAACCCCTTGCAGATGCCTATGCAGGATTTTGCAAGGACATAAGAATAGTCCCGAATTATATTTCAAAATCAGTCTGGGGAAATATCAAGAGCTCGAGGCGAAACAGCAAGAGACCCCGGGTGGGCTGGGCTGGGGGCGCCTTTCACCTCGGCGATCTGATGATAATCAAGGACGTGGTAAAAGACCTTTCGAACCAGGTCGAGTGGGTCTTCATGGGAATGTGCCCCGACGAGATCAGGCCATATGTGGCTGAATTCCATAAAGGCGTCGACATAGACTCTTATCCTGAAAAACTCGCAACCCTTGACCTTGACATAGCGGTGGCCCCACTCGAGGTAAATGCGTTCAACAGGGCAAAATCAAATCTCAGGATACTCGAGTATGGCATTCTCGGTTGGCCTGTGGTTGCAACAGACATCCTTCCGTACCAGGGTGCGCCAGTCACCCTTGTAAAGAACAAATATCGGGATTGGCTTAGAACAATCAAGACCAAAATAGCCGATCTTGACGCCCTTGCGGAAGAAGGCGAACGACTTCGCAGGTGGGTAATGAAAAACTATATTCTCGAGGATCATCTTGAAGAAATCCTTGAGGCCTACGTTTAGACCTTTTAAAAAGGCTTAAGCAGAAATACCATGGTTGGACCTGATATTTCCGCATCATAATGGACCCTGATCATACCCCGCCGTTTTTTTCGTAACCGGCCCTTTTTACATCTCCAGCCCAAGGCCTTTTCGCTTCAAAACGGGCTGGAAAAAGTCCACTTTCAGAATCGTTCCTGAGAAAAACCTTATACACCGCAATCCTATATCAAAATCATACGGGTTGATAACACAAAATCTCTGCTTAACGTATGAATTAACTCTAACGGCGAAAGGAGATTTTAGATGAAACGGATTGCGATTAACGGACTTGGCAGGATAGGACGGCTTGTACTCAGGCATTACATGGGCATGCAATGCGATGATATCGAGATCATTGCGGCCAATGACCTGGTGCCAACGGATGACCTGGCATACCTGATCAAATACGATTCGGTGCACAGGGCAGTTCCCTACGAGGTATCTTTTGGAGATGATTTCATCGAGCTTGGGCATAAAAAGATCAAGATGTTTGCAGAAAAGGCACCGGAAAAATTGCCATGGAAGGAGCTTGGCATAGACATAGTCATTGAATGCACAGGACGGTTCACTGACAGGGCCGGGGCCTCGCGCCACCTTGAGGCCGGGGCAGTCAGGGTAATAATAAGTGCCCCGTCCAAGGACCCTGACATAACGGTTGTCCTGGGGGTCAACCACCAACAGTTGGACCCTGAAAAACATTTCATCATTTCAAACGCTTCCTGCACCACCAATTCACTTGCCCCTCCCCTTAAGGTGATAGGCGACGCATTTGGTATCGAAAAGGCTCTGGTAACCACCATACATGCCTATACCGCCACCCAGGGCCTCGTTGACAAACCCGCGCGCAAAAAAATCAGGGGCAGGGCCGCAGCGGTGTCGCTCATCCCCACCACAACCGGATCAGACAAGGCCACGTCCAAGGTCCTGCCGGAGCTTGAGGGACGGCTCAGCGCGCTCGCGGTAAGGGTCCCCTTGCCTGACGGGGCCCTGACTGATATAAGCGCTGTCCTCAAAAAAAACGTAAGCGTGGACACAGTAAACGCCGCCCTAAAAGAGGCATCCGCCGGGTACATGAAGGGCATACTTGGATATACAGAAGAGGAACTGGTCTCCGTGGACATCATAGACAACCCCCATTCTGGCATAGTCCACGCGCTTTCCACCAGGGTCGTACAGGAAGACACTGTAAAGCTCCAGGTCTGGTATGACAACGAATTCGGCTATTCCAGGCGACTCGTGGACCTCGCAAGACTTCTACCATAGCATGGGAAGCTAAGCACAAAACATGCATCTGCTATTCATGGACACAGGCAAAAAAGGCGATACCCTGTTCACTGCGCACCTGACTCCACGTGCGTCGCCTGAAACTGGGACATAAATAGCAGAATCTTCAAACAATGCACTTAATCGAAACAGGAGGCTGTTATGTCCAGTTATATAAAATGGTTTAAGGAAATCGGCATCGAGGACATCCCGGAAGTGGGTGGAAAGAATGCCAGCCTCGGTGAAATGTATCGTAACCTTACAGGTGAAGGAGTACGGGTACCCAACGGATTTGCCGTTACCGCCTCTGCATACCGCTACGTCCTCGACAAAAACGGCGCCTGGGAAAAACTGCATGATGCCCTTGACGGCCTGGACCCTGACAACGTCAAGGACTTGCAGGAGCGGGGCGCCAAGGCCAGAAAAATAGTGTACGGATGCGAAATTCCTGAGGATCTCAAGTCTGAAATCCTCGGGGCATACTCGGGGCTGAAAGAGGAATACGGCCCGGATGTCTCATTGGCCGTGCGCTCTTCGGCCACTGCCGAAGACTCGCCAGAGGCCTCCTTTGCTGGTCAGAACGATACTTATCTCAACATACAGAGCGGGGATTCCCTCATTGACGCCTACAAGAGATGCCTCGCATCCAACTTCACTGACCGTTCCATCCACTATAAATATGACAATAACTTCGACTACTTCAAGGTTTATCTCTGCGTGGTTATCATGAAGATGGTGCGCAGCGACCTCGGAGCCAGCGGGGTAATGTTTTCTCTTGACACGGAGACCGGATTCAGAGACGTGGTATTCATCAATGCGGCCCTCGGACTCGGCGAAAACGTGGTACAGGGCACCATCGACCCGGACAGTTTTTACGTTCACAAGCCCACATTTGAGAAGGGCTACAGGGCGGTGCTCAAGCGGAGACTCGGAACCAAGGAAAAAAAGATGGTCTTCGCAGACACGCTCAACATAGACAACATCGCCGTTGAGTACACCAGAAATGTTGACACCTCGCCGGAGGAACAGAGCAGGTTCTGTATATCGGACAATGACGTAATGGTGCTCACGGACTATGCCACAAAGGTGGAGAATCACTACTCCAAGAAGGCTGGATTTACCAAACCCATGGACATGGAATGGGCCAAGGACGGAATAGATGGCAAGCTTTACATGGTACAGGCCCGGCCCGAGACGGTTCAGTCCCAAAAGAAAGGCAATATCCTCAGGATTTACCATCTGAAGGAAAGGTCCAAGATCCTATTGCAGGGCAGGGCCGTTGGCACGAAGATAGGAGCGGGAAGGGTGCGCATCATTTCAGATGTCAAGCATCTGAGCGAATTCAAGCCTGGAGAGGTTCTCGTGGCGGACACCACCACACCGGACTGGGAACCTGTAATGAAAACCGCCGCCGCCATCGTGACCAATCGCGGAGGCCGTACCTGCCATGCTGCCATAGTATCACGTGAACTCGGTATCCCCGCAATCGTCGGCACTGACAAGGGGACAGAGGCGCTCCAAACCGGCCAAGAAGTCACGGTAAGCTGTGCCGAAGGAGAAATCGGCAATGTTTACGAGGGAATCCTGAAATTCGAAATCCAGGAAACGGACCTCAGCCACCTTCCACGTCCACGTACAAAAATCATGATGAACCTTGGCAATCCGGACCAGGCCTTCAGCCTTGCCTCCCTGCCGGTGGACGGGATAGGCCTCGCTCGCATGGAGTTCATCATCAATGAATACATAAAGGCCCACCCCATGGCTCTCAAGCACCCTGACAAGGTGGACGAAAAAACCCGCAAGGCCCTTGAGTCGCTCTCCGCCGCCTATGAAAGCCCGGTGGATTTCTTTATTAAGACGCTTTCGGAGGGCGTGGCCACCATCGCGGCTTCGGTCTATCCCAGACCATGCATCGTACGCATGAGCGACTTTAAGACCAACGAGTATGCCAGCCTCCTTGGCGGAAAATACTTCGAGCCCGACGAGGACAACCCAATGATAGGTTTCCGCGGGGCTGCCCGTTACACCCATCCAAGCTATGCAGAAGGATTCTCCCTGGAATGTGCGGCAATGAAGCGCGTCCGGGAGGTCATCGGCATGGAAAACGTCATACTGATGATCCCCTTCTGCCGCAGGGTGCCCGAGGGCAAGAAGGTTATTGAGGCCATGGCGGAACAGGGGCTCAAGCGCGGGAAAAATGGGCTAAAGATATACGTCATGTGCGAGATCCCCAACAATGTCATCCAGATTGACGAGTTCAGCAAGCTGTTTGACGGATTCAGCATCGGCTCTAATGACCTTACCCAGCTCACTCTCGGCGTGGACAGGGACAGCGAAATAGTCGCCTTTGATTACGACGAAAGGGACCCTGGAGTGCTGAAAATGATTCGCTTGGCAGTGGAAGGATGCCAGCGCAACCACCGCCACAGCGGGATCTGCGGCCAGGCGCCCTCTGATTATCCAAAAATTGCAGAATATCTCGTGAAACTACGCATCGATTCCATGAGCCTGAACCCGGACAGCGTACTCAAGACCATTCAGCACGTGGTTTCCCTTGAAACCAGAATGGCAGAAAAGGAGGACGGACATGAGTGATACCCAAACCCAGGTCCAAGCCCCTGAAGGCCATCCATTACCCGCCGGGCTGAGCTCAGAGGAGGCCAGCCAAAGGCTCAAGGAATATGGTCCAAACGCGCTTGAGGAGAAGAAGGTCTCACCCCTGATCAAGCTTCTCGGCTATTTCTGGGGACCTATCCCCTGGATGATCGAGGTAGCAGCTTTGCTGTCGGCCATGGTCCATCACTGGCCGGACTTCTGTATAATCGTGGCCCTTTTGATCTTCAATGCGGCAGTGGGCTTCTGGCAAGAGTACACTGCCGGCAACGCGGTAGAGGCACTCAAGAAACAGCTCGCCATGAAGGCAAGGGTCCTGAGGGATGGCAAGTGGCAGGAAATAGACGCAAAGCTCCTTGTACCGGGTGATATAGTACGCATCCGGCTCGGTGACGTGGTTCCCGCCGATGTCAGGATAGTTCAGGGAGACTACCTGAGCGTGGACCAAAGCGCCCTGACAGGCGAATCTCTACCTGTTACAAAACGCATGGGAGACGCCGCCTTTTCCGGAACCGTGGTCAAGCAGGGAGAGGTGGTTGCCGAGGTAGTGGCCACCGGCAAGAACACCCGCTTCGGCAAGACTGCCGGGCTTGTTGAGCAGGCCAAGACGGTCTCCCACTTCCAAAAGGCCGTCCTCGCAATTGGGGACTATTTAATCTACGTGAGCCTAGCCCTCGTGGCTGTTCTTGTCCTCGTGCAGCTTAACCGGGACGCGCCGTGGCTCGGTCTGGTTCAGTTCGCCCTCATCCTGACCGTGGCTTCCATCCCGGTCGCCATGCCAGCCGTGCTTTCCATGACCATGGCGGTGGGGGCCGTAGCCCTTTCGAGGATGAAGGCCATAGTAACCCGCCTCGAGTCAATCGAGGAGATGGCTAGCATGGACATCCTGTGCTCGGACAAGACCGGAACGCTCACCGAGAACCGCCTCACCCTCGGCGATATAGAGCTCTTTGAGGCCTCTGACAGCCAGGAAGTCCTAATAGCGGCAGCCCTTGCTTCGAGAGAGGAGGACAGGGACGCCATAGACCAGGCTGTACTCCAGGGCCTCGGAGACAGGGAGGTCCTCAAGGAATACGAGCAGGTAGCCTTCGTACCCTTCGACCCGGTACACAAACGCACGGAAGCCACCGTAAGGGACCCCTCGGGAAAGACCTTCCGGGTAACAAAGGGCGCCCCGCAGGTAATCATGGCCCTGTCGAAACTTGAGGACGACGACAGGAAACGGGCCGAACAAGTAGTGAACGCCTTTGCCGAGCGGGGCTACCGGGCACTTGGGGTCGCACGGAAGGAGCCGGGAGAGAAAAAATGGACATTTCTCGGCATACTGTCGCTGTTCGATCCGCCGCGGGAGGATTCGGCCGAGACCATAGCAAGGGCCAGGGCCTACGGGGTGGATGTCAAGATGGTTACGGGCGACAACCTTGCAATTGCAAGGCAGATTGCCTCGAAACTTGGTCTCGGCACGAACATCCTGAGGGCAGACGCCCTGCCCACCAAGGACAGCGGGGCCATGACGACACTCCACCTTAACGAACAGGTAGAAAAGGCGGACGGTTTCGCAGAGGTCTTTCCTGAACACAAGTTCGCCATAGTAAAAATCCTGCAGAAGAGGAACCACATAACCGGCATGACAGGTGACGGGGTAAACGACGCCCCGGCCCTCAAACAGGCCGACGTGGGCATAGCGGTAAGCGGAGCCACCGATGCAGCCCGGGCCGCTGCCGACCTGGTACTGACCGCTCCAGGGCTCTCTGTCATTATCCGCGCCATCGAAGAGGCAAGGCGTATCTTCGAACGCATGAACAGTTATGCCATTTACCGCATAAGCGAGACCATCCGCATCATGTTTTTCGTCGTTCTCGCCATGATCTTCTTTAACTTCTATCCCATCACCGCCATCATGATCATCCTGCTCGCCTTCCTTAACGACGTACCTATCATGACCATCGCCTATGACCATACAGGGCTGGCCAAACAGCCAGTGCGCTGGGACATGGGCCAGGTGATCACCGTGGCCACTTCCATGGGAATCGTGGGACTCCTTGGCAGCTTTGGTATGCTGTTGCTTGCCATAGACTGGCTGCATCTCAGCATTGCACAGGTTCAGACCTACGTGTTTCTCAAGATGGCCGTTGCCGGGCACCTTGTGCTTTTCGTAGCCCGCACGAGGGGACACTTCTGGAAAAGGCCCTGGCCTGCTCCTATCATGGTTTGGTCGGCCATTATCACCAAGGCGGCCGCGACCGTGCTGGCAGTTTACGGTTTCGGGCTAATCACCCCGATAAGCTGGCAGGACGTGGGCCTGATTTGGGGTTATTCAATCGGCTCTGCCCTAGTCACGGACATTGTAAAGGTAGAGGTTTTCAAGCACCTTGAGAACCGTGTTGGGCGGCACCGCACCTTCCTCAAGCAGGTCAAAAGCCAGCTTGTCCATCACCACCAGACAAGAGGATAAAAGACAGGCGCACCCTGGACGAACCTGGGTGCGCACATTCCTATATCTCCACCTTGGCCCCTATCTCTATTACCCGGTCAGATGGTATGGCAAAAAAGGAGCTCACGTCCACAGAATTCCTGGAGAGAAATACAAATAGGCTAGACCGCCACTTGCTCATTTTTGGCCTGTCGCTTATGCCCACATTTTCCCGCCCGAGGAAAAAGCTTGCCTCCCTCGTTTCCACCTTCAGTCCCCGCTCCCGAGCAAGGCTGAAAATTGTGTTTACATTTGGTTCTTCGATAAAACCGTAATGTGCTATAATTCTGTAAACACCTGAACCGAGCTTTTCTGTCTCGATCTTCTCGAAATTCGGCACTCTCGCTATTTCCTCCGTACGGATATTAAGGAAGATTACCTTTGAGTGAAGTATCTTGTTGTGCTGGATGTTGTGTACAAGGGCCGCAGGGACAATATCATGGCTCCTCGTCAGGAAAACCGCTGTGCCTTTTACACGCCTTGGAGGATTTTCCCGGAGCATTTCCTGAAACTTTTCAAGCCTTGGGGTCAGTCTCCTCATCTTGTTCCGCAGGATTTCGCTGCCATCCTGATAGGTCAACATTACGGAAAAAATCGCCGCTCCGACAGCTAAGGGAAACCAAGCCCCGTGAGAGATCTTGGTGAGGTTGGCAAGGAAAAAGGGTGTCTCGACAATATAGAAAATGCAGGTAAGAAGCATGGCCACCATGAAATTCCACCCCCACTTTTTCCGCGTCACTACAAAGAAGAGGGTAGTAGTTATCAGCATTGTCACGGTTACAGCCATTCCATAGGCGGCAGCTATCTTGCTAGAAGTACGAAAGCCCACGACAAGGGAAATGGCACATATCATCAAGAGATAGTTTACCGGTGCAATGTATATCTGGCCCATGTGCCATGCCGACGTATGCCTTACCCTCAAACGAGGCAGGTAACCAAGCTTAATCGCCTGCTCCGTCAAAGAAAAGGCACCGGTAATCACTGCTTGGGAGGCGATAATCGTGGCAACCGTTGCAAGTATTACCATTGGAACCATGGCCCCGGCCGGTACAAGGGCATAAAAAGGATGATGTGACATGTCCGGCCTTACAAGCAGAACAGCGCCCTGACCGAAATAATTCAGGACCAGGGCGGGAAATACCAGTCCAACCCATGCCAAGCGGATGGGCGCCTTCCCGAAGTGGCCTAAATCAGCATAAAGGGCTTCCGCCCCGGTAACCACAAGGAATACAGCGCCAAGAACCACTAAACCAGCCATCTTGTTGCGAACTAAGAAGCCTATGCCGTACCACGGGAAAACAGCAGCGAGTATTTTCGGATCGCGCGCTATTTGCGCAGCCCCAAGGAAAGATAGGGATAAGAACCATATCAGGATAACCGGTCCGAAGAGCTTGCCCACCCTCGCCGTTCCGCGCCTCTGCAGAACAAACAACCCCCCGAGGATAGCAATGGTCACGGGAATGACGTAGGGTTTTAAAGAGGGAGTTATTATCCGGATACCCTCCACAGCACTGAGTACAGATATGGCTGGGGTTATCATGCCGTCCCCGTACAACAAGCATGCTCCGAAGAGGCCTATGGCCACCAACCCAAACCGGCGCCTTTTCCTTTTTGGCGTGGACTGTTTCAGGAGGCCGGTCAGGGCGATGACCCCACCCTCCCCGCGATTGTCGGCCATAAGGACAAAGGTCAGGTACTTGATTGTGACTACCAAAAGAAGAGCCCAAAACATCAGCGAAAGTACGCCAAGAACGTTCCCACGGCTTACCGCGATTGCGTACTTACCGTGAAAGCACTCCCGCAAGGCGTAAAGAGGGCTCGTTCCTATGTCGCCATAAACTACCCCGAGGGCTGCAAGGGCTAATCCTGGAAGGCTTGATCCGGCTGCCTTTTGCCGGTTCCGGTTTCCGGCAAGGCGCTCAACAATATTTTTAATAATACCTTCAAAAAAACTTGCCATTTGGTTTTCAGCCTGATTTCAAGAATCCGTCCCTGATGCTGCAACAACCTGATAAATTCATAAGGGAGGTACCATGGTCATTGAAGCGTGATACCAAATTCCAAAAAACTAATCAAGGAAAGGGCTCTTTGCAGAGAGGAGCAGAATGGTTAAATTCTCATTCAGGTATTCCGTCCCATGGGGTGTCTATGCACCATCTCTCACGAAGTGGGATAATAGCCCAAGACAGTGTACTTATTTCAAGACCTGCCAAGGGGGCGGAGCAAAGCCATTCGGCATTTCGCTGGAGACAAAGCCATGCCTGGTGAAAAGAAGGAAAAATTGCTTTTTGGTCTTGACGTCGGATCCACCACGGTAAAAATAGCCATCCTTGACCCTGATTACCATTTGCTCTTCCAGGGCAGAACCCGGACAAGTGGGCGGCCCCTTTCCGCCACCCTCGAACTTTTCAATTCGCTTGACCCTAATCTTTCTCCACGGAAGGGATCGAGGCTCGCAGTAACCGGCACAGGCGGAAAACTCGTTGGCGGAATCCTCGGAGGCTTCTTCGTAAACGAAATTATTGCCCATACCACTGCGGCCTTGGCCCAATTTCCGGGCGCACGCACGCTTCTCGACATGGGAGGCCAGGACACCAAGCTGGTGCTTTTAAGGCCTGACAATAAGGGTAGAATCCGTGTCGAAGATTTCAGCCTGAACACCCTTTGCGCGGCCGGCACCGGGGCATTCCTTGACCAGCAGGCGGCAAGGCTCGGACTCACCATAGAAGAATTCAGCACCATAGCACAGCGTTCTATATCCCCGGCCACTCTCGCGGGCCGGTGCACCGTGTTCGCAAAGAGCGACATGATTCATCTTCAGCAAGCGGCGATTCCGGACTGCGACATTGTGGCCGGACTTTGCCTGGCCCTTGTCCGTAACCTCAAGGCTACCCTTGCACGAGGAAAGGAAATAATGGCTCCCATGATCTTCCAGGGCGGCGTGGCGGAAAACTACGGCGTCAGGACGGCCCTGAAAAAGGTATTCAGGCTTGGGGAAAATGAGCTTTTGATTCCTGACAATTTCCGGACCATGGGCGCAATAGGAGCGGTTTTGAACGCACGTGACCAAAAGGCGTTAAGACCGTGTTTCAAGGGCCTCGAAGCACTCGAAAAATTTATTGCAAAAAGGCCCGTAACGGTAAAGAGACTGAAACCGCTCAGCCATTCCAGAGGCAGTGGAAAGATACAAGCTGGTAAATGGAACCACACACCCGCCGGTGGCATAAGGGGTAAAATCCTCATTGGCATTGATGTCGGCTCAATAAGTACGAAGATGGTGGCTGCTGACATGGGGGGGAGGATACTTGTCCACTATTACGGTAAGACCGCCGGCAAACCACTTGAAGCCTTGAAAACAGGACTTGGAATACTCGAAGCGGCAGTTTCCGGACCCTACGAGGTAATTTCTGTTGGGACTACAGGCTCCGGAAGGTACCTTGCCGGTGACTTTGTTGGGGCAGACACCTGCGTCAACGAGATTACCGCGCAGGCACGGGCGGCCATGGCCATTGATCCCGAGGTCGACACCATATTCGAAATCGGCGGGCAGGATTCAAAGTATATACGGATCAAGAACGGGGCCGTGGTGGACTTCATGATGAACCGGGCCTGCGCAGCAGGAACCGGCTCTTTTCTCGAAGAGCAAGCGGAAAGGCTCGGCCTGAGGATAGGACAATTCGGAAACATTGCGCTCTCTTCAAAAAAGCCGGTAAAAATGGGGGAAAGGTGCACGGTTTTCATGGAATCCGACCTTGTCCACTACCTCCAGCAGGGAGTGGACATCCCGGACCTGACAGCCGGCCTGTGCTACAGTATCGTTCACAATTACCTCAATAAGGTAGTGGAGGGACGGCCGATAGGAGCAAAGGTCTTCTATCAGGGAGCAACTGCCCTGAATCCAGGCATCGTAGCCGCCTTTGAAACGGTCCTTGGCAGAAAGGTAATCGTGCCTGCCTTCTGCAATCTGACCGGCGCCCTTGGTGCAGCGATAATCGCAGGCGAAAGAAGCAGCAGCGAAAGCAGATTCAGGGGCTTCGAGGTCTCGAGGGTACCTTACGAGATCAAGTCCTTCGGGTGCAAGGCATGCTCTAACAGGTGCACCATAAGCAGGTTAAAAATACTGGGCAGAAAACCCGTCTTTTACGGCGGCAGGTGCGAGCGTTTCGAGACCTCGTCAGGGAAAAGGCCTCAAACCAAACTCCCCGACCTTGTCTCCATGAGACAGGAAAGACTCCTGGCCTATTGCCGGGAAGAGAGGCAGAAGACAGAAAAGGCTCCAAGGGGCACCATAGGCATACCATACTGCCTCGTACTCCAGGAATGGCTGCCCCTCCTGTCTGTCTTCCTAAAGGAGCTTGGCTACGCCCCCGTAATATCTCCTCCAACGAGCCGGCGGATAATACGCAAGGGCATTGAACAGATGGTTAACGAACCATGTTTCCCTGTAAAAACCGCCCACGGCCATGTACTATCCCTCTTGGAAGCTGGCATCAAGCGTATATTTCTCCCATCCCTTATCGATTTTCCAAGCATTCGGGGCATGAAGCCCGGGCAATCGTGCCCCTATGTCCAGAGCTTGCCCTTTACCGTGCAGGCGGCCATTGACCTGAAACGTTACGGCGCGGCCCTCCTGAGCGTTCCTCTTAGGCTTGGGCAAGGTAAGGGGGAGGACACGGCAACCGTGCTTAGGCTTTCCAGGGCACTCAAGGCCCCTCCCTGGCAGGTAAAAGGGGCGTGGAAGACCGCATGGAAGGAGCAGGAGAGGTTCAACGCGGAGTCCGTAAGGATAGGACGGGAGGCGATAAAAAACCTGCCCGGCGGTTCAAGGGCGGTCCTGCTCGTGGGCAGGCCGTACAACGCTCTTGATCCCGGCGCGAACCTCGAGATACACAAAAAGCTGCTGCGTCTTGGAGTCCTTCCCGTACCCATGGATCATGTGGACATAGACAGGTACATGCACAAGGTCCCTTCCATGGCATCAATGTACTGGAGATATGGCCAGCGCATCCTGTCGGCTGCCGCCATGTGTGCTGAAAATCCCGGCCTTAGGGCCATTTACGTTACGAATTTCGGCTGCGGCCCCGATTCTTTCCTGCTTCACAAATTTCAAGACATAATTGGGGACAACCCCTTCCTCGAACTCGAAATAGACGAACACTCCGCAGATGCGGGCATACTCACGAGAATAGAGGCCTTCCTTGACACCTCTCCGTCATACAGCAGCCCTGCGAAATCGTCGAGGTCTGTGGGAACAAGTATCAATACCCGCCCTGGAAGGGAGAGGACCATTTTCATACCTGCCATGTCAGACCATGTCCATGCCGTGGCAGCTGCCATGAGGGCCTGCGGCGTAAAGGCTGAAGTACTGCCACCTACCGACGACAAAAGCCTCTCCGTCGGCCTGGAGCATACGAGCGGCAAGGAATGCTATCCTGCAATCCTAACTACCGGCGACCTTGTAAAGATGACCAACCTACCTGGCTTTTCACCAGACCGGGCTGCCTTTTTCATGCCATGCGGACAGGGGCCCTGCCGATTCGGACAGTACCCTTCCCTGCACAGGAAGGTGCTTGACAACCTTGGCCTGGAACAGGTGCCCATTGTGAGCTTCAACCAAGACATCATGCTCTATTCCGAGCTGTCCTCCATTGGAAAGGACTTTTCTCGCCTGGCCTGGCAAGGTGTCGTGGCCATTGACCTCATAGACAGGCTTGCAAGGCATATCAGGCCATGTGCCCACGAAAGAGACGCGGTCGAAAGACTTTACAGGCATGGAATAGATGAGGTGATAGGGGCGATTTCCCGCAAGAAAGACCTTGTCCCAGTTCTTCAAAGGCTGCGCCTGCTCTTTGACAAGGTTGACATAAATGCTTTGCGCCAGCTGCCTTCCATAGGAGTAGTGGGCGAAATATATACGAGGGCCAACCCCCAGGCCAACGCCAACCTGGTGGAGGAACTTGAACGTATCGGAGCCAGGGTCCTCCTTCCGTCCATGAGCGAGTGGATACTTTACAATAACTTCATGGCCACAAGAAGGGCGAGACGCAAGGGCGAGTGGAAGGAGTTTGCAAGGCTGCAAATGGAAAATATGGTGCAAATTCACGATCTCAGACGCTTGGAATCCGCAATAGGCCCCATCTCCGGAGACAGGGAATCTCTTACGAAAGACATACTAAAAATGGCCAGGCCCTTTGTTACGGACGAGTTCGAGGGAGAGACTATCCTCAGCGTCGGCAAGGCAGTGGAATTCATCAGGCACGGTGTATCCGGGATCATAAACGTCATGCCGCTTGCCTGCATGCCGGGAACCATTGTGAACGCCCTGCTTAAAAGGGTAAGGGAAGAGATAGGCAACAGGCCGTTTCTTCCCCTTCCGTGCGATGGTCAGCAGGCCACCCTGAGATCTCTCAGGCTCGAGGCGTTCATACACCAGGCGAAAGAAATGGGGGCACTGCCGAGGGAACAGCCTGAATTTTAGCCGTCAGGCAGTTTATGAAGAACAACACGTAAACATCCCTGGTCCGGTTCAGGATTCGTTTTTATATCCTCTTGTCGAAAAGGGTACCGAAGCGGCCGTGCGTATCAAATACCGCCCCGGAAAAAATATCCTCTATCTCGACCCTCGCCACGGTGCCCTTGGTCTTCCTGTCACGCACCATTATTACCGTGCCTAAGTCCGGAGAATGGGATAGAATGGCCTCGAGATCGGGATTGTTGTCAAGGAAATTAGACATTACCTCAAGGGCATACGCCGCCTCTTCCTCGCTTACCCCTGATGAGTCCTTCCATGGACCTTTTTCGTCCCTGTTCCCTTTGCCTGAACGAAGTCTGGCCTTCTCACCCTTTTTAACAGGACGCACTAGAGGCCTTTCCTCCCGTTGTTCACCAATAAGCTGGGGCGGAAGCAGGTTGAATGCCTTGAAATCAATACCCTTGAAATCCATAATTTACCAGATGGGACATTACGGACCCTGTGTGACCCTCTGAAAACCGTCGATTCTTGTAAAGACGGGCCCTAAAAGCATCATACCATTGGGCATGTGAGCGTTTTTTGAAACAGGAAGGCGGCGTCGAGCCAAAAGGAACGGTTCTTTCAGGAGTCTCCCTGTTAATTAAATGTCCCTATGTATTATCCATCGACCTAAACGGACCCAAGCTCCAATTTTGTACCGGCTATCCATTTTCCCCAAGCAATGCCATGAGGGCCACCGGATCCACTCTCTTTCCGAGAAGGCTTACTCCCCAGTGCAGGTGAGGCCCGGTCACCCGGCCGGTGGCACCGGACAGCCCAATGATCTGCCCCTTTTTCACCATCTGGCCCTTCCTGACCAGTACTCTCGAAAGATGCGCATAAAGGGTGAAAAGCCCGCCCCCGTGGTCAAGCACCACGGTTTTGCCGCTGAGATAGCAGTCCCTTACGAGTGCCACCCGCGCGGCATTTGGACTTTTTATGGGGGTATTCTCCATGGCCCTGATATCCACTCCCGAGTGGGGACTGCGCGGTTCACCGTTAAAAAAACGCCTTAGGCCAAAGGGACTCAGTATCTTGGACCTGACCGGCCAGATGAATGCGCCTTTCCAGTAGATTACGGGCCTTATCCTGCTGCACGCCCGGCGAATCGCCTTCTGGTCATCAAGAACACGTTTCAGAATCCGTGGTGGGAAGGAAACCATCTTTTCCGGCACGCGTAGGTACTCCGTCTTGTACCTTTTAGCCTTTACCCTTATATGCCATGGAACCACTGAGGAGACACCCTTTTTAACAAAGCAAAAGGCAAGCCTCTCTTCCCTTGGCCTCTCCTTTAGACCTGCGCCAACAAGAACCATGTAGCACCCGTTACGCAGCCTCTTGTACGGGACCATCACATTGGAAAAACTGACCCTTTTTAACAGGCAGCCAGAGGCTGCCCTTAACTCCACCTTGGCTACCCCACCCTGGTAAAGTGCTGCCGGTGTAGCGTTTATGCCAAGAAGACAGCCGTGTTCCTGGCAAAATGCGCAGCCTTGTGCGCAGAACAAAAAAAGGCCCAACAAGATCACAAAAAGGCAACTTTTGCTCTTCATCTCAAATTACCCCCCACCCATCCTTACTTGAGCAACCCTGCACAAGACAGATCCCTTCTTCAACCTTACCTCCACTTCCTCTCCCTCTGTCACCGTAGCAGCGTCGGTAACAACCTTCCCAGTGGAAACCTCGAACACCAAGGCAAAGCCTTTTTTGATGCAATGCCCCGGATCAGCGGCTATGAGCCGGGAGTCCACCTCGAGAAAACGTCCCTTGTGAAAAAGGAGACGGGAGCGCGATAGGTCCTTCATCCTGCAAGTGACATGTTCAAGGACGGATCTCGACGCATCTATTTTCATGGTGGGGCTGTTGGCTGCTATCATTGAACGGAGGACAGACATGTGCTGCTCCTTCCGTGAAAGGCTCATGTTCATGGCAGCCGCCATTTTCCTCTGTGTATCGTCAAGCTGTAATTTCTGATCAATTAGTATCCCGGCAGGGTGTTTAAGCCTTGAAGCCGCCACGGAAAGCCTATGCCTGTTTTCTGCAAGCAAGCGCATGATACTGTTTTTTAGCCTGCTTACCGCTGCCGTGACCCTTTCCGCCATCATTGAAGAGGAGGGACATACAAGTTCGGCCGCCGCAGTGGGAGTTGCCGCCCGCCTGTCAGCCACGAAATCGCATATGGTAAAGTCAACTTCGTGCCCCACGCCCGAGACAACCGGAACCCTGCACTCGTGTATCCTCATGGCAATGACCTCGTCATTAAAGGCCCAAAGGTCTTCCATGCTACCCCCACCCCTTGTCAGCACTATCACATCGCTATCTCCGGCGGCCTCCTCTGCCATGTCTATGGCTTGTAGTATGGCTCGAGGCGCATCGCTTCCCTGGACACTCGACGGCACGAGAACAATCCTGGCAGGCGGGAACTTGGACCTTGCCGTCTTGACAAAATCCCTGAACGCCGCGCCGGATGGAGAAGTGATTACAAAAATGGTGCCGGGCCAGGCAGGTAGATCCTTTTTCTTTTCTCTGTCAAAAAGCCCCGCACTGTTGAGCCGCTCCCTTAGCCTCTCGAACTCTATCTTAAGCCTACCCTCGCCCCACGGCTCCACGTGATCAACTATAATCTGGAGATCTCCCCTGGCCTGGTAAACATTTACCCGCGCATGACACAGGATACGGGTTCCCTCCCTAATGTGACCGGCAGAGCCTGCATGGCTCCCCTTGAAGCATACGGACTTGAGACACCCCTTTTCGTCCTTTAGGGTGAAAAAACAGTGACCGGAAGGGGGCAGGGATACCCCACCCACCTCGCCCTCGACCCAGATAGAGCCGTATTCAAGGTCAAGAAGGGAATTGATGTGAAAAAGCAGCTCGCTTACACTCCAAACCCGTCTTTCTTTAAGGGGCGCAACCCCCTCCTCCGTCTCCATTTCCCGAAAGATAACGTCTTTCAGCGCTCCTTTCGGAAAAAGATCATCAAAAGAATCGGGAAAATCCATTACTTGAACCTGCTTCCAATGTTTAAGCCTAGCGAACACCTTGTTAACACGAATTACATTGCCTAATCTATATATTGATATAGTATCATGAAAATCAAAACAAGCTGCCCCGTTTCCAAGGGCGCATGATTTAACATTACAACAACTTTACGGAGGTGTCTCCATGGAGGAAAGGGAAAAAATCAGGGTGGAAAACAATACCACGGAAAAGGCGGGGCCTTCCGATATTCCTCTTCCTGAGGTTACGTTCGCCACATTCATGCTTTCCCTGAACACGTCTGCTCTGGTTCATCTCGGCGAACTTCCTGAGCCCGGTAAAGAAGAACCCAAGGTAGACCTGACCCTAGCAAGGCACGCCATAGACACCATCGCCATGCTAAAGGAAAAGACAAAGGGCAACCTAACCGAGGAAGAGGAGGCGCTTATTGACAACATGCTCTTTGATCTCAGGATGAAGTTCGTGCAAAAAGCTGGTTGATGCGTTGGTTCAAATCGCCTGCAAAGATAAACAGGTTTCTGCATATCAAGGCGAAGCTCGCCAGTGGTTATCACGAGATAGTCACTGTCTTTGAAAAAATCGCCTTTTTCGACCACGTAGGCATAGAACTGAGGCGGGACGGCAAGTCTGACACGAAAATTTCCTGCCCGGACTGGCTGACTTCAGGACCTGACAACTTAGTATATCAGGCGGTCCAAAAATTCCGGGAGGCTGCTATGATGGACTTTAGCGTGCACGTAGAGCTTAAAAAGCACATCCCTGCCGGAGCTGGGCTTGGCGGTGGAAGCTCCAACTGCGGAACCACCTTAAGGGCAGTAAATAGCATGCTCGGCGAGCCACTTTCTATTGAAGCATTGATGCTCCTTGCTCGTTCCATAGGGGCAGACTGCCCATTTTTCGTTTCCGACTGGACCTTCGCACTCGGGACAGGAACGGGGGCTACACTTGAAAAGATATCCCTTGACGCCAACTGGTACATGCTCGTGCTGCCTGATTTTGCCGTTAACACAGGGTGGGCGTACCAGAATTTCAAGTTGACAATCAAGGGGGATGAAACTATTTTTGAGCCTCGCAAGGTCCAAGCTTGTTACGAATGGAAAAATGACCTGGAAGGGCCAGTTTGCGAGAGGTATCCGGTCATTTCCAGGATAAAATCGTGCCTGTTGGACTCAGGAGCTAAAACTGCCTTGATGTCGGGAAGCGGCTCAACCGTCTTTGGCGTGTTCGAAACCATGCAGCAGGCGCTTGACGCCGTGGAAGGGGTAAGGCGGGATACGGGTTACAGGTGCCTGGTTACCAAAACACTTGACAAAGACTAAACCTATGAGTTGGGGCGTCGTCAAGCGGTAAGACACGGGTCTTTGGAACCCGCATTCGCAGGTTCGAATCCTGCCGCCCCAGCCATTTTTTTGTTCTTTTCACGTGGCTCAGGCAACTAAGCAGGTTCTTGCAATCAAGGCTTATTAAGTGCAATCTTTCATGAATCTTGGGGGGCTGAAAGACAATGTCCATCAATAAAATCAAGGTGTTCACAGGAAACGCACATCACTCTTTGTCCCAGGAGATATGCGACTACCTAAACATGCCCCTTGGACGCGCCCAGGTCAAAAAATTCAGCGATGGAGAGACCTTTGTCGAGATAGGGGAAAACGTAAGAGGTGCGGATGTATTCGTTATCCAGCCCACGTGTCCGCCTGTGAATGACCATCTGATGGAGCTTCTCATAATGGTTGACGCCCTTAGAAGAGCTTCAGCCAGGCGTATCACCGCTGTAGTCCCCTATTATGGTTACGCGCGCCAGGACAGGAAGGCAGCACCGAGGGTGCCCATATCAGCAAAACTTGTCGCGGATATCATAACCACTGCGGGCGCCAGGCGGCTACTCGCCATGGACCTACACGCCGGCCAGATACAGGGCTTTTTCAGCATCCCGGTTGACCACCTGTTCGCTGCGCCCGTGCTGCTGAAACACCTTCACGAGTTCCCGCGGGACGAGGTAGTAATGGTTTCTCCCGATGCTGGAGGCGTAGAAAGAACCCGCGCCTTTGCCAAACGCCTTGGAACGGGGCTTGCCATCATCGACAAGAGGCGTGAGAAGGCCAATGAGTCCCAGGTGATGAACATAATTGGGGATGTCAAGAATAAGACAGCCATAGTACTCGACGACATGGTTGACACTGCCGGCACGCTTTGCAATGCCGCCGAGGCCTTGCAGGAACACGGGGCAAAGGAGGTGCATGCATGCGCCACCCATCCGGTCCTGTCCGGCCCTGCGGTTGAACGGATTAAAAATTCGGTCCTCAAATCCCTAATGGTTACCAATACCATTCCCCTTGGGGACAAGGCCAAAGAACTTGGGGACAAGGTTAAGGTCTTTACCGTTGCTCCAATTCTCGGAGAGGCCATATCGAGAATACATGACGACGATTCGGTCAGTTCCCTCTTTGTATAACCGGCCAAGGAAACAAAATAGCATATTAGGAGTTAGGAAATGATTCAGATAAATCTGGACGCACAGGTAAGAACGCAAGGCGGAAAAGGCGTTGCCAGGAAGCTAAGGAAGGACGGCAAGATACCTGGTGTTTTGTATGGGCCCAAAATGGACCCGGTGAGCCTAAGCGTAAGCGCCCATGAATTCAACAAGGTCCTGATAAGGGCCGAGGGAGAACAGGTCATATTTACCATCAGGCTTGACGGCGACGAAAAACTCGCCCTTATCAAGGAAATGCAGAGGCATCCTGTAAACGACAGCGTCCGTCACATTGATTTCTATGCAATATCCGTGGAGGACAAGGTTGAGGTGGAGGTTCCCATCAAGCCTATCGGCAAGGCGAAAGGTGTGGAGCTGAACGCAGGCGTACTCGAAATGATCCAGAGAACCGTCACCATCAAGTGTCTGCCCCTTGCAATTCCCAAGGAAATAGAAGTTGACATAAGTGACCTCGATGTAGGCGACGCCCTTCACGTCAGCGATCTGTCTGCCATGGAAGGCATTGAATTTACTGAGGCCCCTGACACCACCCTGATAACGGTGGTCGGTGGCACTGTACAGGCCGAGGAAGAGGCTGAGGAGGCAGAAATCGAGGAGACTGAAGGCGCCGAGGAAGCCCCTTCAGAAGAATAAATAACACAAACGGGCGGGCAGCCTTGTCTGCCTGTTTAATCTTTTCCGCAAATGCTTAGTTGAAAAGAATCCTTGTAGCAGGTTTAGGAAATCCAGGTCGAAGGTATCAAGATACGAGGCACAATGTAGGCTTCTCGGTTATTGACCTCCTTGCCCGGCAGGCTTGCCTGACTTTCAGGGAGGAACGTGTTCCACCGAGGTATCTCATTGCAGACGCCCACCTGTGGGAAAAGAGGGTGCTTCTTTTAAAACCCATAGAGTACATGAACCGTAGCGGAGGGCCTATTTCGAGGGTTGCCTCTTACTACCGCATACTGCCTGAAGCCATACTTGTGGTCCACGACGATCTTGACGTGCCTCTCGGACGAATGAAATTTGCCCGTTCAGGTGGCCACGGCGGTCATAACGGGGTTCGTTCCATCATAGAAAGCATGGGAACGAGATCGTTTCCGAGACTCAAGTTCGGCATTGGGCGCCCACCCCGCGGCATGCCGACGGAACGTTATGTACTCAGCGGCTTCTCAAGTGACGAAGGTCCCGTCGCGAAGAAGGTGATGGAACTTGCTGTCAAGGGCATAGAAGAATTCGTCAGAAAAGGTATAGATTCTGCCATGAACAAATTTAACGGACTTGAGGTGGCCTCTTCATGAAAAAACTGCTTTCTTTGACCGTTTTAATCTTGATAATCTGCGCCATAGCGGCGGGAACCTTTCTTGGATTCAGGCTTTTTGAAGGACAAGCACCCGAAATCACGGTTGTGAAGGCCCCCCAGATTATCGGCAATGGTGGGGAAATAAGCGTTAGGGTTAGGGACAACCAGGCCGGCATCAGGCTAGTTGAGGCACGGGTCGTCCAGGGAAACCACCGGGTTCCTCTTGGAGAAAAGGCCGTTTCCATCCCGAGCAGGTGGACGGGCTCTCCAGAAAAGGAGATGGTATTGACCTGGCAGATAAATCCACGTAAGGAAGGGCTTTCCCCGGGAAAGGCCACCCTTGTAATAAGCGCCTTTGACGCCTCCCTAAGAAACGGTTCCAAGGGAAATCAATCCATCATGGAGATTCCGTTAAACATAGACTACATACCACCGGTTATCACGGTCTTGTCTACCATACATAACATACGCGTTGGAGGCTCTGGGGCCCTATCATTCCGCCTGAACGAACCGGTCACAATGGCGGGCGTAAGGATCGATAACCGTTTCTTCAGGGCATACAAGGGAAATGATGGTATATACCGGGTATTGTTTGCCATGCCATTTAACGTTGATCATCCAAGGGTTGTTGAAATTGAAGCCAAGGATCTTGCCGGAAACAGATCGGTTGCAGGGTTTGCTTACCGGATTTTCCCAAGACGCAAGAAGGAGGACCGCATTAACATCCCGGACTCCTTTTTACGTCAGAAGATGCCCGGTTTCGAAAGCAGGTTCCCGGAAGTAGCAGCCCCGAGCCTCATTGCAACCTTCATTAAAGTAAACCATCTTCTTCGCAAGAAAAACAACGGTTTTCTGCTTTCCCTTTGCGGCAAAAGCATTGGCAAGATATTGTTCTCTGGAAAGTTTATTCGCTTCAAAGGCGCCCAGAAATCTGGCTTTGCGGACAAGAGGCACTATTTTTACCACGGCAGGGAGGTTGATCAGGCATATCACATGGGCGTTGACATAGCCTCTATTGCACATGCCAAGGTGCCGGCGGCCAACAACGGCAGGGTGGTATTTTCCGACTACAACGGGATATATGGAAATACCATTGTGATAGATCACGGCATGGGCCTTATGAGCCTCTATGCGCACCTCAGTGAAATGATGGTCCATGTCGGACAGGATGTGCAAAAAGGCCAGATCATTGGCATAACCGACTCCACTGGCCTGGCCGGCGGTGACCACCTCCATTGTGGAATGATGCTCGGGGGCGTATTCGTAAACCCGGTGGAGTGGTGGGACTCTCGATGGATACGGGACCATATAACCTACAACCTTTACATAAAGCCGGATTAAGGGCGGAAACCCAATGCGCTACGTAGCACCAGAGCCCAACACGTTTACAAAGGCCGCCTCATTATTCATGATCGCGTTTTTTTTGTGCGGATTCAACTTTTCCAATCCACGGAAGCTGCGAAAGGAGATACGGAAGGAGATACGGGCGGAGCTTGAAAAAATCATAGAAAAAACCCCGAGCGGAAAGCTGCGAAACGATTGGTGGGAGAAAAAGCGCATTGCCGAGGAGGGGCTCAACAGGGCGCTAATGCTCGATGCCCCGAGTTACTGCCCGAAAAAGTGGGACGAGGCTGTACTCTTGTTTAAAAAGGCAAAAAAATACGCATCAAAAAGGGAGTACAGAAAGGCCATTTACCTTGCTAAAAAGACCAGCGAATTTGCTACTGGGGCAGAAGCGTGTGCAAGTAGATACATCGAGCAGCAGGATGCGGAGCTTAAGAAGCAGTACGAGGGCCTGAGGAACCACATGGACGAGATAATGGGCCTTATACCTCCCGATGCTGAAAACCTTATAAAAAAGGCGAGCGAACTATCCCTGAAGATAGAGGATATCGCGTCTGCCACGAGCCTTAGGCAATTTCAGGATGCAAAAAGGCTGTGCAAGAAACTGAGGGTTAGGGTTTCAAGGCTGGAAAAGGAGGTAAAAGAGTACAGGCTCGAACATGAACCCAAAGAAGAACTCTAACCGTTCCATACTCGTCCATTTCGAGGCCCGAAACCACCATCTGACAAGGATAATAAAACTCATACTGGACAGGGGCATTCCCTGCCTTCCTAATGACAGCCTTGGTTTTCTCACAACCAAAAACGGGGGTTTGTTTCTTAGAATAACGGCGGAAGACCGTGTCATCAACAAAGTCCTGGAAACCCTGCAGTCCCTTGTTGAAATGGCCGACCGGGCGAGTACCGGCCAGGAAACGTCCCTAACCATAATGGATGAAACGGCGACTGAATATTCACTTGGAGAGGTAGAAACCGTTCTCACGGAAAACTGGAAAATAGGATTTGTGACACCTATGGCGGTAAGGGAATGGGACCACAGGAAGAATACCATCCTTCTCACACCTCACATACGCGCCTTTGGAAGCGGGATTCACCCCTCCACGCGGCTTGCAGCCCAGGGCCTGGAATATCTGTCGGAAATGGGGAAAATCGGTTCCGCGTCGGTGCTCGACGTTGGAACAGGTTCTGGAATCCTTTCCATACTATCGGTATTCCTCGGAGCAAAAAGGGTAGCCGCCATAGACATAGACCAAGAAATCATCGAGGCCGCCCGTGCAAACTTCATTCTTAACGGGGTAATAGAAAAAATCACGGTCACCACTGCGACTCTTACGAAATTGCATTGGCAGGATGCAGATGTTATTGTTGCAAATCTTGCCCCTTCTGTCACTTTTGCCATTCTCGATGCAATGGTTAAAAAACTCGGCAGCGGGGGATGCCTCCTGCTTTCAGGCCACGGCATTGAAACAAGGGAAGAAATATGTAATCGCTTAAACGGTTACGGAATTGCAATGGAGAAGGGATTTCACAAAAATCACTGGAGTGCGGAACTATTTGTTTTCAGGAGATAAAGGTATGGAACTTTCCTTGATACTTATTCCAACAGACTTTTCTGACTGCGCAATGAATTCCCTCGATTATGCGAAACAGATGGCAGAGAAGTTTGGCTCAAAGCTAATACTCTTGAACGTGATTGATAGCAGGGAGGCGCAACATTTTGCCTCCTATTCCAAGGAAGACCTTGACAAGGTACTCGACAGACTTATGAACCAGGGCAAGCAAGCGTTCCGAAAACTCCTTGCCGGCTGGGAAGACAGCGATCTTGTACAGGAGACCCTTGTATCCGTAGGCATGCCCTTTCAGGAAATCGCCATGAAGGCGCGGGACTTCCAGGTGGACCTGATACTGATGGGCGGATACGGCAGCAGGGGCAAGGGGGGAACAATTGAGGAAATATTCTTCGGAAGCACGGTGGAGAAGGTGGTCCGCCTCCTGCCCTGCCCTGTCCTCTGCGTGCCCATTGGCTGGCCCGAAGAACGTTTATAGGAATGCTCGGACTGGTTTCGGATATTGGCGGAACAAACGCACGCATAGCCATTGTGAGGGACCTTGAGGTGGAAATCCTCAAGACCTATCCCACTGGCAACTTCGGCAGCGCCCTTGAACTCTTTAACCGCTTTAAAAAAGATGCAGGAATACGCCTTCCCTCAAGATGGGCAATTGCGGCGGCCGGTGTCTCCACGGAAGAAAGGATCCGCGGCACGAACATAGGGTGGGACATAGTGAAGGATGATCTTGTCGCCTCTTACAGGCTGGAAACGTGCCTGCTTCTTAACGACTTCGAAGCAGCCGCATATGGGCTTGCCTTTGCAGGCGGGGAAAGCCTGCAAAGGCTCGGCGGGGAAGAGCCGAAGGTGCAGGGCACAAAAATTCTATTGGGAGCGGGCACTGGCCTTGGAGAGGCCACATGCGTCTTTTGTGAAAAGGCGGGCTGGAAGGTCATAAGGAGCGAGGGAGGACACGCAAGCTTTGCGCCAATGGACGAAACGGAAGACAGGCTCCTAGAATTTCTAAGGGAAAAGTATGAACATGTAAGCTACGAAAGAATACTGTCAGGGTCGGGCATTCTCGATCTATACAGCTTTTTCTCCCGTCATGGAGGCCTCCACCTGTCACGGAACATAACAGAACCATCACAGGTCACCTACGGAGCAAAAACGGGCGACGAGGTGTGCAAAAAGACCATTGACCTCTTTTGCAAAATATATGGGGAGGAAGCCGGCAACTTTGCCCTTAAGACCTTCCCAGAGGGCGGCGTCTATCTTGCTGGGGGAGTTACACTCCACTTAGTTCAGAGGCTTGAAGACGGTCTTTTCAGGAAGGGCTTTGAAGCAAAAGGCAGAATGGAGAGACTGTTGAAAGACATACCGGTCTTCATAGTCAAGGAACCTTACATCGGGATACTTGGAAGCGCATACAGGCTTCTACACACCTGTGTGGCCAAAACCGCCTGAGCCCCTATCCGTGGTTGAAAGCTTCGCTGCCTCTTTCCACGACACCCTGTAAACCCTTGAAAGGACGGCTTGGGCAATCCTCATGCCACGAGCAATTTCAAAGGCTTCCCCGCCAAGATTGATGAGAGCCACCTTTATCTCCCCCCTGTAGTCAGAGTCAATGGTGCCAGGGGCGTTAATCACGGTGATGCCATGCCTTATGGCAAGCCCGCTTCTCGGCCTTACCTGTATCTCAAAACCAGTTGGAATTGCAACCCGAAGCCCCGTTGGCACCAGGACCGTATCGCCGGGAGGCAGGGATAGCGGACCATCTATGGCTGCCATCAGGTCCATACCGGAGGAACCGGCCGTAGCGTAGAAAGGAAGGGGGAGGCCCTTGTAATGCCCCAGGGTGGATACAACAACCCCTACCTCGTTAACTGTCAATTCCACGATAGCATCTTCCTGCATCTTTCCATGTCCGTATCTGACAACGGGCCAAGAAAGGTGGCCGCCACTCCGTCGGAAAGGTATCTGCCCGCGCACCGCCTTATCTCGCTGCAGTCTACCTCATCAATCTTTGCCACCACTTCCTCATAGGAAATGTAATCCCCGAGGTCTATCTCGTTCCTTGCTATTCTCGTCATCCTGGAGTCTGTATTGTCAGCTGACAGCAGGATTCCTCCCTTAATGTTGTCCTTGGCCGCTGCAAGCTCCGCATGGCTTACGTCTTCGGAAGCGAGCCTCTCGAGTTCCTCTTTGACAAGGGATACAACCTTGCAGGTATTTTCAGGGGCAACCCCCGCATATATCCCGAGACACCCGGCGTCCTGCAAGGTGGAGACAAAGGAATAGACGGCATAAGCCAAACCCCTTTTCTCCCGAATTTCCTGAAACAGACGGGAACTCATGGAACCTCCGAGGATCACGTTCATTAAAAGCGCTGGATAACGCGCCGGGTCAACGGATGACGGACCGTTAAGCCCCACCATGATGTGGGTCTGTTCAAGGTCCTTGGGCTGAAAAAAACAGTCAAAGTTTCCCCTCGGAGGCTGCCTGTAGCCTGTGCCAGAACCGTTTGAAAGGCCGGAAAATAGCGATTCGATCTTCCTTGAAAATTCATCGTGGCGGATATTGCCGGCAGCAGAAACAAGTACACGGGAGGCCGTTGCGAACCGGCCCATATGGGCCTTTAGATGGGAAGAGCCTATTTTCTCCACTGTCTCACGTGTTCCAAGTATTGAGCGTTCCAGAGGATTTCCCTTCCAGAATTTTCTGTTGAAAAGCTCATGGACCAGATCGTCCGGGGAATCCTCCACCATGCTTATCTCTTGGAGTATAACCTGCCGTTCCCTTTCTACCTCAAGGGGATCAAATGTGGAATTCAGGAATATATCCGCCAGGAGATCAAGAACTATTTCGAGATGCTCGTCAAGCACCTTTGCGTGAAAACAGGTAGTCTCCTTGGACGTAAAGGCGTTGGAAAAACCGCCAAGACGGTCAAAGGTCTTAGCTATGTCAAGGGCGCTCCTATTTTCCGTACCCTTGAATATCATGTGCTCTATAAAATGGGATATGCCTGAAAATTCGCCGGGCTCGTCCCGGCTGCCTGTAGCAACCCAGATACCAACAGAAACGGCGCGACTTCCAGGAAGCCGTTCGGTCAGCACCCTTACCCCGTTGGGGAGAGTGGACTTTCTAAAATCGTGATTCATTGTCCAAGGCCTCCTTCAGGACTACAAGAGTACTTTCCGGCTAAGTTTCACCCTGTGCTGATCATCAATATCTATTACCTTGACCTTAATCCTGTCACCTTCCTTCAATACATCGCGAACGCTGTTTATTCGCCTGTTTTCAATCTGGGAGATGTGAAGGAGCCCGTCTGTTCCTGGCAGTATTTCCACAAAGGCCCCAAAATCAACAATGCGTTTTACAACGCCTTCGTACACCTCGCCCACTTCGGGAACCCTTGTTATGCGCTCAATCTCCTTGACGGCCATTTCTGCCGCATCGGAGGACACACTAAACACGTGAACCTCTCCCGTGTCCTCTATGTCTATCTTTGCCCCCGTCTCGGCAACAATTGCCTTGATGGTCTTGCCTCCCGGCCCTATCAGGTCCTTTATCTTCTCAGGACTGATGGTGAGATTTGTAACCCTCGGAGCATACTTTGACAATTCCTGTCTCGGGCTCGAAATGACCTTTTGCATCTTGGACAAGATGAATCCCCTGCCCTCCATAGCCTGGACCAGGGCCTGATGAAGGATGTCCCTTGAAATCCCCTTGACCTTGATGTCCATCTGAAGCGCCGTTATGCCCTCCTGGGTCCCTGCAACCTTGAAATCCATATCTCCAAGATGATCCTCGTCTCCAAGGATGTCTGAAAGTATCACGGATCTGCCTGACTCCTGATCCATTATTAGCCCCATTGCAATACCCGCCACCATGTCACGTATGGGCACACCAGCATCCATCATTGCAAGGCATCCACCGCAAACAGTAGCCATGGAAGAAGAACCGTTGGACTCAAGTACCTCCGACACCACCCTTATGGTATAAAGGAAATCATCCGGCAGCGGTATAACTGCCGCAAGGGCCCTTTCCGCCAAGGCTCCGTGCCCTATGTCCCTCCTGGCAGGCCCCCTCATGGGACGCACCTCCCCTACACTAAAAGGCGTAAAATTATAGTGCAAAATAAAATGTTTGAACTGCTGTCCTGCCGGAGATTCTATCCTCTGCTCGTCTTCCGAGGAACCGAGGGTGGTGACCGCGAGCACCTGGGTCTCCCCCCTTGTGAAGATGGCCGACCCATGGGTACGGGGTAGTACCCCGACTTCGCAAGTAATGGGCCTTATCTCATTAAATTTCCTCCCATCAATCCTGGTCCCTCCGTCGAGGATCATGGAACGCATGATCTCCTTCTCAATATCTTTCAGCACGGAAGATATCTCAGGCCCACCGTCGGGATATGCTACTGAAAGCTCCTCGATAATCTTTTCCTTGAGTATCTTCTTGGCATGATTCCTCTCCACCTTGGACGGGATGGATAGGGCTGCTTCAAGGTCCTTGTACGCAAGCTCCCTTACCTTCTTCTCAAGCTCCTCATCCCTTTCAGGCGGAACCACAACAAATTTCTCCTTGCCAGCCTCAGAGCGCAGTTTCTCCTGAAGCTCTATGAGAGGCCGGATGGCCTCCTGGGCAAACAGGATGGCGTCGAGGACCACCTCCTCTGTAACAACGGAGGCACATCCCTCCACCATGACCACAGCGTCCATGGAACCGGCCACTATGAGATTCAGATCCGATTCCAGGAGCTGAGATCTGGTAGGATTTACTATATAGCGGCCATCGACATGACCTATGCGGATACCGGCTATGGGTCCGTTGAAGGGGATATCCGATATTGTCAAGGCGGCAGAAGCTGCGGTTATGGCAAGTACGTCCGCATCCACGTCAGGGTCAACGGAAAGGGCCGACACGATAATCTGGGTATCGTAATTATAACCCTCGGGGAAGAGGGGCCTAAGTGGCCTGTCAATGAATCGGGAAGTGAGAGTCTCCTTTTCGCTTGGCCTCCCTATTTCCCTTCTAAAATAGTTGCCCGGAATCCTGCCGGAACTGTAATACATCTCCTGGTAATCGACCATAAGGGGTAAAAAATCGACCCCTTCCCTCGGCTTACCCGAACTGACGGCTGTCGCAAGAACAACCGTCTCGCCGTGACTTGCCAATACGGCCCCGTTGGCCTGCTTGGCTAACCTTCCTGTTTCAAGAACGTAGGGAAGCCCGTTTATCTCTATCTCTGCTTTTATCATTGGCATCTAACTACCTGTACCTTTACTTTTTTGTTCTCTTAACGCCTTAGTCCAAGTTCCTGGATAATCTTCCTGTAGCGACCCACGTCCTTCCTCTTGAGATAATCAAGCAGCCTGCGCCTCTGCCCCACAAGTTTAAGAAGGCCCCTCCTTGAAGAATGGTCCTTTTTATGCACCTTGAAATGTTCCGTAAGATACTGAATCCTTGTTGTCAAAAGGGCAATCTGCACCTCTGGAGAACCGGTATCGCCATCATGGGTCTTGAATCTTTCGATTATCTCCTTTTTACGTACTGGATCTAGTGCCACAACTGTATTCCTCCTTGTAACATTTTGTTTTTGTCATTAATCTCACTTAGTTAGGATTCCAAACCCTTAAAATCTCGAGGCCTTTCTTGTTGTTGCCAAAGTCGGGCCACCTTGCCATGCACACCAGCCTATGACCTCCTGCCTCATCCCTTGCCATGATCCTTAGGTAATCTGCCCTTATGCCACTTGACCCTTCCAACTGCTCCCGCATGTAATCCATTACTCTGGCAAGGCCTATTCCTCGGCCCTGCTCAATCAAAAGGGCCTCCTCACTGTTCACCTCTATGGCTGGAATGTGGGAAAGCACGAGCTCCACCGGAATAATCCTCTGCCTGATTTCGCCCGGTTCATGTTCCAGGACATGCCTCACAGGTACGGCTTCGTCAACTGACAGGAACCCGCTCCTAAGCCGCCTTAGCCCGGAAAGGGTCGCTCCGCAGCCCAGTACCCTGCCCATCTCGTGGGCCAAGGTCCTGATATAGGTCCCCTTGGAACAGTGAACAAGAAAATCGAAATGCGGGGGGCTGAAACCGGTAACCCGGAAATCGTATATAGAGACCTGTTTAGGCTCTTTTTTTATGGTTATTCCATTCCTGGCGAGTCTGTATAGAGGCACTCCCTTGTACTTGGCCGCCGAATAAGCAGGTGGAACCTGGGAAATAATGCCCTTGAAGCTGCTTGCTGCGCGCTGGACGTCTTCCATAGTGAGCCTGGGTGGAACTAATGCACGGGAAACCACCGCGCCTTCCATATCATAGGTTTCGGTTTCTACTCCAAGGGTCATACGGCCCTGATAAAGCTTGTCGGCATCGGTAAGAAAGCGGGCCATCTTGGTGGCTCTGCCGATACAGACCACCAACAGGCCGGTCGCCATTGGGTCAAGTGTTCCGGTATGACCTGCCTTTTTCACCCCGAGACGGCGCTTCACGCATTCCACCACTTTGCAAGACGTCATCCCCTCCGGTTTATCGAGTATGAGAACACCGTTTTTCATGAGCCCTTCCTGCCGAGATATGAACCAGCAATCTCTATGAGTTTTTCCTTGATTTCCCGGGGGTTGCCTGCCAGGCGGAAGCCTGCCGCATTGAAGTGGCCCCCACCCCCAAACTCGCCTGCAAGCTCGGCAACGTTAACGAACCTCTTTGAGCGAAGGCTTACCGAGACAATACCGGGCTTTGCCTCCTTAATGAGGGCCGCCACTTCCACCGTATCGAGTGAACGGGCATAAGAAACAAAATCGTCGGTCTCCGCCTCTCTTGCGCCGCAAACCTCAAACATTTCCGGGTTGATGGCCATGATGGACAGGAGGCCGTTATAATGCACCTCGAGTGTCTCAAGGGCAAGGCCGAGGAGTTTGAGCTTGGAAAGAGGCCTTGACTCGAAACACCTGAGGGATATTTCGTATGGATCAGCGCCTGAAAGGACCAACTCCCTTGCAAGCTCAAAGGCCCTAACGCTGGTATTGCTGTAACGAAATCCACCGGTATCAGTCAGCATTGCCGTATAAATGCAGGTCGCAACATCTTTTGTAATTTCCCAGCCAAGTTCCCTGAAAAGATCGAAACAAAGCGAGGCCGTTGCACACGCCCGGGTGTTGATAATGCTGACGCATGGCACTGAAATATCGCCACAAAACCCGTCACCGAGATGGTGATCAAGAATCATGGCGCTGTCACAAAACTCAAGGGCCTTTCTACCGTCCTTTCCAACCCTCTCAATTTCGTTGCAGTCAAGCACCACGAGACAGTAGGAACCAGGGACCCATTCCGGAAGCTCATGTGCTATTTCCGTGACACCTGGCAAAAAGTCCAGGGATGGCGGCACCTCGTCCTGCGTAAAAAGGAAGCATTCCTTTCCGCAGGCCCTAAGCATGTGCCCCATTGACAGCACCGAACCGGCTGCGTCTCCGTCAGGCCTCTCGTGGGCAGTTACTAGAAAGCGGTCCTTGGATGTCACAAGCTGCGCCGCCTCTTTCATGCTGCTCCTATTCTTCTTCATGGATCTTCCTGAAGAGGTGCTCAAGGCGTTCCTGCTCTTTGAGGGTCTCGTCTATCTTGAAATGCAATTCTGGTATCCGTCTCATCCTTATCCGCCTACCGAGGCTCTTCCGTATGAAACCAGCAGCCTTGGAAAGTCCCTTTAAGGCATCTTGCTCCCTTTTTGCACCGCCAAGAACGGATACGTAAAAATCAGCATGCCTTATATCCTTTGTCACCTTGACAGACACCACGGTTACCAATCCCTGAACTCTTGGGTCTTTGAGCTCGAAAAGGAGCATATTTGCCACCTCTTTCTTGAGCAGGTCCGCAACCCGGTCCGCCCTTGTAAAGGAGGGACGCGCCGAAAAACCCGTATCAAAAATTTCAAAGTCCATCACTTACCCATATGAATGATCTCGAGCATAGAATCAACTACGTCAACCTGGCTTGACGACTCCACGAAGCCGAGTATCCTCTCCATTACAGATGAAAGCATGGGCTCACTGTTACCCACAGTGCAGACACCTATCTCCGCTGTCTGCCAGACGTCATGAAAACTCACCTCTGCACAGGCAACGTTGTACCGGTTCCTCACCTGGCTCACCATGCTCTTTACCACCTTCCTTTTGCCCTTGAGGGAATGGGTATCGGGGAGGTGAAGCTTGATTCTTGCTACCGCGACTACCATCTATTCCTGCTCGGATTTTTTTCCTTCCTCTCCGGCATCCACGGAAGTTCCAATGTCGGGGGTCACCTCTTTCATTTCGAAGGCCTCTATGACATCCCCCACCTTGATATCGTTGTACTTCTCAAGGCCGATACCGCACTCGTACCCTGCCTGGACCTCCTTTACATCATCCTTAAAACGCCTGATCGACTCGATCCTTCCGGTATATACCACCACGTTCTCCCTGAGCAATCTTGCCTCGGCGTTTCTCCTCATCACGCCATCGAGCACGTAGCAGCCCGCAACGGTTCCCACCTTTGCTATGTGGAAGGTCTGCCGCACCTCCGCCCTGCCCAGAGTGGTTTCCTTGTAAACCGGTTCGAGAAGACCTGTCATTGCGCCCTTGATCTCTTCGAGGGCGTGGTAGATGACATTGTAAAACCTTATGTCAACGTGTTCCTTGACCGCAAGCTGCTTTGCCTGGGGACTTGGCTTCACGTTGAAACCTATAATTATTGCATCCGAAGCAGAGGCAAGCAGTACGTCGGACTCGGTAATCGCGCCAATACCACCACGGACGATATCTATCTTGATCTTGTCGGTACTGAGTTTTCTGAAGGCGTCGCTGAGGGCCTCGAGCGAGCCCTGAACATCCGCTTTAACGATGATATTCAAGACCTTGAGATCCTGCTCTTTCATCTTTTCAAAGACTGTTTCGAGGCTTATTCGGCTACTCTTCGCAAGTTCCGCCTCCCTGGCCTTTCTCTGGCGGTACTCGGCCACCTCTCTCGCCTTCTTCTCCGTCGGCAGGACAACGAACTGGCTGCCTGCGTCAGGCACCCCGGAAAGTCCCTGGACCTCCACGGGCTTTGAAGGGCCTGCCTCTTCCACCTTCCGGCCCTTGTCGTCCAGCATAGCCCTGACCTTGCCGTAGTTGAGACCGCAAACCATGGCATCTCCCACCTTAAGGGTGCCCTCTTTTACAAGCAGGGTCGCTACGGGACCGCGTCCCTTGTCAAGCCTAGATTCGATTACATAGCCCGATGCTGGACGGTCCTTATCCGCCTTCAGCTCCAGGACCTCTGACTGAAGAACCATCATCTCGAGAAGCTCGTCTATGCCGTTGCCCATCTTGGCAGAGACATTCACAAATATGGTGTCGCCACCCCAGTCCTCCGGCATGAGTCCAAGCTCGGACAACTCGGTCTTCACCCTGTCCGGATTGGCCCCTGGCTTGTCTATCTTGTTTACCGCAACGATTATTGGGACACCTGCCGCCCTGGCATGATCTATGGCCTCCCTGGTCTGGGCCATTACGCCATCGTCTGCCGCCACAACGAGGATGACTAAGTCTGTGACGCTGGCTCCCCTGGCACGCATGGAGGTAAAGGCCTCATGACCTGGGGTATCAAGGAAAACAACCTGTTCACCAGATGGCAGATGAACCTCATAAGCGCCTATGTGTTGGGTTATGCCACCTGCCTCTTTAGCAGCAATATCACTCTTCCTTATGGCATCAAGAAGCGTGGTCTTACCATGGTCAACGTGGCCCATTATGGTAACCACAGGCGGCCTCGGGACGTGTTCCCCGCCTTCCACCTTTTTCTGAACCTGCTCTATTATGTCTTCAGCCACGCTCTTCTTTTCCACCTCGTATCCAAATTCGGAGGCAAGAAGCGCAGCCGTGTCGTAATCTATTGTCTGGTTAGCGGTGGCCATTATGCCAAGGGACATAAGCTTCATTATCACCTCTGCCACCTTTACTCCCATCTTCTGGGCAAGCTCACTGACCTGTATGGTTTCAACCATCGAGATCTTGCGCTTTCCCGCCTTGGTTGGTGCGGTGCCAGCCGCCTTTTGCGCCTTCTGCGCCTTGACGCTCTTGGGTCCCTTCTTCCCCACCTTTGAAATGCCAGCTTCTTCCTTGAGTATCTCTCTTATAGCCTCCTTCCTGCCCCTCTTCTTAATGGGCCTTCTCTTCTTGGAAGGACCTCCAAGGTCCATGGCCTTAACAACCCTTTTGCCCTTCTTCTTGCCCTTTCCAGGCTTGGGGACAGGCCTTTCTCCAACTGACGCCCCTGGCCGCACGACCTTTTCTTTCCTCTTGGGTGGCTCCTTCTTTTCCGGTTTCTTGAGCTCTATCCTCGGCCTTTGGAGTATTTTTACATACTGTTTCGGCTCCCTATGCCTCGTCTCCTTGGCCTTCGGGGCCTCGGCCTCCTTTGCGGATTCCTCCTTCCCGGCCCCCTCCGTGCCGGGCTGCACAGATGTCTCCTTCTGCCCTTCAGCTTTCTTGGCTGCATCCTCTGCCACCACTTCTTCCTGAATAGCCTCATGGGGCCTGACTTCCCCGGCGGTTTCCTCCAAAACCCCGGTTTCTACGGCCTCAGCCTCCTTTTCCGCCTCTTGGGGTGAAACCGTCTCTTCAGGCGCCGGAGCCTCTTCCTTTTCCTCCTTTGGGGGAGCAGGACGAACAATCTTAACCCTTTCTGTGGTTACACTCTGCCTGACCCTTGCCTTTTCAACAGCCTTCTCTACCTGTTCTTTTTGAGGCGCGGTTTCAGGCGACCTTGCCTCCTTTATCTCCTCGGGGGTGACTTCCTGTTTCTCTTCCTTGTCCTCGGTCTTTCGAGGCACTGTCTTCCTGATTATTCTCTTTATATGAAGGACCTTGTGCTTTCTACGAATGACCTTTTTCTTGGATGCCGCTTCACCCTTGCCATCATCCTTTTCAGTTTTTTGATCCTGAAGCCTTTTTCTGATCTCGCTTACCTCGTAATCCTCCAAGGTACTCATGTAGTTCTTTATTGGAAAACCAAGATCCTTTATTTTGGCCTCCATCTCCTTGCTTGATACACCAAATTCCTTGGCAAGTTCATGAACTCGTATTTTTGACATTTTAAAAAATCACCCCCGAATTACATTGCTACCATCTTTAAGGCATAAAGGCTGCGTGTAAGAATCCCCTGTTACTGAAATCTTGAGCGCTCTTCTGAGGACGCCCTTTCTGTCAAGCCCTGACATATTGAGACACTTCTCATTCCTACAACAATAAGCTCCCCGGCCCGGAAGGTTCATCTTTTCATCCACCCTGACGCCGTCCCCTTCTGCAACAAATCTAACGAGTCCGCCCTTTGGATAACGTCTTCTGCAAAAAACGCACATCCGGACAGGCCCAAGTTCCGCCCCTTTCTTGGCATAGCCCGACCCTTTTCTGTCTGGTCCGCGCATGCCTATCCATCAGCCCTCTGAACCCTCACCTGTGCCGGCTTCTTGCTCATAGACTTCGGATGCCGACCCATGCGGGCTATCTTCTTCCTGATTCAGGGCTTCCTCGGCATCAGCAACCGCCCACTCTTTCTGACTTGGCTTTTCCTGTCCTGAGTCGCCTTCTATGGCACCACCTTTGACAGACTCCGCACCTGCTGCTGCCGGTTCCGTCTCCGGCTCCTCACCTTCTTCTACAGAGGATTCAATGAAGGCGTACTCCTGGCCCTGCTCTTCGAGAAACTTCTGCGCCGCCTCCACAAAAGGTATGGCATCCTTCCTAAGCTCGTCCGGATCCGCCTGTGCAAGTGCGCCAATTGAGCGAATACCCTTTTTAAAGAGGTGGTCAGCAATGCTCTCGCTCATGCCAAGATACTCTATCATGGCCTGATAATTGGGATCCTGGCTATTCTCGAAGCGGGTTTCGCTCTTAACGTCTATCTTCCAGCCCATCAGTTTTGCGGCAAGACGCACGTTCTGCCCCTGGCGGCCAATGGCAAGGGATAACTGGTCATCTGGAACAATAACCTCAAGGGCCTCGCTGGCCTCATCCACGGTAACCTGGGTAACCTCCGCAGGCGCCAGGGCATTGTACACATACTTCGCTGGATCAGGGCTCCAGGGCACTATGTCTATCTTCTCGCCCCTCAGTTCCTGCACTATGGTCTGTACACGGGAACCCCTCATTCCAACGCATGCGCCAACCGGGTCTACGTCTATGTCACTAGAGCTTACGGCAATCTTTGTACGGCTGCCCGGCTCCCTAGCAACTCCCATGATCCGCACTATGCCGTCTGCTATCTCGGGAACCTCTATTTCAAAAAGCTTCCTGATAAATTCAGGATGGGTGCGGGAAAGTATTATCTGTGTTTCCCTCTGGGTCTTCTTCACCTCCACAATGTATGCCCTGAGCCTGTCGCCCCTCCTGTAGCTCTCCGTTGGGATTTGCTCTGAAGGGGGCAAGAGGGCCTCTGTGCCCCCGAGGTTTATTATGACGTTTCCCCTCTCAAACCTCTGGACTATGCCATTGACTACCTCGGCTTCCCTGTCCTTGAACTCTTCGTATATAACGTCCATCTCGGCACTCTTCATCTTCTGTATGATGATCTGCCTCGCAGACTGCGCCTCTATTCTGCCGAGCTTTTCCATATCGAGAACCGTGCCAATGCTGTCTCCAATCTCACTTTCAGGATCGAGCTTCTTTGCCTCCTCAAGGGATATATCCGTCACCGGATCCTTCACTTCTGGCACCACTGTCCTGAACTGGTAGACCTCAAGTTCCCCAGTATTATCGTTATAGCTAACCTCTATATCCATCTTGGCCCCAAAACGCTTCTTGACCGCCGTGGTAATAGCCTCCTCGAGTGCGGATATCAAGACGCTGCGCTCAAGCCCCTTTTCTCTACTTACCTGATCTATAATTCTCTTCAGTCCTAAATCCATATTCTCCATCCTTTTCATTAAAGAATGTCCAGTCTCGCCTTTTTAATAAGCCCGATAGGCAGATAAAACTCACGGCCGGAGGCATCAATGACGATCTGGTCCCCATCGGACACGCCCCTTAGCACCCCCTTGAACTTTCTACGCCCCTCAACGGGCTCCTTGGTCCTGACAAACACCTTCTTGCCGGAAAATCTTTCGTAATCCTCTATTTTAATCAAGGGCCTGTTTATGCCAGGAGAAGACACCTCAAGATTATAACTGCCGGGAACAGGGTCATGCACGTCAAGCAGGTCGCTCACTACCCTGCTGAGCCTGCTGCAGTCGTCAAGACTCACCCCACCCTCCTTGTCTATAACAAGACGCAAGACTTTTCCCCTGGGCCCCTTGACAAATTCCACAAGCAATAATTCCAGTCCGCTGTAATCCGTCAGCGGTTTTACCAGCTCTCCAACCTTCCGTTCTATATCCTTTTTAAGCTCTTCAAATCTCATGATTAGACCCTGTCTCATACAAAAAAAGTGGGCAGAGCCCACTTCTTCACGAGACAAAGATATAAATGATTTTATACCTCCACTCATCGAAGTAAGCACTGCCATGCTGCACAAGCAGCACGTGGCAGCCAAACCTCAAAAAGGGATGGAGCGGGCGACGGGCCTCGAACCCGCGACCCCAAGCTTGGGAAGCTTGTACTCTACCAACTGAGCTACGCCCGCTTCAACTCTGCCAGTAATACACCGGGAAAACCGAGTATCAGACGCAAAATAGTATAGGACTTGTGCATGAAATGTCAAGAATTGGCGTAAAAAGATGGGACACCACAAACAGGACCGGGAAACAGGCTACTGGTCCTCGTTCTTTCCGTAAAGGCGAGCACTTATCCGCGCGGCCTTTTCAGGTGACATATTGGCCAGAATCTTTGCCACCTTCTTGCTTTTCATTATGGCAAAAAGTCTGGTTACAGTGTCTTCGTCAAGCTTTTCAAGCAGTACCGCCGCCCTTACCGGGTCCATGGAGCTGTATACTCCCGCAAGGTGCTGGAGCCTTGCCCCTTCCTTGAGACGCTGCTTCTTAACCGGACCTTCAAGCTTACGCTGAAGGTCCTTCAACTGTTTTACCTTCTCCTCTATATCCTTTTTGAGAAGTTGGAGATCCTGTTCCCTCTGATCAAGCCTTGCCTCCCTCTGATCCAACCTTGCCATCTTGAGACGGAGCAATCTCAAGAGCTCCGGGTGGCACTCTTTATCATCTCCGCTGTCCTGGCCACTGAAAGGCGTAGTGGAATTTGCCGGGGCGGCGGTGGCAAGCCCCTCAATAAGGCCTGTAGGACGTAAATTTAGTACAACGGCCACAGACACAGCGAACTTGACAACAAGCACCGCTGCCAGGACCCTCATCCATATCCTGCCATAGTTCCTATCCATCACCGATTTCTTATCCTGAGCCGCTTTGCACGTCCGAGTGAAACCAGGTCATCAAGTTCTTTCTGAAGCCTTGCATCCACTTCCTTCAGGTAGTGCTTCAGATCCCGCTCCCTCAAGCTTGACACCAGCTCCTTGTCTACATGCCTTTGACGAAGCTGGCCCCTTGCCTCGGCAACATCGACCTTTGCCTGTTTCAACCTCCTGTCGAGCTCTTTGCACTTTTGCTCCATCTGGGATATGAGCTGACACCTCAAGTTGAATTCGGTTGACATTATCCCCTCCTCCATTTTTCCCCTGAGCATCATTTCTTCCCCTTTAAGGATATTCTTGTTTTTCTCAAGCTCTTTCTCTATGGCCCTTTGCATAGATAGAGCTGCAGAAAACTCCATCTCTGCAACCTCTTCCAAGCGTTTCCTTACCCTCAAGAGGGTATCCAGCCTGAACCTGAATTTCATCCGTCATCCTATTGAAATAGCCCGATAAGCCTTGAAATAGAATCTTCGAGGCTCGAACGCTCATCAACGGCCTGGCGCAAAAAGGCCCTTACCTCTTCTATCTTCCCCAGAGCGAAATCTATATCCGGATTGGTTCCACGGGTATAGGCCCCTAGATTCACAAGGTCCTCCGCCCTGCTGTAAATGGAAAGGACTCTCACGAGCTGCTGGTATGAAGCCACCTGTCCAGGGACGGCTATATCCCTCATAATCCTGCTTATGCTCTGGAGTATGTCTATTGCCGGATAATGACCCTGGTGGGCTAGGTCCCTGCTCAATACCACGTGTCCGTCCACTATGGACCTGACAGAGTCGGCAATGGGCTCGTTCATGTCGTCTCCTTCCACGAGCACCGTGTAGATGCCCGTTATGGATCCCCTGTTGCCCTTTCTGCCTGCACGCTCGAGAAGCTTGGGCAGCTCTGCAAACACAGATGGCGTGTAGCCCCTCGAAGTGGGGGGCTCGCCAATGGAAAGGCCAACCTCCCTGTGCGCCATTGCGAACCTTGTTACAGAATCCATCATCAGGATCACATCCTTGCCCTGGTCCCTGAAATATTCAGACAGGGCAGTCGCAAGGTAGGCCCCCCTGAGCCGTATCAGGGGAGGCTGATCGGAAGTCGCTACCACGACCACGGACCTCTCGAGCCCCTCGGGCCCGAGGTCCCTCTCGATAAAATCCCTTAGCTCCCTTCCCCTTTCTCCAATGAGCCCGATGACGCTTACGTCCGCCGCAGTGTGCCTTGCTATCATTCCGAGAAGGGTACTTTTGCCCACACCGGAACCCGCCATTATGGCGATTCTCTGGCCCTTTCCTAGAGTCAGGCAGGCGTTGATGGCCCTGACCCCCACATCCACCGGCGTGTCTATGCGGGGCCTGTCCATGGGATTTAGCGGGTCCGCATAGAGGGGATAATGGTCATCAAAGGAAAGAGGCCCTTTTTCATCTATGGACCTTCCCTTAGCGTCGAGCACCCTACCCAGCAAGGCCTGGCCGACCCCTGCACTCGCCTGGTCCTGGCTGACCCATATCTTGCTTCCAGGCTCTATGCCCCTCATATCACCAAGGGGCATAAGGAGTACCCTGTTGTTCCTGAAACCCACCACCTCAGCAGAAATGGTGCTGCCCGACTTTACCTCAACGGAACATATACCTCCGATGGGTACACCTGGGCCCTGGCCCTCTATAACCATGCCCACAACCTCTTTCACTATTCCGCATGCCCTGATGGGCCGCGAATCCTTAATGGTGTCAGAATATACGCCGAGATCTATACCCATTGAATCCGGCAGATTCCATCCATCCATCAGGCCTTACCTTCCTTCTCCATGCCGGTCCCGTTGATTTTTCTCAACTCTCTTTGCAGTTCCACTCCCGTCCTTTCGAAAAGCTGCCCTTCTATTTCATCGAGGAGACACTGCCAACGGGACTCTATGGATGCATCCACAAGACCGAAATCCGTCTCTATCATGCAGCCCCCTCTATTCACCTTGGCATCCGGCTTCAGCTCGACCTTGTTACCACCCGGAGTAGAAAGCCTTGACAGAAAATCCTCGCAGAGATTCTCGAAGTCCCTCGGATTCATGTGCACGGTTATGGAACTGCCCTCAATGGTCCGGTCCATGGCCCTGACAAGGACCCGCGCAATCAGATCCTGATCCTCCGTGATCTCTTTCTCGATTATCTTCCTTGCAACGATAAGGCAAACCTGGAGCATCTGGGCCTCGTAGGAGGATGAAAGCCCGGCTGTCTGCTCCTTGAAATTTTCAAGAAACTTTTCGAGGTGCTGAAGCCCCACCTCGAACTGCCTTCTGCCAAGTTCCTCCCCATCCTTGGTTCCCTGTTCGTAACCGAGATTGTAGGCCTGGCTCTCTATCTGTTCCGCATTTTTCCTCGCTGCTGCAATTAATTTCTCTGCTTCTTGCCTGATCTCTGCAGCCCTCTTTTCGGCGCCTGAAACGATCCGTTCCGCATTTTCCATAGCATCCCCGAGGACACCGGCGGCCTGCTCCGCAGCCCCATCCTCCTGACCCTGGCACCCGCCATGGACTCCCTTCCCCTCGGGCACAAGCCCTGCCAGACTATTGAAATTCTCTCCCGTGGCGGCTCCATCCTTTTCCGAATGTCCGCTGTGAGGAGAAAACACCGCAAAGGAACACCTTCCTTGCTTTATCACCCTTGCCATAGGCTAAACCAGAACCTCATCGCCGCCCTTTCCGCCAAGCACTATCTTGCCCTCACTCTCAAGGCGCTTGGCCACGCGGATAATTGCCTGCTGCGCCTGCTCCACGTCCTTCAATCGCACCGGCCCCATGACCTCAAGATCTTCCTTGAGCATCTGACCCGCCCGCTCGGACATATTGTTGAAAAACTTCGCCCTCAGGTCCTCGGATGCCGCCTTCAGGGCAAGCTTCAGCTCATCCGTGCTAATCTCCTTGAGTATTGCAACAATGGCGCTGTCATCCACCTGCAAGAGATCCTCGAACTTGAACATGAGTTTCTTTATCTCTTCCGCAAGATCCTGGGAGGTATCCTCTATCTGCTCAAGCAGGGAATCTTCCAGAGTTCTTTCAAGATTGTTCAGTATCTCTGCGACCTTTTCCGCGCCGCCTACCTTAGTGGCATCACTCATCTCCACGGAGAAGAGCTCCTCTTCAAGCACCCTGTCTATCTCCGCCACGATCTCCGGGCTTATCTTCTCAAGATTTGCTATTCTCAACATAACGTCTGACTGGAGCTTGTCGTTGAGTTCCGAGAGTATTTCAGCGGCAAGGTCCGGTTCAAGATGCGCAAGTATCACTGCAATGGTCTGGGGATGCTCGTTGGACAGGAAATTCACTATCACCTTGGGCTCGAGGCTCGAAAGCTTCTGAAAGGTAGATGGATGAAGCTGGCGCATTATATCTTCATAGATCTGCCTTGCCTGCTCCTCGGGCATGGAGGAAAAGAGCACCTTTTTCAAGAAATCCTCCACCGGTACGGACACCTCTCCCTGCACCATTGACATCTTAGTCTTGACCTCATCAAGCACAAGCTGTATGGCCTCGCCAGGTATGTTTTGTATCTGGGCCATCAGGGACGAGACCTTGCGCACCTCGTTCTCCTTGAGATACTTGAACACCTCGGCGGTGAAGGCCTCACCCATCGCAAGCAAAAAGATGGCCGCCTTCAGGGGACCGTCCGGGTTAGACAAATCCATCCCTCCGGGCAGTGCAACCTCCTTACTCACCTTCCTTCTCCTTCCTCTTTTCTCTCAGCCATATCTTGATAAGGGCAGCAGCACGCTCCGGATATTCGTTAGCGAGATCTCTCAGTTCCCCCTTTACGTCCGGAATGGGTTCAAAGGGAGGAACCATTGCCGCCTCGCCTCCTGCCACCTCGCCCTCGAGGGCCGCTGCCTCCTCTGCCGGAGGCGCTTCAGGAGGCTGCAGGACGAAACGGTTAAGGAGCGGCCTCAAAATTGCGAAGATGAAAATGAGCGCAAGAACCAGGTTTGCAAGGGGCCTTATGAGTTTTGTGAAAATGTCTACCGCCTTTGCTACAAGGCCCTTTTTGGTGGTTTCCGGGGAAAAAGCAACGTTGACAACGCTCACGTCGTCTCCCCTATCCTCGCTGTAACCCATGGCGGCCATGACTATCTGCTTGAGGTTTGCAAGCTCCTCTGGGCTTCTTGGCTTATACACCGTCTTGCCCTTTTCCTGGATATATTTGCCGTCAACCATAACTGCCACGGAAAGACGCTTCAGGCTCCCTATGGAGCCGAGTATCTCTCTCTGTATCCTTGTAATCTCGTAATTGGATATATCCTTCTTCTTCCTTTTCAGGAAATTCTCCCCCTGATTGTTGATGTTACCTTGGAGCTTGCTTGCGAGGCCTCCCTTTACCCCGGGAATACCGCCCTGCTGTGAAGGTTTTTCTATCTCCTCGAGCTTTTCCTCACTCCTAACGGCAACAGAGTCAGGATCGTACTTGTCCTCGCTGGTCTTGACCTGATTAAAATCCACGTCCGCACTCACCCTTACTACCGCCTTCTTCGGACCAAGAGCAGCCTCGAGCATGGTCTGTATCTTGTGTTTGAAGTATTCCTCAAGACGCCTTCTGTAGGTGAACTGCAAATTGGCCTTGGCCTTTAGAGGGTCCTTGGTTTGCATCTTGGCGTCGTAAAACACGTTTCCGCTGGTATCCACCACGGTGACATTGTCCTTTGTGAGCCTCGGAACAGCACTCGCCACAAGATGCACTATGCCGAGAACCTGTCTGTGGGACAACTCCTGGCCCCTCTTTAGCTCCAAGACCACCGAGGCGCTCGGCTCCTGTCTCTGGCCCACGAAAAGGCTTTCCTTGGGCTCGGCAATATGAACGCGTACTGTCTTTACCTCGGGAAATCTTGAGATTGTCTTTTCGAGCTCGCCCTGTAGCGCCCTCTGATAGTTGACCTGCTGTACGAAATCGGTAGTGCCGAGACTTGACTTGTCGAAAATCTCGAACCCTACACCGCTTCCCCTCGGAAGACCCTGGCTCGCAAGTGCAAGCCGTACGTCGTACACCTTGTCTTCGGGCACCTTTATGGCACTGCCCCCCTGGACCACCTTATAAGAAATGCCCTTCTTTTTGAGCCACTGGACTATCTCACCGGCATCCTTCTGGTCCAGATCCGTATAGAGGACCTTGTAACTAGGGGTGTTAATCAACAGGAAAAGGGCGGCAAAACCTGCAAGCGCAGCCACGACAACCACGGCCGTAATCGCCTTCTGCCTTACGCTAAGGTCTTGATATAGTCTTTTAAGCTGTGAAACATAGTCCGAAGGGCCGGCCATACTTGTTTATCTCCTTGAATTCAGCTTAATTCCCTTATCAGAACTGAAGCCTCATTATCTCCTCGTAGGCGCTCAGGGCCTTGTTCCTCATTTGCACGAACATCCTGAAGGATATATCCGCCTTTGTTATGGAAAGCATCACCTCCGGAATATCAAGCTCCTTGCCTGCCGCAAGACGTGCCGACAGGCTATCCGCCCTGATCATCTCACCATTGAGCTTCTCCATCCCCTCTTCCACCATCCGGGAAAAACTCTTACTGCCGGAAACGCTTTCCTGGCGGTTCTTGGTTGCCTTGTTAACGACTACCTGCCCAAGGTCACTCCCTATGCCATCTACCTGAGACACTTGCACCTCCCAACTTGCAAAACCATGAAAAGACTACCTCTTTCATAAAACAGATGCGCTCCCGTTACGACAAAACAATCATATCTATAAGGAATACTTCGAGTGTTTCTGCATTTTTGGCATTGTTCCTGAAAAAGACAGTTGATTTTCAAAGGGATCACCTGATGATGTCTATAGCCTTTATTGCCATGTTCTTGGCGGAATCCATGGCAGATATGTTGGCCTCGTAGGCCCTCTCGGCACTCATGATATCCACCATCTCTTCCATGACATTCACGTTGGGCATTTTTACCATGCCATTCTTGTCTGCATCCGGGTGACCCGGGTCATACACCTCCATGAAGGGAGTCTTGTCATCCACAATCTTGGCCACCTCCACGGTATCAAGGGCCTTGTCAAGGCGCTCATCAAACCCACCGGTATCCGCATCACCCTTTACCCCTCCCTCTTTCAAGGGAACGGAGTGGAAAACCACCGACTTGGCCCTGTAAGGGCCTCCGTCAATTGTCCTTGTCACATGGGCGTTTGCAAGATTCATGGAGGCGACATTGAGCCTCGTGCGCTCCGCCCTCAGACCTGTCGCACTAATGGAAAAGGAACTAAAAAGATTCATGGCTTGCCTCCTTCTGTTATGGCGGTCCTGAGCCTCTCGAGTTTCTTGATGAGCATCTGGGTTGTCAGCTGGTACTCTATGTTATTCTTTGAGAGCATTGCCATCTCTTCATCGATGTCCTCGTTGTTGGGGACACCCCTTTCAGAAGACACTTCTACAACAGGCTCCACAGACCCTGGAGCACCTGTCATGTGGCGGCTATCCGTGACCCGGAGGCCGATGTCCCCTTCGGTAAACTCCCGGGCCCTTGAAGCCTCCGGTATCTTTTCCTTTTTCAGGTAAGAATCCATGACCTGTGCAAAGTTGATGTCCTTTGCCTTGTAACCAGGCGTATCGATGTTCGCAATATTTGAGGATATGACCGCATTTCTCTTTGCCCTGAGGCTCAGGGCCTTTCCCATGATATCTATTGCAGGTCCAAATATGCCTTTCATCGCATCCTCACAGTACAAGCCCTATATTCCGGTACTCGGATAGCTTGTTCCTCAGGGTCCTTACGCTGATTCCAAGAAGCTTTGCGGCATGCGTCCTGTTGCCTTTGGTCTTGGAAAGCGCCCTTTTTATCATCTCCTTTTCAATCTCCCCGAGGTTAAATGTATCCTCCCCCAAGGACTTTTGGCCCGATGCCGATGCAGAAATTTCCCCCTCTATAAGTTCTTCTCCAAGCAAATCCTGCAGGGTGATTTCCCCCGATTGGGCCAGCAGCACACCTCTTTCCACTATATTCTTGAGTTCGCGCACGTTTCCGTTCCACTTTCTCTGCTCTAGCGCATCAAGTACCCCTTTTGCAAATTTGAGCCCATTTTTCTGATATTCCCGTGAGAATTGTTCCCGAAAATGCTCAGCGAGAAAGGCTATATCCTCTCTTCTCTGCCTGAGAGAGGGCACCTTCAGAGGAATGACATTCAGCCTGAAATAGAGGTCCTCCCTGAATTTACCCGCACGCACCGCTGCGAGCACATCCCGGTTCGTCGTAGCCACGACCCGCACGTCCACTGGAACCGGTTTGTAACCGCCGAGCCTGTCTACCTCACCTTCCTGAAGTACTCTCAGAAGCTTGGCCTGTAGGGGCATAGCCATCTCGGTCACCTCATCAAGTAGAATGGTTCCTGTGTCCGCGAGCTCGAACTTGCCGAGCTTCTTCATGACAGCGCCTGAAAATGCACCCTTCTCATGGCCAAAAAGCTCGCTTTCAAGGAGGGTCTCGGGCAATGCTGCACAGTTAAGGGCTACAAATGGACCCCCTGCCCTGTCGCTTTCAGCATGGATAAACCTTGCAAGCAGTTCCTTGCCAGTCCCGCTTTCACCCTGGATCAGAACTGTTGCCTTGCTCTTGGCAACGCTTCTTGTCTGTGCAAGCACCTTCTCCATGGCCGGGCTCTTTGTCAGTATTTTGTACTTGTCAAAATCCCGACGCTTCTTGGCACCTTCCTTCTTGTCCTGTTCAGGCGGTTCAGCCTTACCACTCCTCTTGGTCTTGGAGGCATGAGTTGCCAGGGCCCGCTTTATCACAAAGCCGAGAATATCACCCGACCAAGGCGGCAGCCTGAAATCCATGGCGCCAAGCTCCATTACGAGTTCAGCGTCCTCAACGGTCGCCTCCCTGGCAAGGACAATCACCTTGGGCCTGACCCCTTGATCATGGAGCATTTTCAAAAATTCCACCGCATCAAAGGCCTCTTGATTATGAAACACCACGCAAAACAGAAAATCGTTTTTTTCAACGAGCCCCAAGGCGATCTCGATATCCGGTGCCATGGTGATCTCAAAACCCATGTCTTCAAGGCTGGCTTGGAGATCCATCCGTTCCTTGATATCACCGCCTGCCAACAGGACCCTCTGCCGCCTCTTTTGAAACATATCTTGATATTCCGTCATGGCGCGCTATCGGCCTTTTCCTGGAATTTGCTGTAAGAGGCCTCCGCCTTGAAAACCCTTTCCCAGAAGCCCTTTTGCTTCTTTGCCGCCTCGATCCATCTTGTCCTCGCCCTTTCCGGGTCCTTGCCTATAGAAGCTGCGAGATCGAGCCTGAAAAGGCTGGCAGGGTCCTGACTGTCGAGTTTGAACAGCAGCCTGTAAACCCGTAAGGCCTCATCTGTCTGTCCAAGGTTCAACGCCTCGTCGCCCCATTTTTTTACCAGTATTATTTTCTTATCCATAGGCATGACACTCCCGTGGCTCTTTATGACCTTCCAGGCACTGTTCCAGTCCGCCAGGTAAATTGCACCAAGTACTGCCTGAGTGACGTTTTCCGCGGTTGGACGGATATGGACGCTGTCGAGGGCCATGTTCAGGGCGGCCTTGTAGTCCTTTTGCCATAGCGCCATCTTGGACTTGTAGAGGAGGGCCATTGCGCCCATGGACTCCTCCGGACAAAAGAAGTTCATCAGGGTTATTGCATCCTGGGCCGCCTTCAGCCTGTGCCCTCTTATTATCTGGCCCGTCCAGTCAATAAGTATCCTGCATCTCACCGGGCCATCAGAAGCCACGTCCCAGGCACGCTGATAAGCACGGAGGCTCGCTTCATCAAGGCCCATGGCAGACTCAGCCCTCGCGAGGCAAAGGTAGTGACCTGCCACTTTAAGCCTGTCGATCCTTGCCCTGTTTTTAAAATAAAAATTTAAGAGCTCGACTGCCTTCTTTTCCTTTAAAAAGGTTTCATCAGCCTGAAGAAGTGACTTCACTGCCTGTTTTTCAGCCTCCCTTACCGCGTCGCTGTTTCCCTGGAAAAAGGCGGTGAATCGCCAGTACTGCTTGAGAGCAGCCACGGGCCTTCCCACATAGGAAAGCCTTTTCTGAAGCTCTACCCACTTTCTTTGGGCAACGGTCCTGATGTAGTCGTAAACTTGGGACCTTCCTCCTGTATGCAAGAAAGGCACTGCGAAGTCCACGATCTTCTCAACCTCTGGAATCTTGTAACTCGTGGTCAAAAGCCCGTTTTTTGCCTCGTCCGCCATCAACAGTATGTCTTTTGAATAGGGGCTTTGGGGATCGTTCCTGAGATACCTTTCGGCAAGCATCAGGGCACGCAGGTAGTCTTTCTTCCTAAGCTCTGTCGCAACGTATTCCTTCTTCACCTCCCGGGTAAGCGGATGGCGAGGAAAACGCTTCAGTATCTCCTTGAAAACCTGTTCTGACTCGTAGTAATCAGGCGGTGCAACACGGCCCTTGGTATATCTCGAAAGACGCTCCCTCGCCTGTTCCTTCAACTCGAGCATCCGGAAACGGGCAAAGAGGTACTCAGGCTGGCCTTTGAAATCACGCCTTATGAGGGCGTAATATTTCCGGGCCTTTAGCACGTCTCCCATGCGTCTGTAGGTTTCGCCAATTCGGAAAAGCGTACTTGCCCTGAAACCTGGATTCCTTATCAGGTTCAAGTACCGTACCCATAGATCTATGGCCTTTTTGGGCTTCTTGTCGCGAAGGGCAAGCCTTGCCTTCAGGTCGAGCAGTTCCGGCACATCCACCTCTGCCATGGGAGAGGTGCGGGAAACCCTCTTGGCCACATCTTTCGCCATCTTCACGTCGCCTGCGGAAAGGGCCTGTCTTGCCATCAGGACCTCAGCGGTCCTTGCTGCGATACTGTCAGGAAACCGACGCATAATCTCCCTGTAAAAACGTCTCAGCTTTTCCTGGTTCCCCGTCTTTTCATAGTAAAGAATCAGGGAATTGAGTGCCTGGTTGGTCCATTTGCTGTTGGGGAAATAGCGGGTGACAATCTTCCAGTGGGCCTCTGCCTCTGGCCAGAAAGCGACAGAGGCGTAAGCCTCGCCAAGGATATAGTAGGCCTCGGGAAGCATCTTTGAATCGGGGTACGCCTTTATATAGTTCTTCAACATGGATATCAAGGGCCATGCGTCCTCCTTTAGCTTCTCAGGGCTTGTCTGGTATTCCTGCCAAAAGACCTCTATGGCCGGAACTATGTACTTCCAGGCAATCTTCGCCTCCTGCTCCTGGTCCACCCCATAGGCCTCAGACAGGGGAAAAAAAAGCAGAAAAAGAGACAGGCTGAGTGCCCCAAGAAGCACTGCAAGACCAGTTTGCTTTATTACCGAAGAAAATTCCATGACGAAAAATGCAAAAGCAAAGGAGATGCCACTAGCATCAGGTAGCGGCCTAAAGGGCAAGACAGCCCCTTTTATGAAGCATTAATAGATGGAACTATTTTTGAGCCGGAAACCATGCACCGGGAAAAGATGTCACGCACCAGGAACGTGGACACTTTTAACTCCGGGAACACATTTACCAAACAACATGGCGGGCCGTAACAGGTCAGGGTTCTACCTGCAACCGCATAGAAAAATTCCTCCCAACCAGGAGACCTTATCTCGGCACGAAGACGTCAGGGTCAATCTCAGGGAAAATCGGGTTTGTCCTCTCGATATTTCCAAGCCTGCAAAGATTCGTTTCAGAATCCCTGTGTTCATCCCAAAAAATTGAGGCGAGAATCCAGAACCGCTCAAGGTCTTCAAAAAAGTATTCCTTCATCCTGTCAACAAAATGACCATTTGATATAACAAATGGGATATCACTGTTCATGCTCTGAAGGACCTCCCTGCCAGCCTGGGCCACTATCCGCCTCGCAGTGGCGTCATCGTGGGCACGTTCTTTCCAGTGAGCCGCCATGGCGGCCAGTTCCCGTATCGCCTCGTGGCTGTGCCTGTACATCCAGGACACGGAGCCGTACATCCACTTGTCGAAGGTCCCCTTGTCACCCCAGGAAGAAGGATTGAGAAATACCTCCTGGTTTCTCGGATAACGGAAGAGGTAACTGCTCGGGGTTATAAGCTCCGTTTCGTTTTGGTTGTAATAGAACTTTTTCATCAGGAAGTAGAGAAAATCTATACCCTCGAACCAGTGATGCCCAAAAAGCTCAGCGTCGTACATGGCGACCACTACGGGTTTTTTCCAGAACCAGTCCTTGATGTACCGAAACCTGAAATTTCTCGATTCCATGAAGTGCTGGGCGTGACGCGCCGCCTTTTCCAGGGCCCACTTACGAACATAGGGCTCCTTGTAATCGTTACTCCTTGTTGTTATCCGGTTATAACGAAGCGGGCCTCCCTTGAAATGAAAATCAAGGTAATCCGGATCGCCTGGGTACCCCTCCTCTCCGCTCCAGACCTGTTTACCTGTTTCTGGATCCCGGGCAAAGGCGGCAACATCACTACCCTTTAAAAACACGGGCGCATGGGTCCCAAATACCACAGGACAGTCAGCAAGGGTTACCGCATGGGTCTCCGTAAAAAAATAGCGCAAACCCGCCTCTTCCACGAACCTCTCTATTCCGGGAACGTAGGCGCATTCAGGCAGCCAGATACCCCTTGGAGCCATGCCAAAGGTAGATTCGTAATCCGACACAGCCGTTTCAATCTGTCCACGTACCGCCCCGGGGCACGGCGTGAAAAAGGGCAGGAAGGCATGGGTCGCGCCGCATGTAGATATCTCCATGTAACCCTGCTCCTGAAATTTACTAAAGGCCCCTGTAAGGTCGCAGTCATACTTAAGAAAGCAGTCCTTAATCTCGAGGAACCTGTTCAGGTGCATCCAGGCGGTGTCATGGTAATGCAAGGCCTGCCGCCGGGTCCTGTCCACCTCGGCCCTTGCCAGGTTTATGTGCGCATCTATATACTTGAGGAACTCTTCCTGAAGAAACGCGCAGCGCATCATATTTGAAAGAGTCGGAGAAATATCCATGGAAACACGGAAATCAACCCCTTCTGCTGCAAGTTTTTCAAAGGTGAGTATCAATGGGATGTACGTATCCTTTACGGCCTCGTGAAACCATTCCGGCGGATAGCCCATGGGCTGCCAGAAACCGGATTCACCGTAGGAAACCCTTTTCCTGATGTAGGGGAGATGGGCGTGCAAGTGAAAAATCAGAAGGCCTATGGAATTTTCCGCCGTTCCCATTACGGATTCTATCTTCCTGTTGGTTGGATGTCCCCCACTCAGTTTTACCTCCCTGAACTGCAAGGGGTTATTACCGGGCACCACACGGGCGGTCTGGATGGAGTTAGACACATCCGTCAAAGACAGGACTTCGCCGCCGGCAACCGCTACGAGCTCTGCCCGATAGACCTTGTCCGGCTCCAGGTTAAGGTACCAGTTATCAGCCAGATCGAGGTTCACCTCAACGTCTTCGTGAATCTGGTGGTAAAGCCCGCCTGCCCATTCATGGTATAACTTGATATAGGTCCGCACAGACTGGCCCGTCTTTTCGCCAAGCCTCCGTAACCTCCCTGGCAGGGAATCCCGGTCGATATGCCAGTAGGCAAAGCCGCGCCTTTCATCCACGGGCAAAAGCACTATGTGATCAGGCCTTGAGGGCACCGGGCAAAAGGTGGAAGAGATGACCTTCTGGTTTAGACCAGTACCGGCATGACGGACAACGATCGCGGCCTCGTATGCAGCCCCGTCTTTCACGTTGTGAAAAAGCCAGTCCTTAGCGCCGGGCAAGACCTTGCCGCCATGCTTGGGTAGCCTCCTTGCGCCCTTAGTGGTGAGTTCATGGAGCTCTATCTCCACCGCAACATCCTGCCAGTCAAGCCCCTTGGGTATTAGAATCTCTTCGTAAACCCGCCGCCAGTCCCTTTCGGAAATCTCCCACCATGCCCGCAACTGCACAGTATCCTCTTCCCACACCTCCCTTTTCAACTCAAAATATCTTGTACCCGCTGGCACACGTACTGTCCCGGAAAAGAGCTCTCCAACCACGTCGGGTTCCTGGAAATCAAGGCTGAATACGATTTTAAGCACTGTGGGCTCTTCAAGGTCTGCATGAAGCACGCCCGCTTCATCCTTCACGTCCTTTCTCACAACCGTAAGGTTTATCTTCCTAAGCTCGCCCATTATTACCGCATAGTCACCTGTACCTGTCCATATCCATTCCTCTATCGGCAGATCCCCACCACCAAAGGGCCGCCTTATACAATGAACGAATAGGTCCACCTCGTTTTCCCAGTCCAACCTGAATGAACGTTCCACCTCGTTTTTCACTCTCTCCCAGTCTACGTCAGACCAGGTTATATGATGCCGCTGGGGATTTTCTGAAACGAAGCTCACCTTGGGCGTGTAATGAAAATCCGTGGACATATACAGCTTGCAGTGTTCCTTTAACACAAGCCTTATTTCAAAATCACCGCTCTCTCCAATATAGAATTCAGTAGAATGGAGATTGGTGCATTTTTTTTCAAGAAGGGGCTGGTCTTCGCCCGGTCTGAAGACCTGCACCCACAAATCCTCCATGGCCGTATTGACCCTGTCATTCACCTCTCCATCCCACCTGAGATACACGAGGTTCCGAGTAACCTCTATAAAGACATGGTCAAAGTGGTAACTATTGCAACGGACCGTGGGCTCAAAAGGTAAAACTGATGACATGGCTGTGCTGTTTCCTCAAATAATGAAATTTGTAACGGGTTTGAATCGAAATCAGTATGCTGTTGAATCTGTCCGAGGTCAATACAAATCTGCCTGTTTAAATAAGCGCAGGCGGGTTTTACATTACAGGCTCACTATTTCCTTAAACAGGGAAAAGGGTGTAAGCTCTGGCAGTTCATCAGAAAACTCCATCCTGCACCCCCTTGTGGGATGGTCAATTTCAAGCCGCCAGGAATGAAGGGCAAGCCCTTTCCCTCCAAGTATTCCTTGGTCTGCTCCATATTTTACATCCCCGATGATGGGGCAACACAGAACCCTTGACAGGTGAACCCGCAACTGGTGTGCACGGCCCGTAATAGGCTGAAGATGCAGGAGAAAAACCCCGTCCCTTTCACCTATGAGCCTCCACATAGTCACGGCCTCCCTGGCCTCCGGACTCCCGGACCGGACCACATACACCACGTTCCTTTTCCTGTTCTTCTTCAGGAACGTCTTAACTGTGCCCGAAACTCCACGGGGCCTATCGCCAACGCACGCCAAGTAGTGTTTCTTTACAGACATCATACGTATCTGGCGCGAAAGGCGCGATGCGGCCTTTGAAGTCCTTGCAAAACAGACGAGTCCGGAAACCGGTCTGTCTATCCTGTGGATGACCGCAAGAAAGACGTTGCCGGGCTTGTTCCGCGTGTTTTTAATGTATGCCTTTCCATAATCAAGAAGTGAAAAGTCCGATGACGAATCCGGGACCGATGGCATTCCCGGCGGCTTGGACAGGACCAACAAGTGGTTGTCCTCGTATATTACCCGGGGCGTGCCCTGGAAAATCCGTACGTGGCTGTAGTTGGCGTTCACAATAAAATGTACTAATATCCCGTCACTCAGAAGGCAATACTTGAGTGGCTTTTTTATAGTTAATAGATTGTTGCAAAGATGGGATCAGATTCATATTAGCCGTTGCAACCGGATGGTTTTCTGCGGTTTCTTTCCCTTTGTCCCCCCTCGTCAATCCGGAAGCCAGTTTTCCCGGGCATGGCTCTCCAACAGGCTTCCCGATGTATTCGCCAATAACAAAATCTATGATACACCAAACTGGCAAAGGCCAGACCGAACAGATTCCGGCCATAGGCGGCGTCATCCGCCGTCCAAATGGCCTTGCAAAATCCGTGTGCATATAAGTATTTTGCATGTTATTAAAAAGGGGTGCTACAATAAACATGCAGGTATTAACCCTCGTAATTTACAGCCTTAGACGGTCATGGTGACAGGGGCTGTTTTTATAGAATTTTTGGCGATGTTGCACAACAGGACCTAACGACCTTTGGATGATCTCCCTTGAGACCACGGCGGGAATGTGATAACACGGAACGCACCCGCAAGGGTGGATAGGTTCGTCTTTTTTATTTGGTGGCGGGAAAGTCAGGCAATTGGGCTGGGCTTTCGCGCCGGACCACAAGACAGGGCAAAATCAAGAAAGGTAAGATCGTATAATGGAAAGCATTGAAACCGGAAGTAACGAGGTTAAAGAGGAAAGAGAGGCGGTTTTCCAGCCGGTTGAACTCGCCATTAAATACCGCCGGCTTGCAGGTAAACGCACCGATTTCATAGAAAAGACCTTCCCCGCCCGTAAGGCCTATTCCGAGGAACTCAAGCGCGACCTCGACGAGATCATGCAGGCCATCATGGAGGAGGAATCCATGAGCAAGGTCCTCTCCCTACTTGGCACGAAATACGCCATCGAACGCACCCTGTTGGCAGAAGAACGAAATATCATGGCTGAGGAGAGGAACCTCCTTGGCGAAAAACGAACGCGCCGCTCCAAGATGAGGACAGAGCTTGCTGAACAGCGCAGCGGGCTTGCCCGTATCAGGACAATGCTGGCCAAGAGCCGGTCCTATCTTGCGGAAAAACGCACCATCATGGCGCAACAGCGGACCGTTCTGGCCAAGGCCCGCACGGAGCTGGCCTTTATTCGGACAGGCGTTGCCCTGGTAGCCCTCGGCAGCGCATTGATCCGTTACTTTGGGATAGACTGGTGGACCATCACGGACGGCACGATACTACTCCTCGGTGTAGTAATGATTGGCCTCGGTATCTACTTTTACCTGAGCCACAGAAAGGAAGAGGCTAACCTGCTCGATATCATAAGGCAGAAAGAAGAAGAACTGATGCAGCGCAAACCCCGCATCCTGGTCCTCGATGACGATATGGCCGTCTGCAAGATGCTCAAGATATACTTGGAAAAGTCAGGATACGACGTAGAGGCCTTCACTAACCCGCATATCGCCAAGCAGCGGCTCGAAGCCGGGCAATTCGACGTGGTAATTACAGACTTGATGATGGAGGGGATGACCGGCATTGAAATACTTAAATTGGTAAAACGGCTTTCGCCACAGACCCAGGTTATAATGATTACCAGAATGGATGAACAGTATATCGAAGAGGTCAAGGACGAACTCTTCGACTATTTTTCAAAACCGGTGGACGTGAAAAAACTGCTATCGAGTGTAAAACGAGCGGTTCAGGAAAGAATATTGGTATAGGAGATTCAACATGATCAGATTATGGAAGTCCCTCCACGGGGCAAAAAAGGTAAAAGAAACGGATGCGGAGCAGCGCATCCGGGAAAAATACGAGGCATTCATAACCATCCTGTCAGAAAATTCCCATGCCCTCGAGCTTATGACAGACTTGGAAAAGAAATACCTCGACAAGCAGCTAATCAGCATCCCGTACCTGAAAAACATGGTGCGCAACCTTTCAAAGAGCGTCTGCAACGTCGTTTATAACCTGGAACAGCTGTCTGGCCATAAATACGAGGTATTAAGCGACATATACGACAACATAGAAAGGGAAATCCGGCAAATACTTACTGGAAGAAAGGTCCCGGTCTTTACGCCAACGGTTATCCCCATGGACGATATCCGCCGTGAACACATTGACAAGGTAGGCAGCAAGATGGCCAACCTTGGGGAGCTACGCAACCGCCTCCATATCAATGTCCCTGACGGTTTTGCAATAACAACCTGCGCATACACCCATTTCGCCGAGTATAATGACCTGCCTCGCAAGATTTCACGGATTCTGACCGACCTAGACTTTACAAACAGCCAGGACCTACTGCAGGCGGAAAAGGACCTCAAACAACTCATAATGGAAGCGGAAATGCCTCCTGAACTCGAGGATGCGGTACAGAGCATCAGTTCGAAACTCGAAGAAAAACATGGCCGGGAAATGTTATGGGCCGTGCGAAGCAGCGCCATAGGGGAAGACCTTGAAAATTCGTTCGCCGGCCAGTTCTCAAGCATTCTGAACGTGCCAACCGACGAGTTGCTGGAAAAATACAAGGAAGTAGTCGCCAGCAAGTACAACGCCCGTAACATGCTCTACCAGCGGATGAAGGATATCCGGCCAGAGGACGTCAACATGAGCGTGGGAATCATCGAAATGGTCCGTCCGGTATCTTCAGGTGTCCTATATACGGTAGAGCCAATGCGGCCTGCATCCGGGGAGCTAATCATTTCTGCGGTCTGGGGCCTAGGGCAGCTGCTAGTAGAAGGCGTGATTTCTGCCGACGTGTTTCTAGTCAAGAGGAATAGAGACTTTCCGGTCTCCAAGGAAGAGATCGCCCAAAAGGAAATGTACCTTAAATGCGAGGAAAAGGGCGGAGTAAGGCACGTGGAACTATCCGAGGAAGAAGGGAAAAAACCGTGCCTTACCAAGGAACAGATAAAGGTTCTGGCAAAGACGGGCCTTGAGATAGAGAAATATTTCAAGGCGCCACAGGATATAGAATGGTGTTTTGACCAACAGGGCAACCTGGTCATACTCCAGACCAGGCCCCTGCATATTATTGACCACAGGCGGCAGAGAAAATACAAGGGTTCTATCAAAGCGCCTGTAATAGTCAACAACGCCAGAATCGTGGCAAGCGGTGTAGGTGCAGGCCCGGCATGCAAGGTCATGGACATCCACGAGGTGTTCTCGTTTCCTGAAGGGGGAGTGCTGGTGCTGCGAAATTCCTCTCCGCGTTTCATAGGCGCCCTTACGAAGGCCTCAGCAGTAGTCATTGAGAAGGGAAACCGCACGGACCACATGGCCTCTGTAATCAGGGAGATGAAGGTGCCATGCCTCATAAAGATCCCCTCGATCTTTTCGACCCTGCAAAACGGCCAGGAGATAACTGTCGATGCCACCGAAGGGGTAATCTACGAAGGCAGGGTAAACGAACTGCTCGAAACAGAGGATATCGAGGTATCCGCCCCTCCCGTAGACGTAACAAAGACGGAATCGTACCGGCTTCTCTCAGGGATTGCGCCTTACATCTTCCCACTCAACCTTACGGATCCGAGGACCAGCGAGTTTAGGGAAGATGCCTGCAAAACCTGGCACGACATACTGCGTTTCAGTCATGAAACGGCCCTTAACGAGATGTTTCTCCTAAACCAGAAGGGCAAGATTGACATGGTGAAAAACGTGTACCAGGTCGTATCAAACCTGCCATTCAAGCTCTATGTTTTCGATCTCTTTGGAAATGTGGTCAAGGGAGAAAAGGGTAGAAAAATTAGACCTGAGAGAATAAAGTCTAAGCCATTCCAGGAACTTTGGCGCGGTATGACCGCCCTTGACGTTTCCTGGAGTGGGCCCACGAGACAGATGAACGCCAAGGAACTGCTGTCCGCCATGACGCGAACAACAGCCCTTGAGACAAAGGCGGAATATGGCAAGAGTTACGCCATCGTAACCCCCGAGTTCCTGAATATGAGTCTAAGCATGGGTTACCATTACGTGACCCTGGACTGTTACATATCAAAGGATCCTTACAACAACTACATTTCATTATCGTTCAAAGGAGGCGCCGCAGGAGCAAAAAAAAGGCACCTGCGCGTCCTCCTGATAGCTGAAATCCTGAGGCCTCTCGGCTTTGGAGTAACTGTCAAAAACGACTTCTTAAAGGCCAGGATCAAGGCCGAAACGAGCAAGGAACTCATGAAGATCCTTTACGTGATTGGACGCATGCTAGCCGTAACAAGGTTACTTGACGTAGCCCTTGAAGATGAAAAAATGGTCGAGGAATGTGCGCATAGATTTTACGAGCATAAGCCCCTTGTAGAATAAGGAAAAGCGGCTCCACCGCAACATTACGCAGAAGATAGCGGAAGCAGACAGAAGCTTCAGGCAAGAGGCTTCAATGCTTAACTCCTTGCCACTGCCAATTTTTTTGAAGCGGTTTCCCCTGATGGTATTACTACGCCGGCTGCCGGGAATTAAAACCCAGCACAACAGCGCCTATAGAGACATTACAGGAAAATGTTTGAACTGATTCCCATGCACATAAAAAATCATCTCGGCAGAAAGTGTTACATGAAATCCCTGAAGTTCAAGCTGATCTCCAGCTTTACGGTGGTATTTCTGATTACGGCCCTGTCGTCCATCGCCTCCATTTTTGCCATCTCGAGGGTGGAACATAAGATGCAGGTTATGGAGCATATGCAGCTCATCACTCTCCAAACCTTGCTCGTCCGCCAAAAGGAAAAAAATTTTCTGCTCTATGGCAACCTCCGGGAACTTGCAGAAGCCAGGAAACTGCTCGCTACCATAAAGGGACGGATATCAAGGCTTGCCCCGGTGTACATGGAGGATTTCAAGAATGTGAATGTACTCATGGATTCCTACGAAGGGATAATTGACGAATTTCTTTCTCGAAAGCCAGGCAAATTATCGAAAGACGCCCTCAAGGCATCCCTTAGACGTCAAGGCCACAAGCTTATGAGCCTGATTCTCAACCGTGCCAATAATCTAAAGGACAGGCTCGAAACACAGATCCTCAGATATAAGGAGATGTCTTTTCTCCTGCTCTCGGTGGCCATACCAGTCGGTCTCCTCCTGTGCCTTTTTCTATCAGAATGGATCTTGCAGCCAATAGAGTATGTGCGTAACCAGGCCATCAACGTGATGAGCGGAAAGATAAAGTCCATTCCCGTTGAACCAATAGCTAACAAGTGCATTGAATGCGACGGCCTAGTGCGTTCCATCAACAAGATGCTCGATACCATCGAGTCAAAACAACAGCAGCTCATCCAGTCCGAGAAACTTGCCGCCATCGGTAAGGTAATGGCGGGCATAGCTCACGAGATAAACAACCCCCTTAACAATATCAGCCTAACCGCAGAGGTCATGCTTGAGGACATGGAAAACATGAGCGAGGAAGAAAGGAGACAGATGATAAACGACATACTGGTCCAGTCTGAACGCGCAAGGGACATCGTTCATCATCTCCTCCAGTTCTCCAGGATGAAAAAATCAGCCATCCGTGAAAAGGTTGACCTTGCAGAGCTCGTTGAGAACACCCTGGCGCTCCTGAAAAACGAGCTAAGAATAACCCATACCAAGATCAAGACGACAATAGAAAAGGGGGCGGGAATCATTTACGGCAATACCAACCAGTTGCAGCAAGTGCTTGTTAATATTATCCTTAACGCAATCCAGGCTACTGGGGAAGGGGGCAACATAGAAATATGGCTCAAGGTGGATAGGGACAAAAATAAGGCCTGCCTGTCCGTGAGGGATAACGGGCCGGGAATACAGCGGGAAGTTCTTAAACACATACTCGAGCCGTTCTATACCACCAAGAAGGACGGCACCGGGCTGGGGCTATCAGTGAGCTACGGGATAATTAAGGAACACAAGGGCGATATCCATATAGATAGCAAGATGGGTAAAGGCACCACTGTCACCATCGAGCTCCCCCTGACAGGAAACAATGAGGACAGCCGCATTGAGAAACAATAATTCTAAAAAGATAGACACCTACAGGGTGATGATCCTCGATGACGAGGAAATAACGGTAAAACGGCTATTGAAAGGGCTTGGTGCGGCCAAGGAGCTAAGGGTGGAAGGCTTTATCCTCGCAAAGGACGCCTTGGAAGAGATGAGAAAGTCGCCCCCGGACATCATTATCTCGGACATAAAACTGAAGGACGCACATGGCCTCGATCTGATCGATAAAATCAAGGTAAATTCCCGTAACACCCTTATCATACTCATGACCGGCTACGCGTCCATAGATCAGGCGGTAAAGGCCACCAAAAAAGGCGCATTTTACTACATAGCCAAGCCTTTTTCCATTAAGGAACTACGGCAGACCGTTTCAGAGGCTATAGAACTCATCAGATCACGCCGGCAGAGGAACATGATAATCGACCAGTTAGGCCGGGAAGGAAGGCTTGGGGAAATTATAGGTTCCACCCCGGAGATGCTGCAAATATTCAAGACCATAAAACAGATCGCCCCAATAGACTGCAACGTGCTGATAAAGGGCGAGACTGGAACGGGCAAGGAACTTGTGGCCAAGGCCCTGCACCTGCACAGCAAGAGAAACAGGCATCCCTTTGTTTCCTTTAACTGTGGGGCCTTTACAGAAGAACTTATCGCAAACGAGCTGTTCGGACACGAAAAAGGGGCCTTTACCGGAGCCAACTCAACAAAGCTCGGGCTACTTGAAACCGCATCAGGGGGAACCGTATTTCTTGACGAAATAGGAGAAATGCCCCTGTCCATGCAGGTGAAACTCCTGAGGGTCCTGCAGGAAAACACCATATTCAGGCTCGGAGGAACCACGCCCGTAGGAATAGATTGCCGCTTCGTGGCCGCTACCAATAGGAATCTCGATAAGATGGTAAGCAAAGGGGCCTTCAGGCAGGATCTCTTTTACAGGCTAAAAGTTGTGACCATCGCCCTGCCACCCCTGCGAAAGAGGAGAGAAGACATACCTGCCCTAGCTGTCTACTTTGCCAAGAAAGCCGCCAAAAAATTTGGTAAGCCAACCCCAAGAATCGGCAACGATTTTCTTGACGCCATAGTGGAATATCGGTTTCCAGGCAACTGCAGGGAGTTAGAGCACATGGTGGAAAGGGCCGTGGCACTTAGCCGTGGAAGCCGGCTGACAACGGAAGACCTGCCGCCTGACCTGTGGCTCCTGCAAGAACCCCAAAAACAGATAAAGGAAACAGCGTCTCTCAGAAAGCTCGAAATCGACTATATAATGGATGTTTATAAAAAGACCGGCTTTAACCAGAGTGAGACCGCGCGGATTCTCGGAATATCAAGGACCACGCTTTGGAGAAAACTGCGACGGTTCAATATAACCTCAAGAAAACAGCTACCCTGAAGGCATGGCGAGGCTGTATACCTTGTTAACCTGATGCCCCATTTTTCGCAGCCCGCAGCACTGACTCCTTCAACTCGCTCAACCTGAAAGGCTTTACCATGAAATCAAAAACACCGTTTTTGAACGCCTCCTTGGCGGTTTCAGGTTTTGCGTAGCCTGTTATAATGATGACCTTGGAGTCAGGATTCATCTGTTTCGCCCTGCGTAGGACCTCCATTCCATCCATTTCTTCCATCTTGAAATCTGTAATCACGATATCAAAGGGATTTTCCTTCATGAACTCAAGAGCAGAAAGGGGATCGGTAAATACCTCCACGTGAAATCCCATCTTGCCAAGGACCTGCTTCAGCCTCCTACCCACAATTGGCTCGTCATCGATTATTACAGCACGCTGCAGCGCGTCTGACTCATCCGCCATTTGAAACTCCAGAAACGAGATTTTCCGGCATCTTGCTACTACTTCCCACTCTTTCCTCTTTCATGCTTCAAACATTAACACATTTTTGAAAAAACCGAAACGCAGGAAGGCGTCACCTGCGTGCAACCTCGTAGTCCCCCCTCAGGAAGGCATAAAGATAGTGTTGGATTGCGTCGTCGCTTTCCATGTGGACATCGAGCTGGCGCGTAAAACCGATAAGCCTGCCAAGGATTTCAAGGACCCATTCCAGGTCTTTCCTATGTATGTTGGTTATTCTTGCCGTAACCACGTCGCCTTTCATCTTCACATTAAGGTCATAGGTCCTGAGTATCTCCCCAATAAGCCTCGCACGCCTGGATCTCTTTATTATGTCAGTGGCACCGCCGAGGAACCGGAAGTAGACATGGTTGTCCCTTGGAACATCACTGCAGTATGCATCCACAATATTGAAGTGATAACCGAAACGCAGACTGAGGTTCACGTATTCCTTAGTTATTATAGCAATGTTATGGCCCGAGTACTGGCCATCGAGGGCATCGGTAGGCGCATTTATCATGCTGGTAACCACGTCCCTGAAACCTACTTCCATAATATCGGTGTGCCAGACCCCTGGGGTCATCATGCCGTGGAGCAGGGCCTTGAATGGAATGGATTCGATGTGCTTGAACTCGCAGTGATCCTCCGGGGCGTCCATGGATATCCCTCCCCCGAGATCAACGCAAAGAATGCCAGCCGGGATCGGCAGGTCGAGCCTCTTGGTGATAAGCCCTTTCAAGAGCCTGTTTTGATCCTTGCCAAGGTCGATGAGCTCCTTGACTGCCTTCTCATGAATAAACCGCAATATGTCATGATAGGTCTCGCACTTGTCTATGCTGAAATCTTCTATCAGAGGATCAACAAGGTTAAGACGGGAAACCTCCCTCAGAAGCCTTCTAAGGAGCCGGAAGTCACCTGATTCAAAAACATTCATCTGCTGGCAGCTTCGGTATACAAGGAGCTCCCTTACCTTGCCCTTGTATATCTTCCTTTCCTCAGCGTCCACCGTGACTTCCATTCCGTCATGCACTTTGGACAGTATACCCTTGACATTCACAAGACAAGGAACGCACAGCTCTCGGCAGATAGTCGACATGTGGCTGACCGGCGTGCCCACCTCGGTAACTATAGCAGATACCTTCTTCATAATCTGCACAAACAGGGACATGTCCCTGGGGCTCACAAGCACCGCCCCCTCGGGGACATCCCTGAAATCCTGTATATTCCTTACTATTTTGACCGGTCCGTACCCGATGCCCTGCTGCGCTGTCCGCCCCTCTCCACTCGAAATGACCTCGTACTTATCATCAAGATTCAGGAGTGAGCGTTCGATTACCTGGGTCTCCGTCACAAGCAGCGCCCTGGATTGGAGAACCAGGACCCTGTTCCTGACACCTACCGCCCATTCCACATCCTGTGGATGCTTGAAATAGTTTTCCAGCTTTATTCCCATCCTGCCAAGCTCAAGCAGTTGCTCACCACTGAGACAGGGTTTGTCCTGGAGATCTTCCGGTATAGGCCTCTTTTCCAGGCCTCCCTTTGAACTTAGGTACAGGCCCTCCCTTTTCCTGACTATCTTTTCCTCTATCACTTTGACGCCATCCTTCTTGGAAATTCTGAAGGAATCCGTGGGCATCTTTCCATCAACAACTGCCTCACCCTGTCCCCAGTTCGCAACCACCACCATGTCATCAGAAGCCGGATCTAACGGATCCGTGGTATAAAGCACGCCGCTGCTCCTTGCGTCAACCATTATCTGGCAAAGGGCCGCTATGGACATCTGTCCCTCTCCTTCAAGCACCGTGCGCCTGTATTCGATTACGTGCTTACTGAAAAGACTGGCGATTACCGTCTTATAGGCTGAAAAAATATCTTCTGGACCAGGCTCAACATTGAGTACCGAGTCAAACTGCCCGGCAAAGGAAAAATCCATGTCCTCTTCCTGGGCGCTGCTTCTGACCGCAAATCTCGTCCTCTTACCAACTTGATCCTCGATCCTGTTCACGGCCTCTCCGATGTCCTCAAGAAGCTGCGGGGGTGGTTTTATGGAAGAAATGGCCTGTTGGAGTTCCCGCCTCACCTTCTCTATCTCCACGGCGTCTGCATGGGGACAGGCCAGAAAGCCCTCGAGCCTGTCCACCTTGGAGACAAGCCTGTTGTAAGCAATAACATCGTGGTATGCCCTGGTGGTGACTACGAATCCATCGGGAACCGAAAGTTCAAGATCGTTTATTATCTTCGCGAGGTGCAAGGCCTTACCTCCGATCACAGGGTATTCGGCCTTTGTTATCTCGTTAAGGAGTATGACAGGGGGACCCTGACGGTCTTGCCTACCTTTAAGAATCTGGAAGAGCCTGTCGTGAATGTTGTCATATACCTCGTACAACTCTGTATACCTATTATCGCACAGGGCATTTAGGTTATGCACGCACTTGAGGACGGTCTCGGACAGTTCGTCCAAGGTGGTCTCTATGTAGTGCCTGTCAAACAAGTAGTCCCCGCTCAGCTTCTCTCCCATATCAGCAATAATCTCGAGGGCAGACTGGTTGCAATGCAACACCTTTTTGAAACGTTCGAATTTCTGCCTAATGGCGGAAGCGGTTACAGGCGGCGCCCCAGTAAAGGTCTTTTTTATCCTGTCAACAAGCCCTTGAAAAAAGTCCACGTTTGAAGGTCCTCCACTCCCCAAAAACCCCTGCTTGATTTTCACACAGATACAGGGGCCTCAAAAGAATAGACGGGTACACTTGTTTCTTCTGTCAACCGTCCTTAATGACTTCCCCCGCCCTTAAAGACCATCCCGACTCCGAAACCTGCAACTATAGCAACAACGAGGGCTATAATACCGTAAAGGGCCGGTTTCTCGAACGCCATGTGGGTAAGCTGCCTTATGAGCCCTACCCTTTCCACCTTGATACTCGTTTGGGCCTTGTCGATCACCTGTCCGTTTTCCACTGCAAAGGCCTGAACCTGGTAATCCCCTGGCGGGGCCTCAAATGGCCAGTTAACCTCAATGGAAAACGTGTGGTTCTCCTTGTCTATATGGACAACCCCGTCTTCCTCGTCATAAAGCTGATCTTCCTCCATGAATTTAAGGAATTCCAGTATCCACTTGTCCCTGTCAAGGTCCTTCATCTTGGTCTTGATCCGCACCTTGTCGCGCAAGGCATCATACCCTATGGACAATTGCCTGCATGCCTCTTGAGGAAGTATATTGTGCATGTCCCTTGTTGAATATACGAGATACACCTTGGGCACGTCCTCGAAGACGATATTGCCAAGCTTCATCCAGAATATGCCTCCAGCCTTGCCCTTGTACTTGAGGTGTTCTTCACCGAGCTTGGAGTGTATCTGGATTATTATGTCAGGGGCGTTAAGCCCCTTACCCCGGATGGTTATAGTAGTGCCATGATAACCGATGGTTATTGGAATCTTTTCCGGGTTAGCCTCCACCGTCAGTGCCCATGCCCTGCCAAACGAACAAACAACAAGAAGGGCAATCAAAACCATGGCCGCCTTTATCATCATATCGATCCTCCTCATGATTAATGCCCTCCCCCATGTGCAAGCAGCAAGGATGGCTCAAGCACGAGTCCGAGGATCATCTTCAGGGTCACCCCGAGAACGATCATTGCGAGCAAGATTTTAAGCTGGTCACCGTGAAGCTTCTTGCCGAGCTTTGTCCCCACCTGGGCCCCAATGGTCGAGCCGAGAAGTAAAAGTATGGCGAGGATAATATCAACGGTATGGTTCTGGTAAGCCTGGAGAAACGTCACCTCCACGCACGTGAACATAATTTGGAAAAGGCTCGTTCCGACAACGACGTGCATGGGCATTCGAAGCAGATAAATCATCACCGGAACCATGAGAAATCCACCACCCACTCCCATGATTGCAGCGAGCACGCCAACGAAGATACCAAGGCCCACGGGCAGGATGGCAGAGTGACTTACCCCAGACTTTTCAAAGTAAATCTGAAAGGGAAGCGAAGCGATGATCCCCTTTTTCTTCACCTTGGCCCTTGCCTTCTTCCTTGCCTTCCTTTCGGCCTCCATGCGCTCTTCCTCACTCAGAAGCGCAACGGCCCTCTGTTTCTTTATGGCATGGAGGCTTTCAAAGAACATGAAGGCCCCCACGACGCCGAGCATAATCACGTAGGTTATCTTTATTAGAAAGTCAGCCCCTCCTGTTGCCCGTAGCACCTTTATCACGTGGACTCCAAGTGCACCGCCGACAAACCCTCCCACGAGAAGCAGCAGGCCCATTTTGAAATCCACATTCCCAAGCCTCCAGTGGGCAAGAGTCCCCGAGGCAGAAGCAGCCACGATTTGGTTTGCATCAGTGGCCGCAGCCACGGTTGGAGGAATCCCTATCATCATTAGCAGGGGCGTCATAAGAAACCCTCCCCCAACGCCAAACAGGCCGGAAAGCAGGCCCACCAACAGGCCAAGGCCTACCACCAGCAGCAAATTTACGCTTGTCAGCGCAATCGGTAAGTAGATATACATATTCAACCCTCCTGTAAAAAATAACTTCTAAGGCCCGTTACCCTTGTCTATGAAGAGGCCATCTCTACTGGATAAAGTGTGCAGTCCCTATTGATCTGCCTCAAGACCTTCTGGAAACGCTCGTCACTCCATGGCCTTGCAAAAAACACCGTCAATTCACCGAAATACCACTTTGAATGGCTGCACACCCTGTTTACTATTCCTGACAGCCAATCCCTCTTCCTGTCATGGTCCTCGTCGTTAACCGTCCCGACTATTAAACAGGATATTTTTTGGGCGACAATGAATTCGACAAGGTTTTCCTCAGGACTCCTCTCAATCAGGTGGTAAGAGCCGTTTACCTTTTCAAGCTCACAGAGGCCGCCCACAAGCTGCAGGAATGCAGAAGGGGAAAACTCGTTCCACCTCTCTCCCATGGCAACACCCTCCCGGGGGCCGGTATGCTCTGGCATTATCAGCAGCGAATAAAGCCTTGCTTCTGTCCTCCTGGCAAGCTTGACAGCACAAAAACCTGCGTAGAGATCGGAGTTGCGCCCCTCCGATAGTAATGCCACCCTTTTACCCATACAGCATGAACCGCCTATTGTGAACAATTATACCAAAAATTTGTCCGATTAACAGAAAAAATTAACAAATTGATTCGCGGTGGAGATTCATCAGCATTTGCGGTGCCATAACCGTTAACCGGCCGTGTTAGTTAAAGTTTTTGGCTTATTATGTTGAAAAAACGCATGGGGGCTTGTGTAAAAAATAACGAATATTTGTTCCGTTATGAAACATTCATATAGCAATTTATTGAAAATACAGTCCTTTTGTCAATGAAACAGATGTTTCTATTTTGAACAAGTAAGGATGCCCGCTTTCAAAAAGCATCCTTAACATAAGGGAAAACAGGGAGAAAACTAGAAAACATGTGATTTAAAGGGCGGCGTCTCAGGATTAGAGCACCGGCACCACACCCCTACCACTCGTTTAAGTGCGTGTCGGAAAGGCCACCGCCCGTTTGGCTTCACAAGGGCCCACACTCCATCATGAAAGGGCCCTACCTTGTCCATCAAGGCTCCTCTTTCGCCTTGGACCTTGCTATTCCTCTTCTTCCGGCGAAACAACAGCGATTGTCTTCTTGGCGCATCTTCCAAGCACTGCGCGCCCTACGCTTCCAACGAGAATATCCGTAATGGCGCTCCTTATGGTCCTGCCGAGAAAGATGATGTCTGCATCTGATTCCTCCGAATAGGACGCTATCAGCTCTGGCGGCTCCCCGGCAACAGCCTTCTCATCAATCCTTTCAGAGGCGATGCCCATCTGCTCGAGCTCCAGGCGGGCATTTTTCAGAACGCCGTCGGCAGCCTCGGCAGGGGTAGGCCAGGAATCGCCTTCGGCAGCCTCGGCGATATCGGCAACGTCCATTACCGTGAGCAGACGCGCCATAGCGTTTTTCGCAAAGGTCATGAAGACACCCGCCTCCCTTACAGCAGCCATAGAACCAGCGGAACCGTCTACAGGAATGAGTATGTTTTCAATCCTTACGGCACCTTCCACTGGAAACTCCGTTCCGGGGATGTAAACCGAGCAGGAACTGTGGCCGTAGAGTATGCCCGATGTCACGCTGCCTATGAATGAGCCCTTTACCGGGTCCATGCACCTGCGCTGCATCACCACTGTAGAATAGCCGTATTCCCTTACGAACTCGAGAATCTTGTCCGCAGGCTTCCCATCAACAATCTCCATGTCAATGGGGGCCTTTGGCTTGAATCTCGCCACGACCTCCTTGGCCTCGTTCATAACGGGGGTTATCTCGCGGTTTATGAAATCCTCGCGAAGACGCCTGAATGTCTCACTTTCAAGAAGGAAACCCGCCCTTACGTCTATGTTCGTCATGTGGGAGCTGAGGTACCTCCCTGCCATCACATGTAATAGGGTGATTTCGCTAACCCTGTTGCCGAGTATGGAGGCAAGCGCGCCTGCGAGTCGGCAAGCCTCCTTAAAAGTACCTTTTCCGTCTATAGGAAGCAAAAACCTGGTAAGAGGTTCCGGTTTCTTTGTCATTTTCCCCTCTCTTCTTATCTTAGTAAAGTAACAACAACCAGACGTTGGCGATTGCCACGCTCAAGATCATATACGGAAATGCCAGTTTCATGAACCCGAAAAACTTCATTGGATGACCGGCCGATTCGGCAATCCCAAGGGTAACCACGTTGGCGCTTGCACCGATCATTGTGCCATTACCGCCAAAACATGCTCCAAAGGCAAGGGCCCACCACAGAACCCCTGAATCCGCCCCCGGAATGACCTGGGTAAGGTAGCCGACTATGGGCAGCATGGTGGCCGTAAATGGTATGTTGTCCACAAAGGCACTCATTATGGCCGATACCCATAGTATCAGGCAGATTGACGTCACGAGACTTCCGTGCGAAAGATGCAGGACCCAGTCGGCGATCATGTCGAGGAGCCCGGTCTCCTCCACTGCTCCTACGAGTATGAACAGGAACATGAAAAAAAGGAGCGTGGTCCATTCTATATCCTTTTCTATGAGCTCGATCAGGTCTATCTTATTGGTCAACAATCCGTAGGTAAAGAGGAGGGCCGCACCAAAAAGCGCCGCTATGCACACCTCCATGTGCCAGTAACCGTGGGTCAGGAACATACCGATTACCATTGACATTATGATACCTCCAACCGTGAGTAGCTGAGAGTCCGTAATCTGGTACTCCTGCCTCAGCTTCTCTATGAAGGCATCTATGTCCGTTATCTTGGCTTTACCGTACTCTTTGGCATACGCAAATTTGGAATAGACAAAGAGCACCACCATGGAGGCCGCGCAAACTGGGGCAAGGTTCAGCACAAAATCCACGAACGTAAGGCCCGCGTAGGAGCCGATCATTATGTTCGGCGGGTCTCCGATAAGGGTAGCTGTTCCTCCGATGTTAGAGGCGAGGACCTCGGGGATCAACAGGGCAAGCGGATTGATGCCAAGCGACAATGCGATCTCAATACTTACAGGGGTGAGCAGCAGCATGGTGGTGACGTTGTCGAGAAAGGCGGAGGCCACCGCCGTGAAACTCATGAGTATTATGGACAGGGCTATAACATTGCCCCTTGCAAGCCTGTAGCACTGGTAAGCCGCCCACTGGAATACTCCCGTATGTTTCAGAATGCCTACAATGATCATCATGCCCATGAGCAGGAATATCACGTTCATGTCTATGGCATGTATGGCGCTTTCGTAGGATATGATGTGATAATCTGGGTTGATTGTGCCGATAGTATAGCTAATGACCAGCATGGTGGCCGCACCAAGCATTGCAGCAAGTGTCCTGTGCAGCAGTTCAAAGGAGATTAGTATGTAAGCAAGGACAAAGATCACTGTGGCGATCCAGAAGGCTGGGCCGAGGGTTCGTTTTATGGTGAACTGAACATGGGCCAGGTATTGCTTTCCGTTAAAGGCGACTTTGGTCCGGTCGAGGACTACCCTGCCTTTCTCGTAGCTCGGTTTATAAGCCTCTATCTCTATCTTCGCCCCCTTTATGCTACCCTTTGGAAGCTCAAGGACAGCCTGAAAGGTGCCGTCAGCCTCTGTTTTAAGCCCTTCTTCCCCGTGGGCATGCTGGCCCTTTTCCGGTTTTGGCTCAAGCTCCTTGCCGTTTAGGTAGACTTTTAACGCGACATCATCCACTCCTGTGCTATGAGGATTTACAATCTTTCCAGAGATGGCAAGGGTCTCTCCCTGAAATTCCGCCTTAAGCGCCTTTTGAGCCGATAGGCCAGATTCATGCTCCGTCGCCCATGATGAAGCAGGCACGCCAACAAATAAGACAGCAAAAAACAACAGCGCCGCCATAGTAACAAAAATTCTGCCAGGCCCCCTACGGAAGGGAAGCGGGCAGGGAAAAGACCGTTTTCTGTTCATTTTGACCCCCTTAACGAGAAATTACGTAGTAGAAATATAGCGTGGCCATCATGACCACAAGATAGATCAAAGTCATTTCCCGCTCCGCCGGAACATGATCGGCGGTGCGCTATCCACCAGGCCTCATAATCATGACGTTAACCTGGCATGCCGGAAGCATGAAGGTGCTTGAAACGCCTACCGCTATCAACGTCATGATTTTCGTTTCGGACCTACCCGCCAATTTGATTATTTGTTTCACAGAAATGGTAATGACTCCTATCTTGTCAAGGCCTGCACCAATAATAATCAGCAACAATTAAACCAGCGACATCCACACCATACCCATTCGAATATTCACAATGGGTATTGCTATGTTCAAAGACACGAGAGCATTCGATATGTCGCTGGTCAAAACAGGCCCTTCCCCCGGAGGAGGACCCTCTTTACCCCTATTTATCGTGATTTTCCAGGTTTTTTATAAACTGAAGCATGGAGAAGGCAATGATGCATAGAGCATCCTCGTACCGCAAACCCTCTCCACATCATTATTTGAGGCATCTTGTTAACTTTTAAAACAAAGTGGTTAACATCTTGATTTTTCGCAAGGACCACCGCCTGGCCCAATTATGAGCGGGAAACCTTTCAATATATATCGGCGAATTCTTGTTGTTACAGACGGAAACAGGAAGGATGCAGACCTATCAATTTGGTAAGTGACCTCATGAGCCGACACCGCCAGCGGAGTAGCCTTGATCCCTGCTGAGGTATCCACCGCACACAGGCCACGTCCTATTGCCATATTCACCTGCGAACCTGCCGTAAGCTCCAATGGTCCGCTAACGCAGGCCCGGAGAATGCAGTAGTTGACTCACTCGTGGTACTGGGCTTTATTGTTGCAGATGTTTTCTTGCTACACCGGTTTCTGACAGACTTGGCAATCAACACATGAAAGGTTACTTCCATAACATACTCGGACTTATTGGCGACACTCCATTGGTGGAACTCAGGCGAGTGAACCCCCGCAAAAACGTAAGAATCTTGGTCAAACTCGAGTCCTTCAACCCTGGCGGGTCCATAAAGGACAGGATCGCCCTTAACATGATAGAATCTGCGGAACGGCGGGGAGATCTCACAAAGGAGAAAATCGTTCTTGAAGCAAGCAGCGGCAACACCGGCATAGGCATAGCCCTTGTCTGCGCTGTAAAGGGTTACAGGTGTCTTGTCGCCATGAGTGAGGGTGCAAGCCTTGAGAGAAGAAAGATCATGAAGGCCTATGGGGCGGATATACTCCTCACTCCTGGTCGCCTTGGGACAGACGGGGCCATCGAGGCGGTCTATAAACTTTACAGGGAGAACCCCGATACCTATTTCCTCACAGACCAGTTCAATAACCCTGACAACTGGAAGACACACTACAACACAACAGCCATGGAAATATGGCAACAAACAGGGGGGCGGCTCGATGCGGTGGTCGTAACCATGGGCACCACAGGCACCCTCATGGGACTTGCCAAGAGGTTCAGGGAACTCGCCCCTGAGGTGGCGGTCATAGGAGTTGAGCCCTACCTTGGCCACGGCATCCAGGGACTCAAGAACATGAAGGAATCATACAAGCCAGGCATCTTTGACAAAAGGATCCCGCAAAGAATCGTGCACTGCCACGATGACGAGGCCTTTGATATGGCAAGGCGCCTTGCCGTGGAGGAGGGAATCCTGGCAGGTATGAGCTCTGGGGCGGCAACAGCAGCGGCTATAGAGATAGCATCCGACATGGATTCAGGCACAGTGGTGGCGATTCTACCAGACGGCGGTGAAAGATACCTGAGCACAGAGCTTTTCGCCTATGAAGACGGGGGTAAGGAAAGTGCGGCGAGCCTCAGACTTTTCAACACCAAGGGCCACAAGAAGATGGTCTTCGAACCCCTGAAGGCCGGAAAGGCGAATATCTATTCCTGCGGCCCCACAGCCTGTGAATATATAGATCTGTCCATGGCGAGAAGGGTTCTTACCGCAGACCTCTTAAGGAGGACCCTGGACTACATGGGTTACGATGTCACCCATGTAATGAACATAACGGACATAGATGACAGGACCATAAGCGCCGCCTTTAAAAACCGCACCGACCTCAAGGACCTTACCACCAAATACACGGAGGCCTTTTTCCAGGACATATCAAGACTTAATGTGGAAAAGGCCTCGGCATATCCACTTGCCAGTAACCATTTGCAGGAGATGGTTGAGGACACTGCCCGGCTCGTGGAAAAGGGTTACGCATACAAGCGCCACGGCTCCGTCTATTTTGACGTATCCAAGCTCCATGGATACGGGGCTCTGTCCGGTGTGAAACTCGACGGTATAGACATAGGGCGTACCGTTGACCTTGACGAATACGAAAAAGACAGCCCCCTTGATTTCACCCTTTTTAAGCGAGTCAGTCTGCAAGAACTGAAGATCGGAATTGGCTATGAAACCCCCTGGGGCATGGCAAGGCCAGGGTGGCACATTGAGTGCGCCGCCATGTCGAGGAAGTATCTCGGTGACTACTTTGACATCCATACATGCGGCACCAACCTACTTTTTCCGCACCACGAAAACGAAGTGGCCATCGCCAGGGCATTGACAGGCAAGGGCTTGTCAAGGTTCTGGCTGCACAGCGAAATGGTCCTTTTCAGGGGGAAAAAGATGTCTGCCTGCCAGGACAAGAGGATAACCCTGAGAGAGCTTTTCGACAGGGGCTTTTCAGGAAGGTCCATCAGGTACTATCTCCTCAGAAGCCATTACAGGAAATCCATCAATTTTTCCCTCAAAAGCCTTCAAGAATCGTGCAAAGCCCTCTCCCGTATCGATGCATTCAGGGAAGACTTGAAGAGCTGCTTCCTACTAAACCCCGCGGGAGAACCGGTACAGGAGATCGTTCAGGAAACAGACGATCTGTGCTCCCTGTTCTTTTCCGCCATCTTGGACGACCTTAACACCTCAGGCGCCCTTGGTGCCATATTCTCCTTCATAAGGAAAATAAATCCACTCATTACCAGGGGAGAGGTAAACAGAAAGGAGTCCAGGCTAATCCTCGGGAAACTCCAGGAGATCGACTCGGTGCTCGGTCTCATGGACATTAAAAATATTGAGCCCGATGCCCCCGAAGCCGTGGTCAATATTGCCATGGAAAGGGAGAAGGCCAGGAAAGGAAGGGATTTCACGAGATCCGACGAACTCAGGAAGAGGCTTATTGAGTTTGGCTTTGAGGTCATTGATACTAAAAACGGCCCCCGGATCAGACCCATCAGGATAGTACCCTGCCAGGCGGTTGGAGATGCCTGAACGGAAAGAAACCGGCGCATTACGCGTGGCGAAATCCGCCAAATCAGTAAGCTCCGCCGTCTTCCTTTCCCGCATCTTTGGTCTCGTAAGGGAACAGGTGCTCGCTGTCCTTTTCGGAGCAGGCACACAGATGGATGCCTACGTGGTCGCCTTCAGGATTCCGAACCTATTGAGAGACCTTTTTGCAGAAGGGGCATTGAGTTCCGCCTTCGTAACGGTATTCACCGAGTATGAGCATTCAAGAAACAGGGAGGAAACCAACCGGCTAGTAAGTAACGTCTTTACGGCCATCTTTATTATCCTCGCCATAATTTGCTTCTTCGGGATTGTCTTTTCAAAAAAACTGGTCCTTATAATGGCCCCGGAATTTTCACTCGTTCCCGGTAAGGTCATGCTCACGACGAATTTGACAAGGATCATGTTTCCGTTCCTGCTCCTGATCTCCCTTGCAGCGCTCCTCATGGGGCTTTTAAATACCAAGGGCTACTTTTTCATCCCCTCATTTGCCTCAAGCTGCTTCAACCTCGGCTCCATCATTATTGGCGGCGGACTTGCCCTCATAGTCCCATCCCTTGGGTATCCAGCCATTTACGGTATGGCGGTGGGCACCTTAGCAGGAGGCGGGCTCCAGCTTCTTATCCAGACTCCAGTCTTCAAAAAGGAGGGATTCCGCGTAAAACCATTTCTGGACCTAAAAGACCCTGGACTTAGAAAGATAGGCAAGCTCATCATACCTGCCATTGTAGGACTTTCAGCCACACAGATAAATATCTTCGTCAATACCAACTTTGCGTCAAGGTGTGCTGAAGGAAGCGTTGCCTGGCTCAACTATGCCTTCAGGCTCATGCAGTTTCCAATTGGGCTGTTTGGGGTCGCCCTTTCGGTAGCCACCCTTCCTCTTGTGGCGAAACAGGCCGCAACGGGAGAATTGGAAGAACTTGGTGAAACCCTTGCCTCATCACTGACCCTTGCCTTTGCCCTGACTTTGCCCGCAGCAGTGGGGCTGTGGATACTGGCGGATCCCATAATCGCCCTTGTCTTCCAGCATGGACGCTTCACATCATTTGATACGGCCATGACCGGCCAGGCCCTGAGATTTTATGCCGTAGGACTAATGGCTTATTCAGCGGTCAAGATCATCGTACCCGTATATTACGCCCTTAACGATACCAAGTGGCCTGTCGTCGCGAGCTTCGTCTCCGTTGGCCTGAATATCATTATCATTCTCCTTACCATAGATAGGTTCCAGCACAGGGCCATAGCCCTTTCCACCTCAGTGACAATAATATTTAACTTCCTTTTTCTTTCCGTGATTCTTTACAGGAAGATGGGAGGGTACCCGGTGATGCGCCTCTTCTCTGCCTTCCTGAAGATAGCCCTTGCTTCTGCGGTCATGGGGTACGGGGTCATCATGGCACAGGGGCTCTTCCACCCCGGGACAGGCACGTGGGGCCTTTTGATAAAGGTGTTTCTCGGTGTATCAATAGGGATAGTGGTGTACCTCACCGCCGTTACTGCTCTCGGATTGCAAGAAGCAAGGGAAATTATTTCAAGGCTCATCGGAAAAACTAAACCAGGATAAGCACTTAAAGCCGGCGGCCATCTCCGGTATGGCCAACAAATTCAGACACGCCCATATTTTAGCAGACGCCTTCCTAACCGGCTTCGTGGATGAACTAAACGCCGCTCCTCTGGAGATCCAAGAGAGGCCGTGGCCCCGGTTTAGAACTTCAAAGGCGTCTTCTTAACGCCCCGAGACCCTCTTTTGAACACGTGACCCTGCCTTGGAAAAATCAGACAGGTTGAAAATCGTTGTCTTGATCCGGGCAGTTTTTCCTTTTCCATTAATGGAACCCGCCATGGCTTGAGATGAAACGGCACCCTTTAACTCGGTCGCTGTCTCGAGAAACCTTTGAAGGTTTTCCAGGAGCCCGTTTTCTCCGTAAACCTGTTCCATGAGAAGCTCATGGAACATGAAACAGGCCTCGAGCGGGTTCTTGCATTTCTTGCGCTTCATGTCCAAGGTCCACTGAAACTTCCTCAGCCTTTCCTGCACACCCGGGGCGTGTTTGGAAATCTCTTCTTCGATTATCCTTTTTCTTTCCTCCTCGAAGGCGTCGTCACTTAGTTCATGAAGGGCAGATATCCTTTCCATCAAATCTTCTCTCGCTCTGGCCTCTTTCATTCTCTTTTCCTCCCCCTAGCTTTGCCGCTCAAGGCGCAATTACTATTCCATATTTCAAGGAATTTCCAGCCTGGAAATCCCGGAGATTTCCACGGACAATTGGTATATACGCCTCAAAAATGTAAAGTTTTTCCATTTAAAGGACCTACGTGGAAAAAATTTTCCGTCCGTAGATAGTCTTACTATCACCCTCCTTACCCTCCTATCTCTTCCTTGATCCTGGCAACGAGTCGCAACAGGTTCGTGTTTGAGGGCCTTAACCGTGCTATAACATCCGCTTCCCTGATTGCCCTGTCCATGTAACCTGATTTATAAGCAATGTAAGCCGCAAGCGCCCTAAGCCTTATATTGAAAGGCTCAAGCGATAACGCCCTGTCAAGGCCCTCTTTAGCATCATCAAGCATGCCAAGACGAAACAGGCAAACCGCAAGAAGGCCATAAGACACGGCATCGTCACGGTTTACCCTGTGAAAATCCCCAAGTACCTGCACGGCCTCTTGGTATCTCGAAAGCAGAGTTAAAGCGACGGCCTTGTTGTACAGGCTGAGGCCATCCTGGCACTTACCGTAGGCCGTGGCCGCATCCTCAATTCTTCCGAGATAAAAAAGACAGTGGGCCCTAAGGGGTATAGAAATTTTGGCATTCACTGTTTGTTTCCCAATTTCTTCAAGACATTCCAGCGCCTTCCCGTATTCTCCAGACAGGAACAGGGAGAGCGCCCTGTTCAGACGTATGATCCCGTATGACCGTTCATCCGGGCTCTCCATTAAAGATTCCGCCCTCTCAAGACGCAGGATAGACTCGTCGTTTCTCCCCAGTACCATCAAGCAACAGGCCGAATTTATATGGGCGGCGATAAACCCTTCCCTTAGACGGGCGGCCCTGTCGAAGGAACGAAGTGCGGTGAAATACTGCCCCGCTTCAAGGAGTATCAGCCCGGTTTTGAACCACGCCTCAGCCACCTCGTCGGTTGTAACTCCAAGGCCCTGGCCGCTTGCACCCTCCAATAACCTCCTTTCCGTATGGGTAAGTTCCGATATGAAGGTCAACAACGGTCTCAGGCCAGAAGGGACATGGAAATTTTCCAGACGGAGTTTCACGTCCTTTTCGAAATGCGGGATGCGCAGCCTTTCTTCCATCCTGGGTTTTGGATCAAGTATCGCCTCCGGGCCTGTCTTCATGGAGGCTTCAACAGGGATAGCCGTCTTCTCCTGCGACTCTCCGGAGTCGAATTCCCTGAAAAAACGTCTCAGCATGGAGGCGATATCACCCTTTTCGCTTCCGGTAGTTTCATATAAACGAGAGCCGGTTTCTCCCGCTTCGCCCCCTGAACCCTCCACGTCAAGGGCAAGGGCAAGGGACTGATTCCCAAAGCCCGCCTCGCACTTCTCCGCGAGCCTTGAAATGGCCATTGCAGCCATGGAATCCGGACTTGACAGCATGATATTGCTCAGTCTTACAAGCTGTTTTGAAACCGCCTCGTCCCTCGGAATTGCCCCAAGGTAACGAAGCTCTATGTCAAGAAAATTCCTGCATATATCCATAAGGTTTGACGCAATAGCCTGGCTACGTTCCTTAGACCGCACCATATTCAGGACGAGGCATGGTTTGAACCCGAGACATATCTCCCTGACCTTTTCCCCCGCCTCCATATCCACCTGGCAGAGCTGATCCAGCAAATCGCGCACAGAAGAGCCCTGTTGCTGGTTTTCACCGAACTTGTGGGCCTCAATTATTTCAAGGGCAATGTGACCCTGCTTAAAACTCCGTGAAAATATGCGGAATAGCACGTTCTTGATGAACTCGTAGGCGTTCAGTATTGCAGTAGGCTCGGGATTGGTGACTACTATCCCCGACCTCGTTATCGAAAAAAAATCTATGACATTGTAGTTGGTCCCCGCCCCGAGGTCCAGGACCACAAATTCCTGTTCAAGCTTCTTTAAAGCCCGAAGTATCTTTAGCTTCTGGAAGTAGAACAGGTTTGCGATTCCTGGAATGAAGCCGCTCCCCGGGATCAGCGTAAGGTTGTTAACCTCACATCCCATGCCGTAGTCGCCAAGATTTCGCGACACAGGCCGGAAAAGAAAATCACCTATCCCCTTTTCCGCAGTCCTTAAACCAAAAAAGGTGTGGAGATTAGCCCCGCCAAGATCCAAATCCACACAAACTGTGGATCTGCCCTTCAAGGCTAGACCCGTAGCTATCCCGGATGAAATCAAACTCTTTCCGACTCCCCCCTTACCCCCTCCAACAGCGACGATAACAGGACCCTTCCCCATTTTGCTCCCTCGTTTACCTGGCAGACTGTCTTTAGTGGCTTATTATATACCATGTTTGTATTCATTTACATCACTTTGATAATGTTGCGTTTCATACCGGTTAACGGCCTCACTGCTCCAGGTAGCCATTGAAAATCGGGCCTGATAAAAGGTTTCTTGTTCTTGACTACAAGGTAAGTGGTAATTACATTAGTGTCTTTATCAGACAAAAGGTTACACCAAAGGAGGGATGGCCGAGTGGTTTAAGGCGGCGGCCTTGAAAGCCGTTGTGCCCTCACGGGCACCGTGGGTTCGAATCCTACTCCCTCCGCCAGAGCCTGCGGAGAGGTGACCGAGAGGCTGAAGGTGCTCGCCTGCTAAGTGAGTGTACGCCGAAAGGTGTACCGTGGGTTCGAATCCCACCCTCTCCGCCATTTTGAATCCAGCCCGGCAAAGGCCGGTTTTTTTATGGCTGTGCCTTTCGAAGAGACGGCCATGCATCCAATCCATAGGAGGATCACCCGATATGATGCCAAATTTTCTTTTCACCTCTGAATCGGTCACAGAAGGCCATCCAGACAAGGTGGCAGACCAGATCTCCGACGCAATACTTGATACCATCCTCGCCAAGGACCCTTATGCAAAGGTTGCCTGCGAAACCATGGTCACTACTGGTCTGGCCCTTATTGCAGGAGAGATTACAACGGAAAGCTATGTGGACATGCCCAAGGTAGTCAGGGGCACAATAAAGGAGATAGGCTACTCCGATTCCAGCATGGGGTTCGACTGGCAGACATGCGCGGTTCTGACAAGCATAGACAAGCAGTCGCCAGATATCGCCATGGGGGTTGACAGGGACGACGATATCGGTGCCGGCGACCAGGGCCTCATGTTCGGTTACGCCTGCAACGAGACGCCAGATTTCATGCCCATGCCCATCTGGTATGCACACAAGCTCGCCAAGAAACTCGCAGACGTAAGAAAGAGCGGGGTTATTCCCTTCCTGCGCCCGGACGGGAAGTCCCAAGTTACCATAGAATACAAGGACAAAAAACCGGTGTCGGTGCACTCGGTAGTCATTGCGGCCCAGCATACCCCTGAAGTCACCCACGGCGAGGTGGAGGAGGCGGTGATCGAAGAAGTCATCAGGAAGGTTATCCTCCCCGAACACCTGACAGACAGCACCAAGTACTTCATCAACAGCACCGGCAGATTCGTTGTCGGCGGGCCCCTCGCGGACTGTGGCGTTACTGGCAGAAAGATCATTGTAGATACCTACGGCGGAAGGGGCCATCACGGAGGAGGCGCATTTTCGGGCAAGGATCCGACGAAGGTGGACCGTTCCCCGTCATACATGGCGAGATACGTGGCCAAGAACATAGTAGCCGCTGGACTTGCGGACGAGTGCGAGGTTCAGGTTGCCTACGCCATCGGAGTCACCGAGCCCCTTGCTATTAACGTTCGCACATACGGCACCGAAAAGGTTTCCCAAGACAAGATAGTAGAACTCATCAGGAAAAACTTCAGCTTTAAGCCCAAGGACATAATCCGATACCTCGACCTAAGAAAACCAATCTTCAAAAAGACCGCGGCCTACGGCCACTTTGGACGCATGGAGCCACAGTTCACATGGGAGAAGCTCGATATGGTTGAAACCCTGAAAGAACAGGCAGGCCTATAAAGGGGGAAACATGAAATACCACATAAAAGACGAATCACTTGCGGATTCAGGCAGGCTCAGGATCCAGTGGGCAGCCATGAGTATGGCCGTTCTCAACCTCATAAAGGAGAGGTTCGCCAAGGAACTGCCTCTTAAGGGAGTCAGGCTTGGCGCTTGCCTGCATGTCACCACGGAGACTGCGGCCCTCATGCAGACACTCAAGGCCGGTGGCGCCGACGTGTACCTGTGCGCCTCCAATCCTCTCAGTACCCAGGATGACGTGGCCGCCTCCCTCGTCGTGCATGACAATATCCCGGTATTCGCCATCAAGGGAGAAGACAACGACACCTACTACGAACACCTGAGAGCGGTTATCGCCTCTGATCCGCAGATTACCATGGATGATGGCGCAGACCTCGTCTCAACCCTCCACACCGAGCGAAAGGACCTCCTTGACAAGATTATCGGTGGTACCGAGGAAACCACTACAGGTGTCATAAGGCTAAAAGCCATGGCCAAGGACGGTGTACTACACTATCCCATAGTGGCGGTAAACGATGCAGATACCAAGCACCTTTTTGATAACCGTTATGGAACGGGGCAGTCTACCATTGACGGGATCATCAGGGCCACCAACAGGCTCATTGCAGGCTCCATATTCGTGGTCAGCGGCTACGGATGGTGCGGCAAGGGCGTCTCCATGAGGGCAAAGGGCCACGGTGCAAGAGTAATCGTCACTGAGGTTGATCCCATCCGCGCCCTCGAGGCAGTGATGGACGGATTCGAGGTTATGCCTATTTCAAAGGCGGCGGAAATGGGCGATTTTTTCTGTACCGTCACGGGTGACATACATGTCATAAGGCAAGAGCATTTCCTGAGCATGAAGGATGGGGCAATAGTGGCAAACTCTGGGCATTTCAACGTGGAACTCGACTTGGAGGGCTTAGAAAAGGTAACAAAATCAAAACGTACCATCCGGCCTTACGTGGAAGAATACCTGCTCAACAACGAACGCCGCATTTACGTGCTTGGAGAGGGTAGGCTCATCAACCTCGCCGCAGCGGAAGGGCACCCTTCAAGTGTAATGGACATGTCCTTTGCTAATCAGGCCCTTTGCGCCGAATACATGGTAAAGATGGGCAAAAAACTAGAGAAAAGGGTGTACGGCGTTCCAAGGGAGATAGACAAAGAGATCGCAAGACTCAAGCTTTCAAGCATGAGGATATCCATAGACTCCCTGACCGAGGAACAGGATAAGTACCTTTCCTCCTGGGAAATGGGTACCTGACAAGGCATTGTATTTTTTGGGTTTACAGAAACTGCATTAATTTATAAAAAGGCAGAAGTAACAAGGCTTGCTTCTGCCTTTTTTGATTGCAGGAAATTTTTTCGCACTATCCATGAAAAAAAAGGAAAATAAGAAACTTTGGGGTGGAAGGTTTCACCACTCCACGGAAAAACTGGTGGAAGACTTTACTGAGTCTGTCAGCTATGACAAGCGCCTATTCCGACAGGACATTAAGGGGAGCATGGCCCATGCCAGGATGCTCGGCAAACATGGTATCATCCCCAAGCAGGACGCTCACCGCATCATCCAGGGCCTTGAGCAAATACTGCGGAAGATAGAAGAGGGCCGGTTCCAGTGGAAAAGGGAGCTTGAGGATCTTCACATGAATATAGAAAAGGCCCTTACGGACTCTATAGGTCCCGCAGGCGGCAGGCTTCATACCGCAAGATCAAGAAACGACCAGGTGGCAACAGACTTCAGGCTCTTTGTCAGGGACGAAACAATGGAGGTAGATGCATGTATAGAATCCCTCCAGCGCGCCTTTATCCGCCAAGCGGAAAAACACATGGACATTGTGATGCCTGGCTTCACCCATCTACAGAAGGCTCAGCCTGTCCTGTACCCTCACCACATGCTCGCCTACTTCGAGATGTTCAAAAGGGACAGGCAACGTCTCAGAGACTCGCTCAAAAGGGTGAATATCAGTCCCCTTGGAAGCGCGGCCCTGGCTGGGACAAGCTACCCCATAGACAGGCGTATGACGGCAGATGAACTTGGTTTCCGGGAAACAAGCCAAAACAGCATTGATGCTGTCTCGGACAGGGACTTTGCCCTTGAATTTCTCTTTTGTCTTTCCGTCATCATGGTACACCTAAGCAGGCTGTCGGAAGAACTCGTGCTCTGGGCAAGCTCGGAATTTTCCTTTGTGGATCTCCCAGATGCTTACTGCACCGGATCGAGCATAATGCCTCAGAAAAAAAATCCAGATGTTCCCGAACTCGTACGCGGAAAGACCGGCAGGGTCTTTGGAAGCCTTTTTGCGCTCTTTACTACACTTAAGGGTCTTCCCCTTGCCTACAACAGGGACCTGCAGGAAGACAAAGAGCAGCTCTTTGACGCCCTCGATACCGTCAAGGCATCCCTGTCAGTAATGTCAGGGCTCGTGGAAAATATGTGTCCACGGCCGAACAGGATGATGGAGGATACGGAAACAGGCTTTTTGACCGCCACGGACCTGGCTGACTATCTTGTGAAAAAGGGACTGCCGTTTAGGCAGGCCCACGAGGTTGTGGGTAGAGCTGTTGCAAAGTGTATTCAAAGAGGCGTGGAGCTTCACGCACTTAACATTGACGAGTTAAAGAGACTTCACCCACTTATCGGGGATGACGTTATTCAGATACTGAGTGTGAAAGGTTCCGTAGGATCAAGAAAATGCGAGGGTGCCACAGGATATGAGCCGGTCAGGAAGGCGCTTATAAAGGCAAAAGGCTGGCTTAAGGAGTTCGGGGTATTACCATGACAAGACACCTCTTGATATTTGTGTGCCTCGTTACGGCAGTGACCCTACTGACTGACTGCGGAAGGAAAAGGGCACCGGTACCGCCTGGCACTCTCAGGCCGGAACGTATAAAGGACCTGTCTTACAAAATAGTCAAGGAGGGTGCCCTGTTGAGCTGGAGCGTACCCTGGAGAAACCACGACGGAAGCCCCCTTACACACATAAAGCAATTCTTTCTCTTCAAGGCTGAGGCCCCGATACAATCTGCCTGCCTGACCTGTCCACCGAGCTATGGCAAGCCCATAATCATAAATTACGACAAAAAACCAGCGCCAGGCAAAAAAATCGTGTATGAAGACACTACCGTCAGGCAGGGCTTTTACTATACTTATCAGGTAAAGACCGTTAAGGGTTTCTTTAACATCTCTGACTTTTCAAACAAGGTAACCTTTGCCTGGCACAGCCCGCCGAGTGCCCCCATAAACATCTCCGCAGAGGTATTTGAAGATGGAGTAGGGCTAAGTTGGCTTCCCCCGGACACATTCGAAGACGGTGAGGTCCTTAATCAGCCCTTGGAATACAGGGTCTACCGCAGATTCAGTGACGATGAAAAGTGGACATCCCTTCCGGGCACCACAGATAAAACCCACTACTTTGACAAGATCAGGAGGACCTACCGCCAGGTGGGTTACAGGGTTGCCGCCATCTTCCACTACTTCGATACAGACATAGAGGGAACTATATCCTCCCCGACCTTTGTAAAGGCAAGGGGCCTCCAAAACATCCCTCCTCCTTGCTGCGTCAAGGCTGCCATGACGAAAAGGGGCATAAGGATTTCCTGGCGGCCTGTTCATAGGCCCGGAATCGTCGGCTACTACGTGTTCAGGAGGGACCCTAAGGGCCTTGTTGTCGAGCTTAACTCCATACCCGTCCCAAAAGGCCCCTTCATCGATGATACGCTCCTTGAACCAGGGGTATACTCGTACTGGGTTACATCCGTAGATGATTCGTATCCGCCCAACCATAGCAGGCCATCAAACATTGTCACTTTGATTGTAAAGTAAGAAGGATTTTTCAAATGGGCCACTTTAAATATAAAAACGGGGTTCTTTTCTGCGAAAACGTAAGCCTTGAAGAGATCGCCCACACTGTCGGCACGCCCTTTTACTGTTACTCCTCTGCACACCTAAGGGAAAGATTCAACGCTTACGAGGCAGGATTTGCCGGAAGAAAACACATAATCTGTTTTGCAATAAAAGCGAACAGCAACCTTGCTATACTGAGTTGCCTCGGACACCTCGGGGCAGGCGCGGACATCGTCTCCGGAGGCGAGCTTTTCCGTGCCCTGAGAGCCGGAATAAAGAGGGAAAAGATAGTCTATTCCGGAGTGGGAAAGACCGCCGAGGAGATGGAATACGCGCTGGAAAACGATATCGCCATGTTCAACATTGAGTCCATGGAAGAGATGGCCCTCCTTTCAAAGATAGCTGAAAATATGGGCAGAAAGGCGCCCGTCTCCTTCAGGGTAAACCCGGACGTCGATCCGAAAACACATCCCTACATCTCCACCGGGCTGAAAAAGAACAAGTTCGGCCTTTCAATGGACCAGGCGCTTGCCGCATATAAACGAGCCGCTGCTGACAAGTGGCTTTCCATAAAGGGGATAGACTGCCATATCGGCTCACAGATCATTGAGATGTCGCCCTTTATAGATGCCTTCAGAAGGCTAAGGAAGCTCATAAAAGAAATGGCTAAAATGGGAATTTCCATCTCCTACGTGGATATAGGAGGGGGCCTTGGTATAGCCTACAGGGAGGAAAGTCCTCCCGAGCCCGGGGATTACATCTCTGCGATAATGGAAGAGGCCGCTGATATGGATCAGGCCTTCATTGTTGAGCCAGGCCGTTCCATTTGCGGAAACGCTGGTGTACTTGTGACAAAAGTCCTCTTTACCAAGGAGAACGGCAGCAAGAGGTTCTACATAGTTGATGCGGGAATGAACGACCTTGGACGGCCGAGCCTGTACAACGCCTACCACGAAATAAGGCCGGTGAGAAAGGTTGAGAAAGAAGGGGTGTCCGAAACGGACATTGTGGGCCCTATATGCGAAACAGGCGACTTTCTCGCTCGCTCAAGGCCCATGCCGAGACTCACGTCCGGAAGCCTCCTTTCGGTGATGAGTGCGGGGGCCTACGGCTTTGCCATGTCATCCAACTATAACTCCCGCCCAAGGGCCGCAGAAGTCATGGTATACGGGGGCCGTTTTCACGTGGTGAGAAACAGGGAATCCTGGCGTGACCTTGTTGCAGGGGAAATAGTCCCAGGGGAGGGCTGCTGAAATGGCGTCTATTTCATTTAAAAAAATGCACGGAAGCGGGAACGATTTCATCCTGATAGACAACAGAGACGGGGCCATAGCCGCGGAAGAGGCACCGGAGCTTGCCAGGAGGCTTTGCAGGAGGGGCTTTGGCATAGGGGCGGACGGGCTGATACTCGTAGAAGAATCGGCATGTGCAGATTTCAAGTGGCTGTTTTTAAACCAGGATGGGAGCCATGCAGAGATGTGCGGAAACGGCGGGCGCTGCGCTGCGAGATTTGCCGTGCTTTTCGGGATTTGCCAGAAAAGGCTCACCTTCGAAACTGCTGCCGGCGTAATCAAGGCCCATGTCAGGAACAATCTCGTGAAGCTTCAACTTACAAGGCCCAAGGGAATAAAAAGGGACCTCAGTCTTGATATCGACGGCCGGAAAATAATGGTCGATTTTGCAGACACCGGTGTCCCCCATGCAGTGTTTTTTTGCCAGGAAGTAAAAAGTATTGATGTAAAAGTCCTCGGGGAAAAAATCAGAAACCATCCAGCCTTTAAACCAACAGGGACCAACGTGAATTTCGTTGAGGTTGAATCAACTAGCCTTTTGAAAGTGCGCACCTATGAACGCGGGGTCGAGGATGAAACCTATGCATGCGGTACCGGTGCAGCGGCATGCGCACTCCTTGCAGGGCTCAGAAATCTTGTCTCGTCTCCTGTACAAGTGGTGACCTCCGGCGGAGAAAAACTGACGGTCTATTTCGACACAAGCAACCCAGCTGAGATTTACCTTGAGGGTAACGCGGTCCTCGTTTACTCCGGCGTTACAGAGGAGATATGAGCATCACTGCCCATCAGGCAAGAATCTTCCAAATATCTCGAATGCCTGCCTCACCACATCCGTTTCCACAGGGAGCCCGAGCAACGACTCCTGGGCCATCTCCCTCCGGAATACATCCTCGCTTGCAGAAACGTAGCCACCGAAAACAAGATCTGTCTTCTTAACCGCATTCTTTACGTGATTATCAAGGGCATCCGGCACGGGATCTGGCACCCTGTTGACTACCAGTACCTTCTGGCCTACCTCCACCTGAAGGGCCTTGGTAAGGTCTGCTATTCGTGCAGCCGTCAGCACGCCCCTTGCAGACGGATCTGAGACTACAAAGAGGGTGTGGATATTCCTGAGATTCAACCTTGACAGGTGCTCCATTCCCGCCTCGTTGTCAACAAGCAGATACCGGTAGTTCATAGCAAGCTTCTCCATGACCTGCGCCAGGATGGAGTTTGCCATACAATAACAACCAGGACCTTCAGGCTGACCCATGACAAGGAGGTCAAAACCCCTCTCCTCGATGACCGCCTGGTTGATATGTATCTCCATGAATTCGTTCTTTGTCATGCCCTGGGGTGTCTCGGTCTTCATCCTGTCTCTTATCTCGCCAAGGGTCACATCAACATCGAGGCCGAGAAGCTCGTTTAGGTTTGCATTCGCGTCAGCGTCCACTGCGAGTACGGGAGTCATACCCGAAGAAACAAGGTACTTTATCAGAAGGGCGGTAAGAGTGGTTTTACCGGTGCCTCCCTTACCGGCCATTGCTATTACCTTTGCACATAGCTGTTGAACCATTTCAGGAACCTCCTTTAAAAATCTGAAAGGCCTACCTCAGTACGGTCCTGCCCGGAAATATCTCTTCAGGCCTGACAGTGTCCTTGGGCCGAGGGGTCCGGAAGGGGCGAGCAGCTCATCCATGTCAAGGACAAACCCGACATCATGCCTGTAGGCGAGGATCTTCTCAGCACTTTTTTCGCCGATGCCAGGGACCATCACAAGCTCCGACAACGTCGCCATGTTGATGTCGGCCTTGCCCCCGATAAGAAAAATCCGTGCATCTGCCAAGGTTTCAACGGGCACCAGTTTAACGGCGTGCCCGGGGGACTTTTCAACAGAAAGACCGTGCATTAAAAAGAAAAAATCTCTCAGGCCGAATGCCAGGATAATGACAGCCGTGAGCACAAAAAGGCCCCTTAGATCCACAAATGGCCCGTTGTCAGGAACTTCCCTTTTCATCCTTTAGCAGCTTGTAACAGATGCCATCCACGAGGGCCTGCCAGCTTGCCTCTATTATGTCATTGGATACGCCTACTGTTCCCCACTTGTCCATGGAATCCTTTGACTCGATGAGCACCCTTACCTTTGCACCAGTGCCAGGACTGTCGGGAAGCACCCTGACCTTGTAATCCGCAAGGGTCATATCCCTCAGTTGCGGATAAAAGGTCTCGAGGGCCTTCCTGATGGCGTTGTCAAGGGCATTCACCGGCCCGTTTCCAACGGCAGCGGTATGCTCCACCTTCCCGCCAACCCGCACCATGACGGTAGCCTCTGCCTGTGGAGGCTCATCCTCCTTGCACTTTTGGTCTATTACCCTAAAGGCAACAAGGTCGAAATACTTACGGGCAGTACCGCTTGCACGCCTCATGAGAAGCTCGAAAGAGGCCTCTGCCCCTTCGAACTGGAATCCGTGGGCCTCGAGGTCCTTGAGCCTTGATACAATATCGAGTATCAGGGGATCGTCGCTCGAGATATCCATACCGAACTGCTTTGCCTTTGCAAGTACATTGCTCTTGCCAGACAGGTCAGATACGAGTATGCGCTGGATATTTCCCACGAGCTCTGGCCTTATGTGTTCGTATGTCTCCGGATTCCTCTGGACCGCGCTGACGTGAATCCCGCCCTTGTGCGCAAAGGCGCTCGCCCCCACGTAGGGTTGATACTTGTTGGGAGCGAGGTTGGCAATCTCGTAAACGAACCTCGCTATACTCGTCAGCTTTGAAAGACGCTTTCCAGCCTCGCACTCGTAACCGAGCTTCAGGACAAGCGCAGGAATGATGGAACAGAGGTTGGCATTGCCACAGCGCTCTCCGAATCCGTTCATGGTCCCCTGCACCTGCCTGACCCCTGCCCTTACCGCCATTACCGAGTTGGCAACGGCCATTTCCGAGTCGTTGTGACAGTGAATGCCAAGAGCAGTATCCCTGCCCAGTGCCTCCTTGACCGCCCTTACAATGTCAACTATCTCGTTGGGCAGGGTACCTCCGTTCGTATCGCAAAGAACAAGGCATTCGGCCCCCGCCATCTTTGCCCTCTTGAGGGTGGCCAAGGCATACTGCCTGTCTGCCTTGAATCCGTCAAAAAAGTGTTCCGCATCGTAGAAAAGTGTCTCGACCCTGCTGCGCAGATATGAAATGGAGCTTTCTATGATTTCGAGATTCCTTTCAAGGCTTATGCGAAGGGCATCACGAACGTGTATGTCCCAACTTTTCCCGAAAATGGTAACAACGGGGGATCCTGATGCTACAAGTGCCCGGAGGTTCGGGTCATCTTCCGCCCTGTTCCTGGCAGGATGTGTTGAGCCAAATGAGGCGATCCTGCTGTACTTGAGCCTGTACTGCTTTATTTCCGCAAAGAACTGCTGGTCCTTTGGATTGGACCCTGGCCAACCGCCCTCTATATAATCGATTCCGAGCTCGTCAAGCCTCTGGGCTATCCTGAGTTTATCCTCCACGGAAAGATTAAAGTTTTCCGCCTGGGTTCCGTCCCTCAGAGTAGTGTCATAAATTTCGACGTTTTTTGACATATGGGAACACCCCTTTTGTTTGGATCAGTCGCTGTCGCCCTTTTCGAGGCCAAATCCCTCGTGCAAGGCCCTTACCGCAAGCTCCGTAAACTTTTCATCAATAATACAGGAAACCTTTATCTCAGAGGTGCTAATCATGAGTATGTTCACGCCGTGGTTCGCAAGGATGTCAAACATCCTGCTTGCTACACCTGCATGGTTCCTCATTCCCACACCCACAATGGAGACCTTAGATATCCCCTTGTCTCCCACAACACTTTCCGCACCAATCTCCGAGGCAGTATTCCTCACTATGCTCATGGCCTGATCATAGTCGGTCTTCGGCACGGTGAAGGTCATATCGGTAAGATTACCCTCCCTGGTATTCTGGATGATCATATCTACCACGATATTCGCATCAGAGATGGGATTGAAAATACTTGCCGCGATACCTGGCTTATCCGCCACCTTCTTTATCGTGATCCTGGCCTCATCCCTGCTGTAGGTTACTGCTGACACCAATACGTCTTCCATAGATTCATCCTCCTTGACCACCATTGTACCAGGATTCTCGCTGAAGCTCGATCTGACATGGAGCGGCATATTGTAACGCATGGCAAACTCCACAGACCTTATCTCCAGGACCTTTGCCCCAAGACTCGCCATCTCGAGCATCTCCTCATAGGAAATTCTGTCTATCTTCCTGGCGCCAGGACATATATTAGGATCGGTAGTATAAACCCCATCCACATCCGTGTATATCTCGCAGACATCCGCACCAAGGGCAACGGCAACGGCAACGGCAGTAGTATCGGAGCCACCCCTTCCAAGGGTGGTAATGTCTCCCAGCTCATCAACACCCTGGAAACCGGCAACTACCGGTATCTTACCCTGGGCAATGGCCCTCTTCAGCTTTTCAGTTGGGATGTTACGGATCCTGGCCTTGGTGTGGGCCGCATCTGTGTTGATAGGGATTTGATGGCCCAAAAACGATTCCGCATCGCACCCGCGGGCCTTAGCGGCCATGGAAAAAAGGGAAATAGTCACCTGCTCACCCGTTGAAAGGAGTACGTCAAGTTCCCTCTTGTCCGGCCTGCTTTGCATCTCGAGGGATAGAGAGATGAGATAGTTGGTCTGGCCCGCCATGGCTGAAAGGACAACAACGACATCGTCACCTTGTTCCTTTCTTCTGATTACCCTGTCCGCCACCCTTTTTATCCTGTTACAGTTGGCAACAGAGGTGCCTCCATACTTTTGCACAACTAAAGCCATGTCTATTCCTCTTTTTCACCTGCATAGATAGGGTCCTGCCCGAAGTGGTAAAACCACCACTCCTCGTCGTCCATACCGTCCTCGTTGGGCAGAAAACTCATACGGTAATTATCCGAATATTCCATCAGGAGCCTGTAGGCGCTGTTGATAAGGCCCATCTTGTCTTCGGCATCCCCATGATCCGGTATCCTGTCAGGATGGTTGAGCCTGCACGCCTTCATATAGGCACTCCTGATATCGTTCCTCGAGGCCTTATCTGTAAGCCCGAGGAGCCTCCTCGCCCTGTCTATTGCCGCCCATCTGTCCTCTTTCATAGGTGGTGTAACCTATCAATTTAAAACCTAAATTACAAGTTTTCTATTTCTGTTAACAGAAGAATGGAACATGCGGCAATAGCCCGGGAAGACGAAATGATATGAACATGGAAAAGCGATTGTTTACCATGGATGCAGAAGGTATATTGCCCGTAGAGGGCCTATATGAGACTTTCAAAAAACGCAAAGATATACATAATTGGTATATGCGGTACAGGTATGGCAGCCATTGCCGGCCTTCTCAAGGAGCAGGGCTTTCGTGTCTCCGGTTCTGATTCCGGATGTTACCCACCCATGGATGGGGTCCTGGATAGTCTTGGCATCGAGGTGTTTGAGGGCTACCGCGTCGGGAACCTGAAGAATGCGCGTCCAGACCTTGTCATTATCGGAAACGTAATACGCCAGGACAATCCAGAGGCACGTTTCGCCATAGATAGCGGTATAACCTACATGTCCTTTCCAGAGGCCATGGGACAGTTTTTTCTTTCAGGCAAAAAACCCTTAGTGGTTGCTGGAACCCATGGCAAGACCACTACATCCACCCTTCTACTTTCAGCCTTGGAAGGATGCGGCGAAAGACCAGGGTTCATGATAGGCGGGGTCCCGGTGCAAAAAGAGAGGGGATTTGGAACCGGAGACAGCAAGTGGTTCGTGGTGGAGGGGGACGAATACGACTCGAGTTTTTTTCAAAAGGTCTCAAAATTCCTCTTTTACAAGCCCTTTGGAGCAATAATGACAAGCCTTGAATTTGACCATGCAGACATCTTCGACTCATTAGAGGCAATAAAGGCATCCTTTTCGAAATTTACTGCACTAATACCGGAAAAGGGCTTGCTCGTCGCCTGCCGGGACTGGGCAACCGTCATGGAAACGGCATCCTTTGCCAGGTGCCCGGTAGTAACCTACGGGACCAGCATGGGACACGGCTGGCGGGTTCATGCCGTTGACATTGGGGAAGAGTTCACGAGCTTTCGTGCAGAAGGCCCCGGGGGAGAGGAATACCGCGTCCGGATTGCCCTGCCTGGGCTTCATAACGCATTGAATGCCCTTTCCGTTATGGCCCTTTGTAGCGCCCTTGGTCTTGACATGGAAGGTGTCATAGAGGGAATAGAAGAATGCAAGGGCGTAAAGAGGCGCCAGGAAATAAGGGGAAGCGTTGGGGGTATACTTGTCATTGACGACTTTGCCCACCATCCAAGGGCCGTGAAAGAGACCCTTTCGGCACTAAGACAGAGGTTTAAACACAGGCGGCTCATAGCCATATTCGAACCCCGCACCAACACGAGCAGGCGGGCCGTGTTCCAGGACCGTTACGCATCCTCTTTCGACCCCGCTGACAAGGTCTACGTAAGGCAGGTCCCGGACCCGGAAAAGGCCCCGGAAGGTGACAGGTTTTCGTCTGAGAAACTTGTTGCTGACATAGAGAAGAGGGGAAAGACGGCGGTTTTCTGCACGGACGCAGGTGAAATCATAAGAGACGTTGTGGAAAGTTTCCATGCCAATGACGTCTATGTGGTCCTATCAAACGGTGCCTTTGAAAATATCCATCAAAGGCTCCTACAGGCACTGAAAAGGACCATGCATGAATAGGCGGGCCTTTTTGGCCAAAAGGCAGTGCAGTAATACCAGGGCAAGAACCGGCCGGCTTCTGACGAGACACGGTGAGATTAAGACCCCGGTTTTCATGCCAGTAGGGACCCAGGCAAGTGTCAAGGCCATAAGCCCGGGAGAGCTCTTGGCGCTTGGGGCTCATATCATCCTCGGAAACACCTATCATCTTTACCTGCGGCCTGGTCATGAGCTGATAAGGGCCCTCGGAGGGCTTCACAGGTTTATGAACTGGCACAGGCCCATACTCACGGATAGTGGAGGCTTCCAGGTCTACAGCCTTGCCCCCTTCAGAAAAATCTATGAGGAAGGGGCGCTATTCCGGTCCCATATTGACGGATCGCTTCACAAACTGACCCCTGAGCTGGCAATTGAGGTACAGGAGGCCCTTGGCTCCGACATCATGATGGCCCTTGACACGTGCATACCCTATCCCTGCCCGGAAAAAGAGACAGAGGCTGCCACGGATCTCACAACCAGGTGGGCCCAGAGATGCCTTGAAGCAAGGACCAAACCGGGGCTTCTCCTTTTTGGCATAATCCAAGGGGGCATGTTCAGGCATTTGAGGATCCGTCACACTGAACAGCTTCTCGGGCTTGGCTTTGACGGATACGCCCTTGGAGGACTCAGCGTGGGAGAACCAAAGGAGATACTGTTTGAAATGATAGAGTGCAGCCGTCCTCTTATTCCCGACCACCTCCCCTGTTACGTAATGGGTGTTGGGACGCCAGAGGACATGGTTGAATGCGTTTCCATGGGAATCGACATGTTTGATTGCGTGATGCCTACTAGGAACGCAAGAAACGGAATGCTCTTTACTTCCTTTGGCCGTATTGTTATAAAGAATGCTCGTTTCGCCTTGGACGAAAGCCCTATCGACCCTGAATGCACTTGCTATACGTGCAGAAATTACTCAAGGGCGTACCTGCGTCACCTGTTCATGGCCCGGGAGCTTCTGTCCTACAGGCTGAACACGATCCACAATCTTCACTATTACCTGAACCTCCTTTCGGAGATAAGATCTGCCATCGAACGTGACGACTTCTCTACGTTCAGGAAGAACTTTTTCTCCATGAGGAATGTCCGGTAATACTGTAACGCTTTTTAATAATAAAAAGGACGTCAAAGGAGAGAATAGAGATGTTTTCAGAAATCGTTTACGCAATGGGTACTCCGCCCGGAGGAGCCCACGGTGGTCAAGGAAATCCCATTATGGCCTTCCTGCCCTTGGTGGTCATATTCCTGATATTTTACTTTCTGCTCATTAGACCCCAGCAGAAAAAGCAGAAACAGCACCAGGAATTCCTTCAGTCCCTGAAAAAGGGGGACGAGGTAATAACATCTGGTGGCGTAATAGGACGAATTGTCAGCCTTTCCGAAAATATTGTCTCACTTGAAGTGGCCCCCAAGGTTGTAATAAGGGTGGCCAGGAGCCAGATAGCAGGAAGGCCGGCCACGGAATCGAAATAGAGTAACTGCGGAGCGGCTATTTCCCAAGGCAGAAACTGGAAAATATCCGGTTGAGTATATCTTCCGTTGCAGTTTCTCCGGTTATCTGCCCAAGATATTCGAGGGCCTGTCTCAGATCGATGGCCACTATTTCTACGGACAGGCCCCCGACAAGACCCTTCCGCGCCGCTATCACGCGGCTTAGGACCTCTTTAAGCACCTCCTTCTGCCTCAGGTTGGGAGCGATATCAATTTCGTGCATCCTCCTTCTATCATTAATAAGCAGTTCAGCAATGGCCGTGCCAAGTCTCCCGAGGCCCTGGCCTGTCTTTGCAGATACCAAGCAGGTTCTCATGCCCTTTCTGGCAGACAGCAGCCCCGCTGCCGCAAGGGATAGCTCTCTCTCTACTGCCTGCCTTCTCGCGGGCTCGATCTTGTCTACCTTGTTTATTACAAGTGCTACCGGCTTTTCACTACTGCCGCCTATCAGTCTTGCCACCTCCGCTTCTTCCTGCCCGATGCCCTGAACAGGATCGAGAAGCCACAGAAACATGTCAGCTGAGTCGGCTGTCTGCCTTATCTTGTCTATACCCATGGCCTCTATGGGATCAGGGCAGTCCCTGATGCCCGCGGTATCCATAAGAATTACGGGCACTGAATCTATCTCTATCTGCTTTTCTATTATATCTCTTGTCGTTCCAGGCACCTCTGTCACAATGGCCCGCTCCTCACAAGACAATGCGTTAAGAAGGGACGATTTTCCCGCATTGGGCCGTCCGACAAGAAGGACTCTTGCGCCAAAACGCTGGACTGCACTTAACTCATAGGCATTTATGAGATCCATGACAGGGGCTATAACCTGCGCCTCGATCCTTTCCAGGACCTGCTCCTGTTTAAGAATCTCGTTATCTTCCTCCGGGTAGTCTATGGCCACCTCGAGTGCTGAGATGCAAGACAGAAGGGCTTCCCTTATGGAGGCTATACGCCTTGAAAGCCCTCCCTCAAGCCCTTTTAGACTCATCCTTCTAAGGCCCTCAGCCTGGGCCCTTATCAGATCATCAACGGCCTCTGCCTGGGACAGGTCTATCCTTCCATTAATAAAGGCACGCAGGGTAAACTCTCCTGGTCCAGCAAGCCTCGCACCCTGCCCTTGGCAGACTTGCAGAATACGGTTCAGCACCGCCGGCCCGCTGTGACACTGGAGCTCCACAACATCCTCCCTTGTGTAGGTCCTAGGGGCCTTCATGTAGACACAGAGGGCCTCATCTATACTACTATTAACCTTTTGGGGATCATGGATAAAGCCGTAATACAAAATGTGCGACTTGAAGGCACAGTTCGGATTTGCAGGACGAAAAACCGACTTCAGGATGGCAAGACTTGCTGGGCCTGACATCCTGACTATGCCTATACCCCCTGGCCCAAGAGGCGTTGCTATGGCAACGATGGTATCCGTGTCTCTAAACAGCTTCATAAAACCAAGATGGGAAGCCCGAAATACCACCGTTGTTTGAAGGTCCTAATATTCCTTGGATAAAATCCTGCTTCAGGGTATGTCAACATAGAGGTGAAAAAATTCCCTTGCATGGAAAAATTTTTTGTTCGTCAGTCGTCAATTTCTTGTTTTCCTGTAGTGCCGGTTCTTTCTCGCAGGTGTAATTACCACCTTCCTGTTTGGCCCCTGGCCCGAGCTGTGGGTCTTTATGCCCTTGAAATCTTTAAGGGCCATGTGTATTATCCTGCGCTCCCTTGCCGGCATGGGCTGAAGGCTCAGGGCTCTGCCTGTCCTTTTTACCTTTATTGCCAGCCTTTCCGCCATGGAAATGAGACTCTTTCTGCGCCTTTCCCTGTACCCCTCCGCCTCAAGCACTACCCGGTAACGTACATCAGGCTCCCTGCGCCTCAGACAAAGATTCACTATGTACTCAAGCGCATCGAGGGTCTGCCCCTCCCTGCCAATTATAAGGGACAGGTCATCTCCAGTAATATTGACAAAGATCCTGTTTGCCTGTTCCATGACATCTGCATGGCCGGAAAGACGGCTTTTTTCTAGTATGTCGTTGGTTATCTCGCAGGCCATAGAGACGCGGTGTTCGATTTCTTCACGTCCAACCTCTTCCTGCAGCCGGCCCTTTTCATAAGACACTGGCGTACTGACTGTCAGCCCCCCTTCTTTCTTTACGGGTTTACGTGAAGGGTCTCTATCTCCGTCATTACTGTCTTCCATGACTCTTGGCGTCTCTACTTGAGGGTCCTCCGTTGCAGCACCTGCCCCGGTATCCACCTCTGGCTTGACCGTTACCTTGATACGGGCCTTTTTACCGCCAAGTCCGAATAGACCTGTAGAACCCCTCGTAACAATTTCCACATCGAGATCCTCTCTGGCACAACCAAAATAGCTGCATGCATCCTCTATGGCCTTGTCAACAGTCTTTTCCTCAAACTCCCTTGTCTCTACTCTTGTTTCACTCATACTCAATCCCCGCAACCATCAGATTTTCTTCAATCAGTAAACTTGTTTACATAATATTGCTGAACAACGGAAAGGACATTGTTCACTAGCCAGTAGAGCACCAGGCCCGAAGGAAAATTGATGAACATAAAGGTAAACACAACGGGCAGGAGCTGCATCATCTTCGCCTGGGTAGGATCAAGCGAGGATGGAGACATCTTCTGCTGCAGATACATGGAGGCTCCCATCAAGAGTGTGAGCACAGGCACTCCCCCTATCATCGGGATATGAACCCCTGGAATCATCAGCCTGTCCGGTGCGGACAAATCGTTTATCCAAAGCACGAAGGGCGCGTGCCTGAGCTCTATCGCCTGTAGAAGCACCTTGTAGAGGGCAAAAAAGACGGGTATCTGAAGAACCATGGGAAGACAACCACTCATGGGATTAACCTTGTAGGCCTTGTAAAGCTGCATCAGCTCCTTGTTAAGACGTTCCTTGTCTTCCCCGTACTTTTCCTTGAGCTTCTTGAGCTTTGGCTGGAGCTTCTGCATGGTCTTCATGGACTGGGCGCTCTTATGGGCAAGGGGCCAAAACAATACCTTTATAAGGATAGTAAGAAGGATTATGCACACCCCGTAGTTGGGCACGTATCTGTACATAAAATTGAGCACATAAAGCAGAGGTTTCGCAATCGGATCAAACCATCCAAAATTTATGGCCTTGGAAAGATTATGCCCCACCTTCTTGAGCCTCTCGATCTCCTTTGGCCCCATATAAACTTTCATCTTGCAAAGGGTGATGACATTTCCCTTAGCCTGCCCTCTAACAGACGCAGAAAGACTACTCTGTGTAAGTTTATCCTCGTTCAGCAACACCACCTTCACGTTCCACGGACCCTTGTCGTCTTCCGGCACAAGGGCTGTCATAAAGTAGTTATCGCCATAACTTAGCCAGTCAAGGTCGCCGCTGTAAGAATGGGTATCACCAGATTTTTTAAGGGAGATCTCCTCGAGACCGTGAGAGGGAGAATAGTAGGACGGCCCTGAAAAAACGTAGCGAGTGGATGCTTTGAAGGGCTTATCGTACAGGAATACCCTATAGCCATCCGCCCCGGCTCCAACAATTCTCATGGAAAATTCAAAGCAATAGCTGCGGGGACGGAAGATAAATTCCTTGACAAGGGTGGCGTTGCCTCCAAGCCGGCATACAAATTTTAAAATGGAAGGGCCGCTACTATCGGTAAGCTTCAAGGTCTGCCTCTCGGCCCTGAATAGCCGAGTCCTTAAATCTATCTCCTTGCCGCTTGTGATTTTAATTCCGAGGGGAAGTAACGGTGGCGATACATTTACGAGGTCAACTCCTGGAGAGTGTTTGTCTATGGTCTCCCTGTACCTTTTCAAAACAAAATGCCTGATCGTGGCCCCGTTTTCCGAAATAACCGCCCTGAACAGAGGGGCATCCACCACTACGTCCCTGCCCTTTGCGCGTGCCTGTGGAGGCATATCAACAAGCTTCTTCAGGGACTGTGTCATCTTGCGTGTGCTATTAGCGGGTTCCTTTTTTTCCACGGCCTTTGCGGCAGGATGCACGGAAGAGGCGTTAGTGCCGTTAACCCCTGGCATTGGGGCCTGGAACTTGTTGCCGAAAAAATATTGAAAGCCTGCAAGTACCGCGATTGATAAAACAATGGCTAGTAGAGCTCTAGTTTCCATTTTTTCCTTCCGTTGTCTGTTAAATTAGGTAAAAACTCGTCAGGGAAGGGGATCAAAACCGCCTCGGTGCCAGGGATGACACCTCAGTATTCGTTTTGCAGAAAGAAAGAGGCCTTTAAGCAGACCGTATTTAAGCAGGGCCTCCACACAATAAGTGGAACAACTCGGATAAAACCGGCAGGTGTCCGGAAGCAGGGGAGATATTAAAAACTTATAGGCCCTGACCGCCCCTACGAGTAACCAAACCAGCAGACCGGCGCGTGCCTGCGCTGGAGATGCAATCTTTTTCAATTATCCTTCCTACCTTGTTCATGTTTTCCTGCAGTTTGTTCCATTCCGCGCTCAATATTTCCCGGCGAGGAAGAAACACCAAATCCAGCCCCCGGGGCAGCCGGTACTTGTTCAATCTGAAAATTTCCCTGCAGAGCCTCTTGGCCTTGTTTCTATCAACAGCCTTCCCGAATCGTCTTCCCACCCCTATTCCGATCCTCGAGAAGATTAATCCATTTGGCGCCACAACCACTGAAAACTCTGGGAAGCTAATCCTCTTCCCCCTCTTAAATACCCTGTTGAAATTCCGGCCGCCTGTGATCCTTTCTGCCCTGGAAAGCGCAGTCTCCCCTCTTCCCACCCTTTTCGAGTGTGATTAAACACTCAGTCTCATGCGGCCCCTGGCCCTGCGCCTCGATAGCACTTTCCTTCCCGCCCTGGTACTCATGCGTTTCCTGAATCCGTGCGTCCGCTTCCTCTTAATGTTGCTTGGCTGAAAAGTACGTTTCATTACTCAACGACTCCTTAAATATGGTTAAATTAAATTCCCACTGTATATATTCATGTCAAACGAAGCCTAAAACTTTTACTAATCTGGCGCTCTGATGTCAAGAGCGGCCTCCGATATAGTAAAATGTACGGTCGAATAAGACCATATTTCCTTGCTTTTTCATAGCCACTTTGTTAGGTTTTGGCTGCTCAATCTTTGCATTAACAGACGGGTATAAATTGTAAACTTTTTGACTTAAAGAAGGAAAATTTCATGGTATTCGGTGCCCTTTTCGGGTGGCTTTCCAATGATCTCGCTATTGACCTCGGTACTGCCAACACGCTTGTTTACGTTAAGGGTACAGGAATCGTGCTGAGGGAACCATCCGTAGTGGCAGTAAAGAAGGACGCAAGGTCGGCCAGGGTCTTGGCTGTGGGCAAGGACGCCAAGATGATGTTAGGGAAAACGCCGGGCAATATAGTTGCCATCAGGCCCATGAAAGACGGCGTGATAGCGGACTTCGAGGTTACCGAGGCCATGCTCCGTTATTTTATACGCAAGGTTCACAACAGGCGCACCTTGGTCCGCCCAAGAATCATCATAAGCGTTCCATCCGGCATCACCCAAGTGGAAAAAAGGGCCGTGAGGGAATCGGCGGAGTCTGCAGGGGCAAGGGAAGTCTATCTAATAGAAGAACCCATGGCTGCGGCAATAGGTGTGGGCCTTCCAATCACCGAACCAACGGCCAATATGGTGGTAGACATAGGAGGCGGCACAACGGAAGTTGCCGTAATATCCCTTGCCGGAATAGTATTCTGCAAATCCGTCAGGGTGGCAGGAGACCGTATGGACGACGCCATCCTGCATCATATTAAAAGACGGTACAGCCTGCTGATAGGAGAACACACGGCAGAAAAAATAAAGATGGAGATAGGCGATGTGATGCCGGAGTCTCCCTATAAAAAAATGGAAATAAAAGGCAGAGACCTGGTCTCCGGAGTCCCCAAGACCGTTGAAATAGACGCTTCCGAGATTCAGGCCGCAATTTCCGAGCAGGTAGAGACTATAGTGGAAACGGTCAAGATAGCCCTTGAGCAGACCCCTCCGGAGCTTGCAGCGGACATAGTTGACAAGGGTATTGTCCTTACCGGGGGCGGGGCGTTACTACAAAACCTCGATAAACTGCTCCGCGAAAAAACAGGCCTGCCCATCATAATTGCCGATGATCCCCTTTCTTCCGTGGTCTTGGGATCCGGTCAAACCCTTGACAACATAAACATCCTGAAAGAGATCATGATAAACTAATTTCCTTAAAAAGTTCGGTCCCTTGTAAAATTGCCTCACCAATCCCCCAAAAAGTCAAAAGGACTTAAACGGCTCATAGCAATAGCGGTAGTGTTAACGATGACTGGAGGGCTCACCCTGGCCGTAATGACAAAAACGAGCATCATCCTTCCAGCAGAGATGTTTCTTCAGGACGCCGATGGCAGGTTACAGGCCCTTCTCTCTTCTCCCTTCCTTCAAATAAGGCATATTTGGGAATCCTACGTGGACCTCCAGGATGTCAACGAGGAAAACCATGTATTGAAGGCACAGCTTGCCGAAATGGAAAACGAGATCACCACTTACCGGGAAGCTCTTATTGAGAACAGGCGGCTGCGCCAGCTTCTGGAGATAAAGAAGAGGGCTCCCTGGAAAAGTACCGTTGCCCACGTGGTTGGAACAGATATCGCTCCCTGGCGCGCAGTCATAACCATCGACGTGGGCAGGGCCGACGGAATCACTCCGGATATGCCTGTACTGTGCCAAGGTGGGCTACTCGGCAGGGTAATAGATACAAGCATGCATTACAGCAAGGTCATGCTGGTAACCGACTACCACAGCCGAATCGCCGCCATTGTACAGAGAAACCGGGCAAGGGGCATTCTGAAGGGAGACGGAGCACGAGGCTGCATTCTGGATTACGTAAAAAAGGGGGTTGACGTACAGTCAGGAGACGTCATCATTACATCAGGGCTTGACGGCATATTTCCAAAGGGTCTCCTGATCGGCAAGGTAAAACTCGTTGGGCGCAGAGAAAGATCAGACCTTTTCCAGTACATTGGAGTCAAGCCAACGGGCAATATAAACGAGGCGGAAGAAGTGGTTGTTCTAATGAGACCTCCCGTAAAAAACCGGTGACATGATGACGCTGGCTGTCTTTCTTCTCCTTGTCTATGTCTCATTGCTTCTCGAAAGCACTTGGTGCATGCCTTGCAGCCTCTACCCCCTACACATCGACCCTCTCCCCGCACTTATATGCTGGCTCGCACTTCGTTCCGAGCCTGTTCCTGGAGTGATTTCCGTTATTATTGCGGGTCTCGCGACATCACTTTTTTCAAGCCTGCCTTTTTATCTTTTCCCTGTATCCTACCTAATGGCCTTCTTAACGGTTTACCTTGTGCGTACAAACGTACTTGAACTGCCGAACACACACGCCTACCTTATGACCGGCTTCATTTCAGTCGAAATCCTGGTCGTAGAACTCTCCGGAAGCGGAAATCCTGAGCTTTTGTGGCCGTGGGAGATAGTACAGGCCGTGCTCAATATCGCTGTCAGTCCCTTGGTATTCAAGATATGTGACAAGAGCCTTATGGCGGTTACGAAAATCTCTGCCAAATTCTGCCATGAAAAATGAACCCGAAATAAAGGCGCCGGATGCGAAACTTTTCCTGAAAAAGTTTGATGCGGGTGACAGCTCGGGAAAACAACAAATTTGCACATACTGTTCCATGTTTCTGTTAGCCTGCTTCCTATTTCTATGCGCAAGGCTATGGTACCTGCAAATTTACAGGGGGGAGGAATTCAAGAAACTTTCCGAAAAAAACAGCATAAAATACATCAGGCTCCAACCATTCAGGGGCAACATCCTCGATCGCTCAGGCAGGCTCATAGCTGGAGTGAAACCGAGCTTTAACATAGGTGTAGTGCTTAAGGAAGTTAAGGACGTTGAGGGACTCATTGCAAAACTGACCTCCCTCCTCGACGAGAGCCCCACTGACATCAGGATGAGGCTCGTTGAATCAAAGAACCAGCCCTCCTACCTCCCGGTAATTGTAAAGAGGAATGCCTCGTGGGACGAGGTGGCCAGGGTGGAAGCCCGCCTTTTCAGACTTCCGGGGGTCGTGGTGGAAGTAGCGCCTGCACGTCAATATCCATACGGGACCGTAGCGCCGCATCTTCTTGGATATCTCGGAGAAGTGAGCCTGGAACAGCTCAAGAGCGGAAATTTTCCCCATGCGGTGCCTGGGGATCTAGTTGGAAAATCTGGCATTGAATTAAAATTCGAGAAGGAGCTTGCAGGCAGAAGCGGCTTCAAGATGATAGAGGTCGATGCGAAAGGCAGAATGGTCAAGGTACTCAAGGTAAAGAAACCTTTACCCGGTAAAGACATCCATTTAACCTTAAACCTGGATTTGCAACTCGCGGCTGAAGACGCCCTGTCTGGAAAATCAGGAGCGGTGGTAGTGCTCGACCCCCGGAACGGACAGATACTTGCCATGGCAAGCAGTCCGAAATTCGATCCGAGAATATTTGCGAGGGGCCTGACAAGGTTCGAATGGAAACGGCTGAACGATCCCATCCGCACTCCCCTTGTCAACAAGGCGATACAGGGACAGTACGCACCTGGTTCGACATTCAAGATCGTCATGGCGGCAGCCGGGCTGAACGAACATGTCATCACTCCATACACCACCTTTTTCTGCAACGGCTCCATGAAACTCGGTCGCAGAAGGTTTCGCTGCTGGAAAAGAGGTGGGCATGGCGAGACGGCCCTTTACAAGGCGTTGGTACAGTCGTGCGATGTCTATTTTTACAATGTGGGTCTGAAGCTCGGCGTTGACAAGATATCAAAGTATGCTTACGGGTTCGGCTTTGGCAAGAAGACGGGTATTGAGCTCCCAGTGGAAAAACCCGGTTTCGTCCCCACGAGGAGTTGGAAACGCAGACGGTTCAGGGAGCCCTGGCAAAAGGGAGAGACCCTTAACTATTCCATCGGTCAGGGATTCCTGCTTGTAACCCCATTGCAGCTCGCCAGGATGATGGCGGCCGTGGGAAATGGAGGAAAACTCTTCAAGCCCGAGTATATCTTGGACGAATCCCCGGTTATAGAGTCAAGAGTGCCAGTAAAACCAGCCATACTTGCCCGAATAAGAAAGATACTTGTAGGGGTAACTGAGGACAGGCACGGCACAGCAAGAACGTGCTTCATTAAGGGCATCCATATAGCAGGCAAGACGGGAACAGCCCAGGTAATAAAGCAGAAAAAACGGCGGGAGAGCGAAAAGATGGGCTGGAGATACAAAGACCACGCCCTCTTCGTGGCCCTTGCACCGGCAGCGAACCCGCAAATCGCCGTAGCAGTGATAATCGAACACGGCGGGCACGGTGGTTCCGCCGCGGCCCCTGTAGCGAAGGAAATCATAGAGCGCTGGTTGAAGCTCCGTTCTCCAAAACCCGCATCTATACTTCATCGGAAACTGTGAAAGGGAAACATGCTTAATAAACGCCTGCTGAAAGAAATTGACTACATCTTTTTTCTGACCATGTTTTTTATCATGACCGTTGGTTTCATCAACCTGTGGAGTGCGAGCACAGCCGCAGGATATCCCTTCGAGTGGAAGCAGCTCCAATGGTATGTGGTGGGCTGCTGTTTCATGGTTGGGGCCATGAGCTTTGACTACAGAAAGCTTTCAAAGTATTCCGTACACCTTTACATTTTCACAATCATACTGCTGATCCTCGTAATGTTCATGGGCAAGAGCGTTTCCGGCAGCCAGCGTTGGATATCCCTCGGCTTTTTCAATTTACAGCCATCGGAACCGGCAAAATTGCTTATGGCGATAATAATAAGCTCCTATTTTGCTCGGGAAGAAAAGGAAAAGTTCGGCCTAAAGGATCTCATAAGGCCGACTCTTCTCGTAGCCGTGCCTTTTCTTCTCATATTCAAACAGCCTGATCTTGGCACTGCGCTGCTCATCCTGGTCATTTATGGATCCCTCGTACTTTTCGCTAGGCTGAAGATGGGGTCCTTTTTAATTATCCTTGGCTCGTGCCTATGTGCCTTTCCACTGGTATGGAAGCTCATGAAGCCTTACCAGAGAAAGAGGGTGGAAATATTCCTTAACCCTGACGCAGACCCCTTTGGCGCAGGCTGGCACGTGATACAGTCCAAAATAGCAGTGGGCTCCGGCCTCATCTTCGGAAAGGGCTTCATGAAGGGAACCCAGGCCCAGCTCAACTTCTTGCCCGAGGTACACACAGACTTTGCCTTTTCGATATGGTCAGAGGAATGGGGCTTTATAGGGGCGATCATCCTGATAGCAGTGTATTTCCTTTTTCTGCTTCGCTGCCTCGACATTGCCCAAAATGCCAGGGACAGGTTCGGCTCATTCCTGGCGTTTGGTATAACTGCCATGATCTTTTGGCAGATGCTTATAAACATCTGCATGGTGCTCGGACTTCTGCCAGTGGTAGGAATTCCCCTTCCCCTGGTGAGTTACGGAGGTTCCTCTGTGATCACCACTCTCATTGGGGCAGGACTGCTCATGAACGTCAGGGTAAGACGTTCCTTGTTTCAATCGTAAAATCTGTTAATATTGGAGGCACGAGATGGGGATGTAGCTCAGTTGGGAGAGCGCCACGTTCGCAACGTGGAAGTCGGGGGTTCAAATCCCCCCATCTCCACCAGATTAATCTTATTATGCCCGGCTTTTTCGCCTTCGTGGATGTATCCTACGCCGAACATCATGCGGCTGCCGCTGCTGTAATCACTTGGTCCCAAGCCCCTCACGAAACAGCCAAGACCTATATCGTCTTTGTGGCAAAGGCATGCAGATATATTCCGGGAAATTTCTATAGAAGGGAAATGCCCTGCATCTTAAAGGTGCTCGAGGAGGCAAGAGAGCCCATTGATACCGTCTTTGTAGACGCCTATGCGCGGCTTCCAGATGGACGCCCAGGACTTGGCGCACGCCTCTTTAGCGCACTTGGCGGTAAGATACCTGTAATCGGCATCGCAAAGAATCATTTCATAACCGCTGAATCGAGAGACGTGGTGAAAAGGGTGTTCAGGGGCAAAAGCGAAAGGCCCCTTTATGTATCTGTTGAAGGGATCGGGCTTGAATGCGCGGCAAAACTCGTTTCCGGCCTGCCTGGACCTTACAGGATTCCCTACCCTATGAAGGCGGCCCACAGACTGTCCAAAAAGGCCGCAACTTCTCTTGACATAAAGGAGATAGAATAGATGGTAAGGCACGAAGAGATACAGCTTTTTGAATCAAGGTATATTAGCGGAAATACACCTTGGGATACTGGAAGGGCCGACAAAAACCTCAAGGCCCTCATAAAGGAGCTTGCAGGGCCAGGGGCCAAGATCCTTGAGATTGGATGCGGCACCGGAGATAACGCCATCTTCATGGCAGGCATTGGAATGAAGGTCACGGCAACAGAGATTGTACCCATAGCCATAGAAAAGGCGGAGACAAAGGCCGCGCAGAATTCCGTGTCCGTGAACTTCCTGCTGAAGGATATAATGGAGGAAGACATTCCAGGGAAACCATTTGACATGGCGTTCGACAGGGGATGTTTCCACCATTTTGGCAGCTTCAAAGATAGAAAAAAATTTGCGAGAAGAGTGAAACACCATCTTGGCCCGGCGGGTATCTGGTTAAGCCTTATGGGAAACGCCGATGAAATCCGTCCGGGCAAGGGGCCGCCCCGCCTAACAGCGCTTCAGGTAGTGGAGGCCGTTGAACCTTTCTTCGAAATATTGATGCTAAAAAGCAGCCGCTTCGACTCAAACCAGGATATACCTCCTCGGTGCTGGATACTGATTGCACGAACAAGAAGTGCAAGTGGGGCACGGTGAAACGTTCTTTATGCCCGGGGAGAGACTCGAACTCTCACGGGGACAAAGCCCCAAGGGATTTTAAGTCCCTTGTGTCTACCAATTCCACCACCCGGGCAGTGGCTTAAAACTTAAACGTGGACATGGGAAAAGTCAATCGGTGGGGCCTCCAATACCCTGTTAAAAGACCTGCAATAACACCCATACCAGGCTTCACAGGTGTCCGGCCTGCCCTCTCGATTAATGCCTACTACATCAACAACCTTCCACCCTTGGGGCTTTCTTTTTAAGGATCATCTTTACGATAGTATCCCTTGCCGGTTCAACCTTTTTTTCGGTCTTTATCACATAGACCTGACCCTTTTCTCCGTTTCTCCAGAAGACCAGCGACCCCTTTCCACTCATCTTGCCTATGTCATCTTTTGTGAGCCGGTCTTTTAGCACCATCAACATCGTTCCTGTAGTCTTGCCGGCTCCCTTGATTTTAAATATAACCGTCTGTCCATTTTCAGGTGCAAATTTGGAATCCTGTCCCTGAACCACGAGGATGGAACCCGCCTTATTTTCTGCGTCCTTTTCACATAGAGACTGACTGTCTTTTTTAATGTTCAAGAGTCCGACTGCCACTTTGCATGTTGATTGGGCCTTGTATATGCCCGCCACCTTTCCCTTAAGCTTCTCTGCGGCATTAGCCCCAGGAGCGAGAAGGAACACAATTAGAAATGCCTCCATCAACAGTATTGCAATCCTGTTACCCGTCGTCATTACTTGTCACCTGCCTTTCTGTCATGGCACCCATTGCATGATACGGGGCCAGCGACCTTTTTTTCCTTCTTCAGCTCCTTGTGACACTTAAGACACGTGGAGTGAAAATAGTCTTTAAGCTTTGCCGGTCCCCCTGCTTTATCGAGCTCTTTTTCCATCGTTGTGCACTTGTCAGTCTTCAAAATCTCGTCCTCATCCTTCGCACCATTGTGGCAAGTTGCGCAAACAAATCCCTTATGTTCCTTTCTGAGCATTTCAATATGGGCTGCGTGGGTAAAATGATTGACATGCTTCCTGTCCTTCTTTAGCCCCTTTATACCTGGACAGCTTTTTTGTGTATTGATATCCACGAACTCCGGTACCGTCGGCATAGCCGCATCTTTTTGGACCTTGTCCTTGGTTACCTCCTCCTTTACCGATTTGTCTCTCTTTTTTCCATTCTTTTTTGCCTGTTTAACCACCCTATTTACCGTCTTCTGGGCAGTTTCCCCCACAACCTTTCCCTCATACTCCGATGCGGACGAAATCCCGTACAACCCGCCAACCATTAAAAGGACCGCAATACCAAGAACCATCCTTCTGAAATCCTTTCGCACTACCCTTTTTCCATGTCTTTTTTCCACTCGTCTCATACCTTGACCTCCATTGCTGAATTTTTTGTTTCCTGATTTCTATTTCTTTTCTTTGCCTTTGACCCTATGCAATGGATGTTGATAAAACAACTGACATCGGGTTATATGCCTATAGACGTCCGCATGATTGGGGTAGACGTAGAATATTCTTTCAGTAATTCCAGATAAGTACTATACTACAAGAAAATCCATGGACCGTTCCCTACCGCCAACGCTGAGACTTGACAGTAAAAAAATAAAGAGGATCAGGGAGGAAAAAGGCCTTACCCAGCTCTACGTGGCCACCGTGATCGGCGTCACCATCGATACCATATCTCGCTGGGAAAACAAACGTTACCCGAGTGTAAAGCGGGAAAATGCCCTTAAGCTTGCCGATACCCTTGAGGTGCCCGTAGAGGATATCCTGGAAGACATCGGCGACGACACAGCCCGTACCCAAGGGGAACAGGGTTACACAGGCCAAGAGGGACCCAGCACCGCCCCATCATGCCATAACACGTGTGTGGAAAATGGTTTAAGGAATGCAATCCTGATAGGAACGCTTGCCTTACTGTTCGGTGTTGGCGGCCTGGTATTGGGATACTTTTTCTTCAGACCGTCAAACCTGTCCATTGACATCAGCGCTGTCCGTTTCCTTCCATCCCGGTGCGCCCCGGGGAGCCTGTTTCCCGTGCTGGTTCGCGTTGACATAAACCCCGCTACTAAGCGCACCATTCTCGTAAAGGAAGATATTCCGCAGATACTGAAGGTCACGAAGGCAGTGCCGAGATATACATCTGTCAAAAAAGGCATTTTAAAATGGATATACCAGGGTGATACCACCGACCTCAAATTCGTGTACATTGCAAGGATGCCGCCTTCGGCTCAAGAGGGCAAAAGACTCCGCTTCAAAGGCACCGTGACGGTAAAAACCAGCCAGACGGTGAATGTGACGGTCGGCGGTAACAACTGTGTGGTCTCCTCGCCATTTTACTGGGCTGACAAGAACGGAGATAACCGTATAGATGACGAGGAAATCTTAGACGCCTATGAACTGCTTGCGGGCGTAAACGGCATGAAGGGCATCCTTAAGGAGGTGGAAAACCTCTGGGCCGCTGGCCAGTACAAGTGGGACCGGGCGACAAAACGCTTTGTGCCCATAAAAGAAAGCCAATAGACAGGAGGCAAAAAATTGCGTTCGGAACTTATCAAGCTCTCAATCCTTGTTTTTTTCGCGGCCTATCTGATGTCAGCATCTTGCGCCCTATGCAAAATTAACGGGAGCATTGAACAAAAAGGAGATGAAGGGATTAGCATTAAGATAGCAATATCAAAGCCTGCCCCGGCCACTGCCATCGTTACCATGGACGTTCCCGATGGCGTGCGCATAAGCAGTGCCAAACCGGAATTTTCAAGGATTGTCAGAAAAAAAAACCAGGCTCAGTGGCTTCTGAAGGACCTGAAGCCTGGCAACCTGCAAATAGACGTTAAGTTTGATAAAAAGGTGGATGCCGAGGGGCTCAGAGTGCTTGTCAGGTACAAAGACGATTCGTCCGGAAGCATGGTGGAACAGCAAGTTCAATGAAATCAACGGGAGCAATGGGAAATGGCAAATAGTATAAACAAGAGAACCGGGACAAGCCGGATAATCTGGCGCTTGGAGGATCTATATTCAGGACCGGAAGATCCGGCTATAGACGAAGATCTGGCCCTTTGCACTAGGGAAGCCGCAGCGGTCAGGGAAGAGTTCGCTGGCCGTCTTGCTAATCTCGATGCAAGTGCGTTAAAAGGCCTCGTGCAGAGGCTTGAAAGACTGTCTGAACTGATAGGAAAGGTGAGCGGCTTCGCCTTTCTGAACTTTGCAACAAGATCTGATGACCCGGAGGCGAGTGCCTTTCTCCAAAAAGTCAAGGAAATCGGAAGCCAGATTTCAAAGGAGCTAGTCTTTTTCGAGCTTGAGTGGGCAAACCTTGACGATGAAAGGGCCATGGAACTTCTGCGAGACCCCGTACTCGCCCATTACGATCACTATCTGCGTTCACTAAGGAGGTACAAGCCACACCTGTTATCCGAGACAGAGGAAAGGCTTCTGTCGGAAATCAGTCCTGTGGGACGCTCAAGCTGGATAACCCTCTTTGACAAGGTGCTCGCACATCAGCGCTACGGCCAAAAGAAACGATCCCAGGAAGAGGTTCTCAAGGACCTTTACATGGCGAACAGAGCCGCAAGGAAACGCGCCAGCGATGACCTTACCGAAGGCCTTGAAAAAGAACTCATGGTTTTTACCCACACCTTTAACACCGTCCTTGCGGACAAGATGATCGGAGACAGGCTAAGGAGGTATCCCAAATGGATAAGCTCCATGAACCTTGCAAACGAGCTAAAAGATGAGACGGTGGAAAGCCTCATCGCTGCGGTCTCCTCGAGGTACGACATAGTGGAGCGATACTACATGCTTAAGGCGAGGCTTCTGAAGCTTGACATGCTCATAGATTACGACAGATACGCTCCGCTGCCCTGGCTGCCGGATAAGAATGTTTCCTGGCAGGAGGCGAGGGAGATAGTGCTTGCCTCGTTCAAGAAATTTTCAAAACGGATGGCCGAGATTGCGGAACAATTTTTTGACAAAGAATGGATACACGCCCCCATCCTGCCGGGGAAAACAGGGGGCGCCTTTGCGCATCCCCTAACCCCGTCAACCCATCCGTACGTGCTTGTCAATTTCGCAGGGACTCTTCGGGATGTGGAAACCCTCGCCCATGAACTCGGACACGGTGTCCATCAGGTCCTTGCTGCCGACAGAGGCTACTTCAACGCGGATACCCCCCTGACCCTGGCTGAAACGGCGTCCGTATTTGGCGAAATGCTGGTATTTCAGGACATCCTCAAGGGCATAAAAGACAGCAGGGAAAGACTGGGATTTACAGCAGCCAAGATAGAATCCATATTTGCCACGGTCTTCAGACAGGTCGCCATGAACCGGTTCGAAGACGCCATCCACAACCACAGAAGAAACCAGGGAGAACTATCTCCTGACAAATATTCAGATTACTGGATGGACACCCAGCAACAGATGTTCGGCAGCAGCGTAACACTGTCGGACAATTACAGGATATGGTGGTCCTACATATCTCACTTCCTGCATGTTCCCGGATACGTTTACTCCTATGCCTTCGGCGAACTTCTGGTCCTTTCCCTTTACGGCATGTACATGGAGGAGGGGAAATCCTTCGTGGACAAGTACATGGAACTTTTAAAGGCCGGTGGTTCCAGGAACCCCTATGAGGTCTTGAGGCCCTTTGGCATAGACCTTGATGACAAATCGTTCTGGCACAGGGGTCTAAACATCATCGACGGGATGGTAAAGGAGGCGGAGGAACTTGCAGAAAAGGCCGAAGCCTGAACAGATAAAGGAGCTTCTCGCCCCCCTTCTTACGAGCCGCAGGCGCAAGAAGATAACCGAGATCCTTCTAAGGCGCACCAGATACATTACACTGGTGGTCGATGACCTCTACCACCAGCACAACATAAGCGCGGTGGTCAGGAGCTGCGAGGTGTTCGGCATTCAGGACCTACACGTTATAGAGAAGGAAAACCGCTTCAACCCAAGCCATGGCGTGGCGATGGGTGCGCAGCAGTGGATAAGTATAAGGCGCCACGCGTCTGTGGAAGACTGTATTCGGATGCTTCGGCAGAGGGGCTACCGTATATTTGCCGCCGACCCGCCGGACAGGGCCCGTGAAACGGGAACGAAGCCCTCTTTCGCCATAGACGAAATTGACCTTGCAAAAGGCCCTGTTGCGATAGCCCTTGGCAGAGAGCTTGACGGGCTCGACCCCGATATTCGAAGGGGTTGCGATGCGTTAGCGCACATTCCCCTTGCGGGGTTTACCGAGAGCCTTAACGTCTCTGTAACGGCGGCCCTGTTTCTATTCGAACTCAGACAAAAACTTAACTCGCTTTCAAAAGGCTTATGGGGCCTTGGCGAAGAAGAGATGGAAGCCCTTGAGGCTAAGTGGTATGTCAGGTCCCTGAAACGGGGAGAAAATGTTTTGGAAGACCTCCTTGCAAGGCTTGAGGATGCACATCGGAAGGAAAACAAGACGGGGACCTGAAGATCCAGCCCCCGTTTCAAGACAATTTATATCTCTTGAAGCGCTACGAACTTGAGCGCCCTTGTTGTACACTTGGTGACACAGGCTGGTTTGAGCCCCTGGTCTACCCTGTCCATGCAATAATCGCACTTTATCGCCTTACCCGTAGCAGGATTGATCTGGGGTATATTCCACGGGCAGGCGCCTGCGCAGGCCATGCACCCTATGCACAGCTCCTGATCTATGTAAACGATTCCGTCTTCCCTCTTTTTCATGGCCCCTGTCGGGCAAATTGGCACACAGTAGGGGTCCTCACAGTGATAACAAGAACGGAAGAGAAACTCCGTCTTTGGAACGCCCTTGACGGACTTCAGGGGTTCGTGGGCTATCTCGCAGAGGATGGGGCCCACCGGAAGGTCCTTGTTGGCCTTGCAGTGTACTTCGCATCCATGACAACCTATACACCGTTTTGCGTTGAGATAGAGCATATATTTGTTCACAGTTCAACCCTCCTTCTTGGATTCCTGGAGCTGCGGCGCACGGTAACAAACTTCTCGCACAGGCACAGGCCTCCCCCGGCCTCGTCCATTAGGAGTAGAAGCCCCTCCTGGAGTTTCTGATCACTCATGCCTGCATGATAGGCACGGCTTTGAAGCGGAACCTGCCTGCCGAAGCCATGCACCGTGTAGACGGCCTCGGGATGAATAAACTCCGTGACATGGGCCCGGATTGTCCCCATCTGGCTGTCCCCAAGGACGTCAACCCAGTCTCCATCGCTGATACCAAGCCTCGTGGCAACTCGCTTGTTTATCCACAAGGTGTTCTCAGGCATGAGTTCATGTAGAAACGGATTATTTATGGTGTGACTATGGGCATGCACGGGGCTCCTGCCAAATACCAGCCTGAAGCACCCCTTGGGAGGCTTCTTAGGGGATTGATAGGGCTTGAAGGAGGGTATGCCCATGCCTTCCAAGGTCTCATTTATTAACTCTATCTTCCCTGATGCCGTTTTGAATCTGCCTTCTAGGCTGTCCCTGTCGTACATGATAGGAGTATCGGTAAGAGAGACGAAACCCTTTTCCTGGAAATCATCTATAGCGTAACCGGTTGGCTCAAGCTGCCACTTCCACATGTCCTCGGCGGTCTGGAAGGGGAAAAGGTCGCCGAAACCGAGCCTGTCTGCTAGCATTTTGAGTATTTCCCAGGAAGGCTTGGTATTAAACCTAGGCTCCACTGCCCTGTCTCTATAGATGAACCTCGGTTTGAGCCCTTTCTGAGTGGCGACCGGCGTCTCTCTTTCGAGGTACATGGACTCTGGAAGTATCACGTCACTGTACCAGCCGTATTCGCTGTAGTGGGTATCTATGGAAACCAGCAGTTCACAGTTGTCCAATGCCTCCTTCTGACTTGCAACGTCCGGGAAACAGTTGAATGGATCGTGCCTGTAACATATCAGCCCCTTGATAGGATAAGGCTCCCCGGTCATCATGGCATCGTAAAAGAGATGGAAGAGCCCCGGCCCCTTGTCAAAGTGCTTATACTTCCAGCCGACACCGTCTGCGCGTTTGTCCTCTGGCTTCGGCACGTTGGAGCTGAAGGTCCTGAGCCCTTTAACGCCGCAGTCTCCAGGCGTCTTCGGAAACATCTGGCCTCCCTCTGTCTCTATGTTGCCCATAAGCACATTAAGAATATGAAGGCAGCGGCTGGCATAGAACGAGTCCCTGTACCTTGAAAGCATCCAACCCGGATGGAAAATAACCCTTGGCCTCTCAGCACCTATCTCGGTCACAAAGTCCTTGAGTTTCTTGAGCTTTACGCCGCACTCCTTGGCAGCCCAGTCCGCCGTATACGGTTCCACGAACTCTGCCATTTTGTCGAAGCCTACCGTGTACTTCTCCACGAAGTCCTTGTCATAGGCCTCCTGCTTGATGACCTCGTTTATCATACCTAGGGCAAGGGCGTAATCGGTCCCGGGCCTGACCTGAAAAAACCTGGTGGCCTTGATGCCGGTAAGGGTCTGGCGGACATCCACGTAAGTAAAACTGCCCCCGCTGTCGAGCATGTCCATGATCTGGTTTACCTCAGCCACCCTGAGAGAGGCAAGGAGGTTTCTGCCGAAGCTGATGAGATGCTTGGCGTTTGCTATGTCGTAGATGAAGCCCTTTCTTCCCAAACCGTAAACAGACTTGCTGGCGTGATGAACATTTCTTCCGCACGCGCTGTCGTGGTTGCTAAAGTTAGGAGATCCAAGGGCGTGGCAAAACGCCTTGATAAGGTCCTGCCATGGCCCTCCCCTGCAACTCATGACAATGGCCTTGGCCCCGTACTTGTCCTTGATCTTCTCAATCTTGTCAGCCACATGATCGAGGGCAGTGTACCAGCTTACCGGCTCCCATTTGCCAGCCCCCCTTCCACCACTCCTTATAAGCGGCTGCTGGGGTCTCTCGGAGTCCTTCTGAAGCACTATCCCTGCCGAACCCTTGGCACAAAGACTCCCCTTCAGTATGTGTGGATTTCCTTCTATCCATTTAACATCCCCATCTTCCACTTCCACCTTAATGGGACATCTGACGGAACACATTCCACACATGCTCCAAACTGTCTTTTTCATAAACGCCTCCCTTTTTGATTTAAAAAACATTAAAAAAAATCAAGGCATAAATTTTAACTTTTAAATTATCTATACATTTCTTCATTTAGTCAAGTAAATAAATTCTCATTCTCTGATTTATTGTATCTTTTCACAATAACGTGCCAACAAGTATTGAACTCCCATCAGATCCGTCATTGGCTGTATTAACTGCCGCGATAGTATGCTTGCAGTTGACATTTGCCACACCACGGCTCACTCCCGCTGCCCATTGCATCCCTCTGGTAAAACGGGAAAGGTGTCAAACTAAGTGCGTTGGCATAGTTTATACAAATGTAAAAGGCAGGAAAATTACTTTCCGATAGAAAGGACCTTCCGGCACTTAACATGCATATTCAGACGTGTTAAATAGGATTTGCCAAGGCATCTTGGCATAAGGCCCCTTTTTTGACATAGAAATTCTTCACAGCGTTCCGCAGGAGGGATATAAGTGCCCAACACAAAGAGGATCTCTTGTTATCTGCCAATTCTCGTCCTGTCTTTCTTAATATTTCCATCGTTTGTTTCTGCCTCACTCCACATCAGGACTACGGACTCTCATTCCAGGGGCCGGCAGAATTTCACTGCGAGGAAATTTGACAGTTATGCCAGAAATCTTTACAAAAAAATTGGCCTTTCCGGGCTCACAGGCCTTAAAACATTCAAGACCTGCCTGATCGGTTACCTGAACCTCAAAAGACAGGGGTTGCTTAAAAAGGACGGGTTGCTGGTGCTTATCGATTACACTAGGCCATCTGACAAGGACCGTTTTTTTGTACTCGACATAAAAAAGGAGCGGCTTCTTTACAAGAGCCTTGTGGCCCACGGAAGAAACTCCGGTAAAAGGTTTGCCTGCGGTTTCTCCAACAGGCCGGGCTCCTACAAGAGCTGCCTTGGCTTTTTCATTACGGGCCGCGCCTACGAGGGAAAACATGGCTATTCCCTTTTCATCAATGGGTTAGAGCAGGGATTCAACGATAATGCTGCCAAAAGACACATCGTAATACACGGGGCCGACTATGTCTCAAGGCAGTTCGTAAAACAATACGGACGCACGGGAAGGAGTCTCGGATGCCCCGCCCTTCCCAAAAAAATCGCGCCACGCATAATACGGACCATAAAGGATGGCAGTTGCCTGTTTATATTTGGAAAGGACAGACGCTACTTCAAGAATTCCCCCATTATAAATGCAAAAGGAGCCATACAATATTTTGAAAAAGCTGGCATCTGAAACGGCGGGCCGGAGCCGTCCACTCTTTGTGGTCCTTGCGTTACTCGTGGTCATGTTTGAGGCCGGAGCCGCACCCGCCCGGAACATGAGCGGCGGCGTGGCCGATTATATACTCAAGCGCTGTGAATACTTGGAGCAATTCAGAAAGGTCCCGGTCTGCTCCACCTGCGTTGCTTCACAGATAACCATTCCCAAGTTTTACATGGACAGAAACTACACCCCTGCATGGACCAGTGAAAAGCTCGTTAAACAGATGGTTGAGGCCATCAAGGATTCATACGGCCACGGACTCAATCCGGAAGATTACCATCTTTCGGCAATAAGAGGCCTGCGGAAAAAGATTAGGGAGGCACAGGCAAAGGCCCATGATATTGCGGACCTCGATGTCCTGCTTACCGACGCACTTCTTAGGCTGAGCTTTCACCTGTATTACGGCAAGGTATCCCCTGAAAGCTTAGATCCTAACTGGAACTTCAAGAGGAAAATACTCGACAGGGACCCTGCCCTCTATCTTGAAAGGGTCATCTCCTCCGGAAACGTCACAAAAGATCTCAACAGGCTGTGGCCCCATCATCCCTACTACACTCTGCTGCGGGCCTATCTGAAGAAATACCGCAGGTTTGCAAGAAATCCCTGGCCCCGCATCCCCTTCAAAAGGACACTGAAACCGGGAATGAAAGGCCCTGATGTAGCCCTTTTGAGAACCAGGCTCGCCGCAGAGGAATTTTTTAAAGAGAAAACACCGGCAGAACAGCTTGATATATTTGATGAACTACTTGAGAAAGCGGTCAAGGATTTTCAGATACATCACGGGCTCGAACCAGACGGTATCGTCGGAAAAAACACGAACAGGGTTTTGAACCAGCCTCCCTCCTTTGAGATCAACAAGATACGGGTAAACCTCGAACGCGCAAGGTGGATTCTACATGACCTTCCCCCAAAATTCCTCCTTGTAAATATCGCTGCATTTAAGCTCTTTTATTTTGAAGACGGCAAAAAAAAGTGGTCTTGCAAGGTCATGGTTGGCAAGCCCTTCTGGAAGACTCCCATTTTCCGAGCTACCGTGGAATATGTGGTCCTGAACCCTTACTGGGTTGTTCCTCCCGGCATACTGAGAAAAGAGATCATCCCCCAAATAAAGCGTAATCCAGGCTATCTTGAAAAAAACAACATGGAAATCGTGGATGCAAAGGGACGCTGGATCAATCCCAGGTCAATCAACTGGAAACGGATGAATCCGGACAGATTTCCCTATATCATCCGGCAAAAGCCCGGGCATAGAAACGCCCTTGGCCGCATAAAGTTCATATTTCCCAACAACCACTTTGTCTTCCTACATGACACGCCAGCAAAGGCCCTGTTTTCAAGAAACATACGGGCCTTTAGCCACGGATGCATAAGGGTTGAAAAACCGATAGAGCTTGCCGGGATACTATTCAAGGGCTCCAGGAAATGGACCATCGAAAAGATCAAAGAGGAGATTAATACGGGGAAAAACAAGATCATTCACCTTGAAAGAAAAATGCCTATACTAATCCTCTACTGGACAGTCGTGATAAACCAGAACAATACCATTACCTTCCTCAAAGACATATACAACAGGGACAGAAAGATACTGCTCGGGCTCGACACTCCCCTGAATATGGCCTTTGAAAATTCAAGAAAGGCCCCCATAACGTGATGAGGGCCTTTCTATCATTAAACCGGCTTCCGAATCCGGATATTAATCATTCATCATGCTCTTTCTTGCATTGATTAGATCATCAACCACTGAAGGGTCGGCCAAGGTGGAGGTATCTCCAAATTCCTTGTAATCCCCTGCTGCTATCTTCCTTAGAATCCTTCTCATGATCTTGCCACTTCTCGTCTTGGGAAGGCCAGGAGCAAACTGGATCACCTCAGGCGTCGCAATTGGACCAATCTCTTTTCTTACCCAAGTTCGAAGCTCCTTCACGAGTTTTTCGCTTTCCTTCTGACCGGACTTCAAGGTAACGTAGGCATAAATGGCCTGGCCCTTTACCGGATGAGGCATCCCCACAACCGCGGCCTCTGCAACCGCAGGATGGGAAACCAGTGCCGATTCTATCTCTGCCGTGCCCATGCGGTGGCCTGAGACGTTAATGACGTCGTCAAGCCTGCCCATGATCCACAGATAGCCGTCCTCGTCCCTTCTGGCACCGTCACCTGCATCGTAAACGCCCGGGAACCTTTCGAAGTAGGTCTTCTTGAACCTCTCTGGATCGCCAAAGACCCCCCTTAGCATGCCAGGCCACGCCCTTTTAATGACAAGGTGGCCACCCTCATTTACAGATGCGCGGGTACCATCCTCCCTGAGTATGTCTGCATCTATCCCTGGAAGGGGAAGGGTTGCAGAACCAGGCTTAAGCGGTGTTGCAAAGGGAAGCGGAGAAATGAGGATTCCGCCTGTCTCCGTCTGCCACCAAGTATCCACGATGGGTAGCTTTCCCTTGCCGATGTGCTGATGATACCACATCCACGCCTCGGGGTTTATGGGCTCGCCAACCGTACCGAGCAATTTAAGACTCGAAAGGTCGTGCTTTTCCGTCCATTCAGTCCCTTCCCTCATAAGGGCACGGATAACAGTTGGCGCCGTATAGAAGGTATTAACCTTGTACTTTTCCACGAGCTGCCAGAACCGATCAGGCGCAGGATATGTGGGAACACCCTCAAACATGAGGCTCGTGGCGCCAAGGGCCAGAGGACCGTATAGTATGTAGGTATGGCCCGTAATCCAGCCAATATCCGCCGTACACCAGAAAACATCCTCATCCTTCATGTCGAAGACCCACTGGGTAGTGTGGGCTGCATAAGTCAGGTACCCTCCCGTGGTATGTATAACGCCCTTTGGCTTTCCTGTACTGCCACTTGTATAAAGGATGAACAATATATCCTCTGAGCCCATGGAGACTGGATCACACTTATCGTCTATATCTTCTGCGGCCATCTCCTCGTGCCACCACAAGTCCCTGCCCTTCTTCATGGAGACCTCGTTGCCTGCACGCCTTACGACAATACAGTTTTCAACAGAGGGGCACGTTTCCAAGGCCTCGTCGGCATTAGGCTTGAGCGGTATGGTCTTACCCGACCTCAACACTGCGTCAGAGGTTATGAGTACCTTTGCCTTGCAGTCGTGGATACGGTTCTGTAGGCTCATGGCGCTGAACCCTGCAAATACAACGCTATGCATTGCGCCTATCCTGGCACAGGCCAGCATGGCGATGGGAAGCTCGGGAATCATGGGCAGGTAGATGGAAACCCTGTCCCCTTTCTTCACGCCATGTTTTTTCAGCACATTGGCGAAACGGCATACTTCTGTATGAAGCATCTGGTAGGTGTATACCTTGACATCCTCGTCCGGCTCTCCCTGCCAGATTATGGCTGCCTTGTTGCGCCTCCCGTTGGTCAGATGGCGGTCAAGACAATTGTAAGATGCATTTAGTTTACCGCCAATAAACCACTCAATCTTGGGCTTGTGAAAATCGGTCCTGACAACAGTCCTCCACTTCCTGTCCCACGAAATGAGTTCCTCCGCCCTGTTTGACCAGAAGGATGCTGGATCTTCCATGGCCTTTTTGTAATACTCCCTGTACTCCTTCATGCTCTTGACATGGGCGGTCATCTGTGCCTTTCTCGAAGGACGAAATACACGCTTTTCCGTAAGAAGATTCTGGATGGTTTTTTCACTTTCACTCATGCTCTCACTCTCCCTTCATGAATTTTTTCAAAACGCAAATGCGTTGAAAACTGAAGGATTATTCAATCATTTCACGATTATGTCAAGGGCTTACTTAATAAAAATTCCTTATAGATTTTAGGCAATTACAGAAGAATTCACAAATATATATAGTAAATAGCTTGGAATAAAATATGCAGGAGTTTACTAAGTGATGAAATTTATTCAATAAAAATAGCTAATTATAAACTTGGGCCCTTCACCCGAAGTACTATGGCCAGCTCCCTGCACAAAAAAGTTCGGGCACGCTTTTTACGTTTTTTTTAGACAGGCTGAAGCGGGCTCAAGAACCAGGCTCTATGATAAGTTCCACTCTACGATTGAATCTCGCACTGGTGCCTCCATTTTGCACTATGGGATAAAGATCCCCCAAGCCCTGGATCCACACCCTTTCCGGATCAATGCCACGGTCAATAAGCACATCCGCTACTGCTGCCGCCCGTGCAAGGGAAAGCTCTGTGTTGGAATGAAACCTCCCCGTGCCATTAACAGGCACGCTGTCACAGTGTCCAAGCACCCTTATCCTGTAGTGGGTGGATCCCTTAAGAACAGAAGCTATCCTTGACAACATCTTCCGTCCATCCGGTGAAAGACGGTCTGAACCCGAGGCAAATGTCACATCCTGGTCTAGGACTATCATAACCCCGCCTTTTCTGACTTGCCGAGGTGAAAACTCGAATAACATGCCCCGAATCTTGGACATGTCCTTAATGTGCATCCGGGCAACATTGGGCTGTAGGGTTGCAGAAGAAGCATCCCCTTTAAGATTAGCAATCTTTATGGTGGTCCATACGAGGAAAAAGATCAGAAGCAGTGACATGAGGTCACTGAGGCTCAGCACCCACGATGAATCGTCCGCAGACGTGGCCTCAAGCGATAGTACTTCCTTGTCACATGTAGGCATCATGGAAGGATTCCGCCCTTTCATTAAATTATCCTTGAATTCCTTACCGGCCCTCATGCAGCCCGCTTTTCAAGCCTGACCACTTGCACCTCTCCCTTCTCCTTGTCCCTGAGCCTACAATATAGCTCATAGGAGTTCAGCCGTTCCGCAATCCTGAGGGGATGCTCCGCCTTCTGGATGCCAAGAAGCGCGTCCATGACAATCCTCATGGCAGCGGCCTTTCTCGAAAAAAATTGCTGTAGCTTTATGCTTGCAGGAAGAAAAAGCAGGTTGGCTAGGAGAATACCGTATAGCGTGGAGCTGAGGGCAAGGCCAAGGGAGCGGCCAAGAGCGCTTTCTGTTCCGAGATGCTGCATTACCTGCATAAGGCTTATCACAGTGCCAGCCATCCCGAGGGCTGGAGCAAGCCTTGCGAGGGTCCTGAGGAGCTGGATCTCGGATGCAGCCGCATCGTTTCTATTCAAGTACTCCCGTTGAAGCGCGCTTGTGAGGGAGATCTCGTTGTAGCCCTCAGCCACGAGGATCGCCCCGTAACGTAGAAAATCATCCCTTACCTTTGATGCGGCCTTCTGAAGAGCGATGGGACCCTGTAACCTGTATATCCTTGCAAGGCCGAGGGCCTGGCCGAGAAGCCTTTTTTCCTCGGCAGCCCCATGCTTCTCATTTGCAAATGCCCTTTTGAGATTCCTGAAGGTGGTGGTGACCCTTTCAACCGGAAAACCAAGCCACACCGCAAGAAAAAGACCTCCGAAGACTATAACTAGGGACTGGAAGTTGAAAATCTGCCCCATGTCTACTCCCCAGAGAAAACCAATACAGAGAAACAAGCATACAATTATGGTAGTAACAATGTACTTGATCATTAAAAGCCTCCAGTTTTTCCTCTTTCAGGAGTTTAAGCAATAAAAAGGCCAAGACAGCCAAAAATTAACCTGTTGATTTTAATGATTTTTTAAGAGAGAGGATCCTTCTTCCACTGCAAAAATGGCTTGGCAGGGAATTATTTTCTTAGTAGCAGGCCAGCAAGACCGCCATGGAGAATCAGGATCCTTCAAGAAGGGTGCGAAAAAGACATGGAGAGGATAGACAGACGGGCGGGCGGGACAGACCTCTGCGAGACAGCCTAAAGAGAGGCGGCAACTACCCTATGCGTTCCTGAAAGGTCTTGAAATACCTTTATGTGCCCGTAGAACCCAAGCCCTTCGGCAAAGGAGGCAACTGCTTGTGCCTGCCCGGCCCCTACCTCGCAAAGAAGAAGGCCGCCGGCAACGAGATGGTTGGCCGCCTCGGAAAACACGCACCTTATCTCGGAAAGACCGGTACCATCCCTGGAATAGAGAGCGGTTTTAGGCTCAAACCTCCTCACGGATTCATGAAGGAGGTCTTCGTCCGACCTTGACACGTAGGGAGGGTTCACAGTTATCAGCCCTGCCCTGAACCCCCTTCTAAAGGGCTGAAACCAGTCTCCGCAAAGAAACAAGACCCTTGCCGAGGGGCCAAGGAGCCTCTCGGTGTTCTTCCTTGCAAGAAGAAGGGCGCCCATATCTATATCAGTCAGGAACACCACTGATTCCTTCCATATATCAGCGAGTGTAATACCCACTGCGCCGGTTCCCGTCCCAAGATCTAGAATCACCTTCGGCCCCTGTCTTCCCCACCACTCCATGGCCTTTTCCACAAGAAGCTCCGTCTCCGGCCTCGGGATCAGGGCCGCCGGAGAACAAAGGAAATGCATGGACCAGAATTCCTTCTCACCTGTCAAATAGGCCATGGGCTCTCCTTGAGCCACGCGCCTTATCAGGTCGGCAAGGATTGATCGGTACTTGTCCCCTATCTCATGCTCGGGATGGGCGATAAGAAATTCCCTGGATTTCCCAAGGACCTTTGAAAGCAGTATAAGAGAGTGCAGGAAGGGGGACTCTATTCCATGGGAGTCAAGAAAGGCGGTGTTTTCTTTAAGAAAATCCCCAACTGTCAGGGTAGAGCTACGCAACTGACCTTTGTTCTTCCCGTCCACTTCTCGTACTTTGGGCAAGGGCCTTTGCCTGGTAGTGGGTTCCCAATGCCTCTATTATCTCATCGAGTGACCCCTGAAGAATATTCTCAAGCTTGTACAGGGTTAAACCGATTCGGTGATCTGTGACCCTGCCTTGGGGAAAATTGTAGGTACGAATACGTTCGCTTCTGTCCCCAGTGCCAACCATGGAACGCCGTTCCTCTGAAAGCTGCTTTTCCTGCTCACGCTGTTTCAGTTCGTAGAGCCGCGCGGATAGAACCTTCATGGCCTTTGCCTTGTTCTTGTGCTGACTCCTCTCATCCTGGCATTGCACCACAAGGCCTGTCGGAATGTGGGTTATCCTGACCGCCGACTCGGTCTTGTTCACGTGCTGGCCGCCTGCTCCGGAGGCCCTGTACACGTCTATCCTCAGGTCTTGAGGATTTATCTCCACGTCTAGATCGTCGGCCTCGGGCAACACTGCAACCGTAACGGCAGAGGTGTGAATCCTGCCCTGTGTTTCGGTCTCTGGCACGCGCTGAACCCTGTGTGTGCCGCTTTCAAACTTCAGCCGGCTGAATACCTTGTCGCCGCATATGAGGGCTATAATCTCCTTAAAGCCGCCGATTCCCGTTTCGTGGGATGAAAGGATCTCTACCTTCCAGCCCTTCTTTTCAGCATACCTGCTGTACATCCTGAAAAGATCGGCTGCGAAGAGGGCCGCCTCGCCGCCTCCGGTTCCCGCCCTGATCTCGAGGAGTATATTTTTTTCGTCGTTCGGGTCCTTGGGAAGGAGCAGTATTTTGAGCCTCTCCTCGAGAGCGGCAGCCTCCTTCTCAAGACCTTCCATCTCGTCCCTTGCAAGCGCCCTTATCTCGGGATCGGAATCATTGAGCATCTGCCTGTTTTCCGCCATCTCGTCCTGTATACGCAGGAACCTGTCATAGGACCTGACTATCTCGTTCAAGTCCGAATGTTCCTTGGCGAGCCGCCTGTAGGTATTCTGGTCCTTTATTACCTCGGGATTGCTAAGACGGGATTCAAGCTCCCTGTAACGCTCCTTTATGTCATCGAGTCGTTCAAACATCTATGGATGAGAAACATGCCGGCTTGCTTTTACCGGCCCTTTTTCTCCATCTCCTCCATTTTTTTGCCATACTTTCTCATGAACTTTTCCACCCGGCCCGCAGTGTCCACCAACTTCTGCTTGCCCGTGTAAAAGGGGTGACACTGAGAACAGATCTCAACCTTGATCTCCTTTAGGGTGGAGCCAACCTGGAATTCGTTTCCGCAAGCACACCTGACACTTGCAAGGTGGTATTCTGGATGTATGTCCTTCTTCATGTCCTTGATTCTCCTGTGAAGATTATAGAATTTCAAACGGTTTACTTTTATAAGGAAGCGGTTATCGAAGTCAAGTAGTTATTTGAGACACTCGCACCGGCTTACTTGTTCATGGAGGCCAGAAACTCGTCGTTGCTTTCTGTATCCCTCATTTTATCCACAAGAAACTCCATGCTGTCTATGGGATTAAGGGGTGACAGGAGCTTTCTTAGTATCCACACCCTATTAAGCACGTCGGCTGGAAGAAGCAGCTCCTCTTTCCTGGTTCCGGACTTATTGATGTCCACAGAGGGAAATATCCTCTTTTCCGTCAGTTTCCTGTCAAGGTGTATTTCCATGTTGCCAGTACCCTTGAACTCTTCAAATATCACCTCGTCCATGCGGCTTCCAGTGTCCACAAGGGCAGTGGCTATGATGGTGAGGCTTCCGCCTTCCTCTATATTCCGGGCGGCTCCAAAAAACCTCTTTGGCCTGTGAAGGGCGTTGGAATCCACACCGCCCGAGAGTATCTTCCCGCTTGGAGGGACAACAGTGTTATAGGCCCTTGCCAGGCGCGTTATACTGTCGAGGAGAATCACTACGTCCTTCTTGTGCTCAACAAGACGCTTTGCCTTTTCTATTACCATTTCCGACACCTGCACGTGCCTTTGTGCAGGCTCGTCAAAGGTGGAACTTATGACCTCGGCATCTACCGACCGCTGCATGTCAGTAACCTCCTCGGGCCTCTCGTCTATCAAGAGTACAATGAGAAAGACCTCGGGATGGTTGTAAGATATGGAATTTGCAATGCTTTGGAGCAGCATTGTCTTGCCCGTTCGTGGAGGCGCCACTATCAATCCCCTCTGGCCCTTGCCGATAGGGGTCATGAGATCCATTATACGTCCGCCAAGGTTGTCAGGGGTGGTCTCGAGCCTTAACTGCTCATCAGGATAAAGGGGAGTAAGGTTATCGAAATGGACCCTCTCAAAGGCCTTTTCCGGAGGATCAAAGTTGAGCTTTTCCACCTTCAGAAGTGCAAAGTACCTTTCTCCCTCCTTTGGAGGCCTGATATGCCCCGAAATGGTATCCCCGGTTGTTAGGTTGAATCTTCTTATCTGGGAAGGCGAGACATAGATATCGTCTGGACCGGGAAGATAGTTGTAGTCGGGACTTCTCAGGAAACCGAAACCGTCCTGCAGTATCTCAAGGACCCCGTTTCCGTAAACGGTGCCGTTCTTGGCTGCCTGGGCCTTCAGGATGTTGAAGATAATGTCCTGTTTTTTCCTGCTGTGTGTTACATCAATACCAAGATCGCCGGCGATCTTGAATAGGTCGCTCACGGTCTTCTTCTTCAGCTCATCGAGATGCAATGTGGGAGGCACCTCCCCCCTTCGAAGCGCCCTGTCTGGCGGATCCTCCTTTTCTCTTCTTGCACCTGTCTTGCCATTGTCAGCCCTCTCCCTGGATAGTTTTTTATCCGCAGGCTGAGCCTTGTTGTTCGCCTTTATACGCCTAGCCATAAAATACCTCTGTGCTTTGATTCCTATTTAATCCTCTGGGAATGTCTTTCTGGAAAATCAATTATATTACATATAACCCTTACCCTGACACGGCCTTTTGGGCATTAGGGATACGTTTGAACAAATCCACAACCTGTTTTTTTGATGTGGAGATAAATGCAATCTTTCGGTTGGGTAAGCCGTTTAGATAGTCAAGCCTGACGTTATTCATATAGCCACTAAGAGGATCATCGTCAATATATTTTTGGTAGAAAAGTTGTGGAAAAGCACCCCCTGCATGGCGCGGGCTGCGTGGACATCTATTTGTCAAACGGCCCAAAGCCCCACCCATGGCTTGTGAAATACTCAATTAAATTGCACAACATCTCGTTAACCTGGGCACGCAGCCCTTCCTTACGGGCAAAACGCACCACAGCTCCGTTAATGTACTCTATTTCCGTCTGCCCTTTTTTCATCCTGTCCTGAAGCATGGAAGAAACATTTTCCGCCGTGTCCCTGCATACTTTACGGACAAGTCCCATGACTCCTTGAAAATCCATTCCGATATCGATACCGAGCCGCCTCATCACCTCAAAGGCCTCGTAAACGGCTGCCTCCTGTATACGCCTGAGCGGGGGATGCTCGAGGATCTGTCCGTTTTTGAGGCCGCTCAATGCGGTAAGGGGGTTGATTCCCACGTTCACCATGAGCTTTTTCCAGAGGACCGGGTATATATCATCCACTATGGAGGCGGGAAAACCGCACTCGGCAAGAAGGGCAGCGAACGTGTAAAGCCTGCCTACCGGCCGGACACCAGGATCAAACATACCGAGAATGGTATCACCTGACCCTGCGTGTACCACTGTGGATTCATCCCTTCTGTTGGCCCCGTGCATTGTCACCCCGAGGACTAGATTTTGCCGGGGGACGGTCCGGGATAGGATATCGCCCGCACCTATTCCGTTCTGTAGCGTAACAACAATTGTCTCCGGTCCGCTTAGGCTCTCTATTGCATCGAGCACGTCATCAGTCTGGAAGGCCTTGACAAGCACCATGACCACATCCTGTCTGCCAAGTCCTGCCGCATCTGCTGTGACGACGGGGAACGCCCTTAGAACCGATCCGCCGTTGGCCTCAACGACCGCTACACCCTTTCTTGCAAGCCTCCCGGCCCTATGCCGGTCGTGGTCAATGAGAAAGACGTGGGGAAATTTCTGACAAATCTTTGTTGTGAATAGAATTCCCAAGGCACCAGGGCCGATTATTGTTATATTCTTGAGGTTCATACATCTGGCCCCTACCATTTCTTTTTTAATTGAAGGCTTAACCTTGACATAGTTCCTCTTGCCTATTAGAGAAAACAAACCTCTACTTATTAATTTTGGGATTTCAAAATTCGAATCCAGTTTTTCACCATCAGGCAAAGGCCATGTCAACATGGTTATAAATAAAAAATAGGCAGGAGGCAATCCATGCTGGTAAAGGAATGGATGGCAAAAGACCCCATCGTCATAGATGAACACACCTCGATCATGAAGGCCACGCAGATCATGAAGGAACACGGAATCAGGCGTATTCCCGTGGTCAGGGACGGTAGGCTCATAGGCATTATCAGCGACAGGGACATAAAGGAGGCCGCCCCTTCCAAGGCCACTTCCCTTGACGTTCATGAGCTTTACTATCTCCTGTCCGAGATAAAGGTCAAGGACATAATGACCCCGGATCCAATCACTCTCAGGGAAAACGATTCCGTGGAAAAGGCCGCTGTCATTATGCTGGAAAACCGCATAAGCGGCATTCCAGTGGCAGATGACGATTATCACGTAATAGGCGTTATTACCCAAACGGATGTCTTCAAGGTCATGATAAGCATAACTGGCGCCTATCAGAGTCCTATACAGATAGCATTTGAGATGGAAGACAGGCCCGGCTCCCTCAACAAGCTTCTGAACCTGCTGAGGGCCCAGGGAGGGCGTGTGGTCAGCGTGCTTACCTCACATGAAAATATGCCCGAAGGGAAACGGGAGGTCTATGTCCGGCTCAAGGATATGCCTGATGACGATCTCAACAAACTCGCTGAGAACCTCAAGAGGGAATTCAAAATACTCTTTGTCATAAAGGAAGACCTCAGAAACATACCGAGAATAAGAAAATAGCCAAGACCTGAGCATCGCCGGTCAGGTAAGGTCCTCCGCCTCAACAGCTCTCTCCCTTACAGGCAGCACAAAGACAACGTATGCGCGCCACACGCCAGAATTTCGTTGAGACGTGATATAATTTCATCCTTGACTTTGAAGGATTTTTCTTTTAGTTAGAAAGAGTTACATCAATTGTAAAAACTTTCTTGAAATTTGGGATGAGAGCATAGATATGACTTTGACCAAGGCGGACCTAATCAACAAACTGTACGAATCAGAAGTCCTTTCCAAGGCGGAGGCTGTCCGGGCCGTTGAAACGGTGATAGAGGTGATAAAGGAAACCCTCGAGGATGGCGAAAATGTACTTATCAGCGGATTCGGCAAATTTACCATAAAAGACAAAAAGGAAAGAAGAGGCAGAAATCCCCACACCGGGGAAGATCTCATTCTTGCCCCGAGAAGGGTCGTAACATTCAAGCCCTCGGGGGTCTTAAGAAACAAGATCAACCAGGGTTGACCCTCTCCTCATCGCCCCTTCCGAGCGCCCTTGCCCAAAGCTGGCCGCATGCGGCGTTAATATCCCTTCCCCGGCTCTTTCTGACCACCGCCGTAAACCCTATATTTAGAAGATACCTTTGAAACTGTGCGACATCCTCGTGGCGCGGGGCGTCAAACCCCAGGCCCTGAACCTGGTTATATGCAATAAGATTGATCTTGGAAGGTATCCCTCTAAGAAGATGGGAAAGTCTCAGCGCATCCTGCTGCGAATGGTTAAGACCGCGAAAAATGATATACTCAAACGTGATTCTCCTTCTCCTCGGTAACCTGTATCTCCTGCATGCCTCCATAAGCTCGCCAAGGGGATAGCGCCTGTTTACGGGCATTATTTTATCTCTGAGTTCATCCGTCGTTGCGTGAAGAGAAATGGCGAGGCCGACCTCTGTTTCCTTGCCAAGCCTTACTATTTGCGGGGCAAGGCCGCACGTAGAGACAGTTATGCGCCTTTTTGAAAAATTGAGTCCAAGCTCGTGGGTCAGTATCCTGACAGCAGACACCACATTTTCAAAGTTTGCCAGGGGCTCTCCCATGCCCATGAAGACAATATTCCGCGGCCACCTCTCACGTTCTGTCTGCTCTAACACGGCAAGGACCTGACCGGCGATCTCGGAGGGGACCAAGTTTCTTTCAAAACCCATGGTGCCCGTCCTGCAAAAACGGCAGCCCATTCCGCAACCAACCTGACTCGAGATGCACAAGGTGGTGTGACTATTGCTTGGAATGAGAACCGTCTCTATTATGGCCCCATCTGAAAGCCTGAAGGCCCACTTTACCGTTCCATCTAAGAGGGAGGTTATCACCTCCTGGACTTTTAGATCATAAACAAGGCCCTCGATGGCAAGGCGCGCCCTGAGGGCCTTGGGTAGCTCTGTTATTTCAGTAATACCTGAAAACCCCGGCTTCCATAGCCACTTGAAAAACTGCCTTGCCCTGAAAGCGGCCTCCCCCCATGACTCCATGAGCACCTCAAGCTCTGCCGGGGTCTTTGATCTGTAGTCTATCACGAAAGCGACTTCAGAAGTTTCTCCGCCTCTTGTTTTTCAGGGAAATCCCTCCCCGATTCCAGGGCCTTTTTAAGATACTTCTTGGCCTCCTTCTTCTTTCCAAGGCCATTCAACGCATAGCCCATGTGGTAATTGATGCTCGGGTGATCGGGAACCTTTTTCAATGCCTCGGAAAGGTCAGCCACTGCCAAGTCAAAGTTGCCCTTCTTGGCCTGTATCCATGCAAAAGTATCCAAGATAAAGGGCTGACCCGGCGCAGAATCCTTGGCTCTTTGGGCATAAATGGCCGCCTGCTCAAGGTCTCCCTTTTCTGCAAGAAGCCATGCCAGGTTGTTAGCCGCAGGGGCAAACTTTGGATTTATATCCAGTGCCTTCTTGTAGGCATCTACCGCCGCCTTTGTATGGCCCAGCCTTTGCTCTATGGCTGCCACGGCCATGTAAGCAGTAAGAAACTTGGGCCTCTTCTCAAGAAGCTTCCTATATTCCTTCAGGGCGTCCTGGGCCTTACCGAGCTTCACGTAGATCTTTCCAAGGGAAAGATAAGCCTCCGCAAGGTTTGGATTTAGCGAGATGGCCCTTTTATACGCCTTTTCGGCCTCTTCATTACGCCCCTGCGACATGAGAAGACTTCCCTGCATGGCCATCAGTACGGCATTATTCGGCGCCTTCTTACAAAGTTCATCTATCAGGGAAACGGCCTTGTCGGGTTGCTTACCCGAGACATAGTAGGCGATGAGAGAATAAACAGCAGGCAGGTAGCCCGGCCTCTCCTGAACGATCTGCCTTAATACCTTAAGACCCTTATCTTTTTCGCCGAGGCCGAAATACGCCCTTGCTAACATGTACCTTGCGGAAACATCCTTGGGAATCTTCTTGAGAACCTTTTCAAGGTCTGCCTTCGCCTCCTTGTATTTACCCTTCTGGAGAAGGGCCGAGGCATGAAGACTAAGTGCCATCGGCTCGTCCCCTACCCGCTTAATCACATAATCCGTCTGGAAAAGGGAATCGTCTATCTTCCTCTCCTTGAGGTACACATCAGCAAGAAGGAGCCGCGCCTTTAGAAAGTTGGGCGCTGCGGCCGTACAGTTTACAAGGTCGTCCTCCGCATCCTTTATTTTTCCTAGGCCGAGGTTAGCCACTGCCCTGAAATAAAGTGTCTGCGGATCTCGAGGATTGGCCTTAATGACCTGGCCAAGATCCTTTACGGCCGTCTTGAAATCTCTGTGCATAAGGGCAAGGCGGCCCTTTACAAGAAGCGCTACGGGATACTTGGGGTTCTTCTTTAGAACCTCATCTGCAAGCCTATCCGCATCTTTCACCTTGTTCATATTCAACTCCATCAGCGATAGCTTGGCGGTTATGTCAATGTTCTTGGGAGCGATCTCGTGGGCCTTTTGGAGAAAGGCCTCAGCCTCCTTGGGCCTATTTTCAAAGATCAGCATATCCGCCTTCATCAGGTATGCCGGCACATATTTTGGGTGCTTCTTTAGTATGGCGTCGAGTTTTTTTACTGCATCATCCTTCTTTCCATGACGCAGGTAAAACTTGACAAAGGCGAGGGCTATGTTGGGGTTACCACCGCTTCCCTTTTCCACCTTCTTGAAAAGTGCTTCGGCCTCTGGCACACGCTTTTGGGCCTCCAGGATTCCCACGAGCATCAGGGTAATTCTCCCCTTTTGACTCGGGTCCTTCGTCAAGGCAAGGGCCTTCCTCAGGGCCTCTTCCGATTTCTTGAAATCCTTCTTCAGGCTGTAAACATTTGCCAGGCTCATATACACCCTGCTATCCTTGGGAGCCGCCTTCTTTGCAGCGTCAAGAACCTTGATGGCGTCATCATACTTCTTCTGTTTGATAAGAAGGGCAGACTTGAAAATCAGGGCATCCTTGTCCGCCGGGTTCTTCTTAAGCAGAAAGTCTATGTGCTTCCCAGCCTCGTCATATTGTTTTGCAAGAATCAGGAACTGGATAAGTCTTACCCTGGCGTCCCTGTTGGCGGGGCTAACGTCCACGGTCTGCCTGAGTTCTGAGAGGGCGTGCCTGAAATCACCGAGCTTCATATATGCCTGGGCGAGCTGGTAGTGGGCAGGCCCGTACTTGGGATCGATTTGTACCACGTTTTTGAACTCAATGATGGCCGACTTGAGGTCGTTTTTCTTTACATACTCGAGACCCTTCTGGTAATAATCCGCCTTCTTCTCCTCGGGAGAAGAACAGGCAGATATCGCTGTCAACAGAAAAAACACCGTAAGAGAAAAGACAAAAAACCGTTGAACACGTGAATACTTCATTCTGCCCCCTTTAATCGTTTTTCAATGATGGCTGCCCGGTTGATTCAAGCACGCTCATCCAGAACCGGCTCTTTAGATTTACACGCTTCCTGTGCAGGGTAGCGCTTTCAAGCGGGATGTGCACGTACCTGTCATTCCACAGGCTGACCATCATGTCAGTCTTTCCCGCCATTGCGGCATGAACTGCGTTCTGGCCAAGGTTGCCGCAGTAGAGGCTGTCGTCCACATTGGCGGGCACGCTCCTGATTATGTAGCTTGGATCTATGTATTTTATATTTATCTCTTTACCCTGAGATACGAAATGTTCCTCAATACTTTTTTTCAGAAACTTGCCTATGTCACCAAGTCTCACGTTGCCGGAGGCGTCAGTCTCCTTTGGCTGGTCCCTAAAAAACTTTTGCCCAGCGCCCTCTGCCACCACAATGACCGCATGGCCCCTTCGCTCAAGCCTGCCTTCGATCTCCCTGAGCAGTCCCCTTTCTCCATCGAGATCGAAATCACTTTCAGGTATAAGGCAGTAGTTAACCTCCCTGAGCGCTATGGTGGCGGCGGCGGCTATAAAACCGGAATACCTGCCCATGAGCTTTACGAGGCCAATGCCATTTGGCGCCCCTATGGCCTCCGTATGGGCGCTCTTTATGGCCTCGCAAGCCATTTCTACCGCAGTATCAAATCCGAAGGTCTTCTCCACTAAGAAAATATCGTTATCAATGGTTTTGGGAATGGCTATTACGGATATCTTCAGCCCCATAGAGTTTATCTCTTCCACTATCTTCTTGCTGGCCCGGAACGTCCCGTCACCACCAATGGCGAATAGAATTGAGACATTCATACGGTCCAAGGCATTGACTATCTCCTCTGCCGGCTGGGGTCCCCTTGAGGAACCGAGAATGGTGCCGCCGTACTCGTGTATACGCGCCACACTTTCTGGTGTAAGTTCCACCACGTCCAGGCCGTAGGAGGGTATAAAACCGCGGAGGCCGAACTTGATACCAAAAATGGTCTTTACTTCGTAGCCGTAAAAAAGCGTCATGACTATAGCGCGTATCACGTCGTTTATGCCAGGGCAAAGCCCTCCACAGGTAACGATAGCGCACTTCGTTTTGGCGGGATCAAAATAGATATTCCCCCTTGGGCCTGCCAGTTCAAAGGCGGGCAGGTGGCCTTCGCGGCACAAGGATACCGCCTTGAGTGCCGAAGCGAGAAGCAGCACCCTGTCATCGTCACTCACGAAGCAGGGATAATCCCTTTTACGCAGGGGCGAAGGAACCGACGGCCTGCCAAGTCTCGCCACCTCTGTTGTAATTTCCTCTACATTCTCAAGCTCATCAACGAAACTTGACGTTCTGCACTTGTTTTCCAATTGTGCCTCCTGTTGCCTTTTTCTCTGTTTAATACTACAAGAGAGCAATTCTTCAACATGCATGCCCAAAGGGAGGAAAGGCAAGATCGATTCCAGTTGCGTCAAGATCGGGATATTCGACTCTGGTGTTGGTGGTTTTACCGTAGTCCGGCAGCTTTTGTCAATCCTGCCCGATGTGCCGGTAGTGTACTTCGGAGATACGGCCAGGACCCCTTACGGCCCTAAGAGCCCAGGAATACTGCGGACATACGCCATGGAAAACGCCAGATTTCTCATAGAACATGGGGCAAACATTATTGTTGTAGCCTGTCACAGCGCGGCAAGCTGCGCTACGGAGGAGCTCAGGGAAAATCTCACTATACCTGTCTTCGAGGTGGTCACTCCCTCTGTGGAAAAGGCATGCCGGGTTTCAAGACGGGGCAGGATAGGAATAATCGGCACAAGGGCCACGGTATCGAGCAACGTTTACCCGAGACTTATCCCTGAAAGGCGCCCTGGGGCAAAGGTATTCCAGAACCCATGTCCCCTGCTCGTGCCCATCGTGGAGGAAGGCTGGCTCAGGTCAAGGGAAACCAGGATGATTGTCAAGAAGTACCTGAGGCCCCTCAAGGACAGGCAGATAGACACCCTTGTCTTGGGATGCACCCATTACCCGCTTCTGAAAAAAGTAATTAAGGAAAAGGCAGGCAAAAGGATCACCATCGTTGACCCGTCAAGGGAGGTGGCAGAAAAGGTAACCGCTTTCCTGTTGAGAAGATACAAGACGGCCCCTTCGGGCAAAAAGGTACAAAAAAACCGGTTTTTCCTGTCTGACCTTACCCCTCACACTGTCGAAATCGTGCGGAGCTTCCTCGGCAAAAAGGTAGAACTCGAAAAGGCCTGCGTTTAGGCACCAGACACAACGTGACACACCTCCGTCCGAGGTAGAATGGTCCGCCGCCTGTAAAAGGGAGGCAAATCAGGATACCAGTCAGGAACTTTCCCTTTTAAAGAGCCGCCTCACCGTTTCAAGATCGGCCATGGTATCTACCTCTGGCGGCGCCTTTTCCACCACGGCCACTCCGATCGCGAGGCCCCTTTCAAGCACCCTCAGCTGTTCCAGCCTCTCTATCGACTCGAGCCTTCCTTGCGGCCAGTCAACATACCTTTGGAGAAACTCCACCCTGTAGCAGTAGAGACCGAGGTGGCGAAGATATGGGGATTCCAGGTCCCGGAGTACCCCGTCCCTGTCAAAGGGTATCAGCGCACGCGAAAAATAGATGGCCTGTTTTTTTGCTCCAACAACCACCTTGACCCTGTTTGGATCCCTGGCGGACCGCCGGTTCATGGGGCATGCAACGGTAGTCATAACGAACCGTTCACCTCCCAGAAAAAGCTTCACCATCTTATCCACTGCGGCTGTATCGAGCATCGGCTGGTCACCCTGAACGTTTATCACCACATCCCCTGGAGAAAGCCCAAGGATCGCAGCCGCTTCGGCTATCCTGTCAGTGCCGGAAGGATGTATGGAGGAAGTCAAAACGGATGGGAATCCCATCCCTTCAACCGCGTCTGAAATTCTTGGATCATCCGTAGCAACCGCCACCAGGCTCGCCCCCTGAACAAGGGAGGCCCTTTGCGCCACCCTGACAACCATGGGCAATCCGCAAATATCGGCAAGGGGTTTCCCAGGAAGCCTGCTTGAACCATACCTTGCAGGTATGATTACTACGAGACGGCTTTCCGTCATTGCTCCCGGCCCTTCCTGACAATGTTGAGCGCGGCCTCATAAACCTTGCCCCTTTTTACGCCAGAGACCTTGGACAGCAGCGTAGCCGCCTCCCTCACCCCCATTGTCCCTTCCGTTAACAGGCCACGCAAAATCGTGGTCATTTCCCCCGAGATTTGGTCGTTGCGCGACCGCGACCTCTTCGCACCCTCCACCACCATGGTGATTTCTCCCCTGACCCTTTTGGGGGAGTCTATCTGCCCGAGTATGCCGGAAAGCGGACCGGACAGGTACGTTTCGTGAAGCTTGGTCATCTCCCTTGACAGGAAGGCCATCCTGTCCCCAAGAACCTCTATCATGTCCATTATGGCGTCCGTTATCCTGTGAGGGGACTCGAAAAATACGAGCAGAGTATCAAGTTCGGACAGGCCCTCAAGGGCCTTCCTTCTCTCCGTGGCAGAGGCTGGTAGAAAGCCAGCAAAATGGTATGCCCTTGCGCTCATCCCACAGACGCTGAGCGCACAGGCGACGGCGCTTGGACCTGGAATGGGCACCACGTCAAAGCCATTCTCCCGGACGGCGCCGATAAGCCTTTGCCCAGGGTCTGATATCCCTGGAGTGCCTGCGTCTGATACAAGGGCAACGTCCCTGCCCGCGCTCAGAAGTTCAAGCACGAGCACGAGCCTTTCCATCTCATTATGTTCGTTGCAGCTCACAACCCTGGCCCCTATGCCGCGGCTACTTAACAGTTTTCTTGTCCTGCGGGTATCCTCTGCGGCAATAAGCCCTGACGCCTCGAGGACCTTGACAGCCCTGAAGGTGATGTCTCCGAGGTTCCCAATGGGAGTCGCCACCACGAAAAGGCTCCCCCTACCCTCCTTCATTTTTCATAACCTGTTTTGCGACAACAGCCATACGCTGAAAGGTAGTCACAAAGGAAAGGAGGGCAATAATCCCGACAATGGAGTCGAACCACCCGGTCAATAAGGCAAGGATGAATAGCACAATGCGCTCGAACCTGGTCAATATGCCGACGCTGCACTCGAACCCAAGGGCCTCCGCCTTTGCGCGGGCATAACTGACGAAGAAAGAACCAGAAAGTGCCGATATGACGACAATTGCTGAAAACGGCCCTTCATGTAGATTGCCAACCATGTGATAGAGGAGCCCTGCGTATATAAAGAATTCCTCATACCTGTCCAAGGTGGCATCAAGAAAGGCCCCATAATCGCTTTCCTGACCTGTATCCCTGGCAAGGGTTCCATCGAGTACGTCGAGCGGCCCGAAGAGAATCAGAATTGCAGCGCAAAGACCAGGACGGCCGGCGGCAAGGACAAGAGCGGCAACCACGTATGCGCCCATTCCAATAAGGGAAAGCATGTTGGGGGTAAAGCCGAGCCTGCCAAGTAGTCTCGCCGACGGCAGGAGAAGAGGATGGGTGAGTTTTCTCAACTTGTCGCTGAAACTGGTATTATCCACTTGAAAACCTTCCCTCCATGGAAGTACTGCTTTTTATTGATCCTTGGCGCGGACACCCATGCGTCTCAAGACCTCCGCACACCTTTGGCACACGTCCATGAATTCCCTGTCCTTTCCAACATAGGTGCTCCAAGTCCAGCACCTGGCGCACTTGGCGCCCCGGGCCGGGAGCACGAGACAGGAAAGCCCCTTAATCTCCTCGCTTTTCCAGATGTCCTTCCGGGTCCCCTGCTCCGTGTCAAAATCATCTACAATCTCGAGCTGCGAGACTATGGTAACCATCTTCAGGCACTCTTCAAGTTCCTCGATAGGCTCCAGGCCAAGGCCCTCCGGAAGCCTCACTAGCACCCTGGCGTCAAGTGCGAGGCCAATCCGTTTCTCCCTTCGCGCAAGCTCTAGGGCCTTTGTGATCTCTCCTCTCAAATCGAACACCTTGCCCCAAAACTCCCTTTCCTCACTGGATAGCAGCCTGCGGGGAGGCTCAGTCAACATCTCTAAGAAAACGGACCCGTCATTACTCCCCGTAAGATGCGCCCATGCCTCATCCGCAGTAAAAGACAGGACCGGGGCCATGTTCAAAACAAGATGCATGGCGATGTGGTAAAGGGCCGTCTGGGCAGAACGCCTTTTGCTGCCATCCCTCAGCTCGCAGTAAAGCCTGTCCTTGATGATGTCGAGATACAGGGAGCTAAGATCCACTGTGCAGAGCTTATGTATCTGGTGAAATACCACATGAAACCTGTATTCCCCGTATCCCTTCTTCACCTTGTCCACTACCTCGGACATCTGTGTAAGGGCCCATCTGTCCAAGGGTTCAAGGTCTTTAAGGGGCATAGAGTCACGTTGGGGATCGAAATCGCTCAAATTGCTCAAGAGATACCGGATGGTATTTCTGATTTTCCTGTACGCCTCCGTTAGCCTCTGGAGTATCTCGTCAGATATCTTTATATCGTCGCGGTAATCCTCGGCGCTTACCCATAGTCTCAAGATCTCTGCGCCAAATCGCTTGATGAGTTTTTCAGGAGGTATGACATTCCCCACGGACTTGGACATCTTCTTGCCCTTTCCGTCCACCACGAAGCCATGGGTAAGGACAGACCTGTACGGCGCCATGTCCCTCGTTGCAACAGATGTCAAAAGTGAGCTCTGGAACCATCCCCTGTGTTGGTCGCTTCCCTCAAGATACATGTCTGCCGGCCAAGACAACTCTTTCCTGTCCTCAAGCACGGCTGCATGGCTTATCCCCGAATCGAACCACACATCAAGTATGTCCTCTTCCCTGCCAAAATCACTCCCGCCACATGAAGGACAGATGTAACCGTCCGGCATGAAATCACTGGCTGGCCTTGCAAACCACGAATCCGCTCCTTCCTTTTCAAAAAAGGAGACTATTTTTTCGGCCATCTCTTCCGTAAGGACAGGTTCTCCACAGTCCCTGCAGATAAAAACGGTTATGGGAACGCCCCAGGCCCTCTGCCTTGAAATACACCAGTCGGGACGGGCCTCCACCATACCGTGTATTCTGTCACGCCCCCAGGAAGGAATCCACTTTACCATGTCAATGTTTTCAAGGGCCCTTTTCCTGAGCCCGTTCCGTTCCATGGAGATGAACCACTGGGCGGTGGCCCTGAAAATTACGGGCCTCTTGCACCTCCAGCAGTGCGGATAGCTGTGGGAAAGCTCTTCTGAGTAGATGAGCATTCCCTTTTCCCTTAACAGGTCTATGATTGCCGGATTCGCCTTGAATATGTTCTGGCCTGCGAAGCCCTCCACTTCCGCAGTAAAAAGACCTCGGTGATCCACCGGGGAGTAAACCTCGAGATCGTATTTCCTGCTGCTGTCGTAGTCTTCTGTTCCGTGACCCGGCGCTATGTGGACAATGCCTGTACCGCTGTCCAAGGTGACATAGTCGGCAGTTATCACGGGCCCCTTCCTATCTATAAAGGGATGAACTACGCTGAGGCCCTCAAGCTCGGCCCCCTTCATTTCATGAAGGATCTCCACGTCGGGCAACTCGAGCCCAAGGGACAGAAGGATAGCCTGCAGCCGCCCCTAAGCAACAAGCCAGATCTCGTCCCGACCTCGGCTCCCGGAAAGGGCATTTTTCGCCTTTTCCGCCGGAACCCTGACCACAAGATACCCGGAATCAGGGTGCACGGCCACGGCCCTGTTGGCAGGCAGAGTCCAAGGCGTTGTGGTCCAGATAAGGACGTAACACCCTTCCTCTGGGATGCCCGGCACCCTTTTCTTCAGCCACGCCTTCATGTCTTCGCCGCAGTGGAACCGAACAGTTATGGACGGGGAGGAATGGGGCGCATACTCAACCTCGGCCTCGGCAAGGGCGGTAACACATGTAGGACACCAGTACACGGGCTTGGTACTCTTTACCACGTAGCCTTTGAGATAGATATCGCAGAATTCACGGACAATTGCCGCCTCGTAATCGTAATTCATGGTCAGATAGGGATTTTCCCAGTCTCCGAGTACCCCAAGACGCTCGAATTCCTTTCTCTGGATGTCCACGAAGCGTTCAGCGTACCGCCTGCACTGCCTTCTTATCTCGAGCTTGTCCATCTTGTACCGTTTGGAGCCAAGCTTTTTTTCCACATTGTGCTCAATTGGCAGACCGTGGCAGTCCCAACCGGGCACGAAAGGGGCGACATGCCCTGTCATCATTCTATATTTTACTATTATGTCCTTAAGCACCTTGTTGACCGTGTGGCCAAGGTGAAGATGACCGTTGGCATAGGGAGGACCATCATGAAGAACAAACATCGGTCGTCCCTGTCCGGCCTCTAACAACCTTTTGTAAAGGCCCATCTCACGCCATTTCGTGAGCATCATAGGCTCTTTCTGACTGAGATTGGCCTTCATTGGAAACTTGGTTCTCGGCAGATTCAGCGTGTCTTTATAATCCATAAGGTGTACACCCGACTATTTTTTCATTTTTTCTCATGCTGCCAAGTCTTAGCCCATTTTCCCTTAGCTCTCAAGGATGTTTTGAAACTTTTGATATGTTCTCATTTCCCGGGCGTCACTGCAGCTCGCTGAGGATGGAAAAAAATTTTCTGACTGGTTCCAATTTTACTTAATGGTTTGGCGGGAATTTTCGATAAAAACATTGAATGGACGCATTAAACAAAAACATTACAGAGGTCATTCTATGAAGGCACTAGTGGTCGATGACTCCAAATCCATGCGTAACATAGTAAAGGCGGGCTTGAAACAGATGAACGCCTTTGGCGAGATTAGGGAGGCGGTCAACGGGGCGGACGCCCTGGAAAAAATAAAAAGTGACGGCCCCTTCGATATTGTGCTGCTTGACTGGTATATGCCGGAGATGGAGGGCTATGACTGCCTCGTGGAAATCAGGAAAAAACCGGAATGGAATGATACCAAGATCATGATGGTGACCACTGAAAATCAGCAGGAAAACGTCATAAAGGCCGTAATGGCCGGTGCCAACGAATACCTCATGAAACCCTTTACACCGGAAATGCTGGAAGAAAAAGTAAGAATGGTGCTCGATTTATGATTCGTGTCTTGGTTGTTGACGATTCGGTAGTCTTCAGAAAGATACTCCAGGAGGCCCTCGGCAGGAAGCCGCGGCTAAGGGTAGTAGGCACTGCCTCAAACGGGCGCGAGGCAGTCCAAAAGATAAGGATACTAAAACCTGATGTAACCGTCCTGGACGTGGAGATGCCTAAGATGGACGGGCTCGCCACACTCGAGGCCATCAAAAGGCAGCACCTAAGGACCGTGGTGATCATGTTTTCAAGCCTTACGAGTCAGGGCGCCAAGACCACCCTTGATGCTCTCGCCAAAGGTGCGGTTGATTTCGTGCCCAAGCCCAAGGGCACGGGAGCATTTTCCGAAAGCGTCAAAATCATAGAGGGCCTTCTTATACCGAAAATAGTGGCCCTTGGGGCAAGTGGCAACGGATGCAGGCCCCTAAGACCTGTGAAAAGAGCGACGGTGGATCCACAGAAACAGCACTCTGCCGGTCCATCAGGGGCCGGGGTAACCACTCCGCCCAGGAACCGGGTTATAAGAGCGGGTAAGATCGAGGCCATAGGCATTGGCGTATCCACAGGAGGGCCTAACTCACTTAATGAGGTGATACCGCTCTTTCCCGCAAATTTCAGGCTGCCCGTCTTCCTGGTCCAGCACATGCCGCCGCTTTTTACAGCGCAGCTTGCCAACAGGCTAGACCAAAAGTCGAAGCTCAATGTGGTGGAGGCCAAGGACAACATGCCCGTAAGGGCCGGAACAGTTTATGTAGCACCGGGAGACTTTCACATGGAGGTTAAGAGAAGGGACAAATCCTGTGTTATCAGCCTGAACCAGAAACCCCCTGAAAACAGCTGCCGTCCGGCAGTGGACGTGCTCTTCAGGTCCCTTGCGGAAACCTACGGAGGCAGGGTGCTTGCAACGGTCATGACCGGAATGGGGCAAGACGGCCTCAAGGGGGCAAAGATACTTAAACAAAAAGGGGCGGTAGTCCTGGCCCAGGACAAAGATAGCTGCGTGGTCTGGGGCATGCCAAAGTTCGTGGCGGAATCGGGACTTGCAGACAGAGTGGTGCCCCTTTGGAAAATTACCTCAACGATACTGGAACTATCAGGGCATAGATTTTAGGAAAAAGGGGAACATCAGATCATGATTAATCCGGAACAGTTCCGGTTCTTTTCTACAATGGTCAAGGAATCAAGCGGTATCGCCCTCTCAAAGGGCAAGGAGTACCTGCTTGAGAGCAGGCTCAACGAACTTGCAAGGGTACTTGGCCTGAAGGACCTCAATGACCTGTACAGAAAGGCCAAATTCAAGCCTACCCCGAAACTGAAGGAACAGATCATCGAGGCCATGACAACGAATGAGACGTACTTCTTCAGGGATCAGCACCCCTTTGAGGTACTCAAGAAAGAGATAATACCAGAACTCATAGATGCGAGGAAAGACAAAAAGGCCCTTAAGTTCTGGAGCGCCGCCTGCTCAACCGGGCAGGAGCCATACAGTATAGCCATAATACTTGAGGAAAATTTCCCTCAAATCAAGACCTGGCGAAGGGAGATTGTGGCCTCGGATATCTCGCAGCAAGCCGTGGACAAGGGCCGCGCCGGCCGTTTTACCCAGGTAGAGGTGAACCGTGGCCTGCCCATCCAGCTTCTGATCAAGTATTTCAAGCAGCAGGGAGCATTCTGGATGGTGGACCAGAGGCTGAAAAAGCTCATCCGATTCAAGCGGGTAAACCTCATGGGCCCCCTAATAGGGATTAACAACATCGACGTGGTCATGTGCAGATACGTGCTTATTTACTTCGATCAGAAGACGAAACAGGCCATACTTGAGAAGATAGTGAAGGTATTAAACCCGGGCGGATACCTTTTTCTCGGGGCCACGGAAACACCGGTGGGCCTTCCTTCTTTCATGAAGCGGAAGAACTTCGGCAGGACCACCTGCTGGCAAAAACAGTAAAAAAACAGGGGAACTCAGAAAAAAATACAAAAAAATCAGGAGATAAACCATGGGAATGGAAGACGACATCCTAAAAGACTTTCTCGCAGAATCCAAGGACAACCTGGAACTGCTTGACCAGCAATTCGTGGAGCTTGAACAGGATCCTGAAAACGAGGAGCTCATAAAGAGCATCTTCAGGACCATCCACACCATAAAGGGCACCTCGGGTTTCTTCGGTTTTACCACGCTCGAGGGCATAGCCCACTTTGCAGAGGACATACTTTCAAAGCTCCGTGACGGCATCATCAAGGTCAACGAAGAGATAACCACCATGCTGCTGCAGTCTGTGGATTACATAAAGGCCATCCTATCAGAGCTAGAATCGACCGGTAAGGAGCCTGTGGATACGGATTATCTAGACTTCATAGTTGACCTGAGAAATTTCTCCGAAAAGATAACAAAGTCAGGAGTGGCGAAGGGGCAACAGCCGGAAACAGAGGCCAAGGAAACAGGCGAGGGCCAAACCGATGCCGGCACCACTACGGACCAGGAACCTGCCGTTGACGAGGAAAAGAAAGAGGCAAAGCCTGAAGCGGCGGAAAAACAGGCCCAGGACAAAAAGAAAGAAAAGAAACCCGTTCCCCTAAAAGAAACGCCCAAGACAGCCGCCAAGAAGAAGGGCCCAGCGAGGAAAACAAGCCCGGCCGCCACCCACCTGACGGAAAGCCATGTAAGGATAGACGTTCACCTCCTTGACCAGCTCATGACCCTTGCGGGAGAGCTGGTGCTTTCCCGCAACAGGCTCACCCAGCTTGCCAACCAGCTTAACGATCCCGAGTTCCTCACGGCAAACCAGCGCATGAGCCTCGTTGTGACAGAACTGCAAGAACAGATAATGAAGACCAGGATGCAGCCCATCGGCAACGTCTTCAACAAATTTCCGAGAATAGTCAGGGACCTTGCCAAGACCGCTGAAAAAAAGGTGCAACTTCGCATAGAAGGAGCCGAAACGGAGCTTGACCGCTCCATAATAGAAAGCATAAAGGACCCTCTTACGCACATGGTCAGGAACTCCATCGACCACGGCATAGAGGCCCCTGATATCAGGGTCCAGAAAGAAAAGCCGCCAGTCGGCACCCTCACAATGAAGGCCTACCACGAAGGAGGCCAGGTGATAATCGAAATCGTGGATGACGGCGCAGGCATTGACCCTGACAAGCTAAGGCAAAAGGCTATTGAAAAGGGTATAATTACAGAGGAACAGGCGGAGGCCCTGACCGACCGCGAGGCCCTGATGCTTATATTCCAGCCAGGCTTTTCCACTGCGGAAAAGGTCACCAACATTTCTGGCAGAGGGGTTGGAATGGACGTGGTCAAGACCAACATCGAGAAACTCGGTGGGACAGTGGAACTGATGAGCGAAGTGGGTGTTGGGACCACCATCAAGATAAAAATACCCCTTACCCTCGCTATAATACCGGCTCTCATAGTTACAAGCCAAGACCAGCGTTACGCCATTCCGCAGGTAAACCTCGTGGAACTTGTCCATCTCAATCCCAAGCTCATGGAAAGAGACGTGCAAAAGATAGGAAATTCCGAGTTTTACCGGCTCCGCGGCGAGATACTCCCCTTGATACGGCTGAGAAACGTGCTCCGCCTTGAGGAGGAAGAGCATGACGGGACCGGTGAAGGCATGAACATAGTCGTGCTTAATGCGGGAGGCAATCTTTTTGGTCTCGTTGTTGACTCCATAAGCGATTCGGAAGAAATAGTGGTCAAGCCCCTCGGATCCCATCTGAAGCACATACCTACATTTGCGGGCACGACCCTCATGGGTGACGGCAGGGTGGCCCTTATCCTGGACGTCGTGGGAATAACCTCCTCGGCGGCGGCAGGGGATGACGCCATGAAACACGGAACAGTTGTGAGTACAAAAGGCATGGAAGACGACCACCAGTTCCTCCTGCTTTGCACTATCGGCCAGGATGAATACTTCGCTCTGCCTCTCGCCTTGGTCAACCGGCTTGACAAGATAAAGGCGACAGATCTGGAATTCGTGGGAGGAAAAGAGGTCATTCAATACAGAGGCCATTCCATGCCGGTAATCAGGCTGGAAAACTACCTCCCCATCTCTCCCCTGCCGGAGCAGGAAGAATACCATCTCATCGTATTCCACATGAATCACAAGGACGTGGCCTTCTTAGTGTCGCAGATTGATGACAGTCTGGATCTTGCCATAGACGTGGAAGAAGGGACATTCAAGCAGGAGGGCATTCTTGGCTCCGCAATCATCAAGGACCGGACTACCCTGTTCCTTGATGTTTACCAGATAATATCCCTGCACGATCCTGACTTCTTCACCCAAGAGGATCTCTACGCAGAGACCCCAGCCAGGGTGCTTCTCGCAGAGGATTCCACCTTCTACAGGAACATGCTTTCTTCCTACCTCACTGGCGCGGGATATGACGTAGTCCTTGCAGAGGATGGACAAAAGGCATGGGAGATATACCAGTCAGACCATTTTGACCTGATTATCACGGACATAGAGATGCCCAAGATGAACGGTTTTGAGCTTACCCGAAAGATAAGGGACGAGGGCAACAACAAGGATATTCCAATCATAGCTGTTACATCCCTTTCCGGGGAGGAAAACCGTCAAAGAGGCCTCGAGGCCGGCATTAATGACTACCAGTCAAAGCTCGACAGAGACAGGGTCCTGAGGGCCGCTAACAACCTGTTGAGGGAAAAAGCGTTGGATACCGCTGCATAACGAAGGAGCAACGAGAATGAACCAAAATAACGATACACTTCCAGCAGTTGACAATAGAGGAAACGTCGTAGAGATGGCCATGGCCGACACAGCTCAGTTTGTCACCTTTTACTACGACAAGCACTTTTTCGGCCTGCCCATAGACGATGTAATCGAGATAAACAGGGCGCTCGACGTAACACCAGTACCCATGGCCCCTCGCTACGTGTCCGGGGTGGTAAACCTCCGGGGGCAGATACTGACTGCCATCAATCTGGCAAGAAGAATAGGCCTTCTGTGCAAGATCAAGGAAGGCACGGGCAAAAGGGAATTCAACAACGTGATAATGGGGGACAGGGAGGAGCCGGTAAGCCTGCTCGTGGAAAGAATCGGGGATGTAATGTCCATCCCGACGGAAAAGATAGAACCCCCTCCAGACATGATTGAGGGAATAGACCTCAAGTACGTGGATCAGGTGTGCAAGCTCGACAGCAAGCTTCTCATAATCCTGAATAGCAAGGCACTTGAAAAGGCTGAGGAGTCCAAAAAGAACAAGTCATGACAAGTGACGAAGGGGGAATTGAATCCAAACAGTACGTCAACCCGGTTTATGGAAAAAGAAAGGCCACCGAATCCCTTTGACAGGGACCCCTACAAGACCCTCGGGGTGCGTATGGACGCCGGCATAGAAGATGTCAGGAGCGCATACAGGAAACTGGTACGTATGTGTCATCCAGACGTCTGCGGCAGGAACATGGAAAACGTCAAGAGGTTCCTTGCCATAAAAGACGCTTACCAATTCCTGAGGCAAAAGCTCCGCGCCAGGGGAAAGGTGACCGCATTCTCAAGCAGTTCGCCTAAGGGTTCCCAACAAACCCGCTCTGTTGAGGGGACATTCCTCTTTGTTCAAATAGGAATAAGCCAAGCCCTATACGGCACCACTGTACCGATAGAGATAGAAACCGGAGAAGATTTCTGTTCATGGTGCAAGGGCCTTGGCAAGGTTGCCATAGAACGGCCGGCACCATGTCCATTATGCCGTGGCAAGGGATACAGAGTAATGAACTGGGGCAAGGGCGATCTGAAAATCATCTGCTCCGAGTGCAGCGGCAGTGGAAACAAGAAACTCACTAAATGCACAGAATGTGCCGGGCGGGGAATAATTGCCAAAAAGAAAAGAGTGGAGGTGGAAATTACACCCGGCACAAGGGACGGCACCATTCTAGAGATCGAGGGAAGCTACAGGGACCATTCCGAAGAAAGCCGGGGGGGGTCAGTCTTCGTTGAGGTAGAGGTAAAGATTCCGCCAGGGTGGGTTATACACGGCAGGGATATTATCTCTTCGGTTGACATAGACTGCTGGACCAGGCTTGGAGGAGGCTATATCTCGGTAGAGACCATTGATGGGACAGAAAAGCTCTTCGTCACTCCAGGGCTCGGAGGTGAAAAATTTCTGCGCATAAGGAAGAAAGGCTGGATAGATTCAAAAGGAAGGCGCGGTGATCACCTTGTGAGGCTAAACGTCGTTTCCCCCATAGGCCCTTGTTCCAAAGAGGCCATGGAGCTAATTAACAAACTAAAGATTCTTTGGCCATGCAAACAGACAGCTACCCTGTCTCTTCCTATGCCCCTTGATTGCGGGAAAGGTACGGAAAAAATCGACAACAAAACCTCATAATACGGCTTTAGGGAATAGGCTCACCTACCGATAAAAAACTTAGGATCAAAACTTTAAGGCTCTTTGGAGGACGGCCATGTTAAGCAGAATCAAAAACATTTTTTCCAGAACCTCTTTACTTGTCAGGATACTTGTAGGAATAAGCTTCATAATCATTGCGCTTACGGCCATTCAGATCGTCCAGGCCAGGCTCGCGGCCAAGGCCCAGGTAAGGACAATTGAAAAAAGGGCCGTTGACAGCTCGGATGTCCTTCTAAAACAGGCTGATTCAATAGCAAGCAATAATCTTGTAATAGCCACATTTATAGCAAACATGGCAAGGGTCAAGGAGGCCATTGAAAAACAGGACAGGCCGTTTCTCTTAAAGACGATGAAGCCAATAATAGCGTCTATAAACAGACGAAACAGCACAAAGATCAAGGTCCACTTTCACGTCCCGCCAGGGCGTTCGTTCCTCCGGGTCTGGAAGCCCAATAAGTTTGGAGACGACATATCCAGCTTCCGGAAGACCGTGGTGGACGTGCTCACCACCGGAAGGCCGGTAAAAGGCATAGAGGCTGGCAGAGTCGGACTTGCCATCAGGGGAGTCGCCCCCATATTCGGCCAGGACAAGTCAAGGCCCATCGCCAGCGTGGAGGTTATTACGGGTCTGCCCGCCGTGGCCAAGATGGTGCAAAACGAGACAGACGGCATCATTCAGCTCTTTGCGCTCCAGAAGGTAAAATCCACGGCAAGCACTTCAAGCCTTGAACACATCGGCAACTTTTCCGTCCTGACCAAGGCCCCGGTGGGGGTATCTTCCGATGTAACAGCGGATTTCCTTGAAAAGACCATACAAAACGGAACCGCCATGAAAAAGGCAGGGAACTTTATCATCGTAGGGGGAAGGCTCCCGGACTACAAGCATGAGCCCACGGGGGTTTATGTCCAGTATCTCAACATGGCGCCAGTCTTCGCCAAGGCAAGGAAGGACGTATACGAAAACCTCGCCATTGCCGCTTTTGCCTGCCTTTTCGCCATAATCCTTTGCTACATAGGGCTTAAGGTAAACTTGGCAAGGCCCATATCCCGTATTATGTCGGTCCTTGATGAGGTTACTAACGGGGACCTGCACCGGAGTCTCGTACCAGAAGGTGCCCCCCAGATCAGGAGGCTTGGCAAGATGGCCAACAATATTCTTTACACCAATGGGCATCTGATCAACCTCCTCAAGAAACAGGCAGTTGGGGTCAAGGATATTACGCAGGAACTTGAGACGGCAAATAGCGTGGTAAGGGAAGGCAGCAAAGACATGGACCAGGCGGCAAAGAGGGTGGCGGATGCCTCCTCGGAGGCCGCTGCAACCCTTGAAAACGTGGCCGGGGCAACCCAGGAGCTTTCAGAGGCCACCAACGAAATAGCGCAAAACGTTGCGGAATCCGCCAGGGCCACAAGCGAGGCGCAGGAAAAGGCCGAGTACACCAACGAGGTGATCAGGGACCTTGGAGAAAACTCCGAAAAAATAGGCGGTATAATCCAGGTCATAAATTCCATTGCTGACCAGACCAATCTCCTTGCCTTGAACGCCACCATTGAGGCCGCAAGGGCCGGCGAGGCGGGAAAGGGCTTTGCCGTGGTCGCAAACGAGGTAAAGGAGCTTGCAAAACAGACCTCAGAGGCCACAGAGGAGATCACCAAGATGATCCAAGTTATACAGTCTGGCACCTCCAAGGCCGTCTCGTCGGTAGAGGAAATCACCGGGACTGTGGCCCAGGTAAACGACTTCACCAACACCATTGCAAGCGCCGCAGAGGAACAAACCGCCACTGTGTCTGAGATAAACCAGAGCGTAATGGATGGGGCGGAGAAGGTAAGATCCCTTGAGGAACAGGCCCATAAGCTTGCTAAACAGGCCAACGACTTTTCCGCCGTTGCAGAGACCATAGAAATGAACAAGACCATAGTGGAGGCATTTTCAAACCAGCTAAATGAAATCTCGGCCCTCTATACATGCGATACCAGCGTGTTGAAAAAGGCCGCGCCTTACACCCTTGCAAAGGCGCAGCTTATGGGCGCGGTACTCGCCCATTCCGCATGGGCAGAAGACATCAGGCTTGCCGTAATGGAAGACAGGGAGCCAAAGGTGGAGCTTAACCCAGCCAGGTGCAACATGGGCAGGTGGCTTGACGAGATCGGCAGAAACGGCTTTTCAACTGACGTGATCTCAAGGATCAAGCAGATACATACGCAGCTTCATCTTAATGCGGAAAAACTTGTAAAACTCACGCATGAAGGAGCAAACAGGAAGAAGCGGCTCTCCTTTTTCCTCGAAAACATTCAGCCCAGAACAAACGACCTGCTCGAACTCGTGAACGAAATCAAGGCCACCATGATTCGAGAAAGGGCCTCTGCTTAACCAGACAGGGCCCGCACCCAAACATGACCAAGAAAGGCTTCTATCCCGGCAAGGGAGATAGAAGCCTTATCAGGTCCTGTAATCGGCATTAATACGCACGTACTCCACTGAAAGGTCACAGGTAAGCATGGAATAATCCGATTTTCCCGCACGAAGATCTATCTGCACCGTAAACATGTGCCTTTTCATCTGCACGGCTGCCTTTTCCTCCGCTTCTTGTCCCACAGTCATTCCCTTTTCCACGAGCAAAACATCGCCAACAAGGATGTTTACCTTGGCTGGATCAAAACTTGCGCCTGATCGTCCCGCCGCTGCCAGTATTCTGCCCCAGTTCGGGTCTCCTCCGAAAAAGGCGGTCTTTACCAGGGGTGAATTCGAAATGGCCCTGGCGCAGGCCCTTGCTTCTTCATTAGTAGCAGCGCCCCTGACCATCACCCTAACGCACTTGGTCGCCCCCTCGCCGTCCATTACTATCTGCTCGGCAAGACTCTCGAGGACCTCGGACAAGGCCAAGGAAAAACTCTTTGAAAGCTCCCCGTAACCGTCTAACACATGGTTGCGGGCCTTGCCGTTTGCAAGGGCGAGCACGGTGTCATTTGTGCTTGTATCCCCGTCAACGGTAATTCGGTTAAAGGATGCATCCACCCCCTTTTCGAGGATCTCCTGCCAGAAACTCCCCTCCACCACTGCGTCCGTCAGTACAAAGGCGAGCATGGTGGCCTGGGGCAAACCCATATTCGGTCCAATCATGCCTGCCCCCTTGGCCATGCCAAAAATCCTTATGGCAGAACCCCTGTTTTCCACTTCCCTCATGGCCACTTTCGGTCTCGTGTCTGTGGTTAGCATGGCCTCTGAAACCTTCATGAGCCCGTTTTCAGAAAGGGCATGGCAAGCCATTTCTACGCCATCAAGATACCTCTCCATGGGGAGAAAGGCCCCTATGACGCCAGTTGATGCGACAAACACCTCGTTTTCACCGCACCCAAGAAGTCCTGCCGCCTTTTTACGGATTTCAGCACAGTCCTCAAGGCCCCTGAGACCCGTGCAAGCGTTTGCATTCCCGCTGTTAACCACTATGGCCCGAAAACCCTCGGATTCAGCAAGAAGCCCTATGGAATCAAGCACAGGGGCAGCTTTTACCACGTTTGTAGTAAATACCGCTGCTGGCACACAGGCAGTTTCTGAATATATGAGCCCGAGATCCAGGCGTCCCTGGTATTTAATCCCGGCCTCAACCGCCGCACCCTTAAAACCTGGAACCTCCATTATGACACCTCTGAAAAACATTCTTGTTCGTTAACTAACCAGGAACCATGAGCCCAAAAAGGCGCGACATACTTTGGACATGTCACGACATCAGCCTCTCCCGCAGCACTTCTTGTATTTTTTCCCACTGCCGCAGGGACAGGGTTCGTTTCTGCCAATCTTCTTCGTCTTCCTCTTCACCGGCCTTGGCTTGGCTACCTCCTCTTCGCCATGGTTCATCCTAAGCTCCTGTTCCTGTTTCATGCGGCGCTTTGCCTCGAGCTCTTCCACCTCCTCGGGGCGCATGGGGCGAATCCTTAGCATGAGGCTAACGGTTTCCTCCCTGAAACGGCGGACCATATCGAGGAACATCTCGTAGCCTTCCTTCTTGTACTCCTGGAGCGGGTCCTTCTGCCCGTATCCCCTTAGCCCGATGCCCTCCCTCAGGTGATCCATGTTGAGAAGGTGATCCTTCCAGATTGCATCAAGGTTCTGGAGCATGATAAACCTTTCGGCCATGGACATTTCCTCCTCCCCGAAACGCTCAACCTGGCGCTTGTAAGCATCTTTGAGGGCCGATTCAATGAACTCCGTGAGCTCTTCAACGGAGGCGGGATAGGTGTCAATGTCCTTTATGCTCTTCTCCACACCAAATCGCACCCGGAGAATCTCATCAAGCCCCTTCCAATCCCACTCCTCAGGTGAAAGCCTCTCGTCAAAGTAGATATCGGCAAGGCCATGACTCACCTCCCCAATGTAAGCATAAATCTCGTCGCGGAGGTTTTCACCCTTCATTATCTGTTTTCTGAGCCCGTAAATGACCTCTCTCTGCTTGTTCATGACATCGTCGTACTCAAGCAGGTGCTTCCTTATCTCAAAATTGTGGGCCTCTACCTTTCTCTGGGCGTTCTCAATGGCCTTTGAAAGCATTTGATGCTCTATGGGCTCACCCTCCTTCATTCCCATCCTGTCCATTAGGGTACCTATCTTGTCAGACCCGAATATCCTGAGAAGATCGTCTTCAAGGGCCAGGTAGAATCTTGACGAACCAGGATCCCCCTGGCGCCCTGAACGGCCCCTGAGCTGGTTGTCGATACGTCTTGACTCGTGCCTTTCCGTGCCGAGTATATGAAGCCCACCAAGCTCCCTGACTCCCTCTTCAAGCACAATATCCGTTCCGCGGCCAGCCATGTTGGTGGCGATGGTAACCCTCCCCCTTTCGCCTGCTTCGGCGATGATTTCCGCCTCGCGCTCATGATGCTTGGCATTGAGGACCTCGTGGGGCACCCCCATCTTCTTCAGCATATCAGAGAGCCTCTCGGAATTCTCCACGCTCGTAGTGCCCACCAGTACGGGCCGCCCCTGCTCGTGAAGGTCACGGATCTCCTTGGCCGCTGCCCTGAACTTCTCATCAACAGTCCTGAAAACCACATCTGGATGATCCGTTCTTACCATTGGCTGATGGGTAGGGATTACCACCACATCGAGATCGTATATCTTCTTGAACTCCGCTGCCTCCGTGTCTGCTGTACCTGTCATACCCGCCAATTTTTCATACATGCGGAAAAAATTCTGGAACGTAATTGAGGCCAGGGTCTGATTCTCGCTCTCTATCTTGACACCCTCCTTCGCCTCAAGGGCTTGGTGAAGGCCATCGCTGTAACGCCTTCCAGGCATTATCCTGCCGGTAAACTCGTCCACTATTATGACCTGACCGTCCTTCACGATGTAATCCACATCCTTCTTGAAAAGCTGGTGTGCCTTGAGGGCCTGCTGAACATGGTGAAGAAGCTCGGAATTGTGCGGGTCGTAAAGGTTTTCTACGCCAAGAAGCCTTTCACACTGGGCAACCCCCTCTTCAGTAAGCGTCACGGCCTTGGCCTTTTCGTCAATATTGTAATGCTCCTCTTTCAAGAATGGGATTATCTGATTCACCCGGTAATAAAGCTCCGTCGACTCGTCTGAAGGCCCCGAAATGATGAGCGGCGTCCTTGCCTCGTCAATAAGTATGCTGTCAACCTCGTCCACTATGGCGTAGTAGAAATCCCTCTGCACCATGTCTTCCAGTGAATACTTCATATTGTCACGGAGATAGTCGAAACCGAACTCGTTGTTGGTTCCATAGGTAACATCAGCATTGTAGGCGGCCTTTCTCTCCTCATCGTTAAGGCCGTGGACGATTACCCCCACCTCGAGACCGAGAAATTTGTATATCTTGCCCATCCACTCGGAATCCCTCTTGGCGAGGTAATCATTAACAGTGACCACGTGCACACCCCTGCCGAGAAGTGCGTTGAGGTACACGGCAAGGGTCGCCACGAGGGTCTTACCCTCACCGGTCTTCATCTCTGCTATCTTTCCCTGGTGAAGGACAACGCCGCCGATAAGCTGAACATCGAAGTGGCGCATTCCGAGAACACGCCTCGATGTCTCTCTGACAACGGCGAAGGCCTCAGGTAAAAGCTCGTCAAGGCTTGCACCACGCTCTATCCTTTCCTTGAAATAGGGAGTCTTCGCCTTCAAGTCATTGTCTGAAAGCCTTTCTATCTCTGGTTCAAGGGCGTTTATCTGCTCAACTATGGGCCTGATCTTCTTGATTTCCCTGTCGTGCTTAGTTCCAAAAACCTTTGTAAGTACCTTGCTAATCATATAGTCCTCTTTATTTCACACCTCTATCAGGAGGGCCGTTTCGTCACATTCCGGAAATTTCGGGCACTTCACACAATCTGCCCATATCTTGTGTGGAAGAGCGAGCTTGTCCACCTCCTTGAATCCAAGCTTTTTGAAAAACTTTGGCTGGTAGGTCAGTGTGAATATCCTGTATATATCTAAGGTAATGGCGTCAGAGATACAGTACTCCACAAGACTTCTGCCAATACCGCTTCCCTGGAAGTCTTCCCGGACCGCCAGGGACCTTATCTCCGCCAAGTCTTCCCAGCAAACATGAAGGGCCACAACCGCCACGATGTCCGACTCGTTACCCTCAATCACCGCGTAATCTCTGAGGTGATCGTAAAGATCGCTAAGGGAACGAGGTAGAAGTAATCCCTTGTCCGCAAAATGTGAAAGCAGTCCATGTACCGGACGTATGTCCCCTATTTTGGCCTTCCTGATTTTCATCTTGGGTCTTTTATACCTGTCGGAAAATACCACCGGGATATTGAAATAGGCCAGGGCTTACTGCCCCAGTTGTGCATGGGCAACAAACACAGCCCATGTAAAGATAGCGACAGGGGCTATCCAGGTCAAAGCCGGCAAGCTACAGGCCAGCCGCATGAAAACCGCCCTACTTGGAAACCTTGGTCACGTAGGAACGAAGTCCCTCCTTGGCCGCTATCCGCATAGACGCCCTTTTCGCCTTGTCAAGGCTTCTGTAACGGCCGAGATACACTCTATACCAAGTGCCTCTTTTACCGAGGTTGGCGCTCCTGACCCTGACGAAGTAGCCCTTTTTCTTCCACCTCTCGGCCTCTTTCCTGGCCTGGGCAAGTGTCCTGTAGGAAGCTATCTGCAGGGCAAAAGGCTTCGATGCCTCCCTTGCGGGCCTTGATATCTCCTCTGTCTTTACCTTCTTGACGCCCTTTTTCCTTTGAACAGCTCTTTCCGCCTCTTTCTTTTTCTCTTTTCGAATCCTCTTTGACCCAGCTCCTAGTTCCGCCCCTTTCTGTCCTTCAGGCCCGGCTTCTCCCGCCTTGGACCCCAGTTCCGCCGAAACACCGCCTGTTTCCTTATCCGGGGACGCCCCAGGAAGGACCTCGGTCTTTATTCCGCCTTTAGACGCCTCCTCCTTGAGGCTTTCCTTAAGGGCGCTAAACTGCTTCATAGCGGATTCATCTTCTTTGGGGCCGATCTGTATCTCGTTTCCGGGCTGATGGTATCCCAAAGCCGGTCCGGACGCCTCCTGCGCCTTTGTGCCTGGTGAATAGACAGAGACCTTGGGCCCCTTGGAATTACCCGTGGCTACCTTCTGGCCCATCCAGAAACCAAGGACAAAGGTCCAAAGAAGTACACAAACGCAGGAAACCACTATGGCCACAAGGCCTGCCCATCCAATCTGGAACTGGATCGCCTTGCCCTTTTGCTTACTTGCTGCCATTTTCAACCTCGCATCCAGGGCACTACATCTTCTCGGGTGCTTCAACACCGAGAAGTTCGAGCCCGTTTTTCAAGACAGTCCTGGTGACATCTGCAAGAAGAAGCCTCGCCTCGGTCAATCCAGGGTCATCCCCAATAAACCTGTGCTTAGTATAGTACTTATGTAACATACCTGCCAGTTCTGTTAAATAATAGCTTACCCGGTGCGGCTCAAGACTCGTGGCGCTCCCTGCAACCACGTCTGGGAACCGTGCAAGGAACTTCATGAGCCTGATCTCCTCAATACCATCGAGCAGGGAAATATCCACCTTTTCAGGCTCCACGAGCTCTATGCCACGCTCCCGTGCCATGGCAAACACGCTGGAAAGGCGTGCATGGGCATACTGGACGTAATAGACCGGGTTCTCCTGGCTTTGTTTTCTGGCAACATCGAGGTCAAAATCAAGATGGCTGTCACACTTCCTCGTCAGGAAAATGAACCTTGTGGCGTCAACGCCTACATCATCAAGGACCTGCCGAAGGGTTACAAACTCCCCTGCCCTCGTGGACATGGCCTTGAGTTTCCCCGCCTCAAGAAGGTTCACGAGCTGAACAAGGAGAACGTGAAGCCTGTCCGGCTCGTGCCCAAGGGCCTTTATGGCGGCCTTGACCCTAGGAACATAGCCGTGGTGATCTGCCCCCCAGATGTCTACGAGCATGTCGTAGCCTCGCTCGAGCTTGTTCCGGTGATAGGCGATGTCTGCGGCAAAGTAGGTGAGCACGCCGTTTGAACGCCTTACCACTCTGTCCTTTTCGTCGCCATAATCGCTTGTGCGGAACCAAAGGGCCCCTTCCTTCTCGTATATTATGCCCTTTTTCTTCAGAAGGGAAATCGTCTCTTCCACATAGCCTGAATCGTGAAGGGTACGCTCGCTGAACCAGTTGTTAAAGCGCACCCGGAACAGTTCAAGGTCTTCCTTTATGGAGCTGAAAATCTTGGCGACCGCCTCGCTCGTAAAAAAATCAAGACACTCGTCAATCTCTGTATCAAGGAACTTGGCGCCGTGTTCCCTTGCGACCTCAATGGCTATATCCCTTATGTATTCGCCCTTGTAACATTCGTCTGGAAAATCCACCTTCCGCCCGAGCACCTGCTGGTACCGCAGGTAAACGGAGCGTCCCAAGGTGTTCATCTGGTTTCCTACATCGTTTATGTAATACTCGCTTTCCACCCTGAAGCCCGCTGCCCTGAGAATCCTGCAAAGGCTGTCTCCCACTGCGGCTCCCCTGCCGTGACCCACGTGCAGGGGTCCTGTGGGGTTGGCGCTTACGAACTCCACGAGCACCCTTCTTCCACCTCCAGCATCCGAACGGCCAAAATCCCCGCCCTGCTCCCTGATTGAAAGTAGACGCCTTCGCCAAAAGGCCCCTGAGAAAAAGAAATTGAGGAAACCGGGACCGGCCACCTCGACCTTTTCAAAGTCAGGATCGCGGCAAAGAATGTCCCTTAACTTTTCAGCAATCCGCCGTGGCGGCATATTGAGAACAGAGGCCATGACAAGGGCGAAGTTACTCGCGTAGTCGCCGTGGTGTTCCTGTTTGGGAATCGAAATCAGATGACCCTTTCCTGTCTTGCCTCCTGGCAATTTTCCTTTTTCCACAAGTTTCTTGAACGCATCCTCTACAGACTCTCTGATTACCTCACGCATAGTGCAGCTTCCACCTTTCCAAACGGGGCTGTTAATGTTTCAGGGCCGGAAAAAATTTCATTGAGGCCCCTGAAAAGCTGTCTCTTTTTTTAAGCTGCCGCAGCCTTTCCGCAAAACAAGCAACCACGCACTACGTACCAGGCTTTGCGTTTTCGGCACCTGTCCTTCCCGAGTCTTGAAAATAGCAGCTTTCCAGGGCTACCCGCCTTGGTCCTTTTAACCGGGTATGGTTAATTTCAAAAATTACAAGATTTTCTTGGTTGAGATAAAATAAATGCATTATATTTGCAAGGGTTCCGAGGAAAGAGTGAGAAAAAAATGGTGTGATACGTTTAAAAAACTGTGGAACCAGTGAGCCTGGGAGGTGGAATACAGTTGGCATCCCAAAAGAGAAAAACACACCGATTGAGGCTTAACATAGAGGCGGTCTGCCAAGGCGAGGGAAAATTCTTCAATGCCTACGTTGTGGATATCAGCCCAGGGGGGATGAAGATGGATACACAAACGAGGCTTCAAGACGGCGACAGGCTCAGTTTTACCATTGAATGGAAAAGCCCACTCAAGCTTGAAGGGACCATCAAATGGAGCCGAAAAGACGGTCTCCATTATCTATACGGTATCCAGTTCGATAGGCTCAATGCGGAACAGGAAGCTGGCGTAAGGGAAATAACCCAGGACGTATTCTGGAAAAATTACGGCGGATAGGAACAAAATCGGCCTCTGCGAGACACCATGGACCTTACAAAGGGATAAGTGATTGAAAGTGTTACAAGGCCAAGGCCGCTGAAAAAAAATACAGACCAGCTCAGGCCGGGTTCGAGGAGACTCACCTCGGGGCGGGCCGGATTGTAGTATACCTCCACCTTCTTCCCTACCGGATACCTTTCAAGGATCTTTTTCACAAAATCTTCAGAGGCAAAACAGCGCCAGCCGGAATTCAGCCTGTGGCCCTCAAGTATCTTGTCTCCGACCATGTAGAGGTAATCGAGGTTCAGGCACAGACGGGCTATTCTTATCTTGGACGGGGTACGAAGCTCCTCTACCTTGGCTTGTATGATGCGGCCCCTCGCTGTAGGCCACCTCATAGCCCTCATTCCCTCCATGCCCATGGAAATACCGACGGCAAGACAATAAAGACCAATAAAAGCGAATATAAGGCCCACAAGTTTCATTGATCTTCTCCCTGTTCGGTAAGCACGAGCCCTTCCGGCAGGTGCTCTCCAAAGGCCGTGTCACGTTCCCTGTCCCTGACCTCTTGGAATTTCCTTATTGGCGCTACCTGTTCAGGACTTGCGCCGATAAGCTCAAGCCAGGTACAAGTCTCTTCCCTTGCCTTTTTTGGAAGGTCCCTTGCCCTGTCCCCGCAAAGGCGTGCCATGGACACCACACTGTTTACGAGCGCCGGCGAATCCTTTTTGAGCTCGTATTTCCTGAGCCGCTCTATCCACGCCACTATTATCGAGGGCGGTACCACCATGTTCGCAGGGCCGTAAAGGGGAACCCTCGCCCCTATCCTGCCAAGACTCCAGAGCATATCCCTTCTGAAACCACTCTTTGGCAGAATGGAAACGATCCTGTCTCCAAGGCCCGCCTTTACCTCTATCCCTATCCGTTCAAGGTTCCCGGCAAATAGCCACATCTGCCTTGCTTCTTCAGGCTGAGGCTTGAACACCCTGGTCTTTCTCTTTCTCCTTGACTTTTTCCCATGCATAAGCACCTGGCTGACCGGAGAAAAAAGCTGGGTCTGCTGGCCACTTCCAAGCCCGCCGGCCACCCTTCTCCAGAATATCCACCACTGGAGCCTGGACTCGAGCTTCTTCACGTTTGATAACCCCTCAAAGGACAGAGGCCAGATCTTTTTAATACGCCAGGGGTCGGCAGGATCCCCAAAACCTGGTCTCATGCAAAAACCCGTGAGGTTGAACCAGCGGGCCTCGCGCATAAGGTCCCTCTTTCTCGCCTGCCTTACCTCAAGAAGTATATCGGCAAGACTCCTGAGCATGGCCATGTTCCAAAGCTCCTTGCCCATGCCGAATATCTCTGTGAGTACGTTCAAGAGGTCCTTTGGATTAACCTCGTCACTGCCGCCTTGGAAACAGGCCCTTATAGCCTGTTCAGCCTCCTGAAGCGCTTGCCTGTCCTCACCGGTCAACTCCTTAGTGAAGGCATGGCCGGATTCTCCGGGTGCAATGCGCACGCCTTCGACATGGTACGTTTCATGGGCCTTTTGACGCTGCCCCGCCCGGAGGTCAAACTGGAGCCTCCACCTGTGGGATGATGAAAGGGAGCAGCAGTAAAGCTCCAGTGTCCCTATGGCGGTAACCTTTGAACCGATACGTACAGGTATTTTTTTGTCATGGCTCCTTCTTCCGTACTTCAGTACGGTCTGGAGAGGGGGAAGCCTTACAAAATCCCTGTCATTCAATTCCACCACGTCTCCTTCCTGGTCATCCCGCCTGATTGTGGAACTAAGGAGTGTGAATTTCACCGGCCGGTTTGTGAGAACATGGAACTTGCTTTTTATCTCCACTTCCCGGCCCTCCTCGGTGCCTCTTTCCATAAGGCAGACGGCCTTCCCTGGCCCGGAAGATGCGTCAGGTCCTGAAAGCCCCACAAAATAGGCCCTTGGTATCCCGCCACCGACCCTCAACCCAAGGCCCTTTCTTACAAGGCCGTAGTAAACGGCGCCCACGGAAATGGCAAGGTCGAGGGAATCGTTTTCTATTGACAGGACCTCACCGCCCTTCCAGGCCGATAGAACAGAAGATATCCTGGCCCGAATGGATAGAGGCTTCAGGGTACCGCCGTTAAAAAGTATAATGTCCGCTAACCTGCCTTCTCCCTGGATGGCCATAAATCTGGCAAGATGTCTTGTCACTGCCGGGTCGGACTCGTAGGGAAGCCCCATCTCTTTTAGGGCAGAGGAGGCCGCAGACTCCTTTTGTGCCAATTCAAGCCCTGTTTCCGGAAAAAATCCATCAAGGATTAGGGATTCTATCTCCTTCTTTTCAAGCTCAACGGAGACGGTTCCGGCAACCAGGGACCTTCCAGAGCCCACGAGCCTGACAGAGGTCTTCTCCGCGCCTTGCCCTGAAAGGAGGGCCTCCTTTGCCTGCCTCGCCTGGTGAAAGAGATTCTGCCATTCGGCGGTGCCAAGGCTTCTGCCTATCTTCTTTTCGCACAGGGCTGCAATGGTAAGATCAATGTTATCCCCCCCAAGGAGCAGGTGGTTGCCAACAGCAAGCCTCTCGAGCCTTGGCCCCTTCTCCCCCTTCTCGCAGGCGATGAGAGTAAAATCGGTGGTGCCGCCTCCCACATCGCAAACAAGAAGAAGCTGGCCAGGCCTTACATGCTTCTGCCAGTCCTGCTCATGGTGGGAAAGCCACGCATAAAACGAGGCCAGGGGCTCCTCAAGAAGCAGCACCTCTCCAAGGCCTGCCTCCCTGGCCGCCTTGAGGGTGAGCTCCCTTGCTGCCTGGTCAAAGGAGGCAGGCACAGTAAGCACCACTTCCTGCTCCTCAAGGGAAACCTTCATTTCGTATTCCCATGCCTGCCTGATATGCTCAAGGTAACGGGCAGAGGCCGTTATGGGAGAGACCTTTTCCACATCCTCCCTTGAGCCCCAGGGAAGGATGGGCGCGTCCCTGTCGACCCCTCCGTGACACAGCCAGCTCTTTGCAGAGGAAACGAGCCTGCCCGGGACCAGGGCCCCCTGGTCCCGGGCGTAGACTCCCACGGCGTAATCCCTCTTTTCGTCCCAGGGCAAGGCAAAGATGCCCTTATCCACATCAAACCTTGGAGGCAGGTAAAGAAAGGATGGTAGTGTCCTTGACTTGCCAAGCCTTCCTATTCCAACAAGCTGGGGGATGTCAAAGGACTTTATTTCAATGGAGCCGGGACTCGCATCGTGAAGGTCAATATAGCCAACGGCGCTGTTGGTTGTTCCTAGATCGATCCCTACTATGTATCGTTTTTCCATGATAACGATATTAATTTAATTATGGAGTGGAGAAAAGCCCTATGAACCTTATCAAGGGTAAGATATGACCAGCAGATACCATTATTGCCAATGGGAAAAGTATGTGTAAAAGTGGTACATTGTTTTTTAAGAGATTCAAAGCGGTCATGAGAAAGCAGGCGGGTATTTAATAACACTTACCGATGCATCTGCAACTGGCACCGCCTTAAACCGATTCAATTTTTTGGAGGGATTAATGGATACAACCAAGGAACGGAAAGACAAAAACAAGGCGCTATCCATCGCCCTTAACCAGATACAGAAGCAGTTTGGAAAAGGGTCAATAATGAGGCTTGGGGACCGGGGCGGTGTTGTGGATATACCGGTCATACCAACAGGATGCCTGCCTGTGGACATTGCCACTGGCATAGGGGGAATTCCGCGGGGAAGGGTGGTCGAGATATTCGGCCCCGAGTCTTCTGGAAAGACTACCCTTGCCCTCCACATGATTGCCGAGGCACAGAAACAGGGGGGCATCGCAGCCTTTGTGGATGCAGAGCATGCCCTTGACCCGGTCTATGCAAAAAAACTTGGCGTAAACACAGACGACCTTCTCATCTCCCAGCCCGACTACGGGGAACAGGCCCTTGAAATAGTAGACGCCCTGGTAAGGAGCGGGGCAGTTGACCTCATAGTAATAGACTCGGTTGCAGCCCTGGTGCCAAAGGCGGAGATTGAAGGAGACATGGGAGATGCCCATGTTGGTCTCCAGGCAAGGCTCATGTCCCAGGCCCTCAGGAAACTGACTGCCAATCTTAACAGGAGCCAGACAGCGCTCATCTTCATAAACCAGATCCGCATGAAGATAGGGGTGATGTTTGGAAACCCTGAAACCACCACTGGAGGCAACGCCCTCAAGTTTTACTCAACCATGCGCCTTGACATCAGGAAGATGACTGCCCTCAAGGAGGGCCAAGACGTCATAGGAAACCGTACCAAGGTAAAGGTGGTAAAGAACAAGATCGCCCCTCCCTTCAAGCAGGCGGAGTTTGACATCTACTACGGCGAGGGGATCTCCCGTGAAAGCGCATTGATTGACCTTGCAGTTGCCCTGGACATCATAGACAAGAGCGGGGCCTGGTACTCATACAATGACGAACGCCTGGGCCAGGGGCGAGAAAACGTCCGCCAGTTCCTGAAGGAAAACCCTGAGCTTGCAGACGAGATAGATCAAAGGGTGAGGCATGCCTACGGCCTTTCGCCCACGGAGACCTCCGGGCAGGCAGAAGAAGAGGTAAAGGAGAAACAGGCATGAAGGCGCTCAAGAGCCACGAGATAAGACAGGCCTTTCTCGATTACTTTAGGAAGAAAGGCCACGAGATAGTTCCAAGCTCCTCCCTTGTGCCTGCCGATGACCCAAGCCTCCTCTTTACCAACGCAGGCATGGTGCAATTCAAGAAGGTGTTTCTTGGCGAGGAAAAAAGACCCTACACGCGGGCTGCCTCGTGCCAGAAGTGCGTGCGCGCCGGAGGAAAGCACAACGACCTTGAAAACGTTGGCTACACGGCCCGCCACCACACCTTCTTTGAGATGCTTGGAAACTTCTCATTTGGCGACTACTTCAAGAAGGAGGCCATAGAGTTTGCCTGGGAGTTCCTGGTGGAAAGGCTTGGCCTGCCAAGGGAAAAGCTGTGGGTTACCGTCTTTCGGGAGGATGATGAGGCGGCAGAGCTGTGGCCAAGGCTTACGGGTATCTCCCTGGACAGGGTAGTGCGCCTTGACGAGGAGGATAACTTCTGGGCCATGGGGGATACGGGCCCGTGCGGGCCCTGCTCTGAGATACTCATAGACCAGGGAGAGGATGTTGGCTGCAAACGGCCGGACTGCAAGGTTGGGTGTGACTGCGACCGCTTCCTTGAGATCTGGAACCTCGTCTTTATGCAGTTTTTCAGGGACGAAACAGGCAAGATGAGCCCCCTTCCTGAGCCGTGCATAGATACGGGCATGGGCCTTGAAAGAATTGCTGCCGTCTGCCAGGGAAAGCTCAACAACTTTGATACGGACATATTTGAAAACATCATGGCCCTTCTCTCCGAACTTTCAGGAAAGGCATACGGAAGCTCTGACGCCACAGACATTGCCATGCGGGTCATTGCAGACCACTCAAGGGCTGCGGCCTTTCTCATAGCAGACGGTGTCATCCCTTCAAACGAGGGAAGGGGCTACGTTCTAAGAAGGATTATCAGGCGGGCTGTCCGTTACGGAAGGGTCCTTGGGCTCAGGGAAAAGTTCATGAAAAGGACCGCCTTTCAGGTAGTGGAGGACATGGGAGAAGTCTATCCCGAGCTTGTAAAGAACAGGGAATTCATAGGCCAGGTGCTTGACCACGAGGGGGAAAGGTTTGCCCAGACCCTTGGCCTTGGCCTCAGGATGCTGGATGAGCACGTACATGAACTCAGGCAAAAGGGGGAAGAGACCATATCTGGAAATTTCATCTTCAAGCTCTATGACACCTACGGTCTTCCCGTTGACATCGTCCAGGACATAAGCAAGGAGCTTGGCCTTCGCCTTGACAGGGAAGGATTTGAAAGGATGCTCAGGGAGCAGAGGGAGCGCTCAAAAAAATCCGCCAGGGAAACGGTTACAGAGAAACTTCCTGCAGCCTACAAAAAACTCATAGATGACGGAAAGGCCACGGAATTTACCGGCTATAAGGAAACCTCAAGCCGAGCAAGGGTGCTTGCCCTGGTATCAGAAGGAAAGGAGACCGAATCAGCGCCCCAGGGCTGGAAGGGTGAACTTGTTTCCGACAGGACCCCGTTTTATGCAGAATCCGGCGGGCAGACAGGAGACAAGGGTGAGATCAAGACCCCCTCTGGAAGGGCCGTTGTAAGGGATACAGTCAAAAAGGGAGACCTCATAATCCACAAAATCGAGGTGAGCCAGGGAGAGATTCGTATCGGGGAAGAGGCCTCCATGAAGGTGATGGAGGACAGGCGCCTTGATACCGCAAGGAACCACACTGCAACCCACCTTCTTCATGCAGCACTGAGACAGGTTCTGGGGGAGCATGTGCGCCAGTCCGGGTCCCTGGTTGAACCAGAAAGGCTGAGATTTGACTTCACGCACTTTTCCGCCCTTTCAAGGCAGGAGCTCAAGGAAATTGAAAAAATTGTCAACGAGAAGGTAAGGGCCGATCTTCCCGTTGATACCCAGGTTCTTACCCAGGAAGAGGCCATTTCCATGGGTGCCATGGCCCTTTTTGGGGAAAAGTATGGCGAGCTTGTCAGGGTGGTCACCATTCCTGATTTCAGCATGGAGCTTTGCGGAGGAACCCACCTTGAAAAAACAGGGCAGATAGGACTTTTCAAGATCGTCTCAGAGTCCAGCGTCGCCTCTGGCATTAGGAGAATAGAGGCTGTCACAGGTGCCAGGGCGGTAGAGGCCGTGCAGGAAATGGAGGATGAGTTCCTTGATATCGCCTCGAGACTCAAGTGCCCCGTAAACGCAATTACCAAAAGGATTGAAAGCCTTAGCGAGCGCATAAAGGAGCTTGAAAGGGAGCTCAAGGCCAGGGAGACAGGAGGCGCAATTAAGGACGTTAAAGGCCTTGTGGATAAAGCAGAAGAGGTTTCAGGTGTTAGGCTTGTGTCTGCAAAGGTGGAGGGCCTTGATGCCGCGGCCCTCAGGGAGCTTGGAGACAGAATCAGAGACAGGCTCAATAAGGGCGTAGTCATCCTTGGCTCTTCGAAAAATGGAAAGGCCATGCTCCTTGTAATGGCCACAAAGAATATAACGGATTCCATAAATGCCTCTGAGCTTATACGCGCGATCTCCAAGGAGATAAAAGGGGGAGGCGGAGGAAGAGCTGACATGGCCCAGGCAGGAGGCAAGGACCCTTCAGGCTTGGAAAGGGCAATCAAAAAGGGAGTGGAAGAGGCAAAAAGGGCCCTTTCTTCCTGTTAACCCTTACAATAACTCTTTCTTCCTGTAATTTTGCTTGTTCCCCTGCAAAAAATGGCCTTGACATAAATCGAAAAATATATACAGTAAATATACAATAGCGTCTATCTTTGGTATATTTTTATGATCTTATGGGACGAGAGGAAGAATTTAAAATTACAAATAGAACGTAAAATTTCATTTGAAAAAATTGCCCAGATTATACTCAAAAAAGAATATATTGATATTTTGAAAAATCCATCACGACCCAATCAAAAACTGTTTGTTATTAAAT